>CAJTRM010000006.1 GCA_910578865.1 uncultured Dorea sp.
GTATATCGCCTGCTTGAGAAAAAGGTCGGAAATAATTATACCTGTAATGAGATTCTAAGTACACTTCGTTCCATGCAGGTAACACTTTTGTCAAAGGAAAGCGGCTATATCCCTTCTTACAAGAGAACAGTTCTGACGGATGATTTACACAAGGCATTTGGCTTTCATACGGATTATGAATTTATTTCAAAATCAGCCATGCGGAGCATAATAAAAAGTACCAAAACAGAAGAAGGGAAAAAATAGCACAAATCGGTTCCACAGAGAAAGTGGCTACAGCCAGCATAACTACTGGGTTTGTAGCCACTTTTTGATTTCACAAGTGTCAAACTCGGGATATTAACTATATTTACTTCAACTAACTATATATTTTCTATGCATTATTCATTTCTTATTTAGTCTCTTCCGGTTATTTTACTAATTTTTTTGTTTTTTTGATTTTTATATATTTTCATATTGTATTTTTTGTGTAATAATTTAAATATAAAATAATACCCATAGTGGACAAAATACAGGAGGCTCAGTATGAGAAAACAATTTAGTGACAGACAACTGGAAATTATGAAAATATTATGGGAAAGCGACAAGCCTTTGATTGCGTCTGATTTTGTAAAAAGAAATAAAGACTTAAATATCAACACCGTCCAGGCATGCCTCCGCGTACTGACGAACATTAAGGCAATCGAGGTGGCAGATATCGTCTACAGCGGCACTGTATTATCAAGAAGCTACATTCCTCTGATCTCCCAGGAAGAGTATATTAATAATATCTACCATGACCTTTTCGGAAAGGATCTTGGAAGGCAGGAAATGCTTGAACTAATCCATTCTATGATCAGAAGAGAAACAAAATCAGAGAATTTAGATTACTGGGAGGAATTAGTGGCACGGAGAAGAAGAATCCTGGAGCGTGAAGCAGCGGAGGCAGCCGCAGGAAAAACTACAGAAGCCGCAGAAGAAGAGGCAGCGGAAAAAGAAATGGCTGAACCTGAAAAATAATATACATAACAGAGCGTCAGCGCACACGGCAGTTACTGCCATATACGCTGATGCTCTTCTTCTGCCCAACTGATTTATTTGATAATCTTCTCAAATTTCCCACGAAAAAACTGAATCAGCGGCCCGTTCACACAGGCGTTGACGATCGTCCCAAGTCCTATGATTTCCCAAAGGCGGTTTCCTGCGATCAGACAAAAAATAACTCCCACAGATACCGCTGTCAGGTCAGACATCACTCTGGCCGCCCGGAACGAAATTTTCTCCCCCGCATACCTGGTAATAATAAATGCCACGCTGTCATAAGGCGCAATCCCCATTTCCGCCGCCATATAACACGCACACCCCATAGAAGCAAACAGAGTCCCGACCAGAAAAAAGAAAACCTGAAGAGGCAGGGTGACCGTCAGGCCAGCTTGATCTATCATCAGCCAGCACAGAAAGTCAGCCGTATATCCCACACAAACCATATTGACAATCGTTCCAAGCCGGATGCAGGATCTGACTGTAAACCAGACCACCACCAGCAGAACCCCATTGACGATCAGCTGCCAGGTTCCGAACGTCATCCCCAGGAAGCCGCTGACTCCGAGGTTCATACAGGAAAAGGCATCCACACCGAACCCGCTGATCCTGTAGCTTGCCACACACATGCCTATCATAAAGATTCCCGCCAGCATCATAACCACTCTGACAGGGCTGTATTTTATATCCTTTTTCAAATCTTTTCACTCTCCAATACATAGATTCGTGACTCAAAATCCGTACAGTACTCTCCATCCCCGGACATCTGCCCCGCTGTCCCGTCACTGGTGATGAGGCCGGCATGCATAAGCTCATCTCCGTAATGGCAGATTCCCGTAGACAGATTGCGATAACACCAATCCGGGTTCAGGCCTTCCAGGCGTACACGGGTATAAGATCCATTGACACAGTTTAACACCCGGTACCATCCGACCAACGCTGTTTTCCGGTCTTCACTTACAACCATCCAGACCGTCTCATTCCCCTCAAAGGGGCTCTTTAACCGGTAAAATGTACCGAACTGCAGCACTTCCCGGTATTTTTTCATAAATACGATCTGTTCCTTTACTGCTTTCTGCTCTTCCTCTGTCAGCCTGTTCAGATCCAACTCATAACCAAAGGTTCCGAAATAAGCAACATTTGCCCTCGTATGCAGGGGCGTGTTCCGGAAAATCTGATGATTCGGTATCGCAGATACGTGGGTTCCCATACTGCTCACAGGGTAACACATAGAAGTTCCATACTGAATCCTCAAACGTTCTACCGCGTCGCTGTCATCACTTGTCCATGCCTGGGGTGCATAATAGAGCATGCCCGGATCGAACCGGCCGCCTCCGCTTGCACACGACTCAAAAAGGACTTCCGGGAATTCGTTTATCAGGCGCTCATACAGATCATACACCCCGAGAATATAACGGTGGTAAACTTCTCCCTGTCTGTCCGCAGGCAGGGCTCCGGAATAGCATTCTGTAATACTTCGGTTCATATCCCACTTAATGTAGGACACCCTGGCTTCTTTCAAAATTACAGACATCTGGGCATAAATGGCATCCACTACTTCTTTTCTGGAAAAATCCAGCACGTACTGATTTCGCCCCTGAGACATCCTCCTGTCCGGCGTAGAGATAACCCAGTCCGGATGCTCTCTGTAAAGATCAGAATCTTTATTCACCATTTCCGGCTCAAACCACAGGCCGAATTTTAACCCCAACGCCTCTATTTTTTCTGCCAGTCCTGTAATCCCGCCGGGAAGCCGCTGCCGATTGGCTGTCCAGTCTCCGAGACCGGCAGAATCACTGCTGCGCTCACCGAACCAGCCGTCATCCAGCACAAACAATTCTACACCACATTCCCTGGCTTTTTCAGCAATCTCAACGAGACGCTCCTCTGTAAAATCAAAATACGTCGCCTCCCAGTTATTGTTCAGGATCGGCCTTGGCCTGTCCCTCCAATATCCCCTTGCCAAACGTTTCTGATATAGCTTGTGGAAGGTCTGGCTCATATGGTTCAGCCCCTGATCAGTATAGACCATTACAGCCTCCGGCGTCTGGAAATATTCGCCGCAGCCAAGCTTCCACTCAAAAGTCTCCGGGTCGATACCCACCAGTACCCGGAGCATCTGATGAGCATCCACCTCTGCCTGAATCCGGTAATTACCGCTGTAGATGAAGGAAAATGCCAATGCTTCCCCCTGCCGCTCATCCGTGTTCTTTCGCTTCAGCACAAGAAACGGATTCTGCTCATGGGAAGAATTGCCTCTCATACTTCCGATGGACTGAATCCCCTGCTCCAGATTACGCCTGCGGATGTGGCACTCTCTTGACCAGCATCCGGAGAGCTGCTGCCACTCATAATCACTGTCCGGCAGATCAAGACACAGGCTCATTGCCCGGGCCAGCCGCACCGGGCGCTCTCCCTCATTGTAAAACCTTACACTCTTCGCAAGAATTCCGCCCCGCACAAAAATTGAATAGAAAAGTTCCACACAAACCCCTGTCACATCATCCTTTAATGTTACGATAAGCGTTTCCGCCTCTTCTTCTGTCTCTGTATAGGTTGCCGGGAGGCCGCTCAGCTTCGGCTTTCCCTTGATGACCTGATGCCCCCGGTATGTAAAGTCTGAGATCCTGCTGCCATTTTCCTGTCTGATCTCTACCGCAGGCTGTCTGAAATCCGTCGTTCCGAACACCGGATATTCCTGCCTGATATGCTCCAGGGAAAAGGTACCGTCCTTTTCATAGACACAGGCAGTCATAGGACGTTCACAGGTTTCCAGCAGATAGGAAAAATCCTCCTTGTCGCGGATACGCTTTCCGAAATACAGCTGGCCGAGATGTCCGTTTCTCATAATAGTCATAATGTAGCTGACAGAATCGTTGTATAGATGAAATATCCGGCTCTTTTCGTGATATAAAATACTCATTTTCAAATCCTCCTGTATGATTTTATTTTCCAGTCATTTTTCAGCCTGTCATCTCAGGCCCGATCTGCCGGTATGTCAGGCTTACGTGTTACGAAATGACCGGATGGACATATCTATATCATAGTTCCTTCCTAAGAAAACGGATAGATTCATTTGTTTCTACAAACAGTCAAAATGTTTCCTCTCTCACGCTCCGTGTTTTTCTTTCTCCTCTACCCTCAGTGAACAAAGACGGTACTTGGGGTTCTGAGGGTAACGATTCATCTTCTCTCCGGCAGTATCCTCCTGCAAATCCTGCAGCAGCTCCCTGTTTTCTTCAAGATTCCTGCCGATTACTTTTTCATGCTCCTTCCGGTACACCGTCGGAACACATCCTACGTTTTTCTTAAAAGCCTTGGAAAAGACAAGGGAATCCTGATATCCGCAGGAAAGCGCTATATTTTCTATGGACAGTTTCGTTACACTCAGGAGTTCCTTGGACCTTGAGATCCGAAACCTGGTCAGAAGCTCCTGCGGGGACATCTGCAGGCTGTTCCTGAAAAGCTTATACAGATAGCTGCGGTTCACACACAAATGATTGGCAATGTCTGTGACCCTGATTCCCTCAGAATAATAATTTTTAATATAGCTGATTGCACGCTCAATATAAAAATTCTCTATAGACTGTGCCCCTGCCTTCACTACAACGTCCCTGGACAAGATTTCAAAAAATCCGTATAGCAGGCTCTGGAGCCGGTATTTCCCTGCCGCAGAGCCGTCCTGGCTCTTCAACATTTCCAGTACCAGCCTCTTGATCTCCTTCCCCTGACTGCTGTGAAAGGTAAGCTGCCTGCTGTTCAGCCCAAGATCCTCCAGATACTCTTTTGCATATTTCCCGGAAAACCCAATCCAAAGATAGCTCCAGGGCTCTTCACTGTCCGCCTGATAATAAGTCAGAACCTCCGGTTCTACCAGAAACCCTTCTCCGGCTCCAAGCCGGTATTTATGGTCCCGCACCTGATAAACGCCCTTCCCGTCTACAATATAATGAATCAGGTAATTGGGGCGCACAGCCGGGCCGTACCCGTGCAGCGGCT
Organism: uncultured Dorea sp.; assembly: GCA_910578865.1. Lineage (GTDB taxonomy): Bacteria > Bacillota > Clostridia > Lachnospirales > Lachnospiraceae > Dorea_D. Next base: position 5,020 of record CAJTRM010000006.1, read on the forward strand.
CACATTTGGCATAGCCGCAGGAGCACATATAAAGATCTTTAAATTTGGATTCTGTTAGTTCTAAAACATATGCATTTTCCATAGCATTGCTCCCCTTATTTGTCATTCTTTCACTTTTTCTTTCGCAGTTTCAATACCACCTGCCGCTGAGCGGCGATATCCTCCAGCCTCTTTTTCATGCAGGCGGCCTTTTCCTTTATTGGCAGGCCGCCCAACTCTTCATCCATCTGCCGCACCACTGTTTTTAACTCTTCTGCCTCCAGCAGATTCACGGCCAGACAAAGAAAGTTCTTTTTGCGTCCGTCGTTGTAATTTTCTAAAAGCTGTGCCAAAATACGAATCTTCCATTCCTGCTCTGCCCGGTAAGCTTCTGCGCCCATTTCATATTGCTTCTTCAAATCTTTTTTCTGATTCTGATGTGTGATAAACGAATCAAACAAGTCGATATTTTCGTATTTTTCACAGGGGAAGTCCCGGCACTGGCTGCAATATTCCGGTTCCCCATGGTCCAGACTGCATCTTGCTATTTTGCAGGACTGATTCCCTTCGCCGCCTCCGCACCCGGGGCAATATCCGCCCAAATGCATAGGACACAGTCCGCAGTTCAATCCACATAGGGAAAACAATAAATCGGTTCTCTCAAAACCTTTCAAAATACCCCTCCTTGTGCCGACTGATCCCGGCTTTTCATCTAAAGTCTTATTAACAGAGAAGGCATGAGCACTATTTCTGGATTGCTCATGCCCGCTTTGTTTTTCTCCGTCCCGGCCTAATATATAAATTTCCGGATTACTTGCGCTGCCTGCTCTGCATTAGAAAAAATCGCCGGATGTCCGCCTTCCCGGAACAGATAAATGTCTGCTCCGGTTTCCCGGGATATCGCTTCATATTCATCCAGGATGTCCGGTCTTGTCATTTCGTCTCTCATGCTTCCCATAAGCAGAAGCGGTCTCTTCAATTCTGACAGCGGACTTACAAATAGCGGCTGCTTTGCTTGTGCACAATGAATCAGCGCCTTTGTATCCATATCCACAATTTGTTCCCAGTCTTCTCCCTGGCACCACTGATAAAACCAGACCGCCTGCTCGTCCTGCTTTGCACCTGAACGCTCTTTTATAAGGTTGTCGGCAAAATCCTCTGCTAATGTCCTTCCGTCAAAGCTGTCTGCTACAATCCGATCAACCAAATCCGGGCGCAGTAAACCTGCATTTACAGCCGCCCATGCGCCGCCACTGCTTCCTACAAGGCTTATTTTCCCACAATTCAAATGCTCCAGCAAAGCAACTGTCTGCCTTGCCTCTTCCTGCCATAAATCTGCCGGAAATTCAGTCAGCCGGTCTGATCTTCCATGTCCCAGAAAGTCTACAAGAATCACTCTGAACCGCTCTTCATATAAAGGCAGAAGGGGCTCAAACATTCTGGATGATGCAGTATCTCCGTGTAAAAATACAACAGGCTTTCCATTTCCTGTTTCTGAATAATAAATTTTCTTTGACTGGTACATAAAATACGACATATTATGCCTCCTAATCATTATCTGTTTTCTGTACCTGATTAGCAAGGCCGTTAGACATTACGTCTTGCTGCCAGTGTAGTGTCTTTCATCCAGATTCCCATCCTTATAACCTCCGGTTTTTAATTATTTTGTTATACTCTCAGCGGGCAAAGGAATGATTGTTCCTTTGTTTGCTGAGGGTATCATAAAATGCAAATATATTTTTGCAGTGTTCTTAAATGACCCGGCATCCTTCTATTACCTTAGCTTGTACAGCATGCATTTTGCATCGTTAGCAAACAGTCAGGATACCCGGGAACTGCTTCATATGCTTGAATAACATATATTTTTTGTATTATCCTTAAATGCTAATGAGAAATGTACCTTAAGTTCATTCAACCGAGTACCATATTTTTTTACATCATTCTCAAACGGCGTTATTGTCAATATTCACCGCCGCGCGGTTTGAGTACCATACATTTTTACATCATTCTCAAACCGGCGAAGGACGGGTGACCCGACAGACCGGTTTGAGTACCATACATTTTTACATCATTCTCAAACCAACACTCATGGTTGAGCCATCATGCTCTAGTTTGAGTACCATACATTTTTACATCATTCTCAAACCCTCGGCGAATTCGTTGACATTGGCATAGCGTTTGAGTACCATACATTTTTACATCATTCTCAAACCTCAAATTCAAAAATGACATGCCATCATCTGCATAAACTTCGGCACTCAAACTCCTTTACGACAATCATATCCCATCACATGATTGTAATAAACACAAAATCATCTCACAAAACAATGTATCAAAAAATCTCGCATTTATCTTTATCTATAATATATTGGTTCACCTCATCTGACAACCTCCTTTGTACATTTTCAATTAATAGAAGTGCTATTTCATTATAAGCTGCATTTTGCATAATCTGCCTCAATTGCTCATGGGAAACATAACTCCCAATATTTACCAGTACAATCACCTTTTTATGCATCAATTCCGCCATAATCTTAATATACTGATTCAGGTTTCCAATAAAATCTTCCGCCAAATTACTGAACTTTATGCCGCATGCCTTAAAAATTGACAATATATCAATCTCCATATCCGACTCCAGAATATATGGACTGACATGCTCTAATTCAAGAAAATACGCTGATATATTATTTTTTATCTCCCGGGTTTGCATGTACATTTCTTCCCCTTCTGCCAGCTGGGACAACTCCGAATACAATTTATTCACTATCTTTTTATCATTTATATTCACAGCAAAAGGATTGAAGATAATCTCTGCATATTTAGAAATATCTTTTTCTTCCTCTCCTTCTGATAAAACAAATCTTCCTTTCAAGCCTTCTGACTGGCAGTATAGTTCCTGCGTAAATGCCGAAAATTCATTTGGTGATTCTATGATCCATTCGCATGGTTTTTCACCATTGAAGATGATCTGTCCCTCCAACTGCGGATGCACCAGTTTCATAAAATCACCAGCCTTTCATCACTATCCAGCACCTCACTCTTTACTTCTCCAATAATCAAATCCATTTTTGCATACTGCTTCTCTGTAACAGTCAATAATTGAACCAATCCTTCTTCCGGGCTGTTTTTATGTACACTATCGACGATTCCTCTGACTGCCGTTCCGTTTAAAGCCAGTTTACAATAGACGGATTCCTGAAGCATCATAAACCCGTTTTTCAAAAGGAATTTTCGGAACTTCGTATACATCCTTCTCTGCTCACCCGTGATTACAGGAAGGTCAAAAAACACTAACACTCTCATAAATCTATAACTCAAAGCTATAAAACCGAATCAGTGAACTATCATTTTCATTCAAAGCATCAAATACACTTTTGCAATATATTTTAACTGCATTGTTTACGTACTGAACCTTTCCATCTATTTTCACTTCTCTGTTCAGCAGATTGACCATTTCCATTTTTTCCTGCTGCCCAAACTCTGACAAGTCCATACTTACAGCTTTTTGATCTACCAAAACTCTAAACGGCTCCATCAGGTCGGAAGCGAGATTAAACTGGTTGAACATATTGTCATGGAATAAACCAAGCTGTGTAATATATCCGTTTGCAGTAATTTCTCTTGTAAATGCAGATAAAATAATAGAATATCCATAATTCAATGCAGCATTCTCCACACTGTCCGCCGTTCTTGTAAACCCCATTCCAAACAATGCATTAAAATACACCTTGGCAGCATGCCCTTCCTGGTTTGTTTCATCGTTCCACTGTATTTCTTTTATGTATGAATCTAACAGCCCTGACTCCTCCTTCCCCAGATATTCCAACAGTTCCTTTTGCTTCCTTATTTTCTCCGACACGATTTCTGTCCAGACCGCCTCCTTTGTCTCCGGCAGCCATTTGATCTGGCAGCGCACTTTGTTGCTCGTATCGTGGCTGCCATAATAGCTGACCAACTCCGAAGAAGGATTTCGTTTTTCGTCACAAAAGATTACTTTAATTTTCTTTTTAATTAACTCAGCCATCAAACTGGTAGTGATTGACACCGCCGTGGACTCAATAAGCACTGTTGCTATCTCCCCTAAATGCACCTTTGTTATCTCCTCGCTTCGTACGACCATATAGCCAAGCTGATAATCCAGTTTTGCTCTTTTAGAGATAACAACTATACGCCAGCTCATACCTTCTTTAAATCAATCTCTTGCTCATAGATTCCTGCCGGAGACTGATGAATGATTGAAATATTTTTGTACTGGGTTATGTTACTGTTAATTTGTATTTTTCCCGTATTTTCAGAGCCGCCAATTAATTTTAAGTTGGATAATTTACTTTGACACTGGAACATATGCAGTATTTCTGAAATCACCAAACATTTATCTTCACTGCTCAATGTACAAAAAACGTCTCTTTTATTTGATAACACCTTCTCTGGTGCTTTCAATCGTGTATGATATACTGAATTCCTAATCTTATCCAAAAACACATCATACAACTCTATTAATTCCATCTCTTTCAATTGATCATGCACAGTAACTACTGCATCTTTGTTTACTCTCCTGTAATTTATATATTTAAGTACTTTTTTCAAAACCTTTGCGCTTTGTTCCTCAAGAATCAATTGATTAGCTCCTTTGGCTGTTAATTGGTTCCCATTTTTTGTGGCAAGCCACATAAGGAAACCGTCCACCTTAAATAACGTCCCAACTTTGATCTTTGATATTAAGACTTTCGGATTCTTGAGTCTACAATCCCTTTCTAAATACTCTTGTAGTAACCCCTTATCTTCTTCAAAATAACCACAAAGATAAAGCGGAACACTCTCAACGCTTCTTTTCTTCGTTCCTTTTTTTTCGTCAGATTCCACAAGCATAAAATAAGTTCTCGCGGCCTGTCCATAGCCCCCGTACCGGTTAACATTTCTCAGCCTTTCATCATTGCCTTTAAGTGGAACTTGCCCTTTTCCCTTCCTTAAAGGCTGCTGGTCAAAGAGCCCACCCTTTCCTTGATAGGAACGTCTTGTCACCAATATATTATTCTTCCCCATCACGCTCTTCACAGTAGCTATTGTCCCGGCATTCCCAGCTTTCCACGCCACCTCGCCGCCTCTGGAAACATCTTTGTCAGATGTGAACATCCTCTTCAGATTATAGCTTCTCCCCGGATGCTCTTTTACAAACCACGATGCATTACTTGTAAATTTTGTATAGTAGACATTTCCCACTACAATATTAATGTATGCATCCTTTGCATGATGCAGGTCATTCATCTCTCTCACCTTAACCAAATCGAAGTCCTGCCTGAATGCAGATGCCGCCTTAGCCTTTGTATATACAATCTCTGTATCCGGGAAAACCTGCTTTAGCACAGACGCGACCGCTTTTGTGCTCTGCCTTGTCTCAACGAGCTGACGGGCGATAAACCCTGCCAGTTCTGAAGGTTCAAATCCGGTTCCTCTTGTAAGTCTCTTATATTTCTCTTTTGATATAAAACCACTCGTCATTAACATGTGCCAGAAGGATCCCATCTTCTTCCTGATGTCTTCGTGAATCGGATAATCATCCGTTTTGGCCGCATTACACTCCTTCTTTACAAGCACACGATTGTCCAGACTGTCATCCATCACCCTGGACTGAGGATATATGTGGTCGATATCATATTTCCTGTTGTCCCAGAGTTCTCCGAGCTCAATGGTTTCACCTGAATACATACATCTGCCCTTCTGTGTATAATACAGGTAAAGCTTATCACTCCTCAGTGTTGTCTCTTCCGTATGCCCTAGTTCCTCCATCCAGTCTCGCTCTTCCTCTTTACATTTCTTATAGAGCTCCATAAGTCTTTTTTTCCGCGATTCTGTGCGCTTACCTACACCCTTTTCACGCGCCATTTCCACAAATATACGTCTGGGCGGTTCCCCCATCACCTTGCGTATTTCTTTAACCACCTGCAAGGTCTGCCAGATCTGACGTTTCACTGCAGGGGAAACATTCATCTGTTCCACAGTTTTATATGTAATCTCTTTGATCTCATCTCCCGTATTCTCTGCATCGACAGCATCTGCAAAATTATATTTCTCACTCAAAACCTGCATCAGATTATCATTTGTCTCCCACAAGGTACGAATGATCGTCCAAACTTCTCCTGTTTCCGGTGCGGGTGCAGTAATACCTTCCAAGAATCTCCGGCTGAGACGCCCCCAGCCTTTATATGACAGGGAACAGACCGCTTTCTTCTGAGGCCCTGTCAAATCAGGATATAGCTTCCCAATCCTTTTCATCAGCAGCCCTTTATCCTCTCCGAACAGCGTGATATTCAGGATAATATTCTCTTTATCTGCCTGAGATAAGCTGTAGCCTGTCAGCTTCTCTTTGAAATCATGGTATGCTGTCAATGTCCCTTTAAAATCACCGTCAACTCCCGTGATATCCACATTTTTTTCACATTTTCCCTCTCTTACAAGAAAAGAGATCAGCTTTTTCTGTGTAACTTTTCTATGCCGTTGGAACAAATCTTCGTATATTTTTTGCTTCAGCTCAATGTCGATCGGAATCCCGTCCAGCCTTACATTATTAAGTTCATTTAAAACCACAAATTTGCTGTATAGCATCGAGTTTTTGGGGAGCACATCCTCACGGAGCAAATAGGTACATTTACTTGTCATTCTCCTGATAAACCTCTCCGCGCTTTCCTCTTCATCTACCATTTCACTGAAATTCCACGGATAGATTTTCCCCTCTTTTCTCTTTACCCAGTTGGTCTTTTCGCCGCCCTTCATAATCCCGTTCAGCGGACCCACATAATACGGAATCCGGAAGGTAAAAATAGCACGTATCTTTTCTTCATTTTCCTTTAATACGGGAATACGTTCACTTAAATTTTTAAGGATCGCCTCCAGTTCGTGCAGGTGTACCTGATATGGAATTACCCCGTTTTCCTTTGTCACCTGCCTTGGCAAAAACGTTTCCGTCTCTATGCCTGTCCTCAGATACTCTGTTTTTTCCTCATCCGAAATAGCATTTAGTACCTTTTTCTTTAAATAATCATAGAACTCTTTTCTGCCGCAGCGCTTTCCTGCCGTCTCACTCTTTATTCCGTTTTTCTTCGTCATTCCGATGTAGGCGCTGTAATTATGAAGCTTATCATCTGCCTTCACAAATATTTCTTTGTAAATATCTTTACTCAGACTGCCCTTTACCAGATTCTTTAAATATTTCAAATCCTTCTGATGCTTCTCATAAGCCTCGATCTTTGCATCAGAGACAGAATCATAACCTCCTAATATATCTGCCAATACGCTCCAGTCATAGACTGCTTTAGCCATCTCAATGATTATAGATTGCTCCCCAAGCTCCTCTTCTACGATTCCCTCGTACTCTTCATAAGACGCATCTGCAAAAGAGATCTTAGGCTTTTCACAGGAGTCCAGCCGGCTGTCGCCAAAAATGTCGCTCAGTTTGACCGTCCCGCCTGCCACAAGGTTTAATGCGGCTTTCTCACAAGGACTTTTTGCCCCCAGAAGTTTGATCAGCCTTGTCTTTTTTACAGATTTTGTCAGTCCCCGATTCTTTAATACGTCTTCTATTATCTGAAGCTCCTCGTCCGCAATACAAATTTCAAAATCGAGCTCTTCATCCTTGATACTTCTGATATATTGCAGGAAGGTTCCCCGAAATTCTTTTATATTCTCTATATTACCGGAGAACAAAAAATGTCCCCGATGCTTCATCATATGGTGCAGCGCCAGATAGACAAGACGGATATCCGGCGTCTCATCTGTATTCATCAGCCATTTCCTCAGATGATAAATCGTAGGAAACTGTCTGTGATAATCCTTGTCTGTATATTCATCATCTACAAACAATGCATATGGAAGCTCCGGGCAGCAGCCGGAAGCATCTCTTTTGTCCTCGGGCACATATTTACTTTCTTTCATACGCAGGAAAAAGCCCGGATCCACTTTACTGATCTCAGCGTCAAATAATTCCTGCAAAAGCTGTATTCTCCAATTTCTCCGGTCAAGCCTTCGTCTTGCCGTCCTAAAAGTTCTTCGTTCCTCAGCCGTATCTGCATTGTCAAACAGCCGGACACCCCACAGGGCCTTTCCGTGCGCCCGCAGGATCTTATATTCTTTATCAGTAACAGCCCAGCCCAGCGAACCCGTCCCCAGATCTAATCCCATCAAATAATCTGCCATCTTCCGTAACTCCTCTGCTTAATCTTTCCCTCTCCTTAACAAATGTGATCCTGCCGCCCGGACAGGAATTCCGGATATTTTCATTCTATACATATGTTACCATATTTCCCTGTTATCCGCCTTATTTTTGCATAATAAAAAAGCCTGCCAGGCAGACTTTTTTTCCGCACACTGCGGGTCATCTAAGATGACGGTTTGAATAAATTCTTATTTGAACTTATGATGTAAAATTTAGTATGGTACTAAACTTGTCTTTATCATAGACTTTTTGACGTCCGGAGTCAAGTTTTGTTTTCAAATTTCGTTTATAATTTCATTTATAACTACCATAGAAATCACAAAAAAATATCTTCAAAGCATTTCACAATCTCTCTTAGCGTTGTTTGATTTAACTGATAATATACCTTTCCATCCTTTTTCTCGACAGTCACCATTTGATTTGATAGAAGCCTACTCATGTGATGGGAAGCGGTTGCCGGGGTTAACTGTAGCTGTTCTGCTATTTCCAGATTATATCTCCCCTGTGTTTTCAGGAGACATAGGATCTCAAACTTACTCTTATCACCCAGCAGCTTTAAAACCTGCGGAAGCATTTCTCTCGCATTTTTCATTTCTTTCTGATATGAAACTACTTTGTCCGCCAAAACGCCCTGAAAGACCGCCATCGGTGTTATCAGCTCTATAAGAGGAGCCACTGCTGTAAAATAAATCTTTTTCGTCTCCGGGAGAAGTTCCTCCACAATATTTTGTATTGCTTTTGAAGGTTCTGCCGGCGCATCGGAAAGAAGCTTATCTAAATGCTTTTTATTTTTTTGATAGGCATAGTCAAAAGCTGCCCGATTACTTTTGTATATTCCAAATAACTGCTGAAACTTTTCAACGGGATTATGAAGCAGCTCCAGCAATCTCCATTTTGTATCATCTGAATATTCAGAAACTGAAAGTGCGGCAAACCATTCTTCCAGGGTGTCTAAAGCTGCTCCTCCATTACTTTCTTCTTCAATCAGATACCCGCTCATCACGGATAGAATATGCTGTTTTTCCAACAGTTCTGTTCCTGCCCCCGACTCAAAAAGTTCCGTTGCCATTTCAATAACTGTAAGAAAAAATTCCGTGTTATACTCAAAGAAAAAGTCTTCATCGGCGTTTACACTATATACTGTCTCAAAATCATGAACATAATCTTTCAAGTATGTCAGATGCTGTTTATAAAATTGATTGCTGTCTATATTCATTTCCTCCAAAGAGGCTAAAATATCTGTTTTCACAATTTCAAAATTCTTTGCCATGTAGATGAGACCTAATGTTTCCAAAATTGGATTCAGCCTTTTTTCCTCATAAATATTCTTCAAGATATACACCTCCGACCATATCATCTGCTTTTAATTTATGTTATCTGTTTCTAACCAGTATAAGCGGTCTTTGATTTCTTTTCAAGCCTTCCGTTCTCCATATAATAGATTTCATTATATTTCCCCATTAGATCACTGTTTGGATTGTGTGTAATGGTAAGTAATGTAATCTCTTTATCATCCAGTAAACGATGTTCTATTTCACAGGCCGTTTCTTTGTCAAGGGCTGAAGTTCCTTCATCTAAGATCAGAAGCGGCGCATGTCTGATCAAAGCTCTTGCAACCGTGATCCTTTGTTTTTGGCCGCCTGAAAGAGTCGTGCCATTCTCACCGACAACATGTTCCAGTCCATTCTCTTTATCGTCAGCAAACATGGCAACACCACTTTTTTCTAACGCTTCAACAAGTTCATGATCAGAAAACTGTTCGTGTAAAAGAATATTTTGTCTGATAGTTTCATTGAATAGATAAACATTCTGATGAATAACCGCTGACAGAGATGTGATTTTATCTGAATTTAATGTTCGTAATTCTTGTCCGTCATAAAATATTTCCCCATTGTAATTTTCAAAATGTCCCAGCAATAACTTGATCAATGTACTTTTGCCGCAGCCACTTTGTCCCATGATCACATATTTCTTGCCCTTTTCTATTTTTAATTTGACATCCGACAGCAGCGTGGTATGATCGTCATACGCAAAAGACAAATTGTGAAGTTCAATACTATGCTCAAAAGTCGGCATATTTTTCTGCATCTCCCCATCGTCCTTACATTCACAATATTGATTCAGGCGGGTAATCACTGCTTTCATACTCTGAATCTTAGGAATATTCTGCATGATCAAAATCACCGGCGCCATAAAGGTACTGCTGAGTTGTACAAGAGCCAGCAAGGTTCCCATTGTAATGCGCCCTGCAAGCACAAGGTACGCCGCTACAAAAACAACAGTAATTGCTGACAAAACAGAGAGCGTATCTGAGAGTCCTTCATTTAGAGCAAACAATCTGGCCGCCTGAAACCGCGTATGAATTTCCTTTTCATTCTCATCATTAAACCGCGAGACTGCATTTTCTATACGATGATAGCTTTTTAAAACCTCATATCCCGAAAACAGCTCTTTTAATTTTCCTGTAAATACTGACATTTGTTTTGATACGGCGTCCTGCCTTTTTTCAAGAATACGGCCTATTCCTGCCGGAATCAAAAACATAAGCAAAAGAGTAACGACTAAAATCGCCGTAACGACCGGGCTCAGAAATATAAGTAATCCCAATGTTACAACAAACATAATCACTAACTCAAATGTATGCAGCAACGCTGCAATATAATTTTCTTCCACCAGTTTCATATCATTTGTCAATGCCGAAACATAATCTGATGTATTCTCTTTAAAGTATAACGTCGGATGCCGGTGCAAAATCCCTCTAAATACATCTTTTCTATACTGTTCAATCATCTTTTCTGTTAAATATTTTGATACCAGCGAACTCAAAAAATTGATGACGCATAAAAACAAAATGTATACAAGGGTAAAAACAAATAATTTTACGAATACTTCTGCCTCTCTCGAAACCGCAGCGTCAATTACTTCCTGAAGGATTATCGAGACACCCGTCGAAAACACAGACGCGCAAGTCCCTAAGAGCAACGCAGTAATTAATTTCCCGATATTCTTTGTCCAATATTTTCTCATATTTTATTCTCCTCTAATTTATTTTACACGTGTATAATATTATGGAATTATATATTTGTCAAATTTATTTTAAGTTTATCTTATTTAATAGATTTATACAAAAAAAAGAAGCGACCATGGATACGGCATCATTCCTGCCCTGTCTGAGGTCACTTCTTTTACTCTTTATCTTTAAATTTAGAATCCTTCTACCATTTCTCTTAACACACTTTTAAAGAATGCCGGTAAGCCGTTTAGATTTCTTACATTGTCAAACATGGCCTTTTGACAATGAAATGCTCTTAAAATTTTTTCTTCGCTTCTCTATACGCCCGTTACTGATATAATAATTGCAGGTTACAAAAGCCTTTCCACTTTGTAAAATAATTTGAAGTACATGTAAAACTTTTTCAAAATTTCTTGACAGTCCTTTAAAGCAATCCACATATAATATATCTAGCCTGCCCGACATTACATTTCCTAATTCTTCTTTTAAATTATCATCAAACTCTAAACTATATCCGTCACAAATCACCTCTATACATTTATTTTCCAAAAACTCATCTTCTGCATTCTCATAATTCACTTCATACATTTTTTCAAACACGTCCACCGTATCACTTGAAAGTGCCGCCCTTTTTAACACTGTCCATGCCAATGGATATTTTTGAATTGCTTCTCCATATACATCAACATGTTTCTAATTTTCCGCCTCATTCTGTAAGATTTCAAATTTGCATTGTTTAAAATAGCTAATTGCATTTGACGTTATACTTTTTATCGTTTCATTTGATAAAGGTTCCTGCATCTTAAACTGCTTGCAATTAATACTCGCGGCTACCTCAAGCATACTATTTCTAACAGTTGCTACGACGAATCTCCTAACATCATCTGCCGCTATTGGTTCATAGAACAATGCTTCTTCATCCGTCACAAACAAAACAGTTCTCCTAAAATCTTCCTGTTCCCATCTGGTCAGAAGAGAACACATCCTGTTTTGAATGTCATTTACTATCTGCTCTCGATATCTGAATTTTATATCCCTTAACTGATTATTTAACAAATCAGATAAATATTCTTGAATTCCCATTGCTCCACCTTCTTCTGTGCTGCCGTCTGATCCGCGGTCCTCATTATCCCCGAATTCTGCTTTTACATTGATAACATGATCTGGTTATTTACGGGAAAGAAGCACGATGGTTTCAACATGCACCGTATGTGCAAACTGATCCACGATCCTCATTCTCTCAATCTCATACCCCTTCTCTCTTAAAATCTTCACATCCCTTGCCAACGTCGCAGAATCGCAGCTCACATACACAATTCGTTCCGGCTCCATTTCCACCATTGTCTGAAGCAGTGACTCCTCACAACCCTTCCTCGGCGGATCCACCACGATCACATCCGCACGCATGGACTCTCCCCCATGTTTCTCCCCATAGGTTCTATAATGCTCCGGCAGAACCTCCTCTGCCCTGCCTACATAAAATTCCGCATTTTGAATATGATTAATCCGCGCATTATTCCTGGCATCTTCAATAGCCTGGGGCACAATTTCCACCCCATACACCTTCTTAGCCCTCTGCGCAAGAAAAAGAGAAATAGTCCCGATTCCGCAGTACAGGTCCCACACTGTTTCTTTTCCGCTGAGATCAGCATATTCCATCACCAGATTGTATAACTTCTCTGTCTGGACAGGATTTACCTGATAGAAAGAAAGCGGTGATATCTGATACTTTACCTGTCCGATATAATCCAAAATATATCCCTGCCCCCACAGCAGTTTGATCTCTGTTCCCATAATCACATTCGTTTTTTCCCGATTCACACTGGCAGTGATGCTGGTCATACCCGGAATTTCCTTCAGACGCTCAATCAGCACCTCCTGATGAGGAATCCGACTCCCATTTATCACAAGACACACCATAATCTCTTTTGTCCGGAATCCATACCGGAGCAAGACATGGCGTACAAGACCCTCATGCCTCTCCTCATCATATGCCTGAACACCGAATTCCTCCATAAATCCAAGGATACACTCAAGGATCCTTTTATTATCTTTCACCCCCAGTGCACAATCTGTATTCGGAATAATACTGTGGGTTCTGCCCGCATAGAATCCCGCAACAATCTTTCCAGACTTGTCCGTTCCAATAGGAAATTGTGCTTTATTCCTATAGTGAAACGGGTCATCCATACCTACAATCGGTTCCGTCACACGGTCAAGCAGCTCCGCCGGTACACCCCCGATACGGATAAGATTTCCCCTTACCTTATCCTCTTTAAATGCAAGCTGCCTGCTGTATTCCATCTCCTGAATCTGGCATCCGCCGCACTTCCTGGCAAACGGACACACCGGTTTTTTTACACGATATTTTGATGGCGAAAGAATATTCACCAACCGTGCATAACCATAATTCTTTTTCACTTTGGTAACCTTGGACTCCACTACGTCTCCAATAACAGCATCTTTGACAAACAGCGCATAACCGTCCACTTTACCAATACCTTCCCCTGCATTTCCAATATCATTGATCTCAATTGTAACCATATCATTCTTCTGCATAAATATACCTCTTCTCCCATTTAGGTACAGGTCAAAAGTTAATTTGGGACGTAGCACTTTTGAAAAATACTACGTCCCCATATACATGTTTATATTACTGTCTTCCTCAAATTCGACTCAAACATCCGATTATACCCAAGCCAGTCATTGCTGTTCTTGTCTTTAAATATCTCTGTCAATGTCTGCATCTTCGCATCCGTGCAGTCTGCAAAATTCAATGCCAGCGCCTCCGCGATAGCCGGCTTCTTCGGCGAGCCATATTCAAGTTCTCCGTGATGTGCCACAATGCAGTGCTTAAGCTCACTCACCAGCCTTGTCGGACACCCTTCGATGCTTCTCGCAGCATCGCCGATCATCTCGACGCCGATCACGATATGCCCCAGAAGCTGGCCGTCATCCGTATAATCATTTTCCGGGAAAGCTGACAGTTCTTTGATCTTGCCGATATCGTGGCAGATCGCCGCTGCATACAGCAGATCCCTGTTCAGGATCGGATATGCCCCTGCCATATATTCGCAGAACTTGACTACGCTGAGTGTATGCTCCAGAAGTCCTCCGGCGAAACCATGATGGACGGTCTTGGCTGCAGAGTGATTTTTAAATGTCTTGATGAACTCTGCATCATTTACAAAATAATACTCTACAATCTGACGCAGGTATGTATTTTTGATCTCCCTCACATACCCCATCAGTTCCTCATACATTCCGTCTGTACTTTTCTCACTGGTAGGCATATAATCTGCCGCCACAAACTCGTCCTCATATGCCTTGCGGATCTGCCTGATATTAAGCTGCAGGTTATTGTTGTAGCTGATGACTTCCCCGTATACTTCGATGAAGTCCATCTCACTATAATCTGCTATCCCGCTGGAGTTAGGATCCCACACTTTACCGTCCAGAGTTCCTGTCTTATCCTGAAGGAGCAGGTTGTCATACGGTTTCCCGTTCCTGGTCTCTGCGCTTCTCTTTCCCTTACACAAATAAATGTTGCGTATCGTCTCACCTTCAACAAGTGTATTAATATATCTCATATCTCTTACTGCCTCTTTCTCTCTGTTTTTACTTCTTCGTCCCCACGTTCACCGAAAAGTCGATGTCCACATACTCATCCCCGGCTCCCTGGCGGCATCCTTTGAGGTTAAGTACCTGTACACCCTTTTTGGTCATTAAAATGTTGTGATAAACGTCAAAACTATTGACTCCTGTCCCGTCCACCTGGGTAATGATATCCCCGCTCTGAATCCCCGCTGCCATGGCCGGAGAATTTGCCTCCACTTCTTTCACATACACACCTTTGGGGATCCCTCTCTCTTCTGCCATGGAGTCTGTTACATCTGTTCCGCACACTCCTATATAAGGCACGCCTATGCCGTTAGATAAGAATTCAATAATATCCTTGATATTGGAGATAGCATATCCATAGATCAGGCTGCTGTTCCCATTATCCATAACACTCTGGCTGATCAGGCCGGTCACCTTGCCGTCTGCATCTACAATGATACCGCTGCCTCCGCCGAAACCGGCTGCATTTACACCCAGCACCTCGTAGCGGCCGTCTGCACGCTCCACATACTCCTCGCAGGACTCCACAATACCGTAACCGACTGCATCCTCCTGACCGAAAGGCTTTCCGAGCAAAATGGCCACATCTCCTACATCTACATTAAAAGAACTTCCAAGCTGCACCGCCTGAACCTGGCAAAGCGTCTCTTCCTCCACATCTGTGCGCTTTACCGCATAGATGCAAAGCTGCAGATTCGTATCTTTCATCTTCACCGCCGCCTGACAGGCAAAGCCGTCGAAAAACACCGCCTGAATTCCTTCAATCTCTTTATCTGCAAACATCTGTCCGAGAATCAAGAGTTCCTGTCCGTTATCTGCCACTACAACACCGGCAATCCTGTGACACTCTTCCCCTGCTTCCTTTTCTCCGGGCACAATTGCCGCCACCTCTACCACACTTCTGCGTGTAACTGCCGAGACGGAATTCAGCGAACGGATCATCCGGCTGTAGCTGATCTCCTGTGAAATCGGTTCCTCTGAAACGGCTACCGTCTCCTCTTCACGCTCTTTCTTCTCATCCCGGGGAATCGTAACCTCATCCGGGTCGCTCTCGAATTTTTTCTCAGCCCATGGCATAAACGCACAAAAACTAACGCTTGCAACGATTCCGAAGATAAATCCAAACCCGATCACGCGCAGGATCTTTGCCTTCAGACTCCTTACACCGCCTGCCTCATCCTTAATAACTTCCTGTAAAAAAGAATACTCTTCCGGTTCTTCTGTATATTCCGGTTCTTCCTGTGGACCTTTGTACTCTTCCATAAGCAGCCTTTCTCCTTCACGACCTTCTTTATAAGTATACCGTATCCCCTGCAAATGTTCAATATTTATCCTTTTCTTTATCGGGTAAATAGGTTAGAATAGGTCTAGGTGAAGCATATGAATAAAAAAACATTAGAAAAATTAGAATACAACAAAATAATCGAACTCTTAACAGGGCATGCCTCTTCCTCAAGCGGAAAGGCTTTGTGCCAGAAACTAAAGCCTATGATCTCCTTAAGCGATATCCGGACTGCCCAGGAGCAGACAGGCGCCGCCTTTACACGGATTGTGAAAAAGGGACGCCCCTCCTTCAGCGGCTGCAATCCGGTAAGTGATTCCCTGCGCCGCCTTGAGATCGGCGGAGCCTTAGGAAGCGGAGAACTTCTTCGGATCTGTAAACTCTTAGAGGCCGCCGGGCGCGCGAAAGCTTACGGGCGCCACGAGCATCCGGACGAAAACGAAGATTGTCTGGATCCTTATTTTTCTCAGCTGAATCCCGTCTCTGTACTTACTTCAGAGATCCGCAGATGCATCCTTGAGGAAGACGAGATCAGTGACGAGGCAAGTCCTGAGCTGAAGTGCATCCGCCGTTCCATGGGACAGATCAATGACAAAGTCCACGCCACACTTTCCGGTATGGTAAACGGCTCCTTACGTTCCTATCTCCAAGACGCTATCATTACTATGCGAGGAGACCGCTACTGCATCCCTGTTAAGGCCGAATACAGAAGCCAGGTACAGGGCATGATCCATGACCAGTCTGCCACCGGCTCTACGCTTTTTATCGAACCAATGGCAGTCGTCAAACTGAATAATGATTTAAAAGAGCTGTACGGCAAAGAGCAGGATGAGATCCAGGTAATCCTTGCCCGCTTAAGCGCGGATGCCGCTCAGTACATCCCGGATATCCAGACAGATTACACTGTTCTCCGGGAGCTGGATTTTATCTTTGCCAAGGGATCTCTGGCAATTGATATGAACGGGAGTCTTCCCGTCTTTAATACAGAAGGCCGCATCCATATCCGGGAAGGACGTCATCCCCTGCTGGATAAACGCACGGTAGTCCCTATTACCCTGACTCTCGGGGATGCCTTCGATCTCCTGATCGTCACCGGGCCGAACACCGGCGGAAAAACGGTTTCTTTAAAAACGGTGGGGCTGTTTACCCTGATGGGGCAGGCAGGTCTTCATATCCCTGCTCTTGACCGGTCGGAATTATCTGTATTCCATAATGTCTATGCAGATATCGGAGACGAGCAGAGCATTGAACAAAGCCTGAGTACATTTTCTTCCCACATGACCAATATTGTTTCCTTCTTAAATGACGTGGATGAACATTCTCTGGTGCTTTTTGACGAACTCGGAGCAGGGACGGATCCTACGGAAGGAGCTGCACTTGCCATTTCCATTTTAAATCATCTGCACGAGCGCGGTATACGGACCATGGCTACCACCCATTACAGTGAACTGAAAGTATATGCCCTCTCCACCCCAGGTGTGGAAAATGCTTCCTGTGAATTCAATGTAGAGACTCTGCGCCCTACCTACCATCTTCTGATCGGTATCCCCGGAAAGAGCAATGCATTTGCGATTGCCGGAAAGCTGGGGCTGCCTGATTATATTATAGAGGACGCCCGGGCCCGGATAAGTGAGCAGGACGAATCCTTCGAGGACATTCTGACCGATCTTGAGGCCAGCCGACGCACCATAGAAAAAGAACAGGAGACGATTGCCTCCTACAAGCGCGAGATCGAGCGGCTGAAGCAGGAGACACAGCAAAAGCAGAAGCGGCTGGAGGAACAGAAAGAACGCATCCTGATGCAGGCCAACGAAAAAGCCCACGCCATTCTTGCAGAAGCCAAAGAGACCGCCGACGAAACGATCCGTAATTTCCACAAGTTCGGCAAGGAAAATATTTCCGCGGCGGACATGGAACGTGAGCGCGAACGGCTCCGCAAAAAAATGGAGGCCGCCCGCTCCGGCATGAAAAAAGAACCTGCAAAACCAAAGAAAGAATATAAGCCTTCCGATTTCCGGCTGGGGGAATCCGTGAAGGTTCTCAGCATGAATCTGAACGGCACCGTTGCATCCCTGCCGGACAACCGGGGAAATCTGACCGTACAGATGGGTATTCTGCGCTCTCAGGTAAATATCTCCGACCTTGAGATCATTGACGAAAAGCCCTCCTACCTGCAGAAGACCGGCCGTCAGACCGGAAAGGGAAAGCTGAAGATGAACAAATCTCTGTCTGTAGGGCCTGAGATCAATCTGCTTGGGAAAACGGTAGACGAGGCCATCGCAGAACTGGATAAGTATCTGGACGACGCAAGTCTTGCCCATCTAAGTTCGGTACGCATTGTACACGGCAAGGGAACCGGAGCCTTAAGAAACGGCATCCATCAATTCCTGCGAAGGCAAAAACATGTCAAATCCTTCCGGCTCGGAGCCTTTGGCGAGGGAGATGCAGGAGTAACCATCGCAGAATTAAAATAACCGGAACATGAGGAGAACTACTATGGTAAACAAACAAAAAATCTTAATCGTAGACGACGATGAAAATATTGCAGAGCTTGTCTCTCTGTATCTTACAAAGGAATGCTTCGACACGGCAATGGTTCATGACGGGGAGGAGGCCCTGGTTGCCTTTGACAGCTACCAGCCCAACCTCGTACTCTTAGATCTGATGCTCCCGGGTATCGACGGATATCAGGTCTGCCGTGAGATCCGTACCCGCTCCAACACCCCGATCATCATGCTCTCCGCCAAGGGCGAGGTATTCGACAAGGTACTGGGGCTTGAGCTGGGCGCAGATGATTACATTATGAAACCCTTTGATTCCAAGGAACTGGTGGCAAGGGTCAAAGCCGTTCTGCGCCGCTATCAGGCCGTACCGAAGTCCGAGTCTGCAAATGCCGACAAGGGCAAATGCGTGGAATACCCCGGCATTACCATTAACCTGACCAACTACTCTGTAGTTGTAGACGGCCAGAATGTAGAGATGCCGCCCAAGGAACTGGAACTTTTATATTTCCTTGCCTCTTCACCCAACCAGGTATTTACAAGAGAACAGCTCCTGGACCAGATCTGGGGATATGAGTACATCGGAGATACCCGGACGGTGGACGTGCATATTAAGCGGATCCGGGAAAAGATCAAGGATCACTCCACCTGGGGACTTGGCACTGTGTGGGGGATCGGCTATAAATTTGAAGTAAAATAAGGCAAAAAGAAAATCTATGAAAAGTACACTGTATCTGAAATTTGTGATCGTATATATTATATTCGGCTTTTTGAGCATATTTACCGTAGCTACACTGGGCTCCGGCCTGGTTTCTGCGCCTCTCATCCGAAACGTATCTTCTTCGGTCTACCGGGAAGCCAATATGGTGGCAACCAACTATCTGCCCCAGTTTTTCTCAGAGCAGATATCTCTGAATGATGTCCGTACCCAGCTGACCGGCATTGAAATACACTTGAATGCCGCTGTCTGGTTTGTAGACCGTGACGGAGTCATGATCACCTCCGCCCAGTCCGACAATTTTTCGCCGGCGCCTCACAAAATCACAGACTTCAACCCTGCGGAGATCGGAAGCAGCCGATATATGACCGGAGATTACCACGGTTATTTCAGTGAGGATGTCATCACCGTCCTTGCACCTGTCGTATATGACTACTCGTCCAAGGGCTACCTTCTGATTCATAAAAGCATGAACGATATCACGCAGATCCAGGATATTCTCATGCACAGTGCATATATTTCCCTGGTTGTAATCTATCTTCTCTCTTTTATGATCCTGCTGGCTTTCCGCTTCTTCGTATACCGTCCCCTGAGCAAGATTACAGAGGCGGCCAAGCAGTATGCCTCCGGCAACCTGGAATACGAAATACCGGTCAATACGGAGGATGAGATGGGTTACCTGTCAGCCTCTCTTAATTATATGTCCTCCCAGCTCCGGGACATGGAGGACTACCAGAAGAAATTTGTCGCAAATGTTTCCCACGACTTCCGTTCTCCCTTAACTTCCATCAAGGGCTACGTAGAAGCCATGGCTGACGGTACGATTCCGCCGGAAATGCAGGAAAAATACCTGAAAATCATTTTATTTGAGACAGAACGCCTGACAGACCTTACTCATGACCTCCTGACTCTGAATGAATTCGATACCAAGAACCTTCTTTTAGATAAGTCGGCCTTTGATATCCATGAGATCATAAAAAATGTAGCCGCTTCCTTTGAAGGAATCTGTACCCAGAAAAAAATATCTTTTGAACTTATTTTCGCAACAAAGCATTTGGAAGTGATTGCCGACAAACGAAAAATCCAGCAGGTTCTGTATAACCTGCTGGACAATGCCATCAAATTCAGCGACAGCGAATCAGATATTACGATCGAGACTACTAACCGGGGAGATAAAGTCTATATCTCTGTCAAGGATTACGGGATCGGAATTCCCAGAAATGCACTGAACAAAATATGGGAGCGCTTCTATAAGACAGATCTCTCCCGGGGCAAGGACAAAAAGGGCACCGGCCTCGGTCTTGCCATTGTCAAAGAAGCCATCCAGGCCCACGGTGAAAACATCAATGTCGTCAGCACGGAAGGCGTCGGCACGGAGTTCATTTTTTCTCTGCCGAAAGTATAACCGATGCCGCTGTCTTTAAACCGTACCGGATGCTATCTTGCCAAAACCAGTGATATCCCCATCTCCTGTGCCTTTTTTATCACATCTCGGCCCGCCTCGCCGTCGGTAATGATCTTATGCACATCGTGGATCGGACAGATAACCGAAAGGTATCCGCCGCCGAATTTGCTGCTGTCTGCCAGCACATATACCTCCTGCGCCACCTTCAGGATCGCTCTTTTTACTTGCATCTGCGGAGTCGCAATGGAGGTAAGCCCCACCTCGAAATTAATGCTGTGCACACCGATAAACGCTTTATCTACATGAAACTGCTCCATATTCTGGAGCGCCGCATCCCCCATGGTAGCCGCCAGATGTCCTCCCACATGACCCCCCACCATATAGAGCTCTACATGACTTACACCTGCCAGTTCATTCCCCACCAGCAGCGAATTCGTCACCACCGCCAGTCTCTTCTCCGGATGCTGTCTGATATGAAGCGCCAGATAAAAGCTGCTGGACGCATCATCTATAATAATCGTATCCCTGTCCATAATAAATTCATATGCACAGGCTGCAATCTGCTTTTTACGTTCCGTATGTCTGTATATACTCTCTGCCTGATATTTTCTCTCTGTTTCCTCTTCAAGCCTGACCGCCCCGCCGTGAATACGCTTCAGCATCCCTTCAGTATCCATATTTTTAATATCATTACGGATGGTAACCTCTGAGCAGCCAAACCTTCTGCTGAGATCTGCCACCCGAACCCGTCCTTTTTCATTTAATTCTTGTAAAATTGCCCGCCTGCGCTCTTCCATGACTACTACCACCTTAACTAACTCTGATAACCATATGTTTACACTTTTTTCCATGATTGTCAAGCATGTGGGCAGTCCTTATGATTCACAGACATCAGAGTGCGTTTCCGCCGCCGGGCACATCTCCTTAGCGCATCCTCACCCTGCTCTGTCCGAGCCTGGCTGCAATTAATTTGAAAATGGGCGCAAACTGTTCACCAAAATCCTGCTTTGGAAGGATCATAGCCTGTTCTTTTCCATAATAGATGCCAATGGTTTTCGGAGTCACTACCGCACGCCCGATCTCCTCCCACTGGTAGGATCGTTCTTTTCCCCCGCACTCCACACGGATTTCCTCCTCTGAAAATGTATACTCCACCGGATTACAGTATTCTTCGTTTACCAGAACCTGCTTTTTTGCCCTGATTTTCAGCTGAAGCGGCGTGCTTGCAAGAAAAACAAGGGCCGCCGCAAGGTAAAGACACACCCCAAATGCATTTGTCCGGTCCGTAATATACAGGAGGATCCCCATAAATGCTATGGCGAGTCCAAGGATATTGATCAGAAACCCGCTGAATTTGGAATAGGCGTGAAACAGCAGAAAATCATATAAAGTCTCCTTTGTCATGTGTACGGTCATCTTATTCATCATCTTAAACCTCCTGTTAAACCTTTTTTCCAGAAAAGTCCTTTTATACTCTGACATATAAAAGGACTGTGTATTGATACAACAGATGTCTTAAACTGTGCTATACTGCCTTGCTGTGAGCCCATCCCTCCGGACTGTAGATCCCTTTCTGTCTTTTCTGCATATATTTGTCAAATGCAGCTGTAATAAACGGGCACAGGAACAGTGTAATGATAGAGGCAGTCGCACACTGTGCAGTCGCCATCGGCACAAATTCCTCCATCGTCGGATCAGCCTCGGCTACTGCGGCCGGAGTCATAGCGGAATTCAAAGCCGTCGTTCCAATTGCAGCTCCCATGGCGTTCCTCTCCTTCTTCGGAAGCAGCAGGTTGATAATAAAGAAAAACAAGACTGCTGTTGCCGCGGATATCAGTCCAAGCACAATGCCGGAAGCTCCTGCCGTCAGGATGGTCTTAACATCTGTCTTGGCCCCGATTGAAATCGTCATGAAAAATGTTACAATCGGCTGTGCATTCCTGCAGGCATCACGGAATCCTTTGTCAAGGTTTCCCCAGATAAAGCCTATCAGCAGCGGTACTAATACTGCAACCAGCGACATAATCGGGATATTGGCAAGCCCCGTGGCTCCAAGCGCCACCAGTGTAAAGAACGGTCCGTCATTCAGGGACAGGATGGAGATAGCCCCTGTATCTGTAGCATTTCCAAACTGAGAGGACAGAGAAATGTACAGAGAACCATTGGAATTTGTGATCGCTGCAATCAGTACAAATGGTGCAATCCCGAGAAATCCCGCAGGCCCGCAGATTTTACCTACAATAAGGCCAAGAATTACGCCGAGAAGGAACTTGGAACCGGTCATGATCACGCCCTTGTACAGTGGCATGCCTACCTGTTTTATATCGATCATAGAGCCGCAGACAATCAGGAAGAATCCCATCATACAGGAATTCCCTTCATAGAACAATGCAGTTACATAGCCTCCGATCTGGAATACCTGCGGAACAAATGTTGCAAGTACAACCGCAATTACCAGCGGGATGATTACCAGGCCGCCCGGAAGATTTTTCATTTTATTAAGAATATCCATATCTTTTCGTCCGTCTGACACTACTTTCTTTTCTTCGCTCATTTTCTTTCTCTCCTTTTATTTTTTTTATAACTATCACTTACGGATCAGAGTTCTTTCCGATTCTCGGAACAACCGGTCAACAATATCGCACGCTGTATGGTCATTTCCGGTAAGGCCGCCTTTTCCTACTACCGGAAGTCCGTCGTAGCTTCCCACCAGACGGCCGATGTCTGTCTGCGGGATAACATAATCCAGCACTTCGATACATTCTACTCCCAGCTGACGGCATACATTTACCATCGTATCTCCGCCGGTCGTATAAAGTCCTGCGATCCTGTCTCTTCCCGTCTGTTCCAGCACTCTGGAAATAATCATCCCAAGCCCTGCATTAATCCTGTCCGCACTCATACCGTGTGCATAATGCCTCTTATTGTCTTCCTCGCTCAAGTTCAAAAGCTCCCCGTGAAGAGCCGTCTCAAAGAGGATCGCTCTTGGCCGGCTGCCCGACTCCAGATATTCCAATGCTTTATGTACAGCCTTTTCAACCTCTTCAAGCGCTGTTGTCCCGCCTTCGATCATAGACAACGGATCCACACTGATCCGCACATGCCTGGAATCCTCGCAGAGAACCTCCATCTGTTTTTTTGTCACCGGCGTTGCACTCCCTGCGGCTATCAGAACCGTTTTGCCTGCTTCCTCTGCTTCCGGCGGAAGGTTAGGCTCCTCCACCCCGATCAGGCTCCTGTGATAAGCCATCTTGGCGGTAAACGGGCCCGGATCCACCGTGACTACATCCCAGCCCAGAGCAATGCACGCCTGGGCAATATTTTCAACATCCTCCAGCGTTATGGCGTCTGCAACGATCACCTGGCAGCCTGCCGCTCTCTGCTCTGCGAGCGCCTCCTTAATCACCTCGTCCCCTGCCAGCACCTTATCCAGTGTGACCAGACCCACCTTCCTTCTCGTCTGTCCGGCCAGAAGCCTCGGAATATAATTTTCCTTTACCGGCGTCCTCACATCCTGTGCCACCGGCGTATTGATCAGCGCGACCCCGTCTATGACGGAATACCCGCCCACCAGAATCCTTCTGGACTGGGGCATAGCCGGAACTACAACGGCAACGGCCTCTTCACTGAGCTGATCCAGCATGGCATCAATCTCCACTCCGATCCCGCCGCGCATAGTAGTATCCGTACGCTTCTGATAATATTTGACGCCCATGTTTTTCAGTGCGATCGTAGCATCCTTAACCTTGTCGTACGCCTCATTAGCCGGGAGCGGACGGCTGTTGCTGCTGATAATGATCGCATCCAGTTCCTCCACTGCTTCTGCGTTTGATGCAGCCTCTACATTAAAGAACACGGCCGTCCTCGCCTTGCTTCTTGCCAGCAATACACCGGTTGTTGTAGCACCGGTCAGGTCATCTGCTACAGTTCCTATAAGTGGCATATCTTTCCCTCACTTTCTATGTCATTCTATGCTTCCCTTTCATGCTGCTTTGCCGCATACTCAGCAACTACCTTCGTAGACTCGATCAGGCTGATACATCCTGCGATTCCCTTACCCGCAATGTCAAATGCAGTTCCATGATCCACCGAACTCCTGATGAACGGCAGGCCGAAGGTCAGAGTCACAGACTTTTCAAAATCAAGAGTTTTGCATGCAATGTGCCCCTGGTCGTGATACAGAGAAAGAATTGCATCAAATTTTCCGGACTTTCCGATGTTGAACACAGAGTCTGCAGGGCACGGTCCCACTGCATTGATCCCCTTTTGTTTTGCAGCTTCTACGGCCGGCCCGATATCCGTAAGCTCCTCTGTGCCGAAAAGACCGTTATCTCCGTTGTGCGGATTCAGTCCCGCAACTGCAATCAACGGATGCTCGATCCCCACCTTGCGAAGCTCTTTGTCAATATTTACTACATTTTCCAGAATCACATCCTTCGTAGCATAATGACAGGCATCTACCAGAGACATGTGGCGGCTTACAAAAAACACCCGCAGCTTGTGGCAGGAAAACATCGTAAGGGCATACGGAGAATTCGTAACATTCTGATAGATTTCTGTATGTCCCGGTTCCTTTACTCCTACCAGCTTGATCGCCCCTTTATGTATCGGTGAGGTAGATACTGCGTCCACCTTTTTTGCCATCCCAAGCTCAATGGACTTCATGATCCAGTCAACAGCCATCTGCCCTGCAAGCTTCTGCTCCTTCCCCCATTCGATAGAAGCCACATCATAATTTCCGGTTTCCAGAATATCAATCGTTCCATATTCATATTTTGCCTCTGCAGGATCTGAGATCTGATTGTAGTTCAGCTCCTTCCCCAATACCTTTGCCGCTCTTTCCATAATTGCCTGACTTCCGATCACGAACGGCCTGCAGCAGTTGTGAATCTCTTCTGACAGCATCGTTCCTACTACGATTTCCGGCCCGATCCCTGCCGGGTCTCCCATTGTAATTGCTGTTACTGGTCTGAATTTCTCGCTCATTTTTCCATTCCTTTCTTTTTGTTTTCGTTTATGTTTTCGTTTTATTTTCTTTATTGGTTATATTTTATTATGTTTCCTTCTGTTTTTCAATCCCTTTTTGTAATTTCAGTACATTTATATATTATAAAGTCCTGATTTTTGTGCACATTATCCCATTTTAAGCTTTATTTTTTTCGTTTACTTTCGTTTTTTCGTTTTGTTATTTTTTTGTCGTTTTAAAGTTGCGTTTTAAATGTATCAGGAGTATAATGATATCAAAAATAGCAGGGCAGACACATTTTGTCCCTGTAACGCTAAGGAGGAAAATATGAGCAAGAAGTTATATTTTGGAAGCAATCTGAAAATGTATAAGACCATAAAAGATACTGTGGATTACCTGAATGCTCTTGTAGATAACACAAAAGACATCAGCCGCGACGAGATTGAATTATTTATTATCCCGTCTTATACTACTCTGGAGAGCGCAACCCGGAAGGTTGACCGCAAATATGTGAAATTAGGCGCACAGAATATGTGCTGGGAAGATGAAGGACAGTTTACAGGAGAGATCTCTCCTGTGATGCTGAAAGAATTGGGACTTGATCTTGTTATGATCGGGCACTCTGAGAGAAGGCATGTTTTCGGCGAGACAGATATCGAAGAAAATAAAAAAGTAAAAGCCGCACTGAACCACGGCTTTACTACCTTACTATGTATCGGTGAAACTGCACAGGAGAAAGAGTTCGGCATCAGCTCAGAGGTTCTCCGCACACAGCTCAAAATTGGTTTTCACAATGTGCCCGTATCACAGGCCAAAAACATCTGGGTCGCATACGAACCGGTATGGTCCATCGGTGTAAACGGAACTCCGGCCTCCGCCGGCTATGCAGAGGAAATGCACAAGGTCATCAAGGCCTGCCTGGCTGAAATCTTCGGCGAAGCAGCAAAAGATATTCCCGTCCTCTACGGCGGAAGCGTGAACCCCGGCAATGCCAATGAGCTGATCGTACAGCCCTCCATCGACGGCCTCTTTACCGGACGCGCCGCATGGCAGGCAGATAAGTTTGACAGGCTTATCCGTGACGCCAAGGCTGTTTACGAGGCACAATAATCACAGACGAGGATACCCTCAGCGGACAAGAAGATCATGTCACAGCTGCACCCCGGGCCCGGAAGTTCCCGGCGGCTGTAACTGTGACACATTTCTCTGCCCTGCATAAGATCTTAATGCAGCTCTCCCACCATTTCGCCAAGCCGCACTTTTGTCTCTGCACCGCGCTTCATATTCTGCACAATCCGGCAATCAATGTTTACTCTGCCCTCCTGCACCAGCACCAGTATGGTAGAGCCTCCGAATTCAAAATATCCTTTTTCTATCCCCTGATGGATCCTTCCCTTTCGGTGATAGTTATGAATTTTACCTACAAGCAGCGCACCGATCTCCATCTGGATCATATCCCCGAACTGCTGAGTGCGGATCTCTAAGTATTCTCTGCTGTTCTCCACGAAAACCGGGCGGGAGGTATAAGCAGCCGGACGCACACAATGAAGTCTTCCCCGGATAGACCTGGATATCCCCCTGTCGCCGCTGCAGACATAACAATACCTGTGATAATTCTGAGGTGTCAGCCGGAAGATCAGGCAGGTTCCGCCGCAAAACCGTTCTGCCAGTTCACGGCTCCCAAGCAAATCTTCCAGATTGTATTCTACGTGCTTGATCCTCCATGACTGATCCTTATCTACCGGATATACACTCAAATATCCGTCGCACGGGCTGATCAGATGATCCGGCGTAATGTCTGTCCGTTCTACGCGTCTTCTCCTCGTAAAAAAGTCATTGAAAGAGGTATATTTCTTTTTTTCGCATCCGGTCATATCAATATGGTGCTTTTTAATGAACAACGGCACCATCCACCGGGAAAGCCCTGAATTCAAAAATATTCCGACATACCTCGAAAGAAACGGCCGGGTCAGTATTTTCAAAACTGCCCGCCCGATTATCGTTCCGTACAAAAATCTAATTGTCAGTGTTTCTTTTCTCATACTTCAAGCCCCATTCCCATCAAAAGAACAATAAGTTCTACTACTCCGGTAAATACAATTCCTATTTTCCCGACAAGATATGGCTTCTTAATCCGGACCGGAGAAATAAATGCAACTGCAACAATGATCAGCAGGAAGGCAAACAGTGTTCCAGCATCCAGCGCAAAACGATTCCCCAGCACAAAGAATGCCGGCAGAATCAGCGCGATTGATGTCACCGGAAGTCCCAGATACCATTTCCTTTTTCCTGTCTCCGCCTGCTGCCGCTCTTCTTCCAGAACATTAAAATATGCCAGCCGGATCAGCGCGCACAGCACATAGAAGCATGCCGACAAAAACGCCAGATAGCTTTTCTGTCCGATCTGATAAGTAAACAAAGCCGGAAAAACGCCAAAGCAGATCAGATCACTCAGGGAATCTATCTGAACCCCAAACCGTTTCTCCATGTCATCCCGCTGCTTTGTAGCGGCCACCGTGCCGTCAAACATATCACAGATACCTGCTATCATAAGACAGATCATAGCTTTACGAAGCTGCCCTTCCGTTGCAAACACAATACCGGTAAAGCCTGACAGCATCCCCAGATACGTCAATACCACTGTATAATTATAATAGCCGCACAATCTCTTCTTTTCTCCCATCTTTTTTATCCACCTTTCTCTTTTCATCCCCATGCAGGCTTATATGAAACCTGCCACCCTATCCGTATATTCATTCATTTTATCAGGACGCCGCCGCCGAAAATACAATACTGTAGACCAGGATGCACCATGGCTTCCCAAAAACAATAATCGCGGCAAATTTGCGGGTGCTCATCTTTGTCAGCCCGGTAAAATAACAAAAAAAATCGTCCGGAAACAGCGGAAGCACCATGCCAAGGAACAGCACTGCTGTGTAAGACTTACTGTCCGCCATCCATTTCGACCACTTCTCATACTTTTTACCCGGAAACATTTTTCCGACAAGCTCACTCCCATATTTTCGCGCAAGCAGGAATGCGATCATAGAGCCTGCAGAAATGCCGATATAATTGCACCAGAACCCTCCCATCCATCCAAACAGGATTGCCCCGACGATACACCCGAAAAAACCGGGCAGTACCGGCAGCACCACCTGGGCCGCCTGTATTACTACCAAAATGAGCGGCGCCATCAATCCAAAGCCTGCAATGTACTCCTGCAGTGTCTCGACAGAGTCGAATTTCCCGTCAAGATAAGCTTTAAACAAAACTGCCGTAAATGCCAGACATAACACCATCAGCCCTGCCGTCATCCATTTTTTCCATCTGTCTGCCTGCTTTTCCGGCATTACTTCCTCCTTGCTCTGTGTTTTTTCCCAAAAATTTTAATTATAAAACCTCTTAATCCTTCCAAAAAGAGATTTTAACACATCTCTCTCATAAAATAAATGACTGGCCTTAAATTAACCTTGAAAAAATTACGGGCAAAACTAAAGCTTTACTATAAAGCAGGCATTCCGTCCAAATTCACTGTCTACAGAAATTGTGCCGCCGTGCCGCTCTGTAATGGACTTTGCAATCGCAAGGCCGAGCCCGAAGCTTCCGGCATCACTGGTTCTGGATTCTTCTGTGGAATAAAATCTGTCAAAAATATAGGGAATATCTTCCTGCGAGATTCCGGCTCCCGTATTATATACCGATATTTCCGGGCGGCCGTTTCTCAGGCGGAGGGCAAGTGCCAGCTGCCCGGACCTGGGTGTATGCTTTATGGCATTGTCAAGCAGGATAGCAGTCAGCTGCCTGATCTCCTCATCATTTCCTTCATAGAAGACGCCCTCTTCAATCTCATAAACAAAAGAAATGTTTTTTTCAAAAGCCACGCTGTCATAAGTCAATGCCATTTCCTCCACGCAGTCAGAAAGAGAAAATCTCATTTTTTTCAGCTGCACCTCTCCTTCCTCAAGATAAGAAAGTGTCAGCAGCCTGTGGATCATCTGATCCATCCTTTTTGTCTCCGATAAAATATGCATCAAATGCTTATTATCCCCAATCTCCCCCTTAAGGGCCTGTGCATTGATACTGATGGCTCCCACCGGCGTCTTCAGCTCATGACTTGCATCAGATACAAATTGCTTCTCTCTCTGAAGAGCCGCCTCGGCCGGCCTGGTAACAAACCGGGATAAAAAGTAACTCACCGCAAACAGAAGCAGCACTGCCCCAAGGATCAACAAAAGCTGCAGGATGATCTTGATCCCGCCCTTGCTCTGGTAAGCGCTGTCCGTGACAAATAAGATTCTGTGCCCGTCCTGCGTCTCCCGGAAAACATAGATATAAGAAAACCAGCTCCACTCTTCCGGATCGTTATCGCATATATTTTTTATCACTGATTCCGGAATGCTTTCCTCGGTCTTACCGGTCACAGAGTAGATATTCAGAATTGTATTTTTACTGTCGAGCGTTACTGCGTAGACCGCGTTTCCGTAATTGGGTTCCTCCCCCTGCTCGCCGTCCCCTTGCTGAAACCCCAGAGACAGTTCTCCGTCCACAAGCCACTCCAGCATCTGCAGTGTGCTCAGGCTGTCCCAGTAATCATTATAGAGATAGTTGATGATGGACAGAACACCAAATACGGAAATCATGAGGCCCATCGTAACAAAAATAAATTTCCTGCGGAGTGTCTTAACCATTTTTATTTTCCTCCAGGGAATATCCCACCCCTTTCGTTGTCACGATTTCCACAGATGCTTTCACAAACCGGAGCTTTTTTCTGAGAAAGGATATATAAACTTCCAGATTATTGTATTCTGCCGCTTCCAGAGGCCCCCACACTTTCATGATCAGCAGATCCCGCGGCAGAATCTGGTTCTTATTGATCATCAGGCATTCCAATAGCTGAAACTCCTTATTCCCCAGCTTCACACTGTTGGATTTGCCGCCCAGTCTCTGGGTAGACTTTTCCAGCCAGATGTCCCCGGCAGCAATCCTGTCCTGATTCACCCCTGAACTTACCCTTGTCCTCGCCCTGATTCTCGCCAGAAGTTCTGCCGCGTCAAACGGCTTCGTCAGATAATCGTCGGCGCCCCCGTCCAGCCCGAGGATCTTATCCTCTGTCTGAGACCGGGCTGTGAGAATGATAACGGGGACAGAGATACCTTCACCTCTTGCCGCCTTTAACACATCCAGACCGTTTACCTTAGGCAGCATCACATCCAGCAGGACAAGATCATAAATACTGCTCAGCATATAATCAAGTCCGTTCCGGCCGTCATAAACAGTATCCACTTCGTAGCCTTCCCGGCGGAGGATGGCTTCCAGGCCGTCTGCTATTTTTTTCTCATCTTCAACCACTAATATTCTCAAACCTTCACCTCACCGCTTTTTGGCATGTTTTCTGCAAAAATCCCGTCAATCATTCCTTTCACAGAGTTTCCGAGCCCATACACCACATGGCTGATAACATATTCTCCGTTATTTATAAATATCTCAATCAAGTTCACATCTACAAAGATATCCAGCCTGCAGTCTCCTCCTACTTCCGGAGTCTCTGCTGTCAGCCGGTGATTCTTTCTGTTGCCGAACACCCGGCTCCTGTCCGTTTTTATTGCGCCTTTTTCCATCCAGATCCGGTATCCTCCGATATCCAGCTCCTGCCCTTCCTGCAGGCGGGCTTTGATTCGGTACGGGGATCCGGCTGCGGCAATATGTGTCCTGCTCTCCCGTTCTCCTGTCACATCTCTTGTATAGCAGGCATCTACCGACGGGTGAACCGGGAAATAAATGTGCCCTACCCCACTTTCTACAAGCCTCGGGGTACTCATCATCCCATTCCACGGCCCTCTGCCGTCGCCGCTCTCCTCCACGGCCTCCGGCATACGCATCCAGCCGATGATCACTCTTCTGCCCTCACTGTCAAGAGTCGTCTGCGGCGCATAGAAATCAAGTCCGTAATCTATATACTGGTAACTGCCCGGCAGTTCAAGCATACAAGTCTTCCGGTTAAAATCTGCCCTGGCCCAGATCGCGTGGGCGCTGTAATCTGTCCCGTCATTTATAATTTCCATAGGGGAGCCCACAAATATATATTGTCCGTCCACGCAGAACAGGTCCGGACACTCCATAATACTTCCCATTCCCTGAATCCTGCACTGGTTCCTGTATTTCCAGTTCCGGCCGTCCTTACTCGTATAGAACAGCACCCTTCCCTGTTCCTTGTACCAGGTGCTTCCCAGGATCATATAGTAATCGCTGCCGTCCTTCCACACCTTAGGGTCTCTGGTATCCTTGGCATCTCCAAACGCGCAGTCCGCAATAACCGGGATAATCTGGCTCTTATTGTTCCAGTTATCAAAATGCGTCCCGTCCTCTGAGACCAGCATTGCCTGACTGGTAAGGTAGCTGTCCCCAAGGGTCTGATGAATATTTTCCGGATCCGGCCTAAGATACTGAACAGCCGAATAATACAGGTACAGCTTTCCGTCCACCTCAATGGCACTCCCCGAAAAAACACCGTTCCGGTCATATTCCTTCGAGGGAAAAAGCGCAATTCCCTGATGCTCCCAATGCACCAAGTCTTCGCTGACCGCATGCCCCCAGTGCATCGTCCCCCATATAGGCGCATAGGGGAAATACTGATAAAAAAGATGATATTTTCCTTTGTAATAAATAAATCCATTCGGATCATTGATCCAGTTTCCCGGAGCTCTTAGGTGAAGTGTGTCTTTTATCATATTTTATGCTCTCCATCTTACTTAAATATAGATTTGTTTTCACCTGACATAAACGTCTACGTGCATTGTATTAAAAAAGAGGGCATTTTTCAATACCCCCTTTCTTAAGAAATCTTAAATCAAAACTCTGAATAAATCGTCTGCTTCCGCGCTCTGTCCAAGTATCCCTGTTATTTCACCGCGCCTGCAACTACACCGCCGATAATCTGTTTCTGAAGGATGACATACAGAACCAGGATCGGGATCACGCACAGCAGAAGTCCTGCCATGATCGTGCCGTAATCTGCCGAGTATGTACCGTAAAAGCTGTAGGTTGACAGCGGCAGCGTCAGAAGCTTCTTGTCCGTCAGCACCAGCGACGGAAGAAGGAAGTCATTCCAGAATGCCAGAGAATTCAGGATCACCATCGTCGAGATGATAGGCTTTAAAAGCGGAAGCACAATTTTGAAAAATGTCTGGGAATGGGTACACCCATCGATGTAAGCCGCCTCCTCCAGAGCAATGGGTACATTTCCCTTGATAAAGCCATGGAACATAAACACCGACATTGCCATAGAAAATCCTGTATGCATGAAAATCAGCGTCAGCCGGTGATTCAATACGTTGAGCGTGCCGCCGTAGATACTTACGAGCGGAATCATGATAGCCTGGAACGGAATGATCATAGATGCCACCATCAGGGCAAACGTAAGCTTGGAAATTCCGTTGTTATGCCGTACGATATAGTAGGCAAGCATTGCAGCAAGCAAGGTTACCAGCACCGTGGCCGACACGGTTACGATCAGTGAATTCTTGAAAGCATTCAGGAAATCCATCTGGGTAAATGCTTTTGTGAAATTGTCAAAGGACAGCCCCTTAATGGTATACAGCCACGAAAAAGGGCTCTTAATAATGTCTCTCTTCTGCTTCAGAGAGTTGATGACTACCATCAGGAAAGGAAACATATACGCTATAAATATAATGATGAGTCCTGCCATAGCCAGTGCATTTGTAACTTTTCTCTTCGTTCCGCCAACTACTGTTTGTTTCATTATGCCTCTACCTCCTGTTTCTTAGTCATGTATACCTGAACTCCACTGATAACCGCAACAATGATGAACAAGATCAGAGCTTCTGCCTGGCCCACGCCAAACTGCCTGGATGTAAATGCTTTCTCATACACATGCATAGCCGCCATCTCAGTTGTCCCGTACGGCGCCCCGGCTGTCAGCGACAGATTGACATCGTATACCATAAATGCTCTGGACAGCGTCAGGAATAAGCAGATCGTCACAGAAGACATCATCAGCGGCATGATAATACTTTTCAGTTTTACCCACCCGGATGCCCCGTCTATACTTGCCGCCTCCATGACATCCTCGCTCAGTCCCATGAACCCTGCCACATAGATCAGGATCATATAGCCGGACAGCTGCCATACCGATACTACTACAAGCGCTATAAACGCATTGGTGGGATCGGACAGCCATGACACCTCGAACAGTTTCCAGCCGGTAGATTCCCCAATGCTTACAAATACCCTGGAGAATACAAACTGCCAGATATATCCAAGAACAATACCGCCGATCAGGTTAGGCGTAAAGAAACCGGCGCGGAAAAAGTTCTGACCCTTCATCCCGCGTGTCAGCAGGTATGCAATGGCAAACGCAAGCACATTTACGATAATAACTACGAAAATCACGTATTTAAAGGTCAGCAGCAGGGATGTCCAGAACTGCGTATCCTTCATAACTCCGCCAAAGTTTTTAAAGCCTACAAAGTTTTTCACCTTTGCCACACCGTTCCAGTCTGTAAGCGTCAGATAGACACCGTAGATAAACGGTATGATTACCACTGCGAAAAAACAAAACATTCCCGGCAGTGCAAACATACAGAAGTCTTTTCCTCCATTTTTGTTTCTCATAGCTCTTCCCTCCATCTTATTCCTGCTCATCCCAGTATTTCTGAATATCTTTCATCAATTCCTTCCTATCGCTCCTGTCTGCAAGATATTTCTGCATTGATGCCCCCAGTACCGCCCAATGATCATTCGGCACGATGGCAGACGCATTAAACGCCCCGTCTGCGTGCACCCTCTCATAGATATCCCGGCTCAGCGGATCCAGCGGCTCATATGGATTATTCTGGAACGGCGGGATAATATTACAGGTCTTCACCATCATCTGCTGTCCGATCTCACTGAATACCATCCAGTTCAGGAATTCTTTCGCAGCCTTTTGTTCCTGATCGGAGGCATACTGACCGTCCAGCATAACCTGCTTGGATGGAGACGCCTGAATCTGCCTGTTGGCAAAATCCTCTGCATCGTTATTCATAAAATACGGAAGGAATCCATAGGCATCCTCAGATTCTGCTCCGGCCTCTGAAAGATTCGGCCATGCCCAGTTTCCGTTAAACCAGAATGCCGTCTTTGCGTCCGCCAGGTCGATCGCCATCTCGTCATAGTCTGCTCCCAGCGGATCTCCTTTAGCCACATTGTATTTCTTCAGGATATCAAACATATCCAGAAATTCCTCCATCCGGCCGTAAGATTTCAAATTCACTTTGCCGTCCTTAATGTCCTCTATCACCTCTTGTGCTCCCTCTGATGTGCCTTCGTAAGTCTCATAAATATACTGCAGCTGATGTGCGCCGAGAGACCAGTCCTCCTTGGCAACGGAGATGGGCTTTTCCATACCGGCATCTACCAGACTGTCCAGAAGCTCCACAAATTCCTTCTGAGTCGTAATGGAATTCGGGTCAAAGCTTTCTCCTAACGTATCCTCTATGGCCTTCTTATTATAAATAATTCCGCGGCCTTCAATACAGAGCGGAAAACTATATACTTTTCCGTTAATCTCGGTGACATACCCTTCCGCCTCCGCGATCCATGGTTCGCCGGAAAGCTCAGCGGCCTTTTCTTCTGCCAGGGCAATGACATCTGTCGTATCAAGAATCGAAGCTGTAGGCGGATTTCCTGAATTGTACAGACTGACTACTTTTGTATAAGGAGAATCTCCGTCTGTCACAGGCATAACCTCTACATGTACCCCCGACTTTTCCTCATATGCGGCCCCCATAGCCTCAAGGGCAACCTGAATCTCTGCCTTGGAGTTCAATAACGTAATGTTTGTTCCTTTCAGGCTGCTGTCATACTCGAAGGTATCCACAGAAGTATCGATCGGCACCGCCTTTTCTTCCTCATTTGGATCATCCGGATCACTTGCAAACCCGAATCTGCATCCGGTCAGCATCGCTGTTGTCATAACCACAATCAGACCGGCTGAGATGATCTTTGTCTTCACTCTCTTTCGCATAATTATTCCTCCTGTTATGTATTGCTTTTCCATTTCGTAACCGGTAAAGTAACCGGTTACTTTATGTGTTTATCATAACATTGGTATTCTTCGCAGTCAATGGAAAATATACGCATCTTTTAACTTTGTGAATTATGTATGATTTGCAGATTTTCAATTTGTACACCTTTAACAAAACCGGTTACTTTACCGGTCTCTTTACCGATTACTTATTGTACGGAACGGGAGGATTTGTTATACTGTCTCTAGACATCACCTGAGACAGATTTTCTGCTCCGTCTCAACATCAGAACACTTCATCGATTCAAAGAGGTAGATTTATATGCAGGAGAAAAAAAACGTAACATTCAGTGACATTGCAAAATACACACATTTTTCCAAGACGACTATTTCCAGGTATTTTAACAACCCGGACTCTCTCACTCTGGAAAATCAGAAGATCATATCGGATGCACTTATAAAACTAAATTATAAGGAAAATAAAGTGGCACGGAGCCTTGCAAACGGCAACACCGAATTCATCGGCATTATTGTCCCCAATATGTTTAACAGCTACTATTCAGAAGTGCTCAACCAGATCCTTGCTACTTATGAGACATTTGGATATAAGTTCCTTGTTTTCTCCGGAAATGAAAATGAAGATATTGAGCGGCAGTATATCCAGGAGCTCCTCTCCTATAAGATCGAGGGGATGATTATTTTAAGCTATACAATTCCATCGGAAGAACTTGCTTCCTACAACATCCCCATTGTAACCATCGAGCGCGAGGACAAATACGTGTGCAGTGTGAACACCGACAATTACATGGGAGCCATCCAGGCTGCCAGCCTGCTGGCCAGACAGCAATGCGACATCTTAATCCACCTGAATTCTTATTTCCCGGATGACCGGCCGGCCTACGGGCGGATCAGAGGATTTAAAGATTTCTGTGAGGAGCACAGTCTCAATTACCAGATCATATATAAAGATCTCGGCTCCGCCTATGAAACTACACACCGTACGATCAGTGCATTTTTTGATAAAATGGAGGCCGAATATCAGGGACAGAAAAAAGGGATCTTTATATCCGGTGATACTTACGCCAACGTACTTTTGAACATAATCGTCCGCAAATACGGCTCGCTGCCCGACGACTACCTGATCATCGGATTTGACAATTCACCGGTCTCCGCCGAATCCGTATATCCTCTCACTACTGTGGGACAGCAGATTGACAAGCTTGCATATGAAGCCGTCAGCCTTTTGGTGGAACAGATGAAGGAACGCAAAAAAAGAAAGCCGGTTCCTCTAAAAGAACCGGTTCACAAGGTCATTACCCCGGTACTGGTGCGCCGGGAAACTACAGGAGAATAACTCCCACTCAGATCAATCAGATAAAAAAGGGCCTGGAAACTCCCCAGCGCCCTTTTTTACTTCTGCCAATCAATTATCTTCGACAGCATATTTCATTATCTCTCATTATCATATTTCACAAATGCATCTACCTTCGGCTGTGAAGAGCAGCCCTCCACAAATTCATTGGTGAGGAATGCCTCTGCCAAAAGTTCGCGCTCTTTATTTCCAGTCGTAAATGCACCCATACATGCAATGTTGGCATCATTACTCAGCCGTGCCCTCTGGGCAGAATACACATCAGAAAGGAGCGCTGCATATGCGCCTTTTACCTTATTGGCAGCAATAGATACTCCGATACCGGTACCGCATATTAAGATTCCGCGGTCAAATTCTTTCGCAGCCACAGCCTCAGCCACTTTAATCGCTGTATTGGCGTAGATCGGATCCTCGCTTCCGAAGTCTGTAACTTCACCGTAGCCTTTCGACTCGATAAATTTGATCAGTTCTACTTTGGCATCCTGTGCATTTGGATCACACCCGATTGCAATTTTCATTTTTGATTCCTCCTGTTAATGTTACTTGTCTATACGTCTGTATCTATTCTAGCATTATCATATGGTTTTGTCTACTTTCGTTTTCTTTCGATTCTTGTTTTATTTTCTCTCCCCACCGCCGAGATTATCATCTATATTCCTTCCTGAAAGCTGTACAAGCGGGCCGTACAGTGTCACTGCGGATACACCAAGGAACACGGTACCGGCAATAAAAAGCGCCAGTACGAACAAACGAACCTCTTCCGGATGCTCTTCCAATGTCCGAAACAGTAGATAGATGCTGTCGTAAGGAGCATTTCTTCTCAGCCGTATCAGAAACTCTCCAGTCACAATCACAAAGGACAGCAGGATTACCACCGCTCCCTCAGATAAATTCTCCAATAAGTATCTTGATTTCAGCGTCTTTTTGTCCATACCCAGCGCCCGAAAAATGCCGATCCGTTTTCCCTCATTTTTCAGATACGCCTGATTGCCCTGGTACATCATTAGCATATACACAAGCCACACTCCTGTCAGAATGAACAAATACTGCGTCCCATCAAACAGCGAATCCTCTGCGAATCCCCGTACGGTGCTTCCCGCGTCTGTCAGATTGGAATGTTTCCCGAGGGCCTCGAAATAACTCTCAATCTCCTTCCCCACAGCAATGGTATCCGCTGCCTCATCCAGGTTGATTTTAACAGCAGCATACCGAGCCTCCTCCAGTCCGCAGAGATGCTTCAGGAATTCCTCACTCACCGCTATCACATAGTCTTCTATATATAAATTGCTGTCTGATCTTGTTATGATTCCACCTACCTTAATTTCCTCCGTCCCCCACGGTGTACTGATCTCCACCAGATCACCGGGAGCAATGGCATTTTCACCGGTTTCATATGTGTAAATTTCCTTGCTGTCATCCAACTCTTCAGCATTGACATACACCGGCTCTTTCCCGCCACCTAAGTCTCTGATCTGATAAGGCGGAAGAATTAATACGCATTCCTCCCCTGCTGCAAATGACTCCTTATGGAATTCCCCCAGATCTACAGTCTTCTCATAATAAGATAGCCGCTGTGCATCCTCCGGGCTGATGCCCCGAAGCTCCCACAGTGAAAAATAATCCCCCTCTTTATCATGCGGTATTGAGCGCCCTTTCTGGATGTATCTTCGATGCGTACTCACATAGCTGCTCTCTTTAAAAACAGGAGAAGAAACTTTTATTTCTTCTTTATCCTGCATCATCCCATCAACATTGATATAAGCATCTTTTTCCACGCTCTTAACACCGCCGATCCTCTGAATTTCTAAAACCTGATCCTCTGTCAGCCCCTCTCCCAGATCATCAGCTCTATAGTAATATGCAGGTTCTATCGCACCCATCCAGAACTCATACTTATTTTTCGCTTCAATAAAAGTCTGGAGACAGATAGCTGATACTGCCATAACCACCGTAGAAATAACCAGCCTTACGATATAAATCCTGCCGTAAAACGCCCATCTGCGCCTCATACATACAAAAAATGTTAATGTCTCCGCCCTTTTTAACCGCGGCGGTGTACTTCTGTCCAAAAGCCCGCTGTCAGATTTAAATGTAGTGCGTATCTGACAGCGGATTACCGTCAGCGCAACTGCCAGATTACACATAAAGTAAATAACTGTAACGCACCCTATATATTCCAATATGTACTCTGTCTGAACCCGAACATGAACCGGGATCTTCACAACCATATGAACACAAAAAAGTGCCGCCCCTGTTCCAAGAACACCAAGCACCATGCCCGTGAGAAATGCGGCTCCCCACAGAAACAATGCCTCCCACAGCACCATCTGCAGGATTTCTTTGGCGTCTGCTCCCATTCCTCTTAAGATCGTCAGGCTGTATCTGCGTGATTTCAATGTCAGCATCATAAGATAGCCTATTAAGATCGCGGCAACCAGCACCAGGAAGAACACAAACTTTCCATCCTGAAAAAACACATCAATCGCGCTCATATCTACGGGATATGCCTTTTCATTATAGACATATGTTCCTGCTTCCAGAACCTCTATACGTTTCTGGATATTGTTTGTTTCGTTTGTATTGTAATTCTGAAACAAAAGATACGTCTCTCCCGCTTCCTGTCCTTTCTCATCTGCTCCCAGAATTACGCCGGGAAGCTCATGCCGCTCTGTGTTCCACTCCTTCCCCCACGATCTTACAATACCGGACAGAGTATAGGACTTTGACTCTCCGTCTTCCTTCAGGGCAATTTCTATTTGATCTCCGACTTTTAGCGGCTTGGGCAGACGGTCTGCCACCGTCTCAGAGATTGCTGCTTCCGCATTTTTCGAGGGCAGCTCCCCCTCCGCCAGCTGTATTCGGCTAAGAGCTGCCGCTGTCCGGTCCACATATCCGGCCTCTCCAAGTCTTTCACCCTGATACCACGAAGTCCCTTGCATGACGATCCTGCCAATGCGTTCCGTAGACTCTGCTTCCCCTAAAATCTGCTCTGTCTCCTTCCCGGCGCCAAATACTGCACCTGTCCACTCCCCGTAAGTATTATAACGCAGGCTCTCCCTTGACCGATAGAAACTTTCCTGAAACAGAATCGTCATAATTCCGCACATATAAATAAGCGCCAGCATAATCATGCTGATACGCCGTTCTCTCTTTCTCCCTCTGAAGCTCCTCAATACGATCTTCCTCATACCGGTCACGCTCCCCTTCCCTTGATCATACCGTCCTGAATCTCTATGACCCTGTCCGCGGTCTGTGCAATCTCCATGTCGTGCGTTACGAGTACGATTGTCTGCCCCAGTTCCTTTTTCATTATTTTCAATAGCCGCAGCACATCTCTTCCCGACTGCTGGTCTAAATTCCCTGTGGGCTCATCCGCGAAAATAATATCCGGCCGTGCTGCAAGTGCGCGTGCAATCGCAGCCCTCTGCTGCTCTCCGCCCGATAACTGGCCTGGAAATTTGAGACGCAGTTCATAGATGCCGAGTGTCTCCATAAGCCTCCGGATATAACCCTTGTCTGCCTTTTCATGGTTTAAATAAAGCGGCATCCGGATATTCTCTTCCACACAAAATTCCGGAAGCAGATTATAGGACTGAAATACAAACCCCATTTTCTCCCGCCGCATAGCAGACAACTGTGCATCCCTCATCTTATGTATATTCTTCCCGCCAATACTGACCGTGCCTTTCGTCGGCTTGTCAAACCCGCTTAAGAGATGCAGAAGCGTAGACTTCCCGGAACCGCTCCTTCCAATAATGGCATAAAAATACCCCTTTTCTATATCCAGACTTATATCTTTTACCGCCGGTACTTTCACTTCCCCCATACTATAGATCTTCTGTAGGTTTTTTGCTGATAAAATCACTCCCATAGGCGCTCTCCTCTCTAATGTGATAATTTCCCATTATCTAAGTAACATATTCTGTCACAATATCTCGCCACCTCCGTATCGTGTGTTGCTATAATTATAGTGCATCCATTCTCATGCAATTTTTTAAATACCTCTAACACTCCATAAGTATTTTCCTTATCTAAAGCACCCGTCGGTTCATCCGCCAATATTACTTTCGGTTCTGAAACAATTGCCCTTGCAATGGCAGTCCTTTGTTTTTCTCCGCCGGAAAGTTCACCCGGATAGCAAAACTCTTTACCCGTCAAATCCAATCGCTCCAAAATATTATATACTTTCTTTTTTATATCTTTTGTTCTTATCCCCTGATATTTCAACGGAAGTGCAATATTTTCATAAACATCTAAATCATCTATTAAAGCAAAATACTGAACAATAATGGAAAGTTCATTTCTCCGCAGATTCTCCAACTGTTTTCTGTCATTATAATCAATTTTTCTCCCATTAAAATAATACTCTCCATCATTACACCGGCTAAGTCCTGCAATTAGATTCAACAACGTGGATTTTCCAGATCCACTGCTCCCCATAACAGCAACCATTTCTCCTCTTTTTACAGACAATTCTAAACCACACAAAACTGTCGCAAACAATTGCTTTTCTCCATATGATTTATGGATATTCGTCATCTTTATCATTCTAGCTTCTCCTCATCATTTGCTCAATATCCATCTTTTTAAATTGCCGAATCAGCAAAAAGCCAAGTACAAAGATAACGCTCATGGCTATAAAAAAGAACTTGATATAAAACGAAACATTTTGATAAAACCAGTGTATATTTGTAGTAAACACAAGCGAAAGGCTAACTATCACTATGAATAAAACTTCCGCTATATTTTCCGCACAAACTCTTCCCCAACTTTTTCCGCTCATAATTTGTACCGAATATACATATGATTTATACTCTATATTATTTAACATGCTTAAATATAAATTAAAAATGCAGATACATAGCAAGACCATAATTAAAGTAATTAAGATTTTCATATTTTCACTATACTCACCTTGAAAAAAATAAAATCCGCTCGCCGTAATATCTGAATTAACAGTAAAGATACCACTCTCCAGATAATAGTCATTAATCTCCCTTAATACATTATATACCTTTTCCCGCGTTGTACTACCGTCAAAAACCAATGT
Source organism: uncultured Dorea sp. (assembly GCA_910578865.1). Lineage (GTDB taxonomy): Bacteria > Bacillota > Clostridia > Lachnospirales > Lachnospiraceae > Dorea_D. The sequence goes on from CAJTRM010000006.1 coordinate 47,163, forward strand.
ACCACTCAATTGGTTTGCATATTCCACGTTCACAAATGCTTCTTCATCTACTCCACACGTCCCCCCCTTTATTCCAAAATAAGGGATAATTACGGAATAATCCAATATTACTGGTTCCTCTCCCATATGTTCAAATGTATTATCGTGTTCTATAACTGTATTATCTTTAAGAAATCCTTTTATTTCTGTTTCAACATCCAACCCATAGAGATGAATATTTATTTTATCTCCAATCTCAAAATATTTTTTATATTGCGCCCCTAGCAATACCGACATTTTTCTATCGCGTGTATCGAAAATATAGTCTTGCTCTTCAAATAGTTTACCTTGTGCCACTTCCAATTTATAATGACGTACTGCATTGGAATCTATTTTACACGCCAACATTCTTCGTGCTTCTTTTCCATTCTCTAGTTCAATATTCTCTATCTCTTGCGGATTCTCATCATAATAGCCCCGATATGGAGAACCCGCTATAAAATCTCGGTAATTATCGTTCCCGAAATGATTTATTAAAGTTTCTGTATCTATCACTGCATAACTGTCTTCATTTATTGCTATGTATTCAAAATTTTCATCTTCCCGTAATTTTAAAAGATTAGATTTCATTCCTTCAATCAAAAATGGTCTTTCCAGAATTCTGTAATCAGAACTGTCTGCTGCTGTCCGATATAAACTACAATATATATATTTCCCCTTTTTATTTTGGATATATGGATCATTTTTTTCATCAGTGGTATATAACAGAAGATTCCCCACCATCAGGAAAAACATAGAAAATGCAATAACACTGATTATGATCTTTTTCCATGCCTTTCCCATTCCATACATCCAATCATCGAATATTACCTTCATTCACTCTCTCCAGCATAAAACGATTTTACCAAAAAAATAACTTTTAAACAAATCTCTATATTAATCACTAAATAAAATATCAAGCCCCCTGTTATAACGATATGATAATTCACCAGGTGGATACCCAACATTTTTCTGAATAACTCCGTACTTATGGTTCCGACTGCAAATGCACATAACAGAACAACAATATGTTTCAGAATATACTTTCCCACAACAAACGAAACAGGTATACCCAATATTTTATAGCCTTTTATATTCGTTGGCTTAATTTGCAGGAAATAACTTACTCCTAACAACGAACACATAACAATTAAAAGCATCAAAATTACGTATATACCTATCATCCCATTGTCTTCTTTAACCTCTCGCAAAAAATCAGGCACATATCCATTATATAATTTTCTCACACTCATTTCATATTTCTTATGCAAATAACTCTGAAATAATCTATCTGTCTGCTCTCCGTCAACAAGATATGTCCCTGACAATCCATATCTTACGGCAACCTTTTTAAGTGGTAAAAAAATCATCGTATTAAACCGGCTGCCACTTTCCCGCCCTAATATTCCAACAACTTCATACTCATTCCCGTCTAACTTATAATATTTTCGATTGTCTCGTTCATATATTTCTTTTGCATATTGTTGTCCCACTACTGCCTTATTTGTATCTCTCTTACACTCCTCGCTAGTCAGAAACCGTCCTTGTATTACTGGTAATTCGGATAAATCCCCACTATAATAAATCCCTTTTAATTCGAGAAATGGATGTAGTTCTTCACAGACAATTGTTAACTTTTCTTTTTTTCCTTCCATATTTACACTTTCAATAATTTCCGGAATATCAATATTACGTGTTCTAACCTCTATAACATTTCTCGAATACAAAAGATGTATTTCATTTATACTATCAATCTTTTTTTGAAGAATACACAACAATAAAAAAAGACTGACAAATATTATAAGATAATATAAAATGCCCAAAAATTTTCTTATTTTTCTATTCATCTATTCTTGTACCGAGGTGCAAAGAAAACTTCCAAAATATCATTTGCCGTTTTCCTCACACCTCTTTCTTACTTGTTAGTTCATATTTTCATTCCTGATTTGTCATTAGTTATGATCTGTTGTCTTTAACATATTACCTACTGCCCCAACACATCCCGGGGAATATGCAGTTAAATTGATTTTATTACCTGAATCTGCGGTCCCCCACTTCCACCCTGCATCTCCGTTGCGTTTGATTGCCGCCTGCAACCATCCACTAGTGGAAGAACTCTTTCCTGTTGCCTTTGTACGCCACTGAGAGCCTGAAGTCCCTACCTGAACAAAACTCGATGTGACATTTGTTACATATACTGCATTAGCTGTCATACAAGCTGACGCAACCAACATTACACTTACTATAAATATTCCAAATTTCTTTTTACATTGTTTTTTACTCATTGAATATCCTCCTTTTCTTACAGCGCATTGTTTTCTGATTAATTTTCATGATATCATGTATTGTTTGTCTTTATTCTATCTTCGAATTTATATTTTGTCAATAGTATATTTTAATTCTATGTATTGTTTATACAATCCAGTATGGTATACTTTATTTATGTAAGGAGAAAGATAAATAGATGAATTCATTAAAATCACAACTTAAATCCGGTTTAAAAAAGGCAACTATTGAAATGTTGCTATTGAAATTACTGTCTGAATCTGATATGTACGGTTACCAGATGACACAAGAGCTAAAAAAAAGGAGTGATGGAATCTATACCTTACTGGAAGGTTCTATGTATCCCATCCTATATCGGCTGTCAGACCAGGGATATACTTCCTTCTATGAAAAGAAAATCACACAAAGGCAATCCAGGGTATACTATCATCTGGAAAGTAAGGGCGTTCAGTATTTAAATCAACTTCTTTCAGATTATGAACAATTTGTGGATGTCATTTCCTTTTTGTTGTATTCAGAGGCAGGAAAGGTATATCACGATCAAAATACCTACAACCAGGAGAGATAAACGAATGAAGAAATATTTCAAGAACTGTAAGCGCCTGTTTCCTGTATACGGATCTTCCGAGCGTCAGTATTTAGCACGCCTAAGGAATCACGTTCTAGAGTATCAGGCGGATCACGAAAGTTGTACTTATGAAGATATTGTGGCAGAATTTGGCTCGCCAACAGAAATAGTCGGTAGCTATTACCGCAGTATGGATGACAATTATTTGTTGAAAAAAGCAAACTTTGTAACTCATTTTCGAATCCTTATAGCGGTTATCATTGGTATCATAATTTTATTTCTTGGTTACAAATCTTTTACACTTTACCAGACATATCTGGAAACCAGGGACACCTCGACACTTTATGAAGAAACTATCATTGAAGAATACGAAAATATGCCTTAGAACATATAAAATTTGAGCGTTCAAATTTCGCCACCATCAGCGGAGGTCGGTTATTATGAGAAAATATTTAAAAGACTGCAGACGGTTATTTCCAATATATGGGGATAGCGAACGACAACATTTAAAACGGTTAAAGAGCCATATTCAAGAATATTGGACGGAGCACGGCGGCAATTGTTCCTATGATGATCTGGTGACCCAATTCGGATCTCCCGCAGAAGTAGTAGCTTCTTATTATGACAGTGTTGATGAAAACCGACTCCTAAGAAGAATAAATTTTATGGAGTATTTTCGGATTTTTGCAGTGATATTGATCAGCCTGCTCATAATATTCCTGAGTTACAAATCATATATACTTTATCAGATTAACTGGTATAACCATAACATTATCATTGTCCCCGATGAAACACCAAATTACATAAAATAGAGGTAACGTCTATGAAAAAATTATATTATTTAACATTGTGTTTAATCCTAAGTATTTGTTTTCATTCTACCGTACTTGCTTCTGACATCAATGCTTCTTCCACTATAGTTGAATATCTAAAAGATGGGAGTTATATCGAAACTATCCTGGAAGAAAACAACTCTGTCGGATTGTTTTCCACCACTTCTACCAAAAGCGGGAAAAAAACCAGTACATACAAAAACAGCTCTGGACAGATTCAGTGGAGTATATCTGTAACCGGAACTTTCTCGTACAATGGTTCTTCTTCCAAGTGCATGTCTTCCAGCATTTCCACTACCTGCCCCGGCAAGTACTGGAGCTTAAGCGGCAAATCCGCCAGCAAATCCGGAGCAACTGCAATTGCCACCGCAACCGCTAAATATATTAATGGAAGTAATACAAAAACTGTGCAACGTTCTGTCCAGCTTACATGCAGTAAGAATGGAACTTTGTCATAAATTCTAAAACTCAAGAAAAAAATGCGCCCCGGTCGTGGAGTTTTACCAGGGCGCAAAAGCAAATAAATAACTGCGTGTCTGCTATTTTTCATAATTGGGATGGAGGATAACCTTCAGAGTTCCCGGGCCGCCTTTCGCTGCCAGCGCGATCCCCTTATCATAGTCATCCAGATCCATCTCGTGGGTCACCAGATCCTTAACCTGAACCTTTCCGGACTCCAGGTACTCAAGGGCACGCCCGAAGCAATGGGTCTGCGCCCAGGTCGGAATCAGCTGGATCTCATGGAGATACCAGTATTCCGGGTCAATAGCCCATTTGGCTCCTGCGTGGGGCATTGCAAACATCATAAATTTTGCGCCCATCTTCCCGAACTTGATCATACTCTCCATCACGTCTACATTAGCGGTAGTATCTACCAGTACATCAAAGCCTTTTGGAGCAATCTCCCTTAATTTTGCTTCGTGTACGCCTGGATCATTGCGATCCATAAGTATTGTCTCTTTGCATCCGTATTTTTTCAGGATATCAAGCTTATCCTGGCTTGGCCCGCATACAACCACACGATTTGCATTAGAATGCATCAGAAGCTGAATCAGGATGATCCCTGTAGGGCCGCATCCATACACAAGGACATCATCCCCGAACTGCACCTGGACACGATCCATAGAATGAACTGCACATGCAGTCGGTTCCGCGAAAATTGCCTCATTGAAGGTCAGGTTGTCGCTGATCGGAAATACCTTGTCTGCATTCACTACCACATACTCTGCGAATCCCCCCGGGCCGTTGCAGCCAAGAGAGTAGAAATTCTCGCAATAAAGAGGCTGATCCTTGCGGCAGTAATAGCAATCGCCGCACAGCACGGTGTTATCTGCGGTCACTCTGTCCCCTTCCTTCAAGGTTTTTACATCCTGCCCCACCTTACACACATAACCTGCGAACTCATGCCCGTTGAGCAGCGGGAACTGTGCCAGAAAGCCTCCGGCCGCAAGTGCAACGTCTGCACCCTTGCAGATTCCGCAGGACATTACTTTGATCAGTACCTGATGTGGTTTTACTTCCGGTACAGGCACCTTCGTAACCTCGCAGTGCCCGGCCCTGTCGTATACATTTGCTCTCATCATTTCCATAATTAAAACCCTCTTATCTCTGTTTTTTAAGTGCAATGGCCTGCTTTGCTTTGTCCGCAATCTTCTCTGGAGTCAATCCGTATTTTACCATCAGCGCTTCCGCAGTGCCGGAATGCCCGAACTCATCTTCCACTCCATGCCTGACCACCGGAACCGGACAGGCCTCTCCTACAGCCTCGGCAACTGCCGCACCCAGGCCTCCGATCACATTGTGCTCTTCGGTAGTCACGATCGCACCCGTTTCTTTTGCAGCCTTGATAATGATATCTTTATCTAAAGGCTTGATCGTATGGAGGTCAACCACACGGGCATGAACCCCTTCTTTCTCAAGCAGCCCGGCGGCCTTCAACGCTTCCTGCACCATAAGCCCTGTGGCAATGATGGCTACGTCGCTGCCCTCCTTAAGCTGTGACCCCTTCCCCAGCTCGAACCGGTATCCCGGGATCTCGTCTGTAATATTCTCTACGCCGGAACGACCAAGCCTCAGATAACACGGCCCATTGTAATCCAGCATAGCCTTCACTGCTTCTCTTGTTTCATTGGCGTCGCACGGGCAGATTACGGTCATGCCCGGAATCGTACGCATCAGGCTGAGATCTTCGATACACTGGTGGGTGGCCCCGTCTTCCCCGACAGATAAGCCGGCATGGGTTCCCACTACCTTTACGTTCAGCCCTGGATACGCAATGGAATTTCTCACCTGGTCATAGATCCTTCCGGCTGCAAACATGGCAAATGTATGAATAAACGCCGTCTTGCCGCAGGCTGCGGCGCCCGCTGCCATCCCTGCCATATTACACTCTGCAATACCTGCATTGAAAAACCTCTTTGGGTACTTTTCTGCAAAATAGCAGGACATTGTACAGATGGTAAGGTCTGCATCAAACACCATGATTTTTTCATCCGCCCCGAATTCACATAATGCTCTTCCATATGCTTCTCTTGTTGCAATGATCTCTCCCATGATTACACCTCCAGTGATGCGATCGCCGCATCCAACTCACTAAATGCCTGTTTAAACTGCTCTGCCGTCGGAGTACTTCCGTGGAATTTCACATTGTTCTCCATATAAGATACGCCCTTGCCTTTTATAGTCTTTGCCACGATCACAGTCGGCATATCTTTTGTCTCTCTTGCCTGATCAACCGCATCGGCGATCTGTGCATAATCATGTCCGTCAATAGAAATTACGTTCCACTTAAACGCCTTAAATTTGTCCTCGATCGGATACGGAGACATAACTTCTTCTACCGTACCGTCAATCTGAAGATTGTTATTGTCCACAAATACCGTCAGATTATCAAGCCCATAGTTTCCTGCTGCCATGGCAGCTTCCCAGATCTGGCCCTCCTGGATCTCGCCGTCTCCCAGCGCGGCATATACCCGGTAGCCTTTTTCGTCTGTTTTTCCTGCAAGCGCCATGCCTACTGCCGCGGACAGTCCCTGCCCTAAAGAACCGGCAGACATGTCAACTCCCGGCACCTTCGTCATCTCTACATGCCCGGAAAGGTAGCTGTCTACATTCCGGAACGTTTTCAGATCTTCCACCGGGAAAAACCCGCGAAGCGCCAGTGCCGCATACATCGTCGGCGTACAATGCCCCTTAGACAGGATAAAGCGATCCCTGCCCGGATCCTTCGGGTTTTTTGGATCTATATTCATTTTCTCCCAGTATAATACCGTTAATATATCCGCTACTGAAAAGGAACCGCCTACATGCCCCGATTGAGCTGCCTCAATTGCCTCCAGCGCTGTCCTGCGTACTTTCGCTGCCTGGACTGCCAGCTCCTTCACTCTTTTTTCTTCCATCTTCAGACCTCCGTGTTTCGTTTTTGATATGGTTATAATGTTTGACTTCCAGCAGCCGTATCAGCACACAGTAAAACCGCCGTCTATTACAAGATTGGCTCCGTTGATAAGACTTGCTGCATCACTTGCCAGGAATACTGCACATGCAGCCACCTCTTCAGGATAGCCGAAGCGGCGCGCGGGAATCTTCTTTTTGAATTCCACACCTTTTTCATTATTCCAGTTTTCTTCGCCCATAGGCGTCAGGATAATGGTAGGCGAAATCGCATTTACATTGATGTTGTACCGGGCAAGCTCCATCGCAAATTGTTTGGTGGCGTAGATCACAGCCGCCTTGCAGGCACCGTATGTAAGATGTCCGTCAAGCGCTACGATCCCCGCCTGTGACCCCATATTGATAATCTTCCCGCCTCCGTTTTCTTTCATCACCTTCGCCGCTGCACGGCCGAAACGGACAGTTCCTGTAAGGTTGATTGCAAGGGTCTTGTCCCAGAGCTCCTCATCGTGCTCCAACACGCTCTCTACAACTCCGATACCGGCACAGTTCACCAAAATATCAAGCTTCCCGAATTTTTCCACTGTCTGAGCGATACATTTGTCAATATCCTCTGTCTTTGTGATATTGCCTACATACGCAAGATACCCTTTCCCCAGCTCTCTTACATAATCTCCCAGGTCTTCTGCCTCATTCATATCAAAGCTTACAACATCAGCACCCTTTCTTGCATACATTTTGGCAATCTCATATCCGATGCCGCTTGCAGCTCCGGTAATAATCGCAGTCTTTCCTGCAAGGCTGAAATCTTCATTAAAATTTCTGTAATCTGTCATCGCACCCTCCATATCCAGGTTCCTCCCGGACTATTTAATCTTTATTACTGCCTTCACAACATCGTCTTTATTGTTAATCGCACACTCAAATGCCTTCTGAATATCATCAAAATCAAATTCATGCGTAACAATACCGGACACATCGATCATACCGTCCGCGATCGCCGCAATGGCCTGAGGATAAATGTTCCTGTAACGGAATACGGACTTAATCTCCGGCTCTTTATCCATGATCTGAGCAAAGTTAAATTCAATATTTTCCTGAGCAGAGATACCTACCAGCACAATAGTCCCGCCCCTCTTAACCATAAATGGTGTCTGCTTGATTGTAAACGGTGATCCTGCTGTCTCCATTACCTTGTCCATACCTGCACCATTGGTAATCTTCCTGACCTCTTCTACTGCATCTGCTTCTTTGCCGTTGATCACACGGGTAGCCCCTAATTTCATTGCGTAATCCAAACGCTTCGGAATCACGTCAACAACCGTAATATCCGTTGCTCCATGCGCCTTGCACGCAAGCAGTGTCACAAGTCCGATACAGCCTGCACCGAGGATCACTACAGAGTCCCCCAGCTGAACATTGCCCTGGTTCGCGGCATGCATTCCTACTGATAACGGCTCTACCAGTGCACCTTCTTTTGTGCTGATATTTTCCGGAAGCTTAAAGCACATATTTTCCGGGAAAGCGATATAGTTCTCATAGCATCCCTGTACCGGCGGAGTAGCAAGGAATTGTACATCCGGGCAGAGATTGTAGCGCCCGCTCTTGCAGAACTCGCACTGTCCGCAGGTAATTCCCGGCTCCAGAGCCACCTTGTCTCCGACCTTTAAATTCTCTACACCTTCTCCGAGTTCAACAACTGTACCTGCACACTCATGCCCCAGCATAAAATCTCCGTCCACCACATAACTTCCGCATCTTCCGTCGTGGAAGTAATGTACATCTGAGCCGCAGATTCCTACATACTCAAGCTCAACAAGAACCTCTTTTGCCTTTGGAGATGGCATCTCAATCTCACGGATCTCCATTTTGTCCAGATCTGTCATATACGCTGCTCTGTTTTTCATTTTACTTTCCCTATAGCGCCCGCAGCACTATATCTCCTTTCCAACCTTGTTAAATTTTTCTCATACTTTGCAAAAAATATAACTGGCAAGTTAAAGCAACCTGCCAGTTAACTACTCTTACAATATATTCTTTCTCACTGACATTCGATTTTCAGAACTATTCTTTGATCTGTCCATTATCCTTGTACATCTGAATGTATTCATCTACATTATCAGCTGTGATAAGTGGTGCCGGAACATTGTCATTGATCTCAGTAACGTCTTTTCCATCTGCAAGTACAGAATGAATAGCCTCTGTATTCATCTTAGCCAGGTCAATCGCTGACTGAAGTCCTGTAGATGTCATCAGACCGTCTTTGATCAGGAGGCAGGCCTCTGCTGTTCCGTCAACGCCGTATGCCAGCATATCTTTGAAATCCGGATTATCTTTTACAACTTCAATCGCGCCTGCTGCCATGTTATCATTCATAGAAACAACTGCATCAATCTTGCCGTTAGCCTGTACCCAGTCTTCCATGAGTGACATAGCCTCATCCTTGTTCCAGTTAGCAATATCTTCTGCTACGATCTGTACGTCAGTCCTCTTCTCAAAGAACTCTTTTTCCCAGGCATTTCTTCTCTCTGTGCTGTGGAAGTTACCTGCAGGCCCTAACAATACAACAACTTTTGCATTCTGCGGGATCTGGTCAACAGCGATATCACAGTTTACTTTTGCCTGCTCATATGGATCAGCATCGATAGAACCTGTGCCTTCACACTCAACACGCGGGTTTGTTGTGATACATGGAATCCCTGCATCCACTACCTGCTGAATGTATGGAAGCTGAGCCTCACCGTTATTAGCCTGGATTATGATAGCATCAAATCCACTTGCAATACAGTTCTCGATCATGGAGTTTTCTTTTTCGTCATTAGCTTCTCCGTCGAAAACCTCTAATGTCATGTCATCATACTCTTCAAATGCTGCTTTCATCTCATCAGCAAGCCATGCTGCAAATGAGTCTTCCTGAGCTCTTGCGATATACGCTACTTTGTAGCCGTCCTTTTTGTCTCCGGAGTCATCTCCGCCTTTGTCTTCTGATGATCCGCCGCCGTTGCTGCAGCCTACTGACATTGTAGCAATCATTGCTACGCAAAGAAGTGCGCTTAAAACTTTCTTTTTCATAGATTTGTGTCCTCCTTATGGTTTTATATTGTAAAAGTTCTGCACTTTGTGCATTCATTGATCGTGAAGCTATTTTGCCGCTTCTTTTTCTTTCTCGTTATCATCTGCTGCCAGGATAACCTTCTGAGTCTTTTTATTTTTGGACCGGATGTCTACTACCACTGCCAGTGCAATAATACCGCCCTTTACAATCTGCTGAACGTAAGAGTCTACACCGGTCAGGTTCATAATATTGTTCAGGAAACCGATGATAAATCCGCCTGCCAGAGTTCCCATCGTAGTACCCACACCACCGGAGAAACTGGTACCGCCTACGATCGTTGCCGTAAGACCTTCCATTTCATATCCGACCGCTCCGTTGGGAAGCCCTGCATTTACACGGGACATAAACAGCACACCTGCAATACCCGCAAACACACCATTGATAACATATGTAATGTATTTATTCCGCTTTACATTGATACCGGATGCGATCGCTGCACCCTCATTGCCGCCGATGGCATACAAGGAACGTCCGTATCTGGTGTGGTTCATGATATACCATGTAACAATCGTCAGCGCCACCATGAAGATGATCGGCATCGGGATCGGTCCGATACTTCCCTGTCCGAAAATAGTATAATCTTTAAGCTGAAGCAGGTTCTGGCCTTTTGTATAGAACAGAGCCGCTCCTCTTGCAGACATCTGCACTGCCAGTGTTGCAATAAATGCAGGTACATCAAAATGTGTAACAAGCACTGCATTGATCAGATTACACAGGATACCGACTATGATCGCTACGAGAAACCCAAGGGCAAGGGACCCGGTCCCCTGATAGGTTGCAATAGAAAGAACCCCTGCAAGAGCAAGCACAGAACCGACCGAAAGGTCAATGAGTCCTGCGATTACCAACAGCATTTCACCGTATGCGATGATCGTACCAACGGACAGCTGACGGGCAACATTTGTCAGGTTACGTACTGATAAGAAGTTCTCATTTACCACTGCACACAGGATAAACATGGCCAGCAGCACCAGGTAAATGGAATATTTTTGTATAATATCTCTTGTATTTGTTTTTTTCATTTTTCAATCCCTCCGCCTTTTTACATTGCATATCTCATGATTGCCTCTTGGGAGAATTCTTCTTTTTCAAGACAGCCTTTGATCCTCCCCTGATTCATAACATAAATCCTGTCACACATTCCGATCAGCTCCGGAAGCTCGGAAGAAACCATGATCACAGTTTTTCCTTCTTCCACCATATCTGTCATCAGCCTGTAGATCTCAAATTTTGCTCCGACATCAATACCTCTTGTCGGCTCATCCAGAATCAGCACATCCGGATCCCGCAGCATCCATTTTGCCAGAAGCACTTTCTGCTGGTTACCACCGCTCAGCGCCTGGATCGCTGTCTCCAGAGACGGAGTTTTTACATTCATTTTCTCGAAATATTTACCGACCAGCTCCCGTTCTATCCTCGGATGACACTTTCCACCGTAAAAGACCTTATCAAGACTCGAAACGCTGGCATTTTCCATGACACTTCTGATCGGGATGATACCGTAGCGTCTTCTGTCCTCAGAGAGCATTACGACCTTCTGGTCGATACTGTCGCTTACTTTTTTAATACTTACTTCTTTTCCATGGACTTTTATTGTCCCTTCATCATAAGGATCCAACCCGAAAACAGCCCTCATAGTCTCGGTACGGCCCGCACCCATAAGTCCTGCAAAGCCGACGATCTCTCCCTTTCTGGCATTGAAGGTAATGTCCTTAAATACCCCCTTGCTTCCCAGGCCTTCCACCTCCAGGATAGGATCTCCGATCTCCACTTCTTCCTTCGGATATACATTATCCATCTTACGCCCTACCATAAGTGCAATGACCTGATCCAGATTCATTTCTGATGCCGGATGTGTCTCTACTGTCTTCCCGTCACGAAGGATTGTAATATCGTCCGCGATCCGAAAAACCTCATCCATCTTGTGGGAGATGTAAACCATACTTACACCTCTCTGCTTCAGCTGTTCAATCTTCTCAAACAGGACTTCTACCTCTCTGTTTGTGATAGCTGACGTCGGCTCATCCATAATTACGATCTCTGCATTGTAGGAGATCGCCTTGATGATCTCAAGCATCTGGATATCCGATACGGTAAGTGTCTTAAGCTTCTGTGTCGGGCTGTACGGAAGATTTTCCTGTTCCAGGAACTTGATCGTTTCTCTCCGTACGGTCTTCCAGTCCACTTTCCCCAGTTTGTTCACCGGAAGACGTCCCAGAAACAAATTCTCCTCGATTGACATCTCAGGTACATAATTCAGCTCCTGGGCAATCATTGCTATTCCGTGTTCTTTTGCCTGAATCGGATTCTTGATATCCACCGGCTGTTCATCAAGGAATATCTGCCCTGAATCTGCTTTGTAAATCCCATTGATAATCTTCATCAATGTAGATTTTCCAGCCCCATTCTCTCCACAGAGGGCATGGACGGTTCCTTTTCTGACAGCAAAATTAACATTGTCCAAAGCTTTTACACCTGGGAAAGACTTATTAATTCCGCTGACACGCATTTTGATGTTCTCCACTTTTTCTTTCCTCCCTTATTTATTTGCTTTTTGTAAATACTTTTGATTATAACCGTTTATGACTGTTATTTGCCAATCATTCTGCATTTATAGACATTTTATATAATATTTCTTATTTGTACACGCTCTTATTCATGCAATATGCATTGTATATACTAGATTTTACTACCCCTACTTTATCACGTCAAGTCAATTTTTTGCCCTATCAGATGTCCTTTTTTATCCTTTCACTTCATTTTTATTTAATAATAGTCTATTTTTAGTTCATAGTTTATTCATATTATTATCTGTTTGTATTTGTTTATTTCTTAACTTTATTTATTTTTGCGTTGATTTACTTCCGTTTATGTGTTATTTTTACTTTATAGAACGCATTTACACGAATTAAGGAAGGGGTATTCTATGATTCACACACTTACACTGAACCCCGCCATAGACAGAATTCTTTATCTGAATCATTTTGAAAAAAATGTCACCAACCGGATTAAGGATTCACTGGATACGATAGGCGGAAAAGGCACTCATGTATCAATTAACCTGAAGCTGCTGGGACAGGACAATACTGCTTTTGGCATCTGTCATGGCGGAAACGGCCTGCGTGTCATAAATATGCTTAAAGATTATGGCATCCATGTCCATTTTCAGCATTATACAGAAGGCTCCAGAGAAACCAGGACCAACTATCTCCTGATCGAAGACACTACCGACTGTACCATTGCCGCAGAGAGCGGGGTCCGGCTGGAAGAACAGGAATTATCTGATCTGCTGGAAAAGATGGACAAGATCATCCTTCCCGGAGATTACCTCATTCTCTCCGGCGACGCTTCCAACTCCCCGGATCCGTCCATTTACAATAAGATTCTTCATGCTTTTCGGGAACGCCGCCTGAAGGTCTTTCTGGATACCAGCGGGAAATCATTAAAAGAATGCATCCAGGAAGGTCCTTATATGATCAAGCCCAACTTAGATGAGCTTTCTACCCTGGCCGGTTATGCCGTTCCCAACCATGACGACTCTATTATAAAAGCCATCCGCTCTCTGGAGCCTTACAAAGTGGAGGTTATAGCTGTATCTCTGGGCGGAGATGGTTCCATCGTCAGAACAGGGGACGGTTTCTACCGCATACATCCGCCGAAGGTAGATGTACATAATACGATCGGCTGCGGAGACTGTTTCCTGGCAGGCTTCGTGTACGGCACAGCCAACGGATACAGCACAGAGGATACGCTCCGGATCGCCACGGCAGTATCGGCCGCCACGGCAGAGTCAAATATCTCGGTAGGCTACGACCTTTCCCGCGCTATGGAGCTGAAAAGCATGGTAACAATTGAAAAAATAATATAAATATATTAAACTAAAGGAGAATGAACGATGAGCAATTTATCTTATTACGAAATGAGACAGGAAATGGTAAGGGTGGCAAAACTAATGTGGGATCGCAGGCTCACGAATGCCGCCGGCGGGAATTTTGCAGTGCGCGTAGATGAAAACCGCATTCTGATCTCTCCTTCTCTTATGTCTGAGCAGAAACACTGCGAGATGCAGCCGGAAGATTTCTTATTGATCGACTATGAACAGAACATTCTGGAAGGAGAGGGAAAGCTCTCAAGAGAAGGGCTTATGCATGTACTGATCTTAAGTAATTTTAAGGAGATTGAGTGTACGATCCACGCACATCCTTTCTACTGCATGCCCTTTGTCGCACAGGCAAAGCCTATCCCCAATGTCACCGAAGCTACAATGGGCCGGGGCGAAGTCGGATGCATCGAATGGACGAAGGCGTACTCCGAAGAGCTAAGCAGGAACGTATATCAATATTTCGAGGATCACAGAGAATTAGCAGTGAAAAAGCCGATCGGAATGATCATGCCGAAACACGGAGTTGTGGTTTCGGGGCCAAGCATCTACCTCGCCTACAGCATGCTTGAGCGAATCGAATGTGACGCTTTCTGTACCATTACCAAAAACCTCATCTAAAAACCAAATACCCCGCAGGCCGCTGACGGACGCTCCTGCACAGTCGTCTGTCCCGCCGCCTTGCGGGTATATAATTAAGGATGGTATAAACTATGTACAGCCAGGAAAGAAAAGCAAAAATCATTGATTTATTGGGAGCACAGTCTTCGGTCAGTGTCAGCATACTTGCCGATATGCTTCACACTTCAAAAGAAACTATACGGCGGGACCTGAAAGAACTGGAATCAGAGGGAATCCTGACCAGAACCCACGGAGGCGCTATTTTGAATGTCAATACACCGAACATCAGCGCGGCTGCCAAGTATGGCGACGCTGTTCTCAATAACGAATATCCTTTTGCCCTTCGACATATCCGAAACATTCCACAGAAAAAAATGATCGCACAGAAGGCCGCCTCTTTTATTCAGAACCGGGATACTGTTTTCATTGACAACAGCTCCACGACTTTATTTCTGCTTGACTATATCCCGCGGGAAATGCATCTTACCATTATAACCAATTCTATTAAGGTATTATTGGAAGCTGCAAAAATAGAGAATCCGAATCTTTCTCTGATTTCCCTGGCCGGGTTTTATAACTGCAATAATTACTCTCTTTACGGCATGCGGACTATAAAGAGCGCGGAGGAATTCTTTCCGAACAAGACCTTTATCTCCTGTACCGGAGTTACTCTGGACAAAAGGCTTACTGACATCAGTTTAAACGAAGTGGACACAAAACAGGTCATGATAAATAAATCGGAAGAGACCTATCTGCTGGTAGACCACACTAAATTCGAGATAAACGGGCCCTTTTATTTATCTGATTTCAGCGGGATTGATTATATTGTCACAGATAACTATGAACACGGACCCGAAACTGCAGAGACTATCCGGACAATCTCCAAGAAACATAATGTCCGGATCATCATCAGTTAAGGAGGAGTCACATTGAACATTTTAGCTTTTGATCTTGGTGCAAGCGGAGGCAAGCTGTTTCTTGCAACCATTGATGACGATAACATCTCCATTCAGGAAATCCACCGGTTTGAGAATGTATCCTGTTCTATGAACGGCGCACTTTTCTGGGATATTATCAATATATACAAGGAGATGAACACAGGAATCAAAAAGGCAATCGAACTCACCGGAGACCAGATTGACTCTTTTGCAATCGATTCCTTTTCCAACGACTTTGGCCTGATCGACAAAAACGGTACTTTACTTACCCCGGTTCGCTGTTACAGGGATAAACGTACCGAGCGGCATGTAGACCACATCTACAGCAAACTCTCCAAAGAGCAGCTTTACAACCTGAGCGGCAATCAGAACGCACTTTTCAACACCCTGATGCAGCTGGCCGCCATGCGGGAAGAAGGACACGGATTTATCCTGGACAATGCATACAAGATGCTGTTTATCCCGGATCTTTTGATCTATTTCCTCACAGGGAAGACCATCTCCGAATACACCATCTCCTCCGTCAGTCAGATGTATGATTTCAAAAAAGACGACTGGTGCCAGGAGATTCTGGATACATACAACATTCCCCGGCGCATTTTCGGCAGGCTTACGAAACCCGGCACCTTACTCGGCGGTACTCAGGAGAGTTATAACCGGATGATGGAGACCAGAGGGTTCCCTGTATCCATCGTATGTGAACACGATACGGCTTCTGCCTATCTTTCGTCGCCTCTGACTACAGACTGCGCCCTTGCAAGCTGCGGAACATGGGCGCTGATCGGCACAGAGCTGGAACACAGTATCATCACTCCCGAGGGTTATGCCGCCAATCTGGCCAACGAAGGAGGCTACCCGGGACACCACCGGCTCCTCCGCAATGTTATGGGATCCTGGTTTATTCAGGAAACAAGGCGCTACTATAAGGAGCACGGAAAAGACTATAGTTTCGGCGAGTTAGGGAATATGGCCGAAGATTCAGAACCCTTCCGGTTCCTCATCGACCCGGATGACAAAAGATTCTATGACCCGGGAAATATACCGGTAAAGATACAGAATTACTGTCTAGAGCATTACGGAAGCCAGCCGGAAACAGTAGGCGGAATCGTCCGCTGCATTTACGAAAGCCTGGCCATGAAGTTCCGCTGGACGATTGAACAGCTGGAAAAGGCATCGGGGAAATCCCTTCCGGTCATCAACATGATGGGCGGCGGCTCAAAGGCCGGAATCCTCTGCCAGTTTGTCGCCAACGCCTCCAACAAAAAGGTCATTGCCGGACCGGAGGAGGCAACTGCCATCGGAAATATTACAGTCCAGCTGATTGCCATCAAAGCCGCCTCTTCACTGGATGAGGCCAAAGCTATGATGGCGCCCGCTTTCCGGACAAAAGAATATCTGCCGCAGCACGCAGATGAATGGGAACAGCAATATCAGAAGTTTCTGCAGCTGCCGGACAATTAATTACAAAAGACAAAAAAGAATAAAAAGAGACCGGACAATACGCCAGGCAGACAGCATTTCTGCTGCGCCGTGATGTTGCCGGCCTCTTTTTCTTTATTTTCTCAAATCCTGCCATTCAA
The DNA here is from genome assembly GCA_910578865.1 of uncultured Dorea sp. Classification (GTDB taxonomy): domain Bacteria; phylum Bacillota; class Clostridia; order Lachnospirales; family Lachnospiraceae; genus Dorea_D. The sequence goes on from CAJTRM010000006.1 coordinate 64,395, forward strand.
GGAGCGCCTCTGCTTCCGCCTCAGTGCATCCACAGCAGCCCAGCGGCTTTGGATTTCTGGCATATTGGCCGTGGTAGTCGCTGCCTCCGGTTTTCAGCAGGCCGTAAGTCTCTGCCAGTAATTCCAGCCTCTCTCTGGATGTTTTGTCATTTCTCGGGTGCCATACTTCTACCCCGTGTATCAGATGCCTTTCGGCGTATCTTTCAATCATTCCGAAAGAATCAAACTGCTGTGCGTGGGCTACGACTGCGATTCCTCCCGCTTCACGGACAGCCTTGGCCGCTTCCTCTGTTGACGGATAGCGGCTGGGAACATAACAGCCTCCCTTCGATGATATCAACGATTCCATCAGGCTCCCGATGGCCGTATTGGTATATCCCATATCGCACAATGGCTGCATAATGTGGCATTCATGGACAGATGCACTGTCCCTGGCATAATCCTCCACCAACTGCGGAGTCAGGCACGGATACAGCTTCTGTATCTTTTCTGCCATCTTAAGCTTTTGTTCCCGCCGGTTTTTCAGTGTTTGATTCAAAAAATGTTCCAGTACCTCCCGGTTTTTCGGGAGATAACACAGCATATGCACACTTCTTCCGGTCTCTTCATCCCTGGTCGTGATCTCCACCCCGGGGATAACCCGGATTCCCATTTCCCGGCCGATCTCCTGCGCCAGATCCACACCTTTCATAGTATCGTGATCCGTCACTGCAATATGGGTAAGGCCTATCATCTGTGCATATTCCATCACCTGGAGGACACTTCTCGAGGCATCCGAGCAAGTGGTATGCACATGGAGGTCACAAGTTATCTGTCTCATCAGTCTCATCTCTCCTGTTCAGGATCGGTCGCCGCCCTAAGGCTGTTCCTCCCTGTCATTTGTCAGTTTCAGCTTGTCCAGGATATAAAATACGAGACTCAGGATCATTCCCACTACACACGCCAGCACCATCCCTGTCAGCTGAATGTCCCCGAAACTCACCGCAATCCCGGAAAGCCCCGTAACAAACACGATAGACGTCAGCGTCAGGTTCCTGGAACGGCCATAGTCAACCCCTGCATCCACCAGAATACGGATACCCGATGCCCCGATCATACCATACAGCAGAAAAGAAATACCCCCGATCACCGGACCCGGGATGGTCTGGATCAGCATGGATAATTTCCCCACAAAAGAGCAGATGACAGAAAGCACCGCAGCACCGCCGATCACATGGACACTGTATACCTTTGTGACAGCCATGACTCCGATATTCTCTCCGTACGTGGTCGTCGGCACGGAACCGATCAGGCCTGACAGCATAGTAGAGAAGTTATCCCCGAACAATGACCTGTGAAGCCCCGGCTTCTTCAGAAGATCCCGTCCTATGATCTTGCTCGTCACTACCTGATGCCCGATATGCTCAGACGCAATTACAAGAAGTACCGGGAGAATCATAACAATCGCCCCCACATCGAATTTCGGCGTCTGAAAATCGGGCAGTGCAAACCAGGATGCCGCAGCCACCTGCGAAAAATCAAGGATCCCGCAGCAAAGAGCCGCTATATATCCGGCAATTACCGCAATCAGGATAGGGATTACCGACAAGAAACCGCGGAACAGAATATTGCCGAACACTGCAACGGCCAGCGTGACCCCAAATACGATCACATTCCTCACATCTATGGCCTCGTCCAGCAGACCCGCATTACTTGCTGCGGAGCCGGAAAGTTCCAGCCCGATCAAAGCCACTACCGGACCCATCGCCGCCGGCGGCAGCACAATATCGATCCAGTCTGTCCCGCATTTATAGATAATCAGGGAAAGCACACATCCGCAAAAGCCCACTGCGACAAATCCCCCAAGCGCGTATTCATATCCCATCTCGCTGATCACGATTCCGGCCGGGGCAAGAAAGGCAAAGCTGGAACCCAGATATGCCGGAGCCTGACCCTTCGTCACTGCAATAAATAGCAATGTACCGATCCCATTCATAAACAGCACGATTGCCGGGCTGATTCCAAAAATAAACGGCACCAGGACCGAAGCCCCGAACATTGCAAACATATGCTGGATACTCAGAGGCACAAGAAGCTGAAACGGCACCCTGTCCTCTACCTGAATAATTCTCTGATTTCCCATCTGATTTCCTCCTTCTGCAAACTCTCACTTTCTCTATTCTATCATACCCGAAAGAATAAAGAAACAAACAAATTCCTGCAGAAACAGAGGTTAAAACAATTAAAACAATTCTTTTACAGCCGGATAAATCTTCCGGAACTTCTGATATCTTTCTTCGTATTTCTCTACCAGTTCCGGATCCGGTTCTACGGTATCCACCACCTTAACAAGTTTTCCCGCAATTGTCTCTACGTCCGGATATTCCCCGCAGCCCACTGCCGCCAGCATAGCACCGCCAAGAGCCGGGCCTTCTTCGCTCTCGATGACATCTACCTTCATGTTCATTACGTTGGCAATGATTTTCTTCCACAGAGGGCTCTTAGCCCCGCCTCCGCAGATCTTTGTACGTTCCATGTGGATTCCAAGGCTTCTGGCAACCTCCAGGGAATCCCGAAGGCCAAAGGCCACGCCCTCCAGAACGGCCTGCGTCATATCCTCTCTGGTGGTATCCATAGACATGCCCATAAACATTGCCCGGGCATCCGGGTTATTGTGCGGCGACCGCTCTCCCATCAGATACGGCAGATAAAAAACATTGTTTTCTCCCAGCTTCCGGATCCCTTCCTGCTCCGCCGCAAAATCCTTCGTCTTCAGGATCTCTTCGTTCCACCATTTGTTGCACGACGCAGCACTCAGCATACAGCCCATCAGGTGATAATATCCGTCTGCATGAGCAAAAGAATGAAGCGCGTTATGTTCATCCACACCAAACTTCCTGCTGGAAATGAAGATCGTCCCGGAAGTTCCGAGAGAGATGTTGCACATCCCTTCTCCCACTGTTCCGGTCCCCACTGCTGCCGCAGCATTGTCGCCTGCGCCTGCGATCACCTTCACATCCTTTGATAAGCCAAGCTCCTCAGCGATCTCTTCTTTCAGAGTCCCTACCACCTCATAACTCTCATACAGCTTCGGAAGCTTCTCCTCTGTAATGCCGCAGATATCCAGCATCTCGTTGGACCAGCAGCGGTTTTTGACATCCATAAGAAGCATCCCCGATGCATCTGATACATCTGTGCAGAAAGAGCCTGACAGCTTATATGCCAGATAGTCCTTCGGCAGCATGATTTTTGCTATTTTTTCAAAATTTTCCGGCTCATGTTTCTTCATCCAGAGGATCTTCGGAGCTGTAAAACCGGCAAACGCTATATTCGCCGTGTACTGCGACAGCTTATCTTTCCCTATGACCTGATTCAGATAGTCTGTCTCCTCACCGGTCCGCCCGTCATTCCAGAGGATTGCCGGACGGATCACATGATCGTCTGTATCCAGAGCAACCAGCCCATGCATCTGTCCTCCAAAGCTGATCCCTGCAACCTGTGCCTTGTCGCACTCTTCTGTCAGTTCCTTTATCCCTTCCACAGACTGCGTAAACCAGTCCTCCGGCTTCTGTTCCGACCACCCCGGCTTAGGGAAAAACAACGGATATTCTCTTGAAACAATTTTCCTGATCTGCCCTTCTGCATCCATCAGCAATAATTTTACGGCCGACGTACCCAGATCTACTCCGATATATAACATACCACTTACCTCCTTCTATGCAAATGGGTTCTCCGTTCTGTATCTCACACCTGCCGGCTGATTATAGCCAATCTCATCTACAGGCACACCGATATATTTAAATACTTCATACAGCTCTCTGCCAAAATGCCCGAACGCAACCGCACCGTGATGAGGATATCCTCCTTCGATCAGCACATGACGATAGAACCTTCCCATTTCAGGAATCGCAAATACACCGACGCCGCCAAAGGAACGGGTTGCAACCGGAAGCACCTCTCCTTGTGCAACATAAGCGCGGAGCTTCCCGTCAGCCGTACTCTGGAGACGATAAAATGTAATATCACCAGGTATAATATCTCCTTCCAGCGTCCCCTGGGTTACCTCCTCCGGAAGCGTCCTTGCCATGATCATCTGATATTTCATCTCGCAGGAGGTCAGCTTGCCGGATGCAGTATTTCCGCAGTGGAAGCCCATAAAGGTATCCTTCTGGGTATAGTTATACTTCCCTTTGATCTCACTCTCAAACATATCCTTCGGAACTGTATTGTTAATATCGAGAAGTGTCACTGTATCCTTGCTCACCAGTGTTCCGATGAACTCGCTCAGCGCTCCGTAGATATCAACCTCGCAGGATACCGGGATCCCCTGCGCAGTCAGACGGCTGTTAACATAACACGGCACGAATCCGAACTGTGTCTGGAATGCAGGCCAGCATTTCCCCGCCAGAGCCACATATTTACGGTAGCCTCTGTGCTCCTCGATCCAGTCCTTCAATGTCAGTTCATACTGTGCAAGCTTGCTTAAGATCTCAGGCTTCTTATTGCCTGTGCCAAGCTCTTCCTCCATCTCCTTTACGATCGCCCCGATACGCTCATCTCCTGCATGCCTGTTAAACGCCTCAAAAAGATCAAGCTCGGAGTTCTCCTCAATCTCAACCCCAAGATTGTACAGCTGCTTGATAGGCGCGTTACATGCCAGGAAGTTTAACGGCCTCGGTCCGAAGCTGATAATCTTCAAGTCTCCGAGTCCGATAATTGCCCTTGCGACCGGGAGGAAATCGTGAATCATATCTGCACACTCCTGTGCATCCCCTACCGGATATTCAGGAATATATGCATTAATATTGCGAAGCTGCAGATTATAGCTTGCATTCAGCATTCCGCAGTATGCGTCTCCGCGCCCCTGGACAAGATTGTCGCCACTCTCCTCCGCCGCTGCGACAAACATCTTAGGCCCCTCAAAATGCTTTGCAAGCAATGTCTCGGAAATCTCCGGTCCGAAATTGCCCAGATACACTGCCAGTGCATTGCATCCTGCCCTCTTAATATCTTCAAGCGCCTGCACCATGTGGATCTCGCTCTCCACAATGCAGACCGGACATTCATAGATGCCCTCCCCGCCGTACTTTTCCGTGTACGCATTCATCAGGTTCTTTCTCCTGTTAACGGACAAACTCTCCGGGAAACAGTCACGGCTCACTGCCACGACTCCGATCTTCACTTCTGGCATGTTACTCATATTACATATCCTCCTAAATTTATTTTTAGGACGGTATCCGTCCCACCTGCAGCATCCGGCTCACCGAAGGCCGCGAGTATCCTTTATGTATCTTTTCATTATACCGACAGATTTTCACCCTTCAGTCCGCAGAAAGCTCCCTCAATCCCGGCATCTTCATGTGCGATCAGCCATTTGTTGCAGGCAGTCAGCAGCTTTGCCTCCCCCTGTACTTCTGCCGGCTGAGGCGCCTCCATATTCGTCCCGTACGGAAGAATGACCACCCACCGGAATCCATTTTCCGAAACCATACACGGTGCATAATGAAGCGTTGTCGCATAAACCTCTACTACAGTACCTGACGGCACAAGGAATGCCTCCACTTTTTCTGTATTATAAACATACCCCTCTTCAATATCCTGCTGCCTTCCCACAAGTATGATCACATCCGTAACAGCAATATTGACCTCCGAACAGCGATGATACTCCAGGGCGTTCAGCAACTTATTCTGCCCGTTACAATATCCGATCTGTATGGGCATACCGCCGAATGCCCGATTCCTGAATTGTTTTGCCACCGGCAGCTCCTCCAGTTCTTCCACCGACGGCTCATAGATCACTTCCCCCTCGGGAAGCGGCATATGTTCCATGACCTTTAACAGCGGCGCGACAGGATATCCTTTCAGCACCCTTCCGTATGGCGCAAATGCTTTCTCCGTTACCTTTTGAACTTTCATGACATAACCTCCTTATTTCCTTCTGTTATTATAACAATTTTTGAATTTCCTTTCGACCAAATATTTAGCCCATTCATGGCATTTTTTTATCCTTGTCAGGCCGAAAGATCATCTTCAAAATAAAAATCCGGAAATGCAAAGGACATATCGTCTGCATCTCCGGATAATAAAATCATATCGGATCATCTTTCTGTTATTTTTTCCAGATCTCCCTGCGGAATTCACTCGGCAGCTTTTCATACTTTTTCTGGAACACCTTAGTAAAAGCCTTGCTGTTTGCAAACCCGTTCTGGCTCGCAATCGCGGCAATGGGCAGGTCGCTGTTGACAAGATCCTTATATGCATGCTCCAGCCGAAGGTTGTCCAGATAATTCTTATAATTCATCTTTGCATATTTCTGGAACATTCTGGACAAATAAGTCGGAGAATACCCGAAGGTCTTGGACAGGCTGTCCAGAGACAGTTCTTTTTTGTAGTTATCTTTCATATATGCCGTTATTGACGACAGCCTGTTGAGATTCTTGTTGCTCTTCACCGTCTCTTCATCCACATCTGTCTCCCGGTATTTGCTCACAAGCAAATAGATCAGCATAAAAAACTGACTCTGCACCTTCAGCTCGTATCCCACCTTTTTACCGATATAAGTCTCATACATCTCGCTGATCAGCCGCATCACTTCCTCATCCTGAATACGTCTGCTGTGAGAAAAATAGATAAATTTTTCGTCTGTGTAATACTTCTCAAATGTGGACAATGGAATCTGCAATACAACTGTAAAATTTTTCCTAGGAGAATGGATGGAGTGAACCTCATTGGAATTGACAAGCACAAACTCTCCCGGGGATAACGGATACCGGGTCTCATTGACATAAAACTCAAGCTCTCCCTCGAAAAGGGCAAAGATCTCTACCGAACGGTGCCAGTGCTTCTCCCGGATATAGTTGCCGTCCTTACCCTCAAAGACAAACATTTTAAAGGGGATATCATCATTGGGCATAATAATCTCATGAGAATACTCCATAGCTCTTCCTCCTTACTATCAACAAACACCTTACATACTTTGAACGCTCCGGTTTACCAATGTACTAATTTACTGCTTTATTATAACACATCTACAGCCACTTGACAGCACCAATCACCTGAATTGCTTTTGCCCCGCAGTTATTGGCATATTCCGCGCACGCGAGAATATCCCTCCCTTCTGACAGGGCATAGATAAATCCTGCCGCAAAGCTGTCTCCTGCGCCTGTGGTATCCAGGCATTCAACCCCTTTTTCCGCCGGAAGCCATATATTATGCGTACCGTCCTTTACATAACAGCCGCGGCTCCCTGCTTTTATGACCACATGGGCGGCTCCGGCCCGTTCAAGCTCTGCCGCCGCATCCTCCACGGTTTTCCTTCCCGTAAGAAGAAGCGCCTCCTCGTCATTTGGCAGCAGATAATCTACATATGGAAGTGCCGGACGAAGTTCTGCCGTCGTCTCTCCGTTTTTGCGTTTTGTCATATCGGCACATACGATCTTCCCCTGGGACTTTGCCTGAGAAAACAGAATCCTTAATTCCTCCGGCCCAATATGCGGAAACACAAAAATACTGGCAAACGATATAATCTTCGCACTGTCCGGAAAGGGTATATGGATATCTGATAATAAGAGTTTACGCAGCGTGCCGTTTGCATTGGTCAGGAAGCTTCTTGCCCCGTCCGCCCTGACCAGAACTACGTTAATCCCCGTCACATATTCTTCCCGGACAGCATCCTCCGGCACATCAATGCCGCACCGTTCACAGTGTTCCAGAAGATATCTGCCAGCCTCATCATCTCCGATCACAGTCTCAAGTCTCACTTTTTTCCCCAGCTTTGCGAGGATTGTTGCCTCGTTCAATGCATCCGCCCCGGGGGACATGCTGATATTCTCTGCCGAAAAAGAGCCTGTCTCAAATACGTCAGGCTCTGCCGGGCGCACAAGTGTGTCAATAACAGCCGCGCCTATAACAACAATCTCCGGCTTTGTTTCTAAGGTATTCCAGTTTTTGTCCATAGCAATCACCAATTCCAGTCACATATTTTAATCATAATTCTACCAATAAGAACAATAAAGCCAGGAACCTTTTTTAGATTTCCTGGCTCTATAGCTTTGTCTATACACTTCTATCAGCTTTCAGTTGTTTTACTTCTTCAAGAGAAAGTCCTGAAATATTAACAATTTCCTCTAATGCATATTTGCCAGCTGCCAGCATACGAAGCGCAACCTCTTTCATTCCTTCTTTTAATGTCTGATCTCTCATATCCTCCATAGCCCGGCACATAATTTCAATCCCCTCCTTGCTCTCTTTAAAAAACCTCACTCTATCTGCCAATGTCCCATAGTACATATCCGCTGCGTCTGTACAGGAGAAGTCATGCATTAACTTCCCGATCGGTGTATCTCCACGGTAAGCACCATTTACATACAGTATGTGTGAACCATCTTCAAATCTTTCACCGGTTCCTAAAAAGCACCGCTCAATCGGATAAAGCGGCAGCCTTTTTCCCATTACATCGTTCTCTGTGATAAAGATTACCCACGTTTCCGGCAGCTTATCAAAGTCCTCGCCTTTCTTCAAAAGGTTTGCATCCATCATGCTGCTGTTATACCTTGCTCTTTTTCTCCCGGCTCCTTTATCAGAACGCTGTACTTCCACGTTCAATTTTGCCCCTGTGTTGTCTGTAGCCAGGATATCCAGCCTCACCGAACGGTTCAGCAAGTTCTCCACAAATACCTGGGTGCGAACGTCCAGCACCTTTAAATCCGGCTTTTCCAGTATAATCTGCAATACCAGCTCTATGCTTGCCGTATCTCCCTCAAAACACTTTGTGAGGAAATCATCATCAAGCAGGCGAAAGCCTCTTAGCCTCTGTAAATCTTCCTGGTGTTTCCGGTCTATCTGTTCCGTCACTGTCAATCTTCCCACCTGCTTTCCCTTTTCTTTTTGTAGCTCCATACTACCATACTATCGGAATATTTTCAATCATATCCAGACCGTCTACACGGATAAAACTAAACAACTTATCATTGCTTTGTCCACACGATCAACACGGTACAGCAATATGGAATGTTGGACAGGAATCTCCCTCTTTATCTTTGTTTACAATATTTTTCTTATACGCAGGAATACCCTTCCACCGCTTCTCCATATACTTTCTCCATCCGCCGCCTCAGATAATCAATCGAATCTCGCACATGCTCTTCCTTATCGGCGTCATTCAGCCATTCAAAGGAGAGATATCCGTCATAGCCCACTTCCTTAAGGGCCTCCAGTACCCCTTCCCAGTATGTGATCCCTGCTCCCACCGGAAGATTATAGCAGGCCAGCCCGTCGCCGTCGCAGACCCTTACGCAGCTGGCGGCCTTTCCATACCGGTGCACCGCCCAGGGCAGTATCTCTCTCTGCAGAAAGGCCTGTCCCGTGTGGAAGGTCACACTGATCCTTCTGCTTTCTATCCTTTTCAGCATTCTGAGCACAGAATCCGTGTGGGGCGTCATTGTATTATACCGGTTCTCAATCCTTAAGCAGACATCCTCCTCTTCGGCAATCTCTGCCGCCCGCTTCATACTGTCAATAAAATTCTCCCAGTATTCCTCCCAGCAAAAGCCTTCCGGGAAATAAAGGCGGAACTTTGCGTCAAACCTCCACCCTTCCACGCATCTTGTCTCACCGCCCGGAAGCACAATGTCCGGCAGGTTCAGATAAAAATATTCCGGCAGGGTAGCTGTCGTCTTCACAGTAATATCTTCCTCCGGATAAGGTGACGTAAAGTTCACGGTTCTTGTCCCCAGCTCCTTTGCAAGCCTGCACACAGCTCTTATATTTTCCAGCGCCTGCTCTTTCTTTTCCTTCCGAAGATCGGCCAGCCCTCCCACCATATTCTGGAACATACATACCTGTATCAGTTCCAGGTGATTGTCGGAAAGCATCTCTCTGATCTTACAGATTTGTTCCTTCTTCCAGTATGTCTGAAGTTCCTCCGCATCATCCACCATCAGTTCAATCCCTTCAAATCCGGCATCCGCCACCTTCTGGATCGCCGGCTCATACGGTGCATGATAGTCAGGCTCCATCAATGTCCATACTGCACATCCCAGCTTCAAAGCCACAGTTCATCCCTCCTATGCTTAAGTCTCTGCTGTCAAACGCCTCAGATATTCCAGCGACTCGGTACAATGCTTCTTTTTCTCGGAATCATGTGCCCACTCCAACGACAGATAGCCGTCATACCCTATGTCCTTTAAGGCCTTCACCACTGCCTCCCAGTCCGTATTGCCATACCCGACCGGCAGATTATAGGCAGCAAGCCCGTCACCGTCTCTCATATGGACATGGAACAGCCTGTTGTTATATTTGTAAATGGCCCACGGCAGGTTTTCCCTCTGGAGGTAAGCCCACACAGTATCCAGGTTGGCGCCCAGATTATCCTCTCCCACCTCCTCACACAGCCTCAAAACAGAGTCTGTATGAGGTGTCATGGTATTTGCGTGATTCTCAATGGCAAGCTTAAATCCATAGCTCCCCGCGATCCGGGATACTGTCCTCACTGCATCCACATGTGACTCCCAGTATCTTTCCCAGTCAAACGGCCTTGGAAACTGATATTTCAGCTTCGTCTGGAATTTCTGCAGCGCCCGGATCCTGGGATCCACTCCCGGCACATTAATATAGTAATATTCCGGGAGATAAGAATTAACCGACGTCACCGTCTCCGGCCACGGAGACACAAAATTTACAATATCACAGCCCAGCGCCGCACTGATCTCACACCCTGCCTTAAAAGCATCTACAGACCTTCTGCATTTGTCTTCGTCAAGGCTTGCCAGCCCGTCCATAATATTCTGGAACATAGCAAACTGTGACACCTCCATGCCATAGCCGTCCAGCATAGACCGTATCTCTCTCTGCTTTTCTTTTGTCCAGTAGCCGTCAATGTCTTCAAAATCCCTCAAAATCAGTTCCATACCGTCAAACCCCAGCTCACCGATGGATCTGACTGCATCCTCGTAAGGAGGATTATGTGCCGGCTCTGTCCATGTCCAGGCCGCGCATCCTATTTTTATTGCCATAGCTTTCATCCTTTCTTATTCTTTCACTGAACCGGCCAGATTATCTACGAAGTAATTCTGGACTGCCGTAAACAATACTACCGCCGGGATTGCAATCATGGTGCACGTTGCCATCATACCTCCCCAGTCTGTGCTCCTCATGCCCACAAAGCTCTGAAGTCCCACCGGGAGCGTGTACATTTCAGGAACCGTTACCAGATTCACCGCAAACATAAATTCCTGCCACGCCTGTACAAACACATAGATCGCCGTACACACAAGACCCGGCGCTCCAAGAGGAAGCAGAATTTTACAAAAGGCCTGAAAAGACCCTGCCCCGTCAATGCTTGCCGACTCAAACAACTCCACAGGCACTCCCTTGAAATACCCCGATATGAGTATCAGTGCAATGGGAACTCCCGTAATGGACGCAGTATAAGTAAGGATCAGAGATGCATAAGTATTCTGGATCCCTGCAAGCCTGTAAATAGTCATTAACGGAACCAGCATAGTAATGGTGGGCAGTATCTGCATCAAATACAAAAGATTATTTAAAATCTTTGCCGGCGCAAACTTAAAAAAGCACATAGCATAGGCCGCAAGTGCGGCAATGATCACAGTGAGTATCACTGTAACCACCGTAACCACCAGGCTGTTCTTCAGATACATCAGCACGTCATATTCCCGGAAGGCAGTCACGTAGTTGTCCAGTGTCAATCTGCCCGGGAACAGCTTCGGCGGATAAGATATAATTTCGTCCTTCGTCTTAAAGGAACTGATCATGATCCAGTAAATGGGAAATATAATAATCAGCACAGAAACACTCAGAGCCGCATACTGTGCAGCCGCCGCTATTTTTTTCTTCTTCATGAGCTTCTGCCCCCCTTCTTACAGCTTTCCGCAAGATACGCCAGCAGCTTCCACAGGCAGGCGCAGAGCAAAATAATCAGCAGTGATATGACACTGAGTGCAGCCGCCCTGGAAAAATTGAAATTCTGGAACCCGGCCTGCCGGATCAGATACGGCAGCGTGGTAGTTGCGCCTGCCGGTCCTCCGTTCGTCAGGATATAGATGATCGAAAATGAATTAAAGGACCACACAAACAACAGCAACGCACATCTTTTGATAATCGGCATCATCCACGGTATTTTAATGTACCGGAACACCTGAAGCGCATTTGCCCCGTCAATTCTGGCTGCTTCCACATGGCCGTCCGGAACAGCGCTTAATTTTGCGTACGTCATAATTGCCACAAACGGCGCTGTTCTCCAGACATTTGCCAGAATGATCATTGCCATGGCAAGCTTCCCGTCAAAGAAAAAGGACGTCTCTGATGTAATAAGTCCTGTCTTTAAAAGGATATAATATATCAATCCGGAGTCGGCTGAAAATAACCATTTCCACACGTAAGCAGTTACCGACTCCGGTATGATCCACGGCATGAGGATGATTGCCTTTACGATTGAGATCCCTTTTATGCGGAATGTCATCACAACCGCATAGAACATTCCGAGAGCCATGGTCAGTCCTACACATCCTGCAATAAAGACCATGGTCAGTTTTATTGCACTGACGGATGCTCTATCCGCCAGAATATCCATATAATTCTTCAGCCCTACAAATTGCCACTCCTGCCTCATAAGACCATAATCTGTGAAGCTCATCCCGATATTCAGTATGAACGGGCACAATGCAAAGATAAATATCAGGATGAGAAATGGCGTACTGTAAAGATAAGGCAGTAATTTTCTGCATTGTTTCGTCATATTCTTCACTTCCCGTTTTATTTGTTGTCATCAATCGCCTTCTGTATGGTGTCATTCAACATTTTTGCCGCCTGATCCGCCGGCATGTCTCCGCTGAATGTCACCTCCTGGAATACCGGAAGCACCGCGGTCGTCATCTCACTTCTGAGATGAAAATCTGCCGGTGAAATGCCGGTACCGTACTGCATCAGTTCCTGGAACTGCGGGTAATAGGCTTTCTGCTCTTCTGTAAAATATTCTTCTGCATCCTTTCTTCCACTGAGACCTGCTGTCATTGCCCCTGCATGCTCCGGATCGGCCTTATACTCCAGGAACTGAAAAGCCAGATCTTTATTCTTGGAATTCGCAAAGATTCCAAGGTTCCAGCCGCTCATAAGCGCCTTCTGCTCTCCGGCCCCTCTCGGGAACGGAGCGGTAATCAGCTTTTCCCTTACCTCTTCATTCAGGGCATCATACATCCATGCGCCGCCGATGGTACAGCCTGCTTTCCCGGAATTCAGTGCGTCATACATTGCCATATCGTCCATAGTTGCAAGGGTATCTCCATCAATAGCGGCAAAGATTTTCCTGACATTTTCAATCCACTTTGCACCTGTCTCATTATCAAGGGCTGCCTTCCAGCTGTCTCCTTCCTTCTCTACAAACTCTCCGCCGTCGGTAAATAAAAACAGTCCCATCAACTGGCAGGGAATGGCAGTCGAATTGAAGCGGAGCGCCATCGGCAGGTAATCCTTTGCTTTTGCTTTTTCGCAGTAATCAATAAATTCTTCGATTGTTGCAGGGGGATTTTCAAATCCAAGGTCAGCCAGCACGTCTTTGTTGTAAATCGTGGTCTGCACATCCGCAACCTGCGGGATTGCATACACAGAACCATCCACTGAATTTCTCTCAATGGTGGACTGTACAAAATCATCCCATTTTAAAATATCCGACTTCTCCTCATAAGTATCCAGCGGCTCAAGGATTCCTGCCTTTGCCATCTGCGACACAAAATCCGACTCTACAAACACCACATCAAAATCACTTCCCCCGCTTGCACCGACGTTCATCAGCTTCTGGTGCAGCTCTGCGTACGGAGTTTCTACAAAATTAACTTTTACTCCGTACTCCTCCTCAAATCCTTTCGCACCTTCTTTGATCAGATATCCGTCTGTTCCTTCTGTAGAACCGTCGATCAGGACCGTCAGTTCTTTTCCCTCTGCTGTCCCTTCCGCTTTCTTTTCTTCTTTGCCTCCGCACCCAAACAGTGATAAAACCATAGCCGCCACAAGGCCCATACTGATCAGTCTTCTCTTCATGTCATTCTTCCTCCTTTTTTATCTCCACCCAGCAATCTTGCCGGCTGCTTTCGATACATGCCTCTACTATTTTATTCATGTAATAACCTTCCTCAAATGTTGCATAGCGATATTCCTTCCCGGAACCGCCTATAGACGAATAGAATTCCCTCATACCATTTGTCAGGGCATCCGTCCATCCTGCCGGATGACCGTTAGGCAGTGTGATAAACGGCTTTGCATATTCCGTCACATACTGCTGCCCCGCAAAGATAACTTCATTCCCGGCGTCTCTGCGGCCGATCCACAGTTTATCCGGATTCTCCTGATTCCATTCCATAGATTCTCCGGTCCCGCCCAGAAAAACCTTCAGTCCGTTTTTCTTACCGGCACATACCTGGCTCACAACAAGGCTTCCCGTCATCCCGCCTTCCAGACGGAAGAGGATCATGGCTCCGTCCTCATTTTCCACCGGCACATTTTCATAATCTCCGATCAGGCTGTTTTCCGAAAATGTACCTGTTTTTCCGTAACATTTCCGGAAAGGGTATTGCCTGTGGAACCGGGCATAAACAGCCGTGACCTTCTCACCGGTCACATACTGCAGAGTATCAAAGCAATGAGAGCCTATGTCCGCCACTGCTCTGGACGCTCCTCCTGTGTCCTTGCGGACTCTCCAGTCAAAATCCGTATCATATAAAAGCCAGTCTTGAAGATACTCAAGCTGAATATGTGCGAACTCACCCAACCGTCCCGAAAGGACCCGTCCCTTCATCTCCTGTACCATCACGTTATTTCTGTAGTTAAAATTGACCCCCGCTCTTCTTTTTTTCTCTTTTGCAAGCATACAAAGTTCATAAGACCCTGCAGATTCAAGCGTCAGGGGCTTCTCACTGTATACGTGACGTCCCGCCTTCAGTATTTCTGAATTGACTTCATAATGCATATGGTTCGGCGTGCAGTCATGAATCACATCCAGATCCTCTTTCCTCAGCATTTCTTTATAGTCTTTGTAATATCGGGCAATTCCATTCTTACGGCACCACTCTTCCATAGCCGGATCCGGGTCTGCGCCTGCCGCCACCTCTGCCCCCGGGATCCTTCTCACCGCCTCGATATGCTTTCTGCCGATAAACCCAAGTCCGATTACTCCTGTCTTTATCTGCTTCATCTTTCTTTCACCTCCTTTGACTGTCGTCTTCGCCGCAGCGCTTCTCCGCTCCGGTCATACACATCCGTTTAAACAAACTGGCTCAGATAACGCTTACTGATCCTGAGGGAATCTTTGATGCTCTCCCCGCTGCCTTCAAAGGATTTATCTTCTATCTCAATGCAGGCGGGGCCATCATAGCCGATTTCCTTAAGGGCTGCAATGTATTCTCCCCAATTCACATCTCCGTGGCCCGGGATCCTCGGCGTCATAAAAGTTAACGGCTCCGCCAGGATCCCTACCTCCTCAAGCTTCTCACGGTGAAGCTTGATATCCTTGTAATGGACATGGAAAATCTTGTCCCTGAACTCATAGATCGGACGGATATAGTTGATTCCCTGCCAGACAAAATGGGACGGATCATAATTCAATCCAAGGTATTCGCTGTCTATGATAGAAAAAAGCCTTCTCCAGACCGGAGGCGTGCTGGCCAGATTATGACCTCCCGGCCACTCGTCGGCAGTAAACAGCATCGGGCAGTTTTCAATCGCTATCCTGACCTTCCTCTCCTGTGCAAATTGAACGATAGGCTTCCACACCCTTTCATATTCTTTGATATTTTCTTCCACGCCCTTTGCCGGCATGCGTCCGATAAAAGTAGCTACCAGATAGATTCCAAGCATGGCCGACGCCTCAATTACTTTTTTCAGGTGGCAAATATAAAACTCCCGTTTTTCGGGATCCGGATCCATCATATTCGGGTAATAAGAAAGGGCAGATATCTGAACCTTTCTTTTTCTGCAGCACTCTCTGATATGAGAGGCACCTTCTGCATCGAGAGTGTCTACATCAATATGGGTTACGCCGGCATATCTTCTCTGAGCCTTTCCCTTTGGCCAACAGGCAGCTTCTATACATTCAAACCCATTCTCCGATGCAAAATCCAGAACCTCTTCCAATGTATGGTCTGCCAGTATGGCACTCACAAATCCTTGTTTCATCTCCTCTCCTTTCCTGCCGCTGTGTACAGAGGGATACACGTTCCAGCCACTCTGCGCCCCTCCGCGCATTCTCTGTGTTTCTGGATTCGGTAATTATTTCGTAATATATTACTTTATTATGTAATTTTTACATTTTTAATTATAATGTCTATTGACAGCTTTTTCAATCCCTTATATAATTTTCATTAACAAGCGCAGTTGACATCTGTTTTTTATTGCACTTTGCACAATTAGTATGTAATTTTTTACATACAATACATCTTGGAGGAACTCATGTCATTATCTAAAAATATTACAATTGCCCAGATTGCCAGAGAGGCCAGTGTATCTGTGGCAACCGTGTCACGTATTATTAATAAAAACGGCTATGTCAAACCGGAAACACGCCAGAAGGTCATCGAAGCTATGGACGCATTAGGTTATCAGCCTAAATTTATGAAATCTGATTCCGCCCAGAATTCTTATTCCCTTCTGGTCTGCCTTCCTGATTTCCGGAACCCTTTTAACAGCGACGTCATTGACGGAATACAGGCTACGGCCCTCAGCCGGGGATACCGGACCTTCTATTATGAAGCCCGGGATTTTAAAGATTCTCTCATGGAATATGACAGTATTCTGAAAAAGAATAACTTCTGCGGGATCTTGCTGGTGCATGATGTTGCAAACCCGGAACTTCTGGACGACCTAAGGCTGCGGTATCCTGTCGTAATGTGCTCTGAACACTGCGACCGCCCCAATGTCTCTTTTGTCTCTATTGATGACAATTATTCCGCACAGACAGCCGTTAATTATCTGATCTCCATCGGAAGGACAAACATTGCACTGATCAACAGTATGCTCACCAACAATTATGCCCGCCACCGGGAAAAAGGCTTTTTCGCCGCAATGACAAAGGCTGGTTTAAACATACCGCCGGACTGGGTGACCCATGTGTCCGCAATTAATTTTGAGATGGCAGTATCCTCCGTCACCAGCATCCTCTCCGGGGAGGACAGGCCAAACGCTTTCTTCTGCGTCTCAGACGTTTTTGCTGCCGCTGCGATCAAAGCAATACAGAACTTCGGGCTGAATGTGCCCGGCGATATTTCAGTGGTGGGATTTGATAACATAGACTTATCCCGGATGACCGTACCGTCCATCACAACGATCAGCCAGCCCAGCTTCCAGATCGGCCAGCAGGCCTGTGATCTTTTGATTAATCTGATAGAGAATCCTTCCTCTACAACCAAACATGTCCTGCTGAACACAGAACTGATCGTGCGTGACTCCACAGCCGGATACACCGCCGAAAAAAAACATTGACTTTTCTTCCCAATCTTCTATAATATGCATGGAGGATTGGAGGAAATTATGACAGCATCTAAAACATTTAACAAAAATATCCTGTTTTTACATATAGCCGTAATGCTCTTCGGACTGTCCGGTGTCGTCGCACAGTTTGTAGAGATTCCGGCAGTCTTGGCAGCGCTTGGAAGGGTCATCTGCTCTTCCCTGCTGTTACTTCTTATTGCAGTTTTCAAAAAAGACAGCCTTCGGCTCCAATCAAAAAAAGACTACTCTCTGATCATTTTCACGGGTGCGGTAATGGCAGTCCACTGGACAACCTTTTTCCAGTCTATCCAGGTATCCTCTGTGGCAATCGGAACCATTACCTTTTCCACATTCCCGCTGTTTCTGACCTTTCTCGAACCTGTAGTCTTTCATGAAAAATTAAAAAGGCAAAGTATTATCAGTGCAGTTATCCTGTTTGTCGGCGTGCTGATCACCATCCCGGAGTTCTCCATGGCAAATAACACGACCGTCGGCATTATCTGGGGAATGATCTGCAGCTTCACTTATGCAGTTATGACACTGGCCAACCGTTATTTTTCCGCCCGCTATACAGGCAGGATCATATGCCTGTATGAACAGGGGACGGCCGCCGTTGTGCTTTTCCCGGCATTGTTCATCGTACAGGCTTCCTGGAGACTGCCGGATATGGCCGGAGTGGCCTTCGTCGGATTTATCTGTACGGCATTTGCGTACTCTCTCTATGTGTCTGCACAAAAGGGGGTAAAAGCCCAGACTGCCGGAATTATCTCCGGAATGGAAACGGTCTACGGCATCCTCTACGCCCTCCTGTTCCTGGGGGAAGTACCGGGCATACGGGAATTGGCAGGCGGCGCGGTGATCCTGGGCGTTGCAATGTATTCCTCCCTGAAATCAAACCAATAATTTAAATACTCCTTTTTGACAAGAAACATTATCTGTTACTTCTCGTCAAAAAGGAGTTGTCTATTAGGGGGCTTATTTACAATATGTCTTCAAATTCTTCTGTAGAATAATCCTGTCCTGCCAGTTTCAGTTTCTTAGCCTCCTGCATTGCCCGGAATTTTTCTCTTGTCACCGGATATCTCCAGATAACCAGCGCACAGAGCAGCATCAGCACTCCCGGGATCCAGGACGACATGTCTGTAACCGCTGCCTTCGCACTGTCCGGCTGTACCGCCAATTCCGCCTGATAACCCCTGGCCTCCAGAATAAGTCCTACGACCTGGAGCGCTGTCGCCTTCCCTAATTTGATAAAAAAGGAGAAGTAGGAGATCATCACACCCGTCAGCATCTCGCCGCACCGGAACTCATAAACCTCGCACGTATCATACAGCAGGTTATAGCTTAACACCAGAAAGCTGATGATTCCGAAATGTGCCATACAGAACTGTACTGCCTGCATAGTAATGCTGTGGAATCCGATCAGTTTAAATGCACTCAGTGAAACACCTGCAATAGCCATAAATATAATAAATACATATTTTTTATCATATTTGACAGCCAGCTTCCCGACCAGCATCGATAAAATGACTCCTACAATCGTTCCCGACGTATATACGATAGCCGTATCTGCTTCTGTCGCCCCTACTACCACCAGTGCGTTGTAGATGACTGTAGCATTGCACGTATTAAATGCAAAGTAGAACAAAAAGGACGCTGCGATAATCAAAATGTACGGCTTGTAGGTAAGCACCTTTCCAAGGCTTTTAAGGAGCGGCTCACTCTTGTCCTGGGGCTGATATCTGATCTCCCATCCTCTTGTGGAACGCCATGTAATCAGAATTGCAAGGCCTGCAATAAATCCCAGCGTCAAAGCTGCAAGCATCCA
This sequence comes from uncultured Dorea sp., assembly GCA_910578865.1. Classification (GTDB taxonomy): domain Bacteria; phylum Bacillota; class Clostridia; order Lachnospirales; family Lachnospiraceae; genus Dorea_D. The sequence goes on from CAJTRM010000006.1 coordinate 83,698, forward strand.
CGCACGCACTTCCGTCACTCCCATATTTTTAAATGCTGTCACCAGTAGAAGCGGAAGCGCATTTGCAAACAGGAGACCGAACGTCCCGAACACCTGCCTGATGGAAGATGCCCTCGTCTTCTCGTCGTTGTTGGTCGTAAGCTCTGAACCAAGTGACAGATAAGGAATGTTAAACAGTGTATAGGATGTCCAGTAAAAAATAGTCATAACCGTAAAGTACACAAATTTCATTCCTGCCGATACATCTACCGCCGTGAACAACAGCATCGTAAAGACGATGATCGGGACAACGGATATTAACAGAAACGGTCTTCTGCGTCCCGCCTTCAGCTTACACCTGTCCGACATGGTTCCGATCACAGGGTCGCTGACCGCGTCCCACATAACGCCGATAAAGACAATGGTTCCTGCAAGGGCAGGCCTGATTCCTGCAATATTTGTCAGGAAAAATATCAGGAACGCACCGACAAATTCTGTGATAATCGTGTCTCCAAGATTCGCGATACCAAATCCCATTTTCACTGTCATTGGAAGTTTCCGGTCATATTTTTCTTGATTTTCCATCTCTTTTCTCCTTCCTTTAAGATTCAATTTTAAACATTACACTATCCCGATAGCCCGTAAGGATCCTCACATATCCTGCCAGCTTTGTATCCAGCTGTATATCGCCGGTATCTACGGTGAGCCTGCCGCTTTCAATACTAAGAAGCTTACTCTTTGTAGCCACGATCATACAGTTTTTCCGACCGATAGCCCGCAGGATCCTCGGACTGATCTGTTGATTTCCCCTGCCGAACAAATGTCCCTGCCCCCCTATAACCGTCAGGACCACATAGACCTCTCCCTTCTGCGTAAGCTTATAGATATCTTTCTCCGCTGCGTCTGCTTTTATCAGCTTTCCGTCCTTCACGATATCCATCCCCAGAAGTGTGTGAGGAAGGCCGAGCCTGTCCATAACCGGTATGGTGGTTGTCCCCGGGCCGATTACATAATACGCTTCCGGCTTCATCTGGGAAACGACACTCTCGGCAATTCCCATCACATGTTCCTTTTCTGAATATCCTCCGCTTTTTACACTTTGCATGCAGCGGTGCAGAACCGGGATCCTCATATATCCATATAATTTTGCCCGGACAGTACCGTTTCTAAAAGCCTCCTCGTCAATATCCATGACCTCAGCCTCTTCATAACGGTTTTTTCCTTCATTGCAGAAGTATTCCAGCGCTTCTCCTGCATTTTTTGTATTGTAGGCATATACGGCGGAATGTATTTTCACTCCCGCCGGAATACCAAGCACAGGAAGATCCATGCCTACTGCCTCGCATACATTTCTGGCAGTACCGTCCCCGCCGGCAAACATCAGCAGATCTGCCTGTGCCGCAAGTATCTCCCTGGCGATGCGGATGGTATCTTCTGCAGTGGTATCTCTCCCCTGCAGTTTTCCCACCACTTCATAGGAAAATGCTGTCTCCTCTACAATGTCCTCCCCCATAACACCGGGAGCCGTCAGCAGCACAATCTGACCTGTAAGCCCGGAGGCCTTCCCGAGAGCTGCCTGCGCCCGCAGAGACGCTTCCGGAACTGCCCCCAGCTTCTTTGCCATCTCCTGTACCCTGGCCCCGTCGCTTCCTTTTAAGCCTACCCGGCCTCCGACTCCGGCTACCGGGTTTACCAGAAAACCAATTCGTTTCACGTCTCTCACCTCTTTTTGTCTTTTATGCATCCTTCATGGTTCCTGCCTGAATACGCTTCTGCCACTGCCGCCACGTTACCGCAATCTTGTCATAATCGTCTACTTCATCCGCAAGAATAGCGTGAATCGGTGCATTGTGCGGCGCCGAACGAATAACTTCCGGCTCCTCGTAGCACTCCCTGGATATCTCTGTCAGGATAGCTACATATTCATCCAGATCGTCTTTGCTATAAGATTCAGTAGGCTCCAGAGTAAACGGTTCCGGTACAATGTGCGGATGATGGGACTGCCAGTAATGCTGCATGCCAAAATCAATGAGCCGTTTCGTCACATCTACAGTTCCGAACCCGGTGTCCTCTTTCAACTTGTTCCAGCTGTACCTGCACTGTTCAATCCTTCGTTTTCCGGGCGCGTAATATATTTCAACACCTTTGATCTTGCTGACCTTTTTCATCAGATACTGGTTATTTAATACGGAACAGATTGCCGCCTCACGGATTCCTTCCGCCCCCATCTGTTTGATCCACATATAGGTTCTCAGGACTACATGGGCGTTTCCCATAAAGGTACGGATTTTTCCGATACTTTCCGGGCAGTCATAGTCCAGATAATACTTCTCCTGGTCTTTCTCCACTCTCGGAACCGGCAGGAACGGTTTCAGAAATTCTCTTACTCCCAGGGCGCCGCAGCCAGGCCCCATACCGCCGTGAGGAGAGGAAAAGGTCTTGTGCAGATTGTAGTGAATAATGTCAAATCCTACCTCTTTGGCTCTGGTGATCCCCATGATGCCGTTTACATTTGCCTGATCGTAATAGCACAGCGCTCCCACCTCATGGGCCGCGTCTACATACTCCTTGATCCTTGGATTAAAGATTCCCGTGTCCTCAGGGTTGGTAATAAATATAGCTGCCGTCCGCTCTGACAGTGCTGCTTTCATAGCCTCCAGATCCGGAACCCCATCTTCGTTCGGCATCAGGGTAATTACCTTGTATCCCGCGGTAGCAGGCGCACCTGCGTCACAGGGGTGGGAAAAGATAGTCGTAATGATCTCATCCCTCTTCTCGTCCCCTCTTGACTTATGATAGGCGCGTACGACACAGGCACCCTCGTAGCAGGCTGCCGCACCGCCGCCTGCGTGGAAGTTAAAGGCATCCATACCGGAGATCTCACACACCATCTCCTCTGTTTTCTTATAGATTTCCAGAATTCCCTGAATGGTCGAAACATCCTGGAGCGGGTGTACATCTACCAGGTTCTCATTTCTCGCTGCCGTATGTTCCTGCACTTTCGGGCTGTATTTCATCGTACATGTGCCCTGGCTGAGATCCGGCGTAATATCTGCTCCCATAACCTCCTGAGTCAGACGCATAAAGTGACGGTTTACTCTCATTTGATGCACTTCCGGAAGATTGGGGAGTTTCTTTCTTTTCATTCCCTGAGGGATCCTGTCGCTTCCCCTTCCCACTGCCTCTGCCATCTGTTCCTCTGCCGGCGGCACTGCAATGCCCCGCTGTCCGGGAACGCTCAGGTCAAATATAATTTCCTCGTCCCACTTTGCCTCGTGGAACCGTCTCAGATATGTTTTATAATCTCTACGCATAATATCCTCCTTATCCCTGTACCGCTCTTTCAAGAGCCTCAGCCATATGGTCAATCGCTTCCATTGTGGTCATCTCGGTCACACATACGAGTGCACATTCCGAAAGCTCCGGGTAATCATTTTTAAGAGCAACGCCTGAGAAAATCTTTTCTTCCAGCAATGACTGCCTGATATCTGCCTCCGATTTGCCGGTGTCCTTATAATCCAGGACAAATTCTTTAAAGAAGGTCCCCGTAAACCTCACCTTTACACCAGGGATTTTTGAAAATCTCATAGCTGCGTACTGACTCTTCGTCATGATCGTATCGCCGATCTCCTCCATTCCTTTCGGCCCCATAAGCGAAAGGTAAACCGCCACCGGCGCCGTCCACAGGTTATTCTGTGTCCCTGTGAATTCCCTGCCCTTTTCACGCATGGCATAATGGGTACGCTCCATGAGTACAACGGTATATCCGACTTCTCCCGGAACAATCGTCTCTACAACACCGTCTACCAGCTCTTTGAATTCCATCATGTACTTCATATCATCTTTACATGCGATATAACCTGCCTGAGCGCCTCCGCACTGAAGATGCAGGCCGAGTCCGTGAAGGTCTCCCACACAGATCGTTGCTCCGTAATTGCCGGGCGCTTCCATTACACCCAATGTAATGGGATCTGCATATACGATAAATTCTGCCCCTGCTTCCCTGGCCAGCTTTCCGATTTCTTCGCCCTGACTCTCGATGACTCCAAGATAATTAGGATTTTCAATCAGGACCGCTGCTACCGTGTCATCAAGCTTTGCTTTTAAATCTGCAAGGTCCATCTCTCCAGTCTCTGTGTCGTACGCCACTTCTTCGATAACAAGTGTTTCCTCCTCGATGGCTGATTTAACATAATTTTTTGCAATCGTAAGATTCTGAGGCGTCATCGTCTTTGGAATAAGAACTTTTTTCCGCCCGGTAATACGGTTGGACATACAGAAGGCTGTAGATACCGCCTGCCCGCCGCAGTGGCAGGGAACGGTGAGAAAGTCCATTTCCAGCAGTTCTGCCATCATGCTCTGGTACTCGAAGAAAATCTGATATTTTCCGTGGTCCGCCCATGTCTCTGCTCCGTAGCAGGTCAGAAGTTCTCCTCTTCCTGCGATCTCATCGCACACTGCCGGTACATAATGCTGGGCACAGCCTGCTCCCATAAAATTGTCATATACATTACAGTTTTCATTTTTAGCCAGGATCTTATCAATATGGCGTTTGATCCCCAGCTCGTCTCTGATTGGTTCCGGAAGGTTCAGCATCCCTTTCACACGGAGTTCCTCCGGAATCTCCTCGTACAGATCCATAACATCTGATGCGCCTACTTCCTTAAGCATCTCTTCCTGTATCTCCGGAACGGAATTCGGAATATACGGAAAAATCGTTTTATTGTTCATATCTGCTTCCTCCTATTATTACGTTTCTCTAATGTTTTTGGATTTGTTTCTGTCAGACAAACTGACAGTATCGCCGCTGCTCCAAACACAATTGCCGCAGAAAGTACAATCGTTTTCAGATCCGGACATACATTTCCTGCGATTGCCGGAACTACCGCTCCTCCGACTGCCTCTCCAACTCCGGTAACGAATCCGCCCGCTGTTGCCTTCAGGGAATCAGGCACTGATTCGTAAGGCACGATTGAAAAATACAGCGGCAATGTGGAAATCGGAAGGCCTGCAATCAATGCATAGACAACAATTACTGCATTTCCGTGAGGCATAAACGCCATGGCAACGGGTGCAAGGATCGATACTCCGAACACTGCTGCCAGCACCGGCTTTCTCCCCACATTGTCTGAGATCTTCGGCACAATGAACGCATAAATGATCGCAAGCACACCCATGGAACTGGTAACAAAGCCCATTCCGTTAATATCAAGTCCTGCATATTCCACCCAGTAAAGCGGTGCATAATTCATGATAATCCAGTAGCCGCCAATCCCCATGATGGCGATCAATGCCGCCAGAACCACATTCTTCTGCCTCAGGACTTCCCTTAACTGCCCCTTTCGCTCTCCTCCCTGAAGCTCTGATTTTCCGGTGTCACGTACAATCCGTATCATGGCCAGACCGACCAAAAGCACCAGTACACATACCACAACTGTAGATGTTCTCCATCCGAGCCATGTACATAGCTGCGTCATCAGAATCGGTCCGCACAGCGTAACAATGAACTCACAAGTAGAGTTGACATATCCGGTGTTTTTTCCATAGGACTCTTTTGTTGAAGCTCGTTCCATAATGTTGTAAATCAAGACCAGAATCGGCCCTAATACGACGCCGAATGCCGCACGGAAAAATACCAGCATCCCAAAGGACTGTGCGGTAAAGGACAATCCGGCAAATGCACCTGCCAGTATCGTCAGCGGAACAATCCACCATTTCTTATGCCCGGTCCTGTCAGAAATATATCCGATGACCGCCGATGAGATGGCAAATGCAAATGTAGTAGCCCCGCTTATGTAACTAACCTGTGCATTGGTCATGGGAATGGATTCCATGATTGCCGGCATCATAAAATTAACCGCCAAACGATTCAGATGCAGAAACCCCCATGTCAGCGAGAAAAGAATTACAATTCTTTTCTCATAGCCCCTGTCGTATTTTCCTTCAGTCATACTTCCCATCCTCTTCTTATCCTCCTCTTTTCTTCATTAAAGTTTTGCGCGCATTGTCTTTCTATTGACAATCTTAAACCCTAAACTTAAGTGGACAGTCAAGCATTTTTCTGAATTTTTCTGTGATTTGCCCGGAAAATGCAGAAAAAAATAACATATCCGGCGACATGTCTTAATTCATGTCGCCGGATATGTTATTTTGTCCGTTTTTCCACCGGGAAGTGTATCTTTGTCATGTACTGTTCTTCGCTGAAGGTGTTGCTGATATCCATCAGATAGTATTCGTGGGGCGGCCCTATGATTGTATAACCGTTTGCCTCGATCCATTCCTCCAGATACCGGTACACTTTCTCCATGTTCTGATAAGAGCCGATGCTCACTGTACTTGCCGCGAGCATTCCCCCGAACCGCCTCATCTCTTTGCACCAGAAGCCGTCCGGCTTAATTACGGGAAGACACAGCTCCAGATCCCCTCTCTCCGAATGAAACTGGGATTTGTAGCCATCGTGGAATATCCCGATGTAAGAGCCGACGGGATACAGGTTATAGCTGCTCCTTATCTTCTGAAGCTCCAGGCATCTGTCTGAAAATAAGCTCTTTGCATTAACATTGCTGGGGTATCTGGTGTAAAGTACCCACATTTCCTTGATCGGCGCTACATCCACCGGATAATACTGCTCTACCGGCGGAGTGCTGTCTGCGTCCATATAGGTCTTTCCTCTTATCATTTTCCTGTACGCGTTTTGTGCAGATAAAAGCTTGCGCTCCAATACGTCAATCTCCTGCTCAAGCCCCTGTATTTTTGCATACAGTCTCTCTTCCAGATGCTTCTGGCTCTTCCTCTCGATAATATCCTTAATTTCCTCCAGCGACAGATCAAGCGCCTTCAGATCTCTGATCATCTGTGCTTTCTCCAGCTGCTTTACAGAATAATACCGGTAACCGTTCTCTTCATTCCTGATCTCCGGAACCAGGATCCGCTCTCTGTCATAATAACGCAATGCCGTTATACTGATTCCTGTCAACTTTGACAGTTCTCCGATGGTGAACCTTCTTTGTCTTTCAGCCATGTCAATCACCTTTCCATCATGCCAATTCACTCTTCACTCTCAGTCACTTTTCAGTTGTTCAAACATTTCTTTCACAGCCGGGGCGTTCTTTGTCAGCTTCTTGATGCTTAAATCGTCCGCCTTGTTGTTGGCAAGCCGGAGGTTATTCTCCGAAGAAAGAAGCGCATCCTTCGTCTTCTGAAGATGTATGATAGTCTTATCAATCTCATCAATGGCTGTTTTAAACCGCTCACTCGCCAGCCGGTAGTTTCTTGCAAACCCTTCTTTAAAGCTGTTCATATTTTCTTCAAAATGCAGAATATCTATCTGCTGGTTTTTTACTGCCTGAAGTTCCTGCCGGTACTTCACGGAATTCAGCGCCGCATTCCTGAGCAGCGTGATCATAGGAATAAAGAACTGCGGACGAATCACATACATTTTTTCATACTTATAAGAGACATCCACGATCCCATTATTATAAAGTTCGTTGTCGATTTCCAGAAGCGACACCAACACCGCATATTCACAGCCTTTTTCTCTGCGGTCTTTGTCAAGCTCCTTGAAAAAATCTTCATTTTTATGCTTTGTGGCAGTCTGGTCCATCTCATTTTTCATCTCGAACATAATAGAGATAAACTCTGTCCCGTCAGATGCTGCTTCTCTGAAAATAAAATCGCCTTTGCTTCCGGTTCTGGAATCATTATCCTTCTCAAAATATGCCGTCGGAAATGCGGTCATACGGATAGAATTAAACTGATTCATACAATGCTGCTCCAGACTCTCACCCACCATCTTCGTGGACTGCCTGGCTTTGAAATCCTTGTAATACTCAATCTGCTCATCTTTAAGTCTGAGCTTGTCCTCATACTGTTCCTTCAGGGATTTCTCATTCAGTTCACGCCGGGTCTCTTCATTGGATATCCGGCTTTTCAGCTCGGTGATCTCCGTCTGTTTCTCGGACAGTTCCTTTTCTTTTTCCTGCACCGCGCGCGTGACAGCCAGTTCTCTCTCCGTCTCACTCCCGGAAATCTTCATTTTTAATTGTTCAATTTCTTTATCTTTTTCAGCAAGCTTATAATCTTTGGCGGATATGGCCTCGCCAAACTCTTTTTCCTGCTTCATGCGTGCAAGCTTCAGATCACTTTCCTTTTTCTCGGCAAACTCCTGAGCGCGGCGTTCCAACTCCCTGTGAAACTCCTCGTCCCGGATCTGCCGTGCAATCTGTGCATATTCTGTTTCATCTACCTGAAAAAGCTTGCCGCAGTTAGGGCATTTTATTTCCTGCATAGAGAGCCTCCTTCTTCCTCCAGATTGAGTCCAAATCATTATTAAACCAGCAGCTCCAATACCTCTGTTAATTTATTTACCACCCTGCACTCCGGACATCTGCTTGTTCCGCTTCTGTCTATCAATATCGGCGTTATGCCTGCTGTAAGCGCACCTTTTACATCAGAAGCAATGGAGTCTCCTATGTGTATCACTTCTTCTGCATTGCATCCGCATACTTTTAAGGCATACTCAAACAATTCTTTATGCGGTTTATATGCCCGCGCCAGCTCCCCGGAAATAATCCCTGCTGCTTTCAGACAATTATGTTTCAAACATTCCTGTACATAGCAGACACCATTGTTTGTTATTACATAAATTGGCAGAGGACATTTCTCAAAAAATTCTTCTACATCTTCAAAAATCGGCGCATACATCCAGAACCTTTGAAATAGTTTGTGCAGCTCCGAAAAATCATCAACCAGCCCTGCTTCCTCTTTAAATGTCCCTAACAAATGGTCAACAATTTCATCTTCTGTTAAAAATGTGTCTCCAAAGCTTTTTTCTTCCATCATCTTTAACTGATTCCACCAACTTGCCGTTATTTCTTCAGGATTTTTGAAATTACTGTTTTTCCATATCCTAAGAACAATCTTCTCTAAATCGTCTCCCTTTTCCTGAATAATTGTACCTGTGTAATCTATAAAAATTGATTTTATCATATTGATACCTCCAAGATTTTTTCTTATCCTAACATTTTTATTTCCATTCTTCAATAGGCATATTTTCAAAAGTAAACAGATTGGAAATATTGCAGGATTATGATAAGATTATCCATAGAAAGCGTCTGTAAAACAGACAGAGCACAGAACCTTTACCTGTAAATTCAAGCATTATACCAGGAGGTGTTTTATGTGGTTTATATTTGCCCTGCTGTCAGCTATTTTTGCAGCGCTCACATCCATACTGGCAAAAATAGGGATTGAGGACGTAAACTCCAATCTGGCGACAGCAATCCGGACAGTGGTGGTTGTCCTCATGGCCTGGGGGATGGTATTTCTGACAAACGCCCAAATTGGGATTTCCGGCATCGGGAAAAAAAGCTGGCTGTTCCTGATCTTATCCGGTGTGGCTACGGGAGTCTCCTGGCTGTGCTATTATAAGGCTCTTCAAATGGGCAAAGCGTCAAAAGTTGTGCCGATTGATAAATTAAGCGTCGTCATTACGCTTATACTTGCATTTATCTTCCTGCATGAGAAGTTTACACTAAAGTCCCTTGCAGGCTGCGTCCTGATTGGCGCAGGCACATTGCTCATGGTTTTGTAAAAATGAGTTTTGTAATTATCTGCATCCCAAATGCAAAAGAAAATTCCATAGATTCCGATTTTATGGATAAGTTAGGAGTGAAAAAGACAAATGATTAGATATTACGAAGACTATTGCAATATGAAAACTTGTAATTGGGAAATGGAACATAAAATAAGTGAAGTGAGATTTAGAGGAACGAAAACAAAAGAAATGCCTATGTGGATGATAATCAATTACATTAAATCCACTTGTGACAATTATACTAAACTTGTATACATACTAAATATAATAGATATCTTTTCAAATGAAGAATCAGATATAGTTGATATAGGCATATCAACTGAATCTGTACCTGTTGATAAAAACGGAAAGGATTTTGAAAATAAACTCATTGGCTATGTAGTGGACTCAAAAACAGATAAAAATAAAGAAAAGTATTGTCTGATGAGTCGTATTCCTGAAGAAGGAAAAAAAGATTTTTGGCATTACTTTAGTAGTTGTGAAAGACCAATATGTTTTGCACTAACCAAAAATAATGAGGTTATACTTTTATACAATCCAAGAGGTAACGAAGGAATAAAAGTATGTGATATTTCTTATCATTCACCAATTGACATCGGATTGAGTGGTATCGGTGAGTGCGTTGAGCATCTGGTTAATGCCGGCGCTCAAGTTAGAAATGATAGTAGGCTTCAGGCTGAACATGAAGCAAGAATGTTGACACAAGCATTGGATACTATAGACAAGGCTATTGATGTACAAAAAAAGTTGGAAAATACTAATTTGCCCGGATGTCAAAAGGAGTACCTGCGATGTATGTATAACGGAATTATGGCAAAACAGGAAAAATTAAATAAAACGATAGGAATATGTGGCCCTGGAATGAATACGAAGGTATAGAATAAACCAGGCTTATTAAAATAAGCAAAAAATCTGAAAAGATACAAACTCTGTATTGACTCTCCCGCAGCGTAACGGTTTACGATTAAATCGAAAGGAGGAAATAATGAAAACCGTAAAAGATGTGTCACAGATAACCGGAGTAAGCATAAGAACATTAAGATATTATGACGAAATCGGTTTGCTAAAACCAACGGAACTAACAGAAGCCGGTTATCGGCTCTATGACAACAAAGCGTTGGAAAAGCTGCAGGAAATTATGTTCTTTAGAGAATTAGAAATCCCATTGATGGACATTAAAAAAATCATGGATGACTCTAATTATGATAAAGAACAGGCTTTATTAGCTCAAAAATCTTTGTTAGAGCAGAAACGAAATCGGCTAAATGGGATTATCGGGTTAATAGCAGATGTAATGAAAGGAGTCAATACTATGAGTTTTAGTGCATTTAACAACGAGGAAATACAGAAAATGGTAAACCATACTTTAGAATGTATGTCAGAGGAAAGCCTTGACATTCAGATAAAAAAATACGGGAGTATGGAAAAGTACAAAGACTATTTGATGTCCGGCTTTGCTGACGAACAAGCTACCGCAGACTTATTGAAATGGTATGGAAGTAAAGAAAAGGCAATAGAAGCAGTCATGCAGGCGACGGGGAATACCGAAGAACTAAAGCAGGCGCAAGAGGAAAATGCCAAAATCTACAAACAGTTTATGACCGCAAAAGAAACTGATGATATGGATATGGCACATTCCGCTGTTGAACTGCTTGCAGAGAATTATAAAGCAATGTTTGCGCTTGATAATGCAAGAAATATTCTGCTTGATTTGGCAAAAGAATATTTGCAGAGTGAAAAACTTGCAGAAGCAACCGATCACCAATTTGGAAAAGGCTGTTCTGAATATGTTGCACATGCTATCCAACATTATTATGGCGTATAATGTGTGTCAGGCATTTACCCGAATTCAAATTCACATATAATTTGTCATGTCTTCCGCAGCATTTTTTAAATTCCTTGCCCGAACCACACGGGCAAGGATCATTAGGATAAATTTTCTTAGAAGCGTATTTTTATTTGCATGATTTCTAGGCACCGTTTTACACATTTTCACTGTTGCAAAATTTCAAAAAGGGCTTCCCGATTTCTCGGAAAGCCCTATAAAATCTAACTTTTTATTGATTACTCAACGATAGTAGCAACCCTACCTGAACCAACTGTTCTACCACCCTCACGGATAGCGAAACGAAGTCCCTGCTCCATAGCAACTGGGTGAATCAGTTCGATAGACATCTCTACGTTATCGCCAGGCATACACATCTCTACGCCGTCCGGAAGGTTACATACACCTGTAACATCTGTTGTTCTGAAATAGAACTGTGGACGGTAGTTGTTGAAGAATGGAGTATGACGTCCACCCTCGTCCTTTGTCAGTACGTAAACCTGAGCTGTAAATTTCTTGTGGCATGTTACAGAACCTGGTTTAACAAGAACCTGTCCTCTTTCGATGTCTGTTCTCTGAACACCACGAAGAAGAGCACCGATGTTGTCTCCTGCCTGAGCCTCGTCAAGAAGCTTACGGAACATCTCAACACCTGTTACAACAGTCTTTCTTGTCTCCTCGCTGATACCAACGATCTCTACTTCGTCAGATACATGAAGAACACCACGCTCTACTCTACCAGTAGCAACTGTTCCACGTCCTGTGATAGAGAATACGTCCTCTATAGGCATAAGGAACGGCTGATCTGTTGCACGCTGTGGATCTGGAATATAGCTGTCAACTGCAGCCATCAGTTCCATAACCTTGTCGCCCCACTCTCCGCTTGGATCCTCAAGAGCCTTCAGAGCAGATCCCTGGATGATCGGTGTGTCATCTCCCGGGAACTCATACTCGTCAAGAAGCTCACGAATCTCCATCTCTACTAACTCAAGAAGTTCCTCATCATCAACCATATCACATTTGTTCATGAATACTACGATATAAGGAACGCCTACCTGACGGGAAAGCAGGATATGCTCTCTTGTCTGAGCCATAACACCGTCAGTAGCAGCAACTACAAGGATAGCGCCGTCCATCTGAGCAGCACCTGTGATCATGTTCTTAACGTAGTCAGCATGTCCTGGACAGTCAACGTGAGCGTAGTGACGGTTCTCTGTCTCATACTCAACGTGAGCTGTAGAAATTGTGATTCCACGCTCTCTCTCTTCCGGAGCCTTGTCGATGTTCTCGAAATCTACGGCAGCGTTACCAGCTACTCTTTCAGAAAGAGTCTTTGTAATAGCAGCTGTCAATGTTGTCTTACCGTGGTCAACGTGACCGATTGTACCAATATTACAATGTGGTTTTGTTCTTTCAAATTTAGCCTTTGCCATTTTGAATATCCTCCTTATTATAGCGCCTTTCAAGGCAGTTTTTAATAATCTACGTTACTCGGCTATCTCTGATTATATTTCAAATCAGGCAGTTTTTCAAGCCTTTTTACTATTTAATTAATCATTTTTGCTGGATAATACCTTTTCCTGTACAGATTTCGGAACCGGCTCATATTTCTCGAAGAACATTGAGTAGTTTCCGCGTCCCTGTGTTCTGGAACGAAGGTCTGTAGAGTATCCGAACATTTCTGATAACGGAACATATCCCCGTACGATCTTACCGCCGCCAAGATCATCCATTCCTTCAATACGGCCACGGCGTGAGTTAATATCACCGATAACATCACCCATGTACTCTTCCGGCATCGTTACTTCAACCTTCATGATAGGCTCAAGAAGCACCGGAGCCGCCTTCTTCATAGCATCCTTAAATGCCAGAGATCCGGCAATGTGGAATGCCATCTCGCTGGAATCGACTTCATGGTAGGAACCGTCATACACGTTCGCTTTCAGTCCCACAACAGGGAAGCCTCCGAGTATACCTGACTGCATTGCCTCTTCAATACCTTCTCCAATCTTCGGAATGTATTCCTTCGGAATCGCTCCTCCGACTACAGTAGACTCGAAGAAGAAAGTCTCTTCGCCGTTGATGTCCATTGGCTCGAATTTAACTTTACAGTGTCCGTACTGTCCACGTCCGCCGGACTGTTTTGCATACTTGCTGTCAACCTCAACTGCCTTTGTAAATGCTTCCTTGTAAGCAACCTGAGGAGCACCTACGTTAGCCTCCACCTTAAATTCACGCAGAAGCCTGTCTACGATGATCTCCAGATGAAGCTCACCCATTCCGGCAATAATTGTCTGACCGGTTTCCTGATCAGTATGTGCGCGGAATGTCGGATCTTCTTCAGCAAGTTTTGCAAGGGACTCTCCAAGTTTACCCTGGGAAGCCTTCGTCTTCGGCTCGATCGCAAGCTCGATAACCGGCTCCGGGAACTCCATAGACTCCAGAATAACCGGATGCTGTTCATCACAGAGCGTATCACCTGTAGAAGTAAACTTAAATCCGATCGCTGCCGCAATATCTCCGGAATATACCTTTGCAAGTTCTTCCCTCTTGTTTGCATGCATCTGGAGGATACGTCCTACACGCTCCTTTTTGCCTTTTGATGCATTCAGTACATAGGAACCGGAATTCATAGTACCGGAATACACCCTGAAATATGCCAGCTTACCTACAAACGGGTCTGTCATAATCTTAAATGCAAGCGCTGAGAAAGGCTCCTCATCAGAAGAATGCCTTACCGTATCATTTCCATCGTCATCAACACCCTGAATCGGCGGAATGTCAAGTGGAGACGGCATAAATTCAACCACGGCATCCAAAAGCTTCTGTACGCCTTTATTCCTGTAAGCAGTTCCGCAGCATACCGGAACAGCTGTACATTCACAAGTTGCCTTTCTTAATACTGCTTTCAATTCATCAACTGACGGCTCTTCCCCTTCCAGGTACGCCATCATCAAATCATCATCCAACTCACAGATCTTTTCAACCAGTTCTGTGCGGTAAAGCTCTGCATCATCTGCCATATCATCCGGAATATCTGTGATAGAGATGTCATCTCCCTTATCATCGTTATAGATATATGCCTTCATCTCGAAAAGGTCAACAATTCCTTTAAATTCATCTTCTTTTCCGATCGGAAGCTGGATACAAATTGCATTCTTACCTAATCTGGTCTTAATCTGCTCTACTGCACCATAAAAGTTGGCACCCAGGATATCCATCTTGTTGATAAATGCCATTCTTGGTACATTGTATGTGTCTGCCTGACGCCATACATTCTCTGACTGCGGCTCAACTCCGCCTTTTGCACAAAATACGCCTACTGCGCCGTCAAGTACGCGAAGTGAACGCTCTACCTCTACTGTGAAGTCAACGTGTCCCGGAGTATCAATGATATTGATACGGTGCTCCAGCGCACCCTCTTTGGGCTTACAGTTCTCCTGCAGCGTCCAGTGACATGTTGTAGCCGCGGAAGTGATCGTAATACCTCTCTCCTGTTCCTGCGCCATCCAGTCCATAGTAGCAGTACCTTCGTGAGTATCACCAATTTTGTGATTAACACCGGTATAGTATAAAATACGCTCTGTCGTTGTTGTTTTACCAGCATCGATATGAGCCATAATACCGATATTTCTAGTTCTATCTAATGGGTATTCTCTTCCTGCCATTGTTGCCTCCTAATAATTTAGAAACGGTAGTGAGCAAATGCTTTATTTGCCTCTGCCATTTTGTGCATGTCTTCTTTACGCTTTACAGATGCACCGGTATTGTTCGCCGCATCCATAATCTCGTTTGCCAGTCTTTCCTGCATTGTCTTCTCGCCTCTTTTGCGTGAAAACATTGTCAGCCAGCGAAGCCCTAAAGCCTGTCTTCTGTCAGCTCTTACTTCGATCGGCACCTGGTATGTTGCTCCACCGATACGTCTTGCCTTTACCTCGAGCACCGGCATGATATTATTCATTGCCTCCTCGAACACTTCAATTGCAGGCTTATCGGATTTCGCAGCAATTCTTTCAAATGCTCCATATACAATCTTCTGCGCTACACCCTTCTTACCATCAAGCATGATATTGTTGATAAGCTTTGTAACCACTTTATTATTGTATAATGGATCTGCTAATACGTCTCTTTTCTGAGTATGTCCTTTACGTGGCACGGTTCTTCCCTCCTTAAACATTGTTTGATTAATTCATCGGTACTCACATGTGTCTCTCTGATGATCATGTGCAGCGCTGGGCATAAAGTTCATTGTGCTAAGACCTGCTTAGCCTCTGTATACCTTGCAGCTTACTCAATCATAGTTCTGTTTGTGAATATTTTTAATTATTTACTTTTTAGCGTCTTTCGGCCTTTTTGCACCGTATTTGGAACGTGCCTGTCTTCTCTTTGCAACACCTGCTGTATCAAGTGTTCCTCTGACAATATGATAACGTGTACCCGGAAGGTCCTTTACTCTTCCTCCGCGGATCAGGACAACACTATGCTCCTGAAGGTTATGTCCTTCACCCGGAATATAGCTTGTTACTTCAATACCGTTAGACAGACGTACTCTAGCAATCTTTCTGAGCGCTGAGTTCGGTTTCTTCGGTGTTGCAGTCTTAACAGCTGTACATACACCTCTCTTCTGAGGAGCGGATGTATCTGTGCTCCTTTTTCTTAAAGAGTTGTAACCTTTCTGAAGTGCCGGAGCAGTAGATTTCTTTACAGATGTCTGACGTCCTTTCTTAACTAACTGGTTAAATGTTGGCATTCTCTTTCACCTCCTATGAATTTAATAAGCTGCGTTATTTAATAAATATCGGCGCATAAAAACATGATGCATTTTCATGCACGCTTAAACAGTTTATTACGAAATCCCCCTGTTGTCAAGGGATTTTCTATGTTTTTATATTAACATTACTCCAGATCTTTCTCCCACAAATCAGCCGGATACACTCCGTTTTTAATCAATTGTGCAAATTCTTCCTGCACTGCCTGTTTATCTTCCTGATAAGTGATGCCAAACCATTGGTCGTTGGTTTTCAGTATCTTTACGCTTGCCGCCCGATCCTTGATCATCTGATCAATGACCGTGGGAAGCAAATACTCTGTCTCTCCTGCTTCGCCTCCAAGGTTTTCCAAAAATCTTTCAAACCCGGCTTCCAGCTCATCGATAAACTGCGGCGGCGCTGCCCACATATTCATTGATACACATTCCAACGGCTGGATCCACTCGCTCACTTCAGGATTGTCACATACAATCCGCCCGTTTTCTTCTTTAATCCCATAAGTCTCTATAACCTGGGCAAGATACTGTCCCGAAGTTTTGCATACGCCTCTCGTAACAGTTCCATTGGCGCTGAGTGTATTTTTCAGCAAAAATCCCGCCATTGCCATAGGAAGGCCTTCTCCTGATTTTTCATGAGATACCAGAAAGTTATGAAGCTTTACAAAAGCCTCTTTTCCATAATAGTCATCTGCATTAATGATTACGAATGGTTCTTTTACCACACCTCTGCAGCACAAGATCGCATGGCCGGTCCCCCACGGTTTCTTTCTGGCTTTTGCCAATTCTTTGTACGGCTCCGGAACATCTGAAGTCTCTTGACAGACATATTCCACTTCTATCTGTTCTTTGATACGGCTGCCGATGGCGGCATGAAACTTGTCCTCAATCTCTTTTCGTATGATAAATACAACCTTATCAAATCCTGCTTCCTTCGCATCATATATAGAATAATCCATAATCATCTCGCCATTCGCACCCATTCTTGCGAGCTGCTTAATTCCCTTGCCATACCTGGAGCCTATTCCGGCTGCCAGAATCACTAACGTTGTTTTCATATATCTTTCCGCTTCCTCTCACAGTTTATACAGGCTCATCGGCGCTGCCGCTAAAGTCCAAGCACGTCCGCAATCGCTCCCATCTCTTCCAGTGCCACATCTATCAGTTCATCCAGGCTCAGTCCGGTGAATTCAATGGCTTCCATATAGTCTCTGTTTGCTCCGGACGCGAATCTCATTTCATTGAAACGCTTCATAACCGACTTATGTTTTACACTGGCAATCTTTTTGTCCGGATAAATCTGAGCCACAGCTTTTACAAACCCGCTCATCGGATCTGCTGCCAGAAGTGCATATTCAATCTTAGTCTTCGCCTTTTTGCCGCACTTCGGATTATGTGCACAGATAGCCTCAAACAGCACCTTATCCTCCACACCTTCTTTTTTCAGGATCTCAACCGACGTAGGCCCGTGCACACTCATATCGTTACGCCAGTCACACTGTTCTTCATCCAGATCATGTAAAAGCCCTGCAATCCCCCAATACTCTACCTCTTCCGGCGCGAGACGTTTGGCCAGGCCCTTCATGATTGCTTCCACTGCATAGGAATGTATAATATAATTCTCACCCTTCATATATTTCATTAAAATCTCATGCGCCTGCTCCCTGTTCATCTACAAATCCTCCTACTCAAATCTTCTGTATCTGGGCATAATTGTAACATACTACCTGCTTATTGTGAAGTTCATTATTTATCTGAACTCAGCATTTTCTGTACATCCTTATCCTCCAGATTTTCTTTTGTAACCCACACATATCCGGTATCAATATACGCTTCATTCCCAAGGGAAAGTGCCGCCCTGGAAGCAGCGATCACGGCAGCATATCCCATTCCAAACGGATTCTGTACAACCAGACCGTCAACCTTGCCGTCACGCAGCATCTCAATCTGCTCATCGTCCGCATCAAAGCCCACTACCATAACATCCTCTTTCTCAATACGATCCAGCCCATGGACGATAGCTTTCACTGCATCTCCGCTCGTACCATAACAGCCTTTTAAGTCCGGATGCTTCGACAGCACATAATCTATCACCTCTTCCTCGGTGATACTCTCTGGATCAGTCACCTCTTCTCCTCCAAGGAATCCCGGTTCTTCTCCGCCCCTTTGGTAAGTCCCCGCATCCATCTCTGCTGCAATCGCTTCCTGCCACGGTTTCAGATCATCCATATAATAGATGTCTGCAATCGTTATTCCTGAATAATTCCGGCGAATCTGATTTTCAAAAGTACCTTCCCGCTCCTTGGCAGTTTTCGATTTGGAATCATGGGCAAAGATTACCACTTCCCCAGACGCGCTCATCTGTTCTGCGAGCCGATCCGCAGCGACACTGGCGCTCTCTGTATTATCGGTCGATACGGTCGCCATAAGCCCCTGATAATCACTCCCTGAATCAAATGCCACCACCGGTATGCCGCTGTCAGACGCCAGGTCAAACTGCACGCCGCACGCCTGCTCGTCTACAATAGAAATCGCCAACGCCACCGGATATCTGGCCAGCTCCTCATCCAGGATATTCACCTGTTCATCCACACTGTTTTCCTGGGCCGGCGCAATATAAGTTACCTTCACTTTATCTTTTCCCGTATAGCCCAGCTGGGAGTTCAGATCTTCTTCTGCCTGCTTCGCCCCTCTTTGCACTTCCTTCCAATACTGTCCATCCTCAGATTTCCCGATAATAGAAATATAAGCGCCCTTTTCCAGCGGTAATCCATCAGCATTACCGTACGCTGCAGGCTCGATCACATCAAGCCTGGCCTGATACAGCTTTTCCGGAGCCGTCTCTTTCTTCTCATCTTCTTTTGTATTCTGAACATTGACATTATCCGCATCATTTCCGGCCGCACATCCGCCTGACAGCAAAGACAGACATAACGCCGCCACAATCCATCTTCTTCCTTTTTTCATTATTATTTTCTCCCGTTTTCCTGATAATTTAAGACATTGTTACCGTTCACTCTATATTCATTCTATGACCAGTAACTAAACACCAATCACTATACACCATATTCTTGAAAAAATCTTGAAAAATTTCTTAATTTTTAGTATGATGATAGGGAAAGGCAAAACGTCTTACAATCACAAAAAGGAGGTACATACCAATGGCACACGTAATTAGTGATGAATGTGTTAGCTGCGGAGCTTGCGAAGCTGAATGTCCGGTAGGCGCTATCTCTCAGGGTGCAGACCATTATGAGATCGATGCTGATGCTTGTGTTGACTGTGGTGCATGTGCAGCTCAGTGTCCAACAGGAGCTATCTCTCAGGGCTAATAATATTTCGGGAAATAAAAAAGCATTGTCCTGATCTTTTTCAGATTGAAGGACAATGCTTTTTTATTTTGTCTGACCTGTTTTGACTTGTTTCGCAATCTGCATATGCTATGATAAGCCTGCCAAAGCAGACAAGCACAGCATTAATAATAAGGGGGTTTTATTATGGGCAATGCATTGGAACAGTTAAAACGGGAGACTAAAGATGATCTCAAGCTATACGGATGTATCAAAGAGTTATACGAACAGGGAGTACCTTTTTCAGAATTAAAGGCATTGATCCCGGATATCAAAAGGACCAGAGAGCAGCTGCATATGAAACGAATGCTGGAAAACAACAACGAAGTCCTTCTGTCCATGTTCAGCAAAGAAATGTCATTCCTTCTGGATGCCAAAGAACGTCAGGAAGAAGAACAGTTTAAAAAACTGGACCAGCTGATCCGGCAGCAGCAATCCTTCCGGAAATCTGCCGCCGACTGCGGTCCAGTAGAAAAATTAAAAAAATTATTCCTGCCTGCTTAAATTCGCAAATTTTGTGTATTCGCCGAGCCAGGCCAGATGAACGGTCCCCACAGGACCGTTTCTTTGTTTTGCGATGATAACCTCCGCCTGCTTTTTATATTCGGTGTCCTTATTATAATACTCATCACGGTAAAGAAACATGACCACATCTGCATCCTGCTCAATCGCGCCTGACTCCCTGAGATCTGAAAGCATGGGGCGTTTATCCGGCCTCGCTTCTACTGCACGGCTGAGCTGCGACAATGCAACCACCGGAACATTCAATTCCCTCGCAAGCGCCTTTAAAGACCGGGAAATCTCGGAAATCTCCTGCTGTCTGGATTCCGAACGCCCGCCCACACTTCCGCTCATCAGCTGCAGATAGTCAATGATAATAATATCCAGGCCATGCTCCAGCTTATATTTCCTGCATTTGGAACGAAGCTCCGACACAGATATCCCTGGTGTATCATCAATAATCAGTTTTGATTTTCCGATGATCCCTGCACTCTCGATCAGCTTCTCCCAGTCAGAGTCCTTCATATTGCCGGTCCTCAAAGCCTGCGCGTCCACCTGGGATTCCAACGAAAACAGACGATTCACCAGCTGCTCCTTTGACATCTCCAGACTGAAAATCGCCGCCTTCCTGTTCTTTTTAAATGTAATATACTGTGCAATATTCAGGACGAACGCTGTTTTTCCCATAGACGGCCTTGCCGCTATCAGAACCAGATCCGCCGGCTGCAATCCGGAAAGCTTATAGTCAAGATCAATAAACCCGGTAGGAAGCCCCGTCACAGAGCCTTTATTTTTTGACGCCTTCTCAATCTTGTCAAGGGCATTTAAAACCACCTGTCTGATAGGCACATAATCACCGGTATTCCTCTTTTGCAGCAACTCAAACACTGATTTCTCGGTCTTCTCAAGAACTGCTTCCAACGGCTCTTTTCCTGCATAACAAATATTAGACAATTCATCATTTAACTTGATCAGCTTTCTCATCATAGATTTGTCTGCTACAATCTCTGCATGATATTTTACATTGGCCGAGGTCAGCACTTCTGTGAGCAGATTTTTCACAAACTCAAGGCTTGCAATCTCCGGAGGCACATCCTTTTCCTTCAGCCTCTCCTGTAATGTGATCAGGTCAACCGGCTTCCCCTCATTAAAAAGCTCTATCATGGAATCAAAAATAACTCCATAGGCCGTCTGATAAAAATCCTGCCCGCTGATGATCTCCGACGCCTCAAGAATAGCATCCTTATCCATCAGCATGGCGCCTATGACCGACTGCTCTGCTTCTATACTGTGGGGCATGACTCTTTTTATGAGCGCCTCTTCCATCTGTAACTCCTCCTAAGCCTCTTCCGTCACTACAACCTTAAGCTTCGCCGTAACTTTTGGATGGAGTCTGACCGGTACTTCATAAGTTCCAAGCGCTTTGATCGTATCCTTTAACTGAATTTTCTTTTTATCCACATCCAGATCCATCTGTGTTTTTACCTCTGACGCAATCTCTTTTGACGAGACAGAACCAAATGCCTTCCCGCCTTCTCCGGTTTTAATAGAAACTTCAATCTTTCCTGCCTCGACCTTTTTACCAAGTTCCACTGCTGCCTCATACTGCTCCTGGGCAATCTTATCGGCATTAGCCTTCTTTAATTTCAGGTCGTTGAGGTTCTTTGCGGTAGCCTCCACACCTTTATTAGTCTTGAGGATAAAATTTCTTGCATAGCCGTCGTTTACATTTACAATATCGCCTTTTTTTCCAAGAGATTTTACGTCTTCTGTCAATATTACTTTCACTAGATATCTCCTCCTTCTACCATCTCGTCTATCACTTTTTTAAGATCAGCCAGCGCTTTATCCATATCTGTATGGTTAAACTGCGCGCCGGAAGCATTCATATGCCCGCCGCCTCCAAGCCGTTCCATGATAATCTGTACATTTACCTCATCAATGGAACGCGCGCTGATGTAAATCCTTCCATTGTAAGTCGTCAGGACAAACGATGCTTTGATCGCATTGATGTCCAAAAGTTCGTTGGCCGCCTGAGCACCTATGATCGTCGGGTTTTCTATATGAAGGTTTTCGCCCTGCGCAATCGCAAATCTTTCACAGTATACCTCTACGCTGCTGATAATCTTCGCCTTTGCCTGATAAGACTCCATGTCATCACGGAACATTTTACGCACCAGCGTAATATCTGCGCCGCTTCTCCTCAAAAATGCAGCCGCCTCAAAGGTCCGCACTCCTGTCCGGCTCACAAAATTATTTGTATCAATCATAATTCCGGCATACAGGCTGCTTGCCTCCAGCTTCGGAATCCTGATATCATCTTCTATATATTGCAGAACCTCCGCAACCATCTCGCAGGAAGACGACGCATAAGGCTCAATGTATGACAGCAGGGCATTCTCAATATTATCACTGTTCTGCCGATGATGATCCAGAACAACAATGGTCTTGGATATCCCCAGAAGCTCTTCACATTCTGTCATCTGCGGACGGTTCGTATCTACCACAATAACCATGGAATTCTCGTCTGCCATCTCTACTGCCTCTGCGGATGTCAAAAACAAATCTTCCGGATAATCCAGATTATTCTCATAGGAACTATACAGGGGCTTCAGAGAAGCCGATACTTCATTGATAATAATATACACTCTCTTCTTCAGTGCCTCTGCTGCACGGTAAATTCCAATAGCAGCCCCAAAGGAATCTGCATCTGTAAATTTGTGTCCCATAACGAAGATTTTATCTTTTACCGTAATAAGCTCCCTTAAAGCCTCTGCCTTCACCCTTGCCTTTACACGATTCTTCTTCGCCGTCTGTTCCTGCTTTCCTCCATAATACGTAATGCCGCCGCCTTCTTTAATGACTGCCTGATCCCCGCCTCTTGCAAGAGCCAGATCAATTGCCACCCTGGAATAGTTATAACTCTGCGAATACGACTCCGGGCTCAGCCCCATCCCGATACTGATCGTCGGCGGTATATCATTACCGATATTCACGGATTTCACATCCTCCAGCAACGAAAATTTATCCGCTTCAAACTGTTTAAAGTGTTGCTTTTGTACGGCAAAAAAGTATTTATCTGCCTCCATCTTTTTCACGATTCCGTTGCCTTTGACAATATACTGGGTAATCTTCCTCTCCACCAGAGCAACCAGCAGAGACTGACGCACTTCCTCTACACTGTCAAGGAGTTCATCATAATTATCAATATAGATCAGACCTGCTACCAGGCGCTGCTGCTCATTCTCCCGGATACATCTGTTGAGCGCTGTAACATCCTGGAGAGAAACCGCAATAAAATATTCCTTCTCCTCCGGCATCTCCATAATCCGCTCTGTCTCGCTGAATCCTTCAATGGATACTTTCCTGAGTTCTGCCTGATATTCACAATCTCTGTAATACACATCCATTTGTACGATGTCATTTTCTTCCTGCGGGAAAATAGATGTATTAAGCTCAGGGATGTATTTTCCGATATAGACTCCTGCCTTCAGATCCGCACCAAGGATATGTCTGAACTGATTATTCATCCAGACAGCCTTTCCGTCATCCAGAAGGATCGCATAAGGCACTGCCAGCTCTTTAAGCAGTGTATTCTGAACAACCCCGTACTGAGCGGCAAACTGTACAAGATCTTTAACAACCAGCCTCTTGGTATACAGATACAGTATCCCTACCATCACAATATAAATAAGCAGGAACAAGGACATCAAGATCCCCGCTCTTTTATCGACCTTGTAAATCCAGATGTTCATACAGATCAATAAAATTGCCATGATAGCCGGCCACTGCATATACAGGCGAAGCTGACCCTTTATTTTTACCTTCCGGTTTGCCTTTTTTTTCTCTTTCATGATTACCCTCTGACCCATTATACTTCAAGTTCCAAGATATACTGTATTATTATAGCATCTTTAATACAAAAATAAAAGATACAATTAAAAGGCCATCACAAAACTTCATAATACCATAGACATTACAGATTCACGAAATTAAGAATATATTGCACTTCTGACAGAATATAAAACAGGGCAGACTCTTCCTCCGCCGGTATATTACTATGTAATAACCATGCTCAGAAATCGCCTGCCCTTAAGCGTTCATCTTATTTTATTCACTGTATCCTTTCGGATTCCGGGACTGCCACCTCCAGGTATCTTCACACATTGCCTCAAGACCTCTTTCAGCTTTCCACCCAAGAACCTTGAATGCTTTTGCAGGATCTGCATAACACATTGCGATATCTCCGGCCCTTCTCGGTTTCACCTCATATGGAATCTCTTTTCCGCACGCTGCGGAAAACGCTTTCACCATATCCAGAACAGAGTAGCCCACTCCCGTACCGAGATTGATTACATCAAGTCCCGGGTTTGTAAGGATATAATTAATTGCTTTTACATGTCCGATCGCCAGATCCACCACGTGGATATAATCACGGACTCCCGTGCCGTCCGGCGTGTCATAATCATCTCCGAATACACCCAGCTTTTCAAGCTTACCTACGGCCACCTGGGAAATGTAAGGCATCAGATTGTTCGGTATCCCCTTCGGATCTTCCCCGATGCGTCCGCTCTCATGCGCTCCTACCGGGTTGAAGTACCGAAGCAGAATTACATTCCAGTCCGGTTTTGCCTTCTGTACATCTGACATGATCTGTTCCATCATGGACTTTGTCCATCCATACGGATTCGTACATGCACCCTTCGGGCAGTCTTCTGTGATCGGGATCTCTTCCGGGCTTCCGTATACAGTAGCAGAAGAACTGAACACAATATTCTTCACTCCGACCTTATCCATCACTCCCATCAGCGAAAGAGTCCCTGTTATATTGTTATGATAGTATTCCAATGGTTTCTGCACCGACTCTCCGACGGCCTTTAATGCAGCACAATGAATAACCGCATCAACCTTTTCTGCCCTGAACATTGCCTCAAGCGAATCGCCGTCCAGGACATCTCCCTCGTAAAATGCAATTTTCTTTCCTGTGAGTTCCTCTACTCTCCTTACGGATTCTTCTGATGCATTGCTGAGGTTATCGTATACTACCACCTCATATCCTTCGTTCAAAAGCTCCAGTGCAGTATGGCTCCCGATATACCCGGCGCCTCCTGTGATCAAAACCTTTGCCATCCTTCTACCTCCTAACTGTTACTATACTTTTTCACAATTTCCTGCATAGTATACCACTTTTGCTCCATATCCTCAACCAGCTTAAACTGAGTACGGCATCTGTCCAGATTGTGTTTCTCCCTGTGAATCTTAAAATAAGTATCTCCCTGAAGGTAATCCGTCAAAAATCTCATTCCACACTCAAAGGTCATCGTCTTTGCCCCCATAGGCATCAACTCGATCTCCCTGTGAGTCAGTTTCCCTCCGCAGCCTTCTATAAACCCTTTCGCATACTGCTCAAACAGTTCCATACTGCAGGATACCTTTGACAGATCCTGCTCATCCTCTGCCGCCGTACTTGCGCCGAACCTGATAGAATCTCCAAAGTCATTCATCGCAAGCCCCGGCATAACTGTATCCAGGTCAATTACGCAGATTCCTTTCCCTGTTTCATCATCTATCATAATATTATTGAGCTTCGTGTCATTATGGGTAACCCGCAGCGGAAGCGCTCCTTGTTCTAGAAGATCACAGAAATAGTCTGCAATCTCCTCCCGGTCGAGCACAAACTGTATTTCTTCCTGTACTTCTTCAGCCCTTCCCATAACGTCTTCTTCCACAACCTTCTTAAAAACGGCAAATCTGGATTTTGTATCGTGAAACCCCTTGATAGTCTCATGCAAGGTTTCTGCCGGGTATTCGGCCAGAAGTCTCTGAAAACTGCCGAAAGCAACTGCACTCTGATAAAAATCGCGGGGATCTTCCACCTGATCATAACTGGTGGCCTTATCAATAAACTTATAAGAACGCCAATAGTCTCCCTCCGAGTCCAGATAATACAGCTTCCCGTCCAGAGCCGGGAGCACATTCAGAGTCTCCCTCTCCGGATCTCCTCCATTCTCAATAATCCGTTCTCTCAGATAGGATGTCACCCCTACAATGTTCTCCATCAGCTCTACAGGCCTTTCAAAAACATCCTTGTTCATCCTCTGAAGGATCACCTTCCGTTCACTCCCGGTTCCTGTTTTAAACACCAGCAGATACGTATCATTAATGTGACCGCTTCCGTAAGGCTCCTGTGAAAACAAATCACCTTCATACTGAAAATGACTGATTACTTCTTCCATCTGTTTCGGCGTTACCTTGATCATGCTTTCTCCTCCCACAGATGCTCCGGATAAAGACCATCTTCTTTCATCTTTTTAATTGCTTCCATCACAACCGGCTTATCTTCCTTGTATGTCACACCATACCATTTATCCGCAGACTCTAATACTGCGGCTGTCGCTTTCCCTTCTCTCACCAGATCATCGACAACCGACGGCAGGAAATACTCACATTTCATTGGGTTCTCTCTCAGCCCCTTATCAAGAAATGCAGGGAACCGGTCACGGATTTCACTCAGAATGCTCTTTGTAAAGCCCCACATATTCATAGAAACAATGGCATTTTCCGGCACTGTAATCCATGTCTTTCCGTCATCTTCCGTATATGCAATTTTGTCTTCACGCTTCTCGATCCTCGTCCTCTCATGGATGTCCGTAAGCTCACCGTTCTCATTAACGGCACATATTCCCCGTGCGACATGTCCATTATCCGTAACTGTGTTTCCGAGATAATATCCGACCATTGTGTAGCGATATTTTTCATCATCCGGGTGGGATGACAGATAATCATAGATCAGCTGAAATGCCTCTGCTCCGTAATAATCATCTGCATTGATCACCGCAAACGGACCGTCAACCTGAGCAATACAGCTAAGCACAGCATGCGCTGTTCCCCATGGTTTTGTACGTCCCTCCGGAACTTCATACCCATCCGGGATACTGCTGATCTCCTGAAACGCGTAGGACACGTCCATATTATCTGACATACGGTCGCCTACAGCTGCCCTGAAGCTCTCTTCATTTTCTTTTTTAATAATAAAAATAACTTTTTCAAACCCCGCTCTTTTTGCGTCATACATGGAAAAATCCATAATAATATGTCCATATTCATCTACCGGGTCAATCTGTTTTAATCCTCCATAACGGCTTCCCATTCCGGCCGCCATGATAACTAATACGGGTTTATTCATCCTTCTACCTCCAACATCAAATATTTCTGTCCCTATCTTACCACAAACCCCTGCAAATAAGAAAGCTTATCCACACCTCTTGTCCGGAGGCCTGGATAAGCTTAAAATCCTTTTTATCTAACCTTTTACACCGCCGGATGTTAATCCTGCAACCAGATGCTTTTCGATTATAAGGAATAAAATAACAACAGGGATCGTTGCAAACAATGATGTCGCAAATAAGTACTGCCACTGGATAAAGTTAAATCCGTAGAATACATTGATACCGACAGTTATCGGCTTAAATATATCCGTAGAAATCAACGTAAGCGCAATCGTGTATTCGTTCCATGCATTAATAAACACAAAAATCAATGTTGTAATTATACCAGGCGCCGCCATCGGAAGCAGCACCTTTATCAGCGCCCTCACTGTTCCGCATCCGTCAATCTTAGCCGCCTGCTCCATTTCCGGAGAAATCCCCATGAATGTCCCCCGCAGCAGCCAGATCGCAAACGCCTGGTTAAACGCTGCATTCAGAAGAATCAATCCGAAAATCGTATCATTCAGATTAATATTAACCATCATTCTGTAGATACCCACCAGAAGCACTACCGGGGAGAACATCTGGCTCATAATTACAGCGCCCATGAAAATGCCTTTTCCCTTAAACCGCATACGTGCAAGCGCATATGCCGCCGGAATCCCGCACAAGATTGCAAGCAATGTAGCGCCGCCTGCGATGATCATCGAGTTGGCCAGGTACTTGAATACCGGAGCCGCCGTCCATATATCTGCAAAATTGGACCACTGCCATACATCTGGCAGGATATGGTCTATTGCATACATTTCCTTATTATCCTTAAGCGCCGTGATAAGCATAACAAAATAAGGATATAAGATAACAATGCAGAGAATTATAGCAAACGCATACAGAAGTATTGTCTGCCATGATTTTCTTTTTGATGACATTTAACTCTCCTCCTCTCCGCGAAGTGACAGAATCATATAAATGCTGGCACAGAACGCTAAAATAACAAAGCCGATAACAGATACGGCCGCTGCATGGCCGCCCTTACCATCCGTAAACGACAGCTTATACAAATATGTAACCAATGTATGTGTCTGATCGGCCGGAGCGCCCTTGGAAATTGTCCAAACAATAGGGAAGGAGTTGAATACATAAATTATATTCAGTACTGTTGAAACGGTTAAACTCGGCGCTACCAGCGGCAATGTTATCTTAAAAAGCTTCTGCCAGAAACTGGCACCGTCAACCGACGCCGATTCATACAGAGCAGTGTCGATACTTTGCAGCCCTGACAGTACACAAAATGTTACAAACGGAAATGTTACAAAAATACCTACCCAGCATTCCCACGCAAACATAGATCCGGCTGTTTTTGTCCAGTTTACAAATGCATCAATTAATCCGATCTTTTTTAAAAGGACATTCAGCGAGCCATAGTCGGCATTAATAATATATTTCCAGATAACAGACTGGATAATAAGAGCTGTTGCCCATGGGAAAATAACAACCGCCCGGACAAACTTACGTCCGCGGAAATCCTGATTCAAAACCATTGCCAGGACAAATCCAAATACTGTAGATACCCCAACTACTACTACAGTCCAGACAATCGTATTCTGCAGGGTATGCCAGAATGTCGGTTCCGCAAAAACCTCCAGATAATTCTGAACACCATTCAGTCCTTTTACTACACCGCTTCGGCCCACGTCGGAAAATGAAATCTTGAACACCGAAATAATAGGTATCAAAATCATACTTACCATGAGTATCACACTTGGCAGTAACCAGACATACGGCTGAAACGTTGCCAACGCCTTTTTCTTCATTGCCACGCCTCCTTAGATAACCAGTGAGAAACCTGTGTTTCACACATTCATTTATAAAAATCGAGGGCCGAAGCAATTCGGCCCCTCGAAAGTAAACGATATAGTCCTTTTATTTTGCAATAGTTGACTGGAGCTGGTCAAGAGCCTCCTGAGCACCCATCGTTCCGTTACATACCTGCTGTTCTACATCGATAACACCATTTCTTACATCCATCCACTCTGCTTTCTGCATTGGATAGAACTTGCAGTTCGGAAGTACTGCACAGAATGTCTTAAAGTATTCGCTGCTTCCTGTTGCATCAGATCCGCCGACTTTGTATTTCTCTGCATTTGCTGCAAGATTCTCAGAAGCATCCTGTGTTGCCGGAAGGAATCCTTCGTATACCATGTAGTCTGAATATGTCTCACACTCATAGAATGCATCAAAGAACTTCGTGATAGCTTCTGTACGAGCGTCACCTGCTTCGTCATCCTTGAATACCATCAGCTGGTCGCAAACACCAAGAGCTGTCTTTTCGCCCGGAAGGTCTGCTGCCACGTAGTTAACTGTAGAATCAGCAGCAACCATGTTCATTGGCCCGATCATCATAGCAAGAGTTCCTGCACTGAATGCGTCCTGAAGTGGATAACGTGTGTCAGTGAACGGTGCTGAGTTACAGTAACCGGAATCAATGAGAGTCTTGATATACTCAACAGCTTCTACATTCTCTTTGGTGTTAAGAGCCCAGTCGCCCTTGTCATCAACGAATCCGCCGCCGAAGTTCCATGTATAGTAAGAGAATGCTGCCTGTCCCTCGTCTGTAGAGATATCAAGTCCCCAAGGAACGATATCGCTGCCGAATTTGTCTTTCACTGCTTTACAAGCTGCCAGTACTTCATCCCATGTTGCCGGAGGATTCTGGATTCCGGCTTCATTTAACAGATCCATGTTACAGAAAAGTGAACGGCAGGATGCAAGAATCGGAAGTGCCCAAACGGTTCCGTCCATTTCATTGGACTCCCAGAAACTCGGAACAAAGTTATCCTTCAATTCACTGGATACATAATCCTCTGCCGGCATCAGCAGTTCGTCTGCCACATAATCAGCAAAACCGCTGATATTCAAGATGTCAGGCTGCTCGTTACTGGAGATACGTGTGTTAACAACACTGTAGATATCATTCCAGGAAACAATCTCGATGTTGAGGTCAATGTCTTTATTTGCCTCTTCAAACGTCTTCTCAAACTCTGTCCACCAATCCTGTGTGTAGTTACCATACTGAGAAATGATAACATCAAGCTTAACCCCATCCCCATCTGAGGATTTGCTTCCTCCGTCTCCTCCTGATTTGCCGCATCCGACTGCAAGAGATGCAACCATCGCTGCTGCAAGGAGCACGCTTAAAATTTTCTTTTTCATAATGTTTTACCTCCTGTTATTAATAATTAACATTATGTAGTGCATGTTTTTATTGTATTACAATAGTGCACAAAAATCTTTGTATTATACACATATTAATTTGCACTATCTGCACTTTTATTTTGATTTTATACCAAAAATATTATATACTATTGGTAAAGTTAAACAAAACCACAATTCACAGAAAGCAGGAACGGAGAACTCTATGGGATACGAAGGCATTGAACAGGAAACTGAAATCTCTATTAATAAAATATACAGCATCCATTATTTTGAATACATGAATGATTTTTCTTTTGAAGGAGAATCTCATGATTTCTGGGAGTTTATATGTGTCGACAAAGGAGAGGCAGGTGTAACTGCCGGAGCAAATTTCACAATCCTAAAAAAGGGCGAAATCATGTTCCACAGCCCTAATGAATTCCACAATGTCAAAGCGGTCAGTGGAATAGCCCCCAACCTTGTTGTCATCTCTTTTAGCTGCACCAATAAAGCTATGCAGTTTTTTAAAAAGAAAATATTAAAGACAGATGAACTGGAGCATAATCTCCTGGCTGACATTATTATAGAAGCAAGAAGATTATTTGACTGCCGCCTTGACGACCCGTATCTTCAGAATATGCCGCTTAAAAAATCCCGTCCATTCGGTGCAGAACAGTTGATCCGCCTCCATCTGGAGCATTTTCTTATTCACCTTCACAGAAGATACCAAAGTCCTCCTGCGCTGAAGCAGGGACTGCTGAAACAGGAAGCTTTCAAGTCGACAAGAAATAAGGGCAATGCCGAGATTTTCCGCCGCGTCTCAGACTATCTGGAGGAAAACATCAGCAAGCATATTTGTATTGAACAGATCTGCCGCGACAATCTGGTAGGACGCTCCCAGCTCCAGAAGATTTTTAAGGAACAGTGTAACCTGGGGATCATAGAATATTTCTCTATCCTCAAGATCAATACCTCCAAGGAACTGATCCGGACAAAGCATATGAACTTTACCCAGATAGCCGAACAGCTTGGCTATACCTCCATTCACTATTTTTCCAGGCAGTTCAAAAAAATCACCGGGATGACACCGTCAGAATATGCCTCCTCCATTAAAGCAATGGCCGAGGGCGGTTTCCAATAAAAAAACATCCGTAAACATACCCTCGGAGGCCAAAGGAACAACACATACCGTGAGCTCCTTTGGCCTCGGAAATACTATCACATATTTACTTACCGGGGAATTCTGGATAATGCCGCTTCATCAGCAACCAGGATCACATCTTTATGAAGCTGAAGCACGGACGCAGGAACTTCCGGCGTTACCGGTCCAAAGAAAGCCTTTGCAACAGTTTCTGCCTTATCCTCGCCGCTTACTACGATCAAAATCTTTTTTGCCTGCATGATCGTTCCGATTCCCATGGTGTACGCCTGCTTCGGCACGTCATCCGCAGAAGCAAAGAAACGTTTATTCGCCTCAATCGTCCTCTCCTGAAGATCAACACAATGGGTATCCTTTTCAAATATATCTGCCGGCTCGTTAAAACCAATATGCCCGTTATGTCCAAGCCCTAAAAGCTGAAGATCCTGGCCGCCCAGTGTGCGGATCAGTTCCTCATATCTTGTACATTCCTTATCTGCATCCGGCTCTGTCCCGTCCGGAAGGTTTGTATTTTCAGGTTTTATATTTACATGGTCAAACAGATTATCATGCATGAAATAATAATAGCTCTGGTCATTTTCCCTCGGAAGTCCCTTATATTCGTCCAGATTCACTGTCCTCACCTCTGAAAAATCCAGATCGCCGTTCTCGTACATCTCCACAAGATTCTGATATGTACCGACAGGTGTAGAGCCTGTTGCCAGCCCAAGCACACAATCCGGCTTCATAATCACCTGTGACGCAATAATATTGGCTGCCTTTCTGCTCATATCCTTGTAATCTGCTGCTTTGTAAATTCTCATGTGATATCCTCCTTGATATACTTATACTTTTTCACGCAGCGCCTGCTCCGAAGGAGCCTGCGTTACGGAGTACCCTGATGGGTATAATACTGCCTAATCTTCTACAATCTCTGCCGACGCAAAGAATTCCGGAAGATGAAAACTCGGAGTCTCTGACCTGATCGGCGAGTACGATGCATAATGCTCTATCTCCGCCGTCTCCGATATTTTATAGAAGTTACAGGTAAACGAACTCCCGGCTCCAAGATGAAGCGGCCCGTAGATCCCTTCCAGGATTGAAACAGGAATCCGCAGCTCTGTACTCCATCTATCTTCCTCCCGCACAGCCCTGCATGAAAATTCCTTCATATCCTCCGGACTGAAATAAGAACGATAGGTTCTGCTCTCACCATATGCGGCAAGCAGCGCACCATTTGCATTCATCTCAAAATTCACATAGACCTCCCGCCCGCCTCTTGATCTTTCTGCTTCAAACTGGAAAAAAGCCTCCATCGCGCTGTCCCTGTATACCGGATCCTGATCTGTCTCATAAATACAAAGCGGTTCCTTCTCCTCGCACACCATCCTCAGATAGAAACCATCCTCTGGCACAAATCCAAGATAGCCATAAGTTTTCGGAATCTTCTTCGTCCCCCACAGCAGGCATTCCACCCGAAAAGAAGGCACACTATTTAATTCTTCGGCATTCCTAATTATTTTAACCTCCATCCTAACCTTGAATCTCCCTTTCTCTATAATCTGTAAAGCCTCTTTCTGACCACACCAGAACAGTCCTCCTCTTTTTAAATATAACAAATATAGAGCAAAAAAACAAGGTTATCCCTGATCTTGAAAGTAATAAATGTATAAAAAAAATCATCGATTGTACAACCAGGAGCTATCCCTCCCGGCCCGCCGGCAACGGAAATATATCCCCGTCGCAAGCAGAAAAACAGCCGCTGCAAACAACCAGATCTTTTCTGTATATCTTCCCATAGACATAGAAAACGGATAAAACATTTTCAGATATTTGTTTCCTCCTCCGACGGCGGCAATATAGTACACGACCGGCGCCATATAGCCGATGACCAGATTGTCGGAAAACCCGTAAAAGCACACGCCAAGTCCGCCAAAGAAAAGCATTTCCGCGAATACTCCAAAATAAAACTTTGTCACCGGGAATCCGCACTGGTTATGACGCAGCATAAAAATATAGATTGCCAGGAAGACCCCGAGTATGAACACGTTCCCGGCAAGCCTTACCAGATACACACGGGAGGCCTTGATATATTTTGAATATACCGATTCACGGACCGCCGCATCCTGTTCCGGGAGAAACACTGGTGTAAGCATGACAATGCCGATCAGCGCCACATACCGTTCAAGTACCTTTGCGGTATCCGCGGCAGAAAGATTTTCAACACCCATAAGAAGCGGGGAAATTCCAAGCAAAACTATGCATACAAGAAGATGCAGGGGCATCTGATATTTTAAGGTTGTTTTTTCAATCTGCCAATACTTTTCCATGTTAACTGATACCTGCCTTTCCTTTTCTGACTATAGATAAACACTGTAAAAACAACCAGCAATACTGCGATCGCTGCATACAGAACCCTGTTGCAGACAAGCTGCGTAAAGCTATCCCGGTACCCTGCATAGTTAAGCTCTGTGTTATGCCTGGGAATCAGGCTCCATCCATACATACCGCCTTTCAGGGTATTTATTCCCTGAAATACCGTCACAAACCACCACGCCCCCTGTACAAGAACAGCCAGCGCTGTATCGGTAAGTTCTGTAAGGAACATTCCCACCGCCGCCGCGGTCATTATGGTCGGCAGAAGCCACCCAAAGATATATTTTACAAATGCGAACATGTCTGCCGTCACTCCTGCCGACGATGCATATGCCAGGCACTTCGAAAGCGGGACCGCCGATAATATAAGCACCGGAAGCACAAGCATTACAAGCATAGCTATATACCGGCTCATAATAATAATTACCGAAGAGCTCTTTCTGGTATAAATAAGATCCCTCATCCCTGCTCTCTTATCTCTCAACCCTCTTGCAACAGACAGGAACACAGGAAGTATCCCAAGGAAAATCACCATGTAATCAGAAAACAATCTCGCATATCCTCCGGTCAGACGATCCTGTTCCAACAGTTCCCGATACTCCTTTACAGCATCCTCATATGTCTTGGGAACTGCCGCATTATTTTTAAGCTGGGATCTGTCATAATTGGAGCCGCCGCCCAAAATGTCGTCCACTTCTCCCATCAGTTTCTCAAATTTGTCATAAGTCAGGCCTTCTGCTGCCTCCACCACCAGGTTTTGTGCCATAATCGGCCTACCGCCCTGCACATCATCCTGGAAGGCGCTATACCATTCTTCCACCTTTTTCTCTGCCGCCGCCTTCCCGGAAAGACCGGTGGTCTCCTCCACAATCTCCCCGATCCGCTTATCTTCCTTTTCATTCAATGTCACACTTTTATAAAATCCAATGGGATACGTTGTATAGTTTTCCCTGACATACTCTTCCACAAGAAGCCCGAGAGTTGCTCCCATAATCACATTTTTATCATCACTGCGTTTATTACCGTAATCCTCCTGCCCTTTCTGAGGTTCCTTCAAAATATCCATACTGCCCAACTGAGTTGCAAAATTAAAAATCAGCACCAGCACGATCAGCCAGTAGATCAGGCTTCTTGCCGTCTGCCGGCATTCCTTTACAAATAATTGTCCAAACATCCGACTTCACCTCCCCTTTCCTGCATCAGGTACATATACGCATCTTCTACTCCTGCCTCACAGGCCCTGGCAGATGCAAACGGCTTCTCTTCTGCCAGAAAGCGCACCATCACATTATTTCCCAGAGTAAGCATACTGGTCACAACACACCGGCGTTTAAGATCCTCCAGTTCCTTCTTGCTGATCTCTGCCTGAAACACTCTGCCCTCTGACATACGGGTCAATTCAGATACCGTCCCTTTATAAATCATCTCTCCCTTGTCAAGGACCGCAATATTTTCACAGGTTGCTTCAATATCTCCCACAATATGAGTGGACAGGATTACGATCCTCTCCTCGGCAATCTCGCACAGGAGATTCCGGAATCGTACTCTCTCCTCGGGATCAAGCCCCGCCGTCGGCTCATCTACGATCAACACCCTGGGATTATGAAGGATTGCCTGTGCAATACCAAGTCTTCGCTTCATCCCCCCTGACAGCGCTTTTACCCTTTTGTGCCTGTCATTCTGAAGATTAACCCTCTCAAGAAGCTGCGGGATCCTCTGTCTTCTCTGTGCTCTGCCAAGACCCGAAAGGACGCCCAGATAATCCATCGCCTCATAGACCGTCATATTGGGATACATAGAAAATTCCTGCGGAAGATAACCTGTGATCCTTCTCACCTCCTGAGCCTTTGCCACATTTATCCCGCATATTTCCACCTCTCCCTCACTTTTAGGAAGCAGAGTAGCAAGCACTTTCATAAGCGTAGTCTTGCCGGCGCCGTTCCTGCCCAAAAGACCAAACATCCCTTTTTCAATTGTGAGATTCACGTTTTTCAGCGCCTGCTTTTTTCCGTAATACTGATTCAGATTGCTTATTTTAATTGTTGTAGACATATAACTCATCCTTTCTGTATGATCATCTACGGGTATCATAAAACATAAATCTCTATAATTTCACTATAAAATATTAAGAATCTCTAAGAATGTCTGAAACATTTTCTAAGGGCTGCCGCACAGGTATCAAACTCCGTTTGCATGCGCGCTGAGTCTGAAGCCTGTGCGGCAGCCCTTAAAGATCACATCTTGAAAGATGCCGTGACTGCCGCCCCTCCCTGTATACTGTTTGCCACATTTAATATCCCTTTATGCTTTTTACACAATTCACTACATATATGGAGACCAATACCAAAATGATCGTCTTGCGTTTCTCTCCCGTACTCCTTGTAATAGGGCTTTAATGCTTTCTCAAGCTGGTCTTCTGAAAAGCCGGGCCCATCGTCGCGGACAGTCAGGACAAGTTCTTTGCGGGCTTCATCATAATCAGACATCACCTCTATTTTCTCCCTTGCAAAGCGGATCGCGTTGGAAAGCATATTTTCCAGCACCTCCATAATAATACTGTCATCCGCATATACCTGTATATCTGCTCCGCATTCTTCATGGACGATCCGTACATCCCTGATCTGGTTAAGCGCAAAAGCCACCTCGCCGATTTTTCTTTCTATCCCCTGAACAGATACTTTTTCCGGGGCAAACGGGACTTCCTCGATGCTCCGGATTCCTTTCATTGTCCGGCTGTATTCTTCCAGCCGTTTCAGATGCTCCGTCATAAGGCTCAAGGTACTTTCGAGTTTCTCTGAACTAACCTTACCCTCCGGAATATATTTTGCAAGAAAATCGGTATAGCCCCGAAGCACTGTAAGCGGCGTGCGAAGATCATGGGCAAACGCTGCATTAAGCTCCTTCTGCCGTTCAATGAGCCTCCACATTTCCTCCTTGCCCCGGGCCAGCTCCAGGCGCATAGACTCCACAGAATCACACAACCTGCCCAATTCATCGCGGCTGTCATAGGACACATGAAAGTCAAGATCATCCCTGCCGATCTTCTCCACACTCTCTTCCAGAATGAGTAACGGCCGTTTAAGTCGTCTGCTGTAAAAAAAGCATATCGTAAGGATCATACCTGAAAAAGCATAAAAAAACGGACACCAGACCCGGCAGGCATCAAAAAATAACAGCCTTCTTTTATCTGCTGTTGAAAAAATATCAAACTGGTATACCCACCAGACTCCTTTTTCAAAAATAACATCTCTCAGGCTCTCACGTCCGCCGTACTCTCCCCATATACCAGACTCCCTCTGCCAGCAATAGATAATAGTAAGATATGAAAGCCCCCAAACGATAACAGCCAGCACAAGGATATATGCAATCATTGCCCTCCGAAACGGAAGGTTACGGATATATGTTTTTAACCTATCTGCCTTTTCCTCTAGCCAATCCATCTGTATCCCACTCCCCACACAGTCTCGATATAGATCCGGTTCGTATACTTTCCGATTTTCCCGCGGATCCTGCGGATATGCTCTGTCACAATGCTACTGTCGGCGCCTCCGTCAAATCCGCGAACCCGTTCATACAGCTGATCCTTGCTGAAAACCTGCCCGGAATTTAATGACAGCAGCTCCACAAGACCATATTCTGTCTTTGTAAACGCTACAGGCTGTTCTCCATAATATACACTTTTTTCCTCATAGTGTATTGCAAGGCGGTCAAAAATCCGCACTGCCCCGTCTGTTTTCCGGCGATTCTCACGCCTTAGATGGGCCTCCACCCTGGCTCCTAATTCCTCTATACTGAAGGGTTTCAAAATATAATCATCCCCGCCGGACATAAAGCCTCTGATTCGGTCTGCCTCCTCAATCTTAGCAGTCAGGAACAAGATCGGGCAGGAAATGTGGGCGCGGATCCGTTCACAGACCTCAAAGCCGTCAAGAACAGGCATACCGACATCCAAAATGATAATATCCGGCTCCTGCGAAAGCTTTCCCAGCGTCTCCATCCCATTTGCCGCCTCCGCAACCTGATACCCCTGCATCTCAAAATAGTCTCTCAACAGCTGCCGGATTCCCTGCTCGTCGTCCGCAATCAATATTTTCTGCTTTTCCATCTTTTCTCTGCACATAAAATAATCTCCTGCCTTTCCTGCCGCACGAACTGAAAAACCGGCGGGAAATCTTTCCCGCCGGACTTAATCCTGATTTACTGATGATTACTCCTGTACATATGGCATCAGGGCAATATGGCGCGCCCTTTTGATAGCTACTGTAAGAGCCCTCTGATGCTTTGCACAGTTTCCTGTAATTCTTCTTGGAAGAATCTTTCCTCTCTCAGAGATATATTTTCTTAACTTTGCTACATCCTTGTAGTCAATCTCATTATTCTCTTTCCCACAGAATACGCATACTTTTTTTCTTCTGCGTCCGCCGCCTCTTCTCTTGAAGCCGCCTTCCGGGCGATTGCCTTTTTCGTAAGCCATTTTATTTTACCTCCTATTTTCGCTAAGCGCTCTAGTTGAACGGTAATTCTTCGTCAATTCCATCCGGAATATTCATGAAGCCGTCACCCGCATCAGAAACTGGTGCCGGAGCCGGTGTGGGAGCTGCCGGTCGGAACCCGCCTGTATTAGTGTCACTCACAGCTTTGCTCTCTGCAAATTCCTGATCCTCCACTACAACATCTGTTGTGTAAACCTTCTGGCCGTCCTTATTCGTATAACTTCCGGTCTGGATACGTCCGGTTACGATCACCTTCAGGCCCTGCCGAAAATACTTCTCTGCAAACTCCGCACTTCTGCCGAATGCCACACATCCGATGAAGTCTGCAGTCTGATCGCCGTCTCCGCTGCGCCTGAACCTGCGGTCCACAGCCAATGTATATCTCGCAATAGCCATAGAGCTGTCTCCCTGAGAATACCTGACCTCCGGATCTCTTGTTAAGCGTCCCATCAAAATTACTTTATTCATATAATACCTCTACTTCCTGCTTATGCTTCCTGTCTAACGCATAAATATCTGATGACATTATCCATGATGCGAATTCTCTGCTCGATTTCGCCCGGAGTCTCAGCATCAGACTCGAAGTGGATGAAATAATAGTATGCTTCTTTCATCTTCTGAATCTCGTAAGCTAATCTCTTCTTACCCCATTCATCAACGTCAGAGACTTTGCCACCGAAACGTTCTACTAATCCTTTAACCTTTTCGATCACCTGAGCTCTTTCGTCGTCTTCGATTTTTGCACTGACAACAACAGCTAATTCATATTTGTTCATGTCGTCCTGCACCTCCTTTTGGTCTTTTGGCCCCCGCTCAGCTTATGTGGGAGCAAGGATATCTGCAAATAATAGTTGCAGATTATAGTGTATCACAATTAGACATGATACCACAGGCAGGTGCTTGTTTCAAGCCTTTTTCTTTAAATCTCTGGTATTTTTTTCTACCAGTTTTCGGGCAATCATAATCTGATGCCCGCAACCTCTGCACTTCAGCCGAAAATCTGCCCCCACCCGGAGGATTTCCCATTCCTTGCTGCCGCAGGGATGCTGTTTCTTCAATGTCACAAGATCTCCCACCTCATACTGATACGCCATAAATATCACTCCTCCAATTCCACTTCTTTTTCCTTCACTCCGCGTACAACAAACCTGTGATTGTCACTGTCACTGGTACAGGTGGAAAGCGTCACGATCGTATCGCTGTTTCTTACCTCCACCCCAGTATCATACAAGGCCGTCTCCTTTGTCATATTCAGGAATTCCACATATTCTCTCCCCTCTGCAAAAGAAGTAAGATACGTATCCGACACCGCGTCTACCTCCCCCACAGAGTAAATGTGGTACGTAATCTCGGTACCGTACGGGGTATAGATATAGAAATACTGATTTTTTTCCCAGAATTCTTTCTCACTATAATCCTGAAGATGACGAAACATAGACCCGTCCTTCATCCGGTGCCCATAGATGATCGTATTTTTATCCCGGAAATCCGGGCTTGCGTCCACATCAAGGAAAATAGCGCCGGACGCATTTTTCTTCCTATTAAATGTCCTGTGCAGGTAATATTCCTGATCTTCCCCCTGTACAAGGGGATAACTGATGGCAGAGGGCTCAGGATAAAACCGGATCCAGCCCACAGTATCTTCATTCATGCTCATCAGTTCAGAAAAGTCCACCCGGAACTTATTCTTATTACCTCCGCCGTCCACCACAATATTTTTCACCCTTTTGTATTCATTTTGCCCATCCAGGTATCCTTTCCCGATTTTAACGAGCTGCCAGACAGACACGCCAAATACAACAGCCGAGAATAAAAATGCAATACGCAGAACCAGACTGCCTTTCTTTTTCCGCCGCCCTCTGCGGCGTCGTTTCTTATCTCGTTCCCGGGACATAGCATTTCCCCTTTCTTCTTATTTATTTCTGCTCCATAATCTCCACGATCGTCTTCTCGGTACCGGCCATGCCGGGGGAAGCGATCCTCCCCATATACCGCATCGTATCCTCCGGGGTATGTCCGTTGATCCCATGGATGCTCTCAATACACACACCGTTCATTGCCAGTTCCACAGCCCGAAATGCGGCATCTACAGCCACGATTCCTTTCATCGTACACCCATGGTTGCCGCCGTCACAGATCATCCCGGTAATACCGCTTGCCATATTCCGGATTACCATAACGATCTCTTCCTCCCCGGCGCCCCGCATATAAGCAAGCCCGCACGCCATACCGGTACCGGCTGCAATCCCGCATCCGCAAAAGGCTGAAAGACGGCCGGAATATTCTTTGATATACATGGTGATAAGATAGCTGAGGGCCGTCGCCTGCAGAAGCCGCCTGCTGTCGCTCTCCTCACAGTCCGCTTTATACTGCGCCCACAAAGGCATCGTCGCAATGATACCGTGAGCCCCGCTGCCGGTAATACTCATGGCAGGCTTTCCAAGCCCCAGCACTCTTGCCTCGATTGCCCCGTTGCATAAGAGCTGTGCCGTTGCCTTCACATCTTTGGAGATCCGCTCTTTCCCGTTCTCCTCTAACAGCTGTTTCGCAAATACCGCCCTGTCCGACAAAAGCCCCTCCTCAAGCAGCGCAAGATTCATGGAAAACGCTTCCATAATAAAATCAATCTCTTTCTCCGGCACTTCACGGACATACGCCAGTATATCATGCAGTGTATACGTATGGATGGCCGGAGTCTCTGCCGCCTCTTCCCCGGCTCCCCCTTCCACGCTGATGGGCCCGCCTTCTATATATTCTCCATTTCTTTCAATTCCCGTGATATTCGTGTGACTTC
Organism: uncultured Dorea sp.; assembly: GCA_910578865.1. GTDB lineage: Bacteria > Bacillota > Clostridia > Lachnospirales > Lachnospiraceae > Dorea_D. The sequence goes on from CAJTRM010000006.1 coordinate 124,917, forward strand.
CCCGGATGTGAACCGTACAGGTTTCTTCCTCCGTTTCCACGCAGGCATCGATCATAATCTCAGAGCCGATATGGTCAAGGATTGCCTCCACTTTGCCGTCAGATACCAGCCGGGCTGCATGTTCGTCATCCTCTGCCGTAATCTTCGCCAGAGATTCAAGCCCGGCCTCTGCATCTGCAGCCACAGCCCCCAGCGCCGCCGCATACAGATTGCCGTAGCGGCCGGAATTGGGGATCCCGCAGGTGAAAGCATTCTTGTACATACCGGAGTTCAATGCCAGTGTGACCTTTTTCACTTCACCTTTCGCATGTTTCCTTGCACTTGCCACCGCAAATGCAATGGCGCCCGGCTCCGTCACCCCCAGGGCCGGCTTCATATCCTCCCTGATCAGTCTCGTCAACTCTTCCACAGCTATCCCTCCCGCCTTATTTTTCGTCCGAATGTTTGATTTCTGTATTTCTCTTAATTGTATCAAATGCCTGCTCCGGTGACCAGCCCAAGTTGCAATTTAATAGTTTATACTTTTTTAATTGCAGGTTTATTGACTTTACAGGCGAACGGGGTATGATGAATATAAACATTGCCGGATGAGACTTCTATTCCGGCAGGACAACAAGACCAGGAAGGTGATTGATTTGAGAGAAAGATTTGCACGTTTTATGTACGGAAGATATGGAATAGATACACTGGGAAAATGGACCATCGGGGCAGCGCTTCTGGCCATGCTCCTGACAAACCTGACAGACAGCCGCACCCTGTTCCTCCTGTCCTGGGCCTGCATCATCTATGCATATTTCAGGATGTTTTCAAAAAACATCTATAAGCGTTCTGCCGAGAATCAGGTCTTTCTTAACAAAACCGCCCGGCTGCGCGGCTGGTTTTCCCGCCAAAGGAGCATGGCTGCCCAGCGGAAAACACATCACATATACAAATGCCCGGGATGCAGGCAGAAAATCCGGATTCCGAAAGGAAAAGGACGGATTGAAGTACGGTGTCCCAAGTGCGGCACTGCCTTTATTAAAAACAGTTAAACAAATAGGAGACTGCTTCTCGGGGAAGTGTCTCCTATTTGTTAATTGCAGCTTTTATTTTTCTGAATCCAGACAGGTATCCAGCACCTTGCGGACAGCCCCATACCCTTCCAGTTCTGACCTCAGGATCTCCTCGATCCGTTCTCCGATACCGGCCTCATACAGATCCACACCGAAAATATTCTTATTTGACAGGATCTTCCTTGCCTTGTCTCCAAGACTTTCCGGATTCCCCACCACTACACCGGCAAGCTGCTCCCGGAGTTCCTCATTCATGGGATCCGGAGACAGCTCATAATGGTTCCCTGCATCGTCAATTGCCAGCAGATATCTCAGCCAGCCTGCAATGGCAAGGGGGATTGCCCTTAATCTGCCCGCGTCTCCGTCTCTTTCTATATACGCCTTTACCGTCTCCCCAAAGCGGATCCCGACGCCCTGGGAAATATCCGTCACAAGCCTCTGTACCGTATCGCCCAGATACGGGTTCGGGAATCTCTCATACAGGCATTCGTCCAGGAATTCCTTAGGAGAGATAATCTTTGGATCCGGCACAACCTCCATTCCTTCCGCTCCAATGGCCTCTGCAAACTTAAGCGAAGCCGCATCTTTCATCTGGTCAGAAAACAATGTATATCCCAGGACACAGCCATACGGCCCCAGCGCAGAGTGCACCGGATTCAGGCACACAGTTACTTTCATACGTTCTGATCGATTTACTGTGTCCCTGTCTGTCATATAGACACCGCCCTCTTCCAGCGGCGGGCGTCCGTTCGGAAAATGATCCTCCACCACAAGGTACTGAGGGCCTTCCGCATTAATATACGGTGCAATATACGTCCTTTTGGAAGTGACGACCGGCCGCATATCTTCGACACCGGACTTCTCAAGTCTCTCTGCGATCTCCTCGCTCGGACGCGGTGTAATCTTATCGATCATCGTCCATGGAAAAGCAATCTTCGCTTCATCACTGATATATTCTATAAATGCATCTTCCACATATCCTTTTTCCTTCCATTCTGCTGCCAGCTCCAGGACAGACCCCCGAAGAACCGAACCATTTCCGGAACAATTATCCATAGAAACGAGAGCAAGCGGGGCTCCCCCTGCCCGGAAACGCTCCAGCAGCATAGCTGTCACAATCGCCATGGCACACCGGGCCTTCTCAGGGCCGTTTTCAATATCCTCTTTCACAAAAGAGAAATAGGCTCCGTCCGCGTCCCTCAGTGCATAACCCTTCTCGGTGATCGTAAAGGATACCATCTGAAGGCCCGGCGTACGGAAAATCTCTTTTAACCGCTCCCACTCCTGCTCTTCACCGGACATTGCTTTTACCGCCTCAGTCATGGAACCAAGAACCCTTTTATCTACAGTGCCGTCATTATGGAGGATCACACTCAGTCCAAGATTGTCAAACGGCCGGTAGATCTTGTCAACAAGGTCGAAATCAAAGCTCTCCACACAGGTGATCCCTTTGTCCATGCTTCCGTTATTCAACAATTGATCTGCAATCCCGCCCAGGAAAATACGGAAGATATTTCCAATCCCAAAGTGCACCCATACCGGTTCCTTCCTTGTCCTTTCCGCAACCTCAGCCACATCATAAGACGGAAGTGTAATTCCCGCAGACTCCCAGGCCTCCCGCTCCTTTAAACCTTCAATCGTAAGTTTCATGTGATTCTCGCCGATTCCGTCTGTCACTGCCACTTTCATTTTACCGTCCATGGTATTACCTCCTGATTTACACGTTCTTTAACTTATTACATTTCGTAAAAATACTTTCCCGGAAATCATAATACAATCTCAAACCATTCCTCTTCCTTCAGTTCAACAACCGTACAGTCATTCGCGTAAGTACATTCCGGAAGAATGATCATTGCATGCAGTTCTTCCTCATGTACCGGAAGAGGTGCAAGATGCCAGACTGCGGTATTGATCTTCACCAGAGTCCCCCGGGGGATGACAAAGGCTTCCGTAAGCCCGGTAACCGGTGTGCCTCCTGAAGCCGGCGCCACATGGATGATCATGTCATCATTCAGCGGAAGGATCATCTCCGGTGTTGTCGTATGATATTCCACAGCTTTTACCGTCATGTGTTCCTCCTTCCTTACCGTGATCGGTGAATAGCCGATGCGGGTGGATGCCGACTCGCTGATCCGGTCCGGATAGAACTTATGGATTTCTCCCTCCAGGGCGTATCCGTCCGGACGGAGCATATCATAATAAACTCCATAAGGCGCAAATGCTTCTCTGTTTACAGGTATTGCTTTTACTATATTCATCATTTCTCTCCTCTCTTCCAGGTACAGTAAATGATCTGTGGCTTGTTTTACTATACCAGATATTCAAAATCCCAGCAAACGCAATATCTGCCGGGATTTATCTTATGACGTCTCTGCTAATTAGTTTTCTCTCTTCTTTTTCTGTATACAGTCAAAGCCAACAGCAAGTGCAAGAACAACACCCATAACAATCTTCTGTGCATAGGAGCTTACATTCATAAGCACCATACCGTTTTTCAAAGCGCCGATAATAAATGTACCGGCCACAACTCCTGACATCTTGCCATAACCGCCTGTCACAGATACTCCGCCCAGAACTACGCAGGTGATAACCTCGAACTCAAATCCTTCCCCTCCGGTTGAGGTATTTCCGGATGCCGTACGGGATAATAAAACGATACCTGCAAGACCTGAAAAGAAACCTGCAATTGCAAATATGAGATATTTGATCCTCCCTACACGGATACCGGAAAGCTTTGCAGCTTCGGCATTTCCGCCTACTGCGTAGAAGTATCGTCCGAAATAACTCTTATTTAAAATAAATGATCCGAGGGCAAAGCAGACGATCATAATAATTACCGGAATAGGTATCACCCAAATATACCCCTGCCCGATCATTGCAAATCCCTTAGAAAAGCCGCTGATCGGCATACCGCCGCACATGATCAGAGCCAGTCCCATAAAGGATGTCTGCGTTGCAAATGTGGCGATCAGCGCCGGAATACCGATCGTAGACACCATAAAACCATTCAGTACCCCGATCAAGGTCGCGGCAGCCAATGAAACAAGGACCGCAATAACAGGATGAACTCCCATTTCGACCATCATATAAGCACACAGGATGTTAACAAATGAAATAACCGCACCTGTAGACAGATCGATATCTCCAAGCAGGATGACGAACGTCATACCGATAGACGCAATACCATACATTGATACCTGACGCAGCAATGTAAGCAGGTTATTTGGATTAATAAATCTCGGGTTCGCAATAGTAAACACAATCACAAGGACTATCAGCACAAGCCAGATTGCCTTGTCTTTTATTTGATTAGCAACTTTATTCGTTTTCATTCTTGACCTCCTCAATACCGGCTGCTGATGCATATGCCATAATCGTCTCCTGGTTGAACTCTTCTTTGCTGAGTTCACCGGTCATCTTCCCTTCTGCCAACACGATAACCCTGTCGGACATACCCATTAACTCTTCCATCTCAGAAGAAATCATCAGGATTGCCTTCCCTTCTTTTTCTACCAGGTCATTCATCAATTTGTAGATCTCATATTTCGCCCCTACGTCAATACCTCTTGTGGGCTCGTCAAATATGATCAACTCAGAATCTGCCGCAAGCCATCTTCCCAGGATTACCTTCTGCTGATTACCGCCGCTTAGGTTTTTAACAAGCTGGTTCAGAGACGGAGTTTTAATTGCCATGTTTTTCTGATACTTCTCAGCAATCTCTTTCTCTTTCCTCGAATTAATAATACTGAATTTTGAATTTTTCTCGTATATCGGCATATTGATATTGTTTTTAATGGATATACCAAGCATAGCGCCATGGCGTTTTCTGTCTTCAGGCACCAGCGCGATCCCCAGGTCAATTGCCTCTCTCGGACTTTTCGGGTTGATCTCCATCCCTTTATATATCATCTTCCCGGACTCCTTCGCCGCAGCGCCGAAGATCAGCTGTGCAAGCTCTGTCCGTCCTGCGCCGACCAGGCCTCCTAATCCAAGGATCTCTCCCCTGTGGATCTTCAGGCTGATATTCTCATCCCCATTGCCTGTAACATTCTGAAGTTCGAGAAGTACGTCACTTTTATCAACACAATCCTTCCTCGGCGGATAAGACTCTGTCAACTCACGTCCGACCATCAGCTGGATCAATTCCTGAACCTGGCTGTTCTTCGTGATCAGTGTTTTCACATATTCTCCGTCCCGCAGCACCAGAATCCGGTCGGACAACCGGTAAATCTCTTCCAGCCTGTGGGAAATATATATAATGGAAATCCCTTCCTCACGAAGCTGCTCAACAACCTCGAACATACTCTCAACCTCTGCACTGGTGAGCGGTGCGGAAGGCTCATCCATAATGAGAATCCTGGCGTCCTGCTGGATTGCCTTTGCAATCTCGACCATCTGCTGGTATCCGACCGTCAGATTCTTCATAAGTTCTTTCGGATTGATCTTGATATGTAAACGCTCAAAAGCTTTGGCTGCTTCGGCTTCCATCGCTTTTTTATCTACCACGATCCCTTTCCTGATCGGACGTCCCAGGAACAGGTTTTCCGCTGCCGACAACTCTTTTACATTGTTAAATTCCTGATAGATAATTGCAATTCCATTCTCTGCCGCCAGCGTAGGCGTCATACTCGTGAATTCCTTGTTATTGACTATTATTTTGCCGGAGGTTGGAACAACCGCTCCAGAACAACATTTGATCAAGGTTGATTTTCCGGCACCATTTTCTCCGATCAAGGCCAGAATCTCCCCCTTCTTCAACTCAAGAGTAACGTCTTTCAGCGCAACGACACCCGGGTATTCTTTTCTGATATGCTGTAATTGCAATACATAATTTTCGCTCATATTTTACCCCCGTGACTATATTATTCGGAGGCGGTTTGAAGCCGCCTCCCAGGTTATTATCATTTACTGCCTATCCTCTCAGATCGTGGTACGATTACATTCCTTTCTGGATATCTGCGATATTGTCACTGTTGATCTCCATAGTAGGCCTGTATACATTCTTCTCTGCGGAAAAATCTTCTCCGGAAAGAATTCTTTCAAACATTTCAAAACATGCCTGAGCCGTATCTGTGTTTGATCCCTCAAATCCTACGATTGCCCTTACAGCCTCGTCTCCTGCCTCCAGGGAATTTAACTGCTCCGATGTAACGTCTGTTGTGATGACTCCGACGTCCTCCGGAATCTTGCCTGCTCCGCCATACTCGGCCAGAAGTGCTGTGTTGGAACCAATCATAGCACCAGCGCCTACACCTACCCATACTTTACAGTCCGGGCTTGCCTGAAGCACTGTCTCCGCTTTGGACTGTACTTCGTTGTTTACCACACCGTCAATCGTAGCCACGATCTCATAGTTGTCTTCACAGTTCTCTTTCAGGCCTGCCTCAATACCATTCTGCCTCTCTAACAGAACCTGTGTATCCGGCTTACCGATCACACATACCTGGGCCTTGTCATCTGCCGTGTAGTGTTCGTTAATGAACGCTGCTGCTGTTTTACCGATTTCTTTTCCCAGCTCTGTGTTGTCAAGAACCCAGTTAGCCGTTGTATTTTCCATCGGGTTGTCCCAGCACATAACTTTAATGCCTTCATCAAGCGCACGTCCGCATACCTCTTCCACTGCGTCTGCATCGTTTGGGTGAACCATGATCAGGTCACAACCTGATGTGATAAAATTCTCAATCTGCTCAATCTGTTTTGCGGAATTTTCCTCACAGCCAACGATCGTTGCATCGTACCCTTCGTTCTTCAGGATCTCTTCCAGTTTGCTCATAACGCCTGCCCAGTAAGCATTCTCATAATTCTGGATCGTGATCCCGATCTTCTTGCCGCCTTCTCCACCGTCATCCTTCTTGTCCCCTCCGGATGTCGGTGACTTTGTGGTACACCCCATTGCCATGGCCGCGATCATTGCCACACAACATACCACTGCTAAAACCTTTTTCTTCATAATACGTCCTCCTATCTCAATATTTGAAATTTGTCAATATATCTCCCGATATATTTTTA
>CAJTRM010000007.1:0-47648 GCA_910578865.1 uncultured Dorea sp.
TGTCCGCCTGGTATTGGAGAATCAAACAGAAGAAAGGGGCTAAAAAAGCTATTATTGCCCTTGCACGAAAACTTCTTGTAATTATTTACACCATGCTAAAGCAAGGCACTCTTTTCGATGAATCCTGTTTTGAAGCCAGACGTAAAAGCAGCGAACAAAAACAGCTTTCCCGATACATACGTGAATTAGAGAAGCATGGCTACCATGTGGAAGCGCAAGCCTGATTTTTTGTAATACCAATATTTCACTGACGGCAGCCATTTATATGACTGCTTTATCGTGATGCTTCCATGATTGTTGAAAACATTTGTTGTCAAGGTTCAGTTCTTGGCTACGAGTTTTATTTTCGTAGCAAGGTCCTTTGCTGTGTTGTTGCTGTCTCTCGCGACAGCTTTAACAGAATATCACAGGATTTTTGCTTTGTCAACATTTTTTTCAATCTTTTTTCATTTTTTTCAATTCACCGTCAATATCACCAAAGCCGACAATCCTGCCATCTTTAACGGCAACCACTGTATAATGTGCGGTTAATGTTCTGTCCCACTCCTTCAGATCTATGTTGCCTGCCGCCCATACATCCAGCTGCTCTTTCGTATAATCTTTCGCATTTACAGCATGGACAGTCTCATAAAATAATTCGGCTAAATACTTGCAATCCGATGATTCATACTTTCTGACAATCAACGCTCCTTCCTCCTGTTTTTCCATCATATCAGATAAGAACTGCCCTATCAATCAGAACTCTGAAAACAAATACGGTATTCAATCTGATATTCTGTGTTTCGCTTTTTTAAGAGTTGACTGTAAAAAAAACAAATGCTATAATGAACGTTGTTCATATTAAAAAGGAAACGTGCAATGAAACCTGAATCAACATCAAAAGAAACTATTTTACACATATCACGTCAACTGGTGTCCAAAAACGGACTATCGGCACTGAATATGCGGAATCTGGCCGAAGAATGCGGAATTGCCCCTGGAACACTTTATCATTATTATACGAATAAAGATGAACTGATGCTCGCAGTAATAGAAAGTATCTGGAATGATATCTTCCGCAATGAGCCCGATCTTTCCGGCACCACAGATTTTGCCGGCTTTGTTGCGGGCTTTTTTGAGTGTGTTAAAAAAGGAAGCGCAGATTATCCCGGATTTTTGTCTGCACATTCTGCCGTAATTACAGATGAACGAAAAAACGAAGCACGCAGCACTATGAAACATATTTTTAACCATATGAAACATTGTCTCCTGGCATCTTTGCAGGCAGATCCAAATGTCAGTCAGACATCCTTTTCCTGTACTTTTACTCCGGAGGATTTTATCGACTTTACATTCGACCATCTCCTGTTGCTGCTCGCCAGGGACGAAACCGATTGTCATTCTTTAACGGAAGTCATACGCAGGACACTTTACTGAGTACAGCCCCAGCCTGCTTTTCATGCGCTTCGTGTCTTAAACAAAAAGAAAGGAACCATATAAAGATGAAAAAATATTTGAACATTTCTCTGATTTATGCATTACTCGCCATGACAGGCGGTGTATTTTACCGGGAGTTTACCAAATTTAACGGATTTACAGGAGTAACCGTCCTGAGCAAAGTCCACACCCACTTTTTCCTGCTTGGAATGATTGTATTTTGGGTTGTCGCTCTGTTTTCTGCCCAACATGATCTGAAGAAAATGAAATCTTTTCGTATATTCATGCTTGTCTATAACGCAGGAGTTCCATTAACCGCTGTAATGATGGCCGTGCGCGGTACTCTGCAGGTTCTGGAAGTTCGCCTTTCCCCGGGATCCTCCGCTGCAATTTCCGGCATTTCCGGCATTGGACATATCCTTACCGGGATTGGGATCATTCTGCTGATTTTTTCATTTAAGAAAATTGCAAAGGAAGACTGAAAATGAAGAAGAAATCTATTTTTGACGTAAAAAAACACACCCTGCTTGCAATTGCAGGATGTGTCTGGCTGATTGCCGGATTAAATGTTGCCCGCCTTGGTATTCAGGCTTATCAGGGGCTGACCGGAATATCCACTGTACATATCCTTCTCTCCGCTGCCGTCTTCTGTGTTTTCGGACTTATGTTCTGTAAAATGAGTTCTAAACACAACAGAAGAATACAAAATTATCAGGAGGCCTATCGCCCGGTCTGGTATTTCTTCGATCTGAAAGCTTACGGCATCATGGCTTTCATGATGGGCGGAGGCATCTGGCTGCGTTTTTCCGGTCTCGTGCCCGATGTTTTTATTGCTGTATTTTATACCGGTCTTGGCTGTGCACTTGCGCTGTCTGGTGTATCATTCTGGATTATGTTTTTTATGCACAAAAGTTAGCCTCAGTGGACAAGGGGACACACGGTTTTGTTCACTGAGGGTAGCCTACGTCTGCAGAATGTCAGATTAAATTCAACGCCTGATTTACCGATTTCACCCCGATTATTTTAATCCCGTCTATTTTTCCCACTGCCTTTACGGACACTTCCGGCATAATACAGGTATGGAACCCCAGCTTTTTCGCTTCTGCAACTCTCTGCTCCGGCATGGTGACGGCCCTGACCTCACCGCTTAGCCCCACTTCCCCGAACAAGATCATGTCTTCCGCCACCGGCTTGTTTTTTTATAACTGGATGCCACCGCCATTACGACCCCAAGGTCAACCGCCGGCTCATTCATACGAATTCCGCCTGCAATGTTTACATAGGCATCATAATTGGAAAGCGGCAGGCCGACCCGTTTTTCCAGGACTGCCATCAAAAGATTCACCCGGTTGTAATCGATCCCCGCCGCCGTCCTCCTCGGCATTCCGAAATTGCTGCGGCAGACCAGCGCCTGGATTTCCATGAGCATAGGCCTCGTCCCCTCCATGGCACACGCAACAACCGAGCCGGAGGCATTTTCCGGCTTCCCGCTGAGCATAAATTCTGATGGGTTTTCTACTTCTACGAGTCCTTCCTTGCGCATTTCAAACACACCAATCTCATTGGTGGAGCCGAAACGGTTCTTCACACCCCTCAGAATTCTGTAAGAGGCATGACGGTCACCTTCAAAATACAGAACGGTATCCACCATATGCTCCAAAACTCTCGGGCCTGCAACTGTTCCCTCTTTCGTAACGTGACCAACAATAAAAATCGCTATATTCATCCCCTTCGCCATCTGCATCAGGATGTTGGTAGACTCTCTCACCTGGGAAACGCTCCCGGGTGCAGAGCCGACCGTTTCATTATACATCGTCTGGATAGAGTCAATTACCACCACCTCCGGCTGCTGTCTCTCAATAACCCCGCGGATCAGTTCCAGATTGGTTTCACATAAGAGATAAAGATTTTCCGAAAAATTCCCCATCCGGTTCGCCCTTAATTTAATTTGTTTCAGCGATTCTTCTCCGGAAATATAGAGAAGCTTTTTGTCCATTGCAGAGAGTCTCTGACAGACCTGCAGTAATAGCGTGGACTTTCCGATTCCAGGGTCGCCTCCTACAAGCACCATGGAACCGTGGACAATACCACCGCCAAGAACTCTGTCAAGTTCCGCGATCTCTGTCTTCATTCTTTCATCTTCATGTGTGGACACACTGGACAATGCTACCGCCTGCACATCCTTCCGTTCTTTGACGCCGGATGATTTTCCTGTGACCGTTATCCTCTCCTCCGCAAATGTATTCCATTCCTTACACACAGGGCACTGCCCCAGCCATTTCCCCTCTTCATGTCCGCAGTTCTGACAGAAAAAAACACTTTTTTTCGCTTTTGCCATCGTATAAATCTCCTTACTTACCGTTAAACCAATAAAAGAATATACCACCGATATCCCGTGATATATTCTTTTATGCTGTTTTCCTGTTATCTTTTATTTTCCTGCCATGTTATTTCTTAACTACCTTGACCGCAATCGGACGCTCCGGTTCCAGTTCTGCACTCACACTCAGCTTTCCGCTTAAATTGGTCTTCATATCCCCAACCTTTACTTCATCCACATATACAGCATATTCACTGGATGCCTCTAACTCCAGCGTAAACTGTGCATCCTTCGTCCCGGACACCTGGAAGGCCACCTCATCTTCTGTTGCTTTAAAATTCTCAACTGAAGTCCCGGGGACAGATTCATATACAAACATCCCGTTTTTCTCCAGCTTCGTAATTTCCGAAAATGTCTTAACCTTATATAAATCTCCCTGGAATTCAAAGCCATCTTTTTTTGTCTTGCTTCCTAACGTGTAATCTCCGAAACTAAGCGTTCCGTCTGCTTCGGCTCTCAAAAGCTCTTTCACAGCTGCCATCGGTCTGTCCTCCTAAATGTTCTTCTTTTGTACCCCTATTATATATCAAATCTTTTTCATTTTGTAGCTTTTGGAATAAATTTTATATCTTTTTTAGACATTCCCACTACAATCTGTGAGTCCCGTTCTACCTCTCCGGCCAGTATTGCCTCTGCCAGCCGATCCTCCAGGCGGCTCTGCATTGCCCTTCTCAGCGGACGGGCCCCATATTTCTGATCGGTACCGGTTTCTACAATATAGTCTTTCACTGAATCCCGGATTGTAAGCTGCAGACCCAGCTGCTCCTTTGCACGTTTTACAAGTTCGCGGCACATCAGGCCTGCGATTTTCTTCATCTCATCCTTTCCAAGCGGATGGAACACAATAATCTCATCAATTCTGTTCAAAAATTCTGGGCGGAAAATCAGCTTGATCTCTCTCATAACATTACTTTTCATACGTTTATAGTCTCCTGCCGCGTCTTCCCTGGCATTAAATCCTAACTTCTTCGGATCTATGATGGCCTGCGCTCCTGCATTGGACGTCATAATAATCACTGTATTGCGAAAATCAACCTTCCGACCCTGAGAATCCGTAATATGCCCGTCGTCCAGTACCTGAAGAAGAATATTAAACACATCCGGATGCGCCTTTTCAATCTCATCGAACAAGAGAACCGAATACGGACGCCTCCTCACCTGTTCGCTCAACTGCCCTCCGTCATCATGTCCTACATATCCCGGCGGCGAACCAATCATCTTAGCCACACTGTGTTTTTCCATATATTCTGACATATCGACACGGATCATGGATTCTTCATTTCCAAACAACGCCTCCGCTAATGCCTTGGACAACTCTGTCTTCCCGACTCCCGTAGGCCCCAGGAAAAGGAATGAACCAATCGGACGCTTGGGATCCTTAAGTCCCACTCGGCCGCGTCTTACAGCTTTTGCCACTGCCGTAACCGCCTCCTCCTGCCCGATCACCCTCTTATGAAGCGTTTTTTCCAGCTTCTGCAGTCTTATCCCCTCTGATTCCTTGAGCCTCTGTACCGGCACTTTGGTCCACTGCGAGACAACAGATGCGATATCTGCCTCTGTCACGACCACTGTTTTGCCGGAAATCTTCTTCCGGAACCGACGGCGTATCTGCTCCAGCTTTTTTTCTGCCGCTTCTTTTTCCTGATTCCTCAGAGATGCCTCTGCCAGATCTCCCTGCCGGACAGCCTCCTCCACATCAATGCGGAGCCTGGCCGTCAGCTCTTCCAGCTCATAAATACTCTCAGGAATCTTAAAGCCTCGCAGGCTGGCCTTCGAGCAGGCCTCATCCACTACGTCAATGGCCTTATCCGGCAGGAAGCGATCGCTGATATAACGCTCCGACAGCCTCACGGCAACCTCAAGCGCTTCTTCCTCAATCTGTACATGATGGTGCTGCTCATACCTTTCTTTAAGCCCCTGAAGGATTTCAAGGCACTGCTCTTCATCCGGCTCCTCTACGGTAACCGGCTGGAATCTTCTCTCCAGAGCCGCATCTTTTTCAATATACTTCCGGTATTCTGCAATAGTCGTGGCTCCGATCAGCTGCAGTTCCCCTCTCGCAAGAGACGGCTTCAGTATATTTGACGCATCAATTGCCCCCTCTGCTCCTCCTGCCCCTATGATAGTATGGACTTCATCCAGAAAGAGGATGATATTTCCTGCACCTGTCACCTCCCGGATAAGGCGTTTCATACGCTCCTCAAATTCTCCGCGGTATTTGGAACCTGCCACCATCCCAGCCAAATCCATCGTAAGAATTCTTTTGTTCTTCATACTGTCTGGCACAACACCGGCAGCAATCTGCTGGGCAAGTCCCTCGATGACCGCCGTTTTACCGACTCCCGGCTCTCCCACGAGACATGGATTATTCTTGGTCCGTCTGCTTAATATCTGCATCAGGCGCCCGATCTCCTCCTGTCTGCCTATGACAGGATCCAGTTTTCCTTCCAGTGCCCTTGCAGTAAGGTCTGTCCCGTATTGCTCCAGGACCGTCTCTTTTTTTCTCGCATTGTCTGACGTCAATTCCTCCTGATACTCCTTGGGATCTGCCCCGATCACCATCAGAATATCCTGCATAATCTTCTGCAGATTGATATTCAGTGTAAGAAGAATTCTCGCTGCAACACAATCCACATCCCGGATCAGCGCCAGCAGCAAGTGCTCCGTCCCTATATCCGCCGAATGGAACCTGGAAGCCTCAATCCTGCTTTCTTCCAGAATATATTCCAGACGCGGGCTGTCCTCCGGTTTTCCGGCAGACAGAGTATCTCCAACCGGCGAAAGCAGTTCGTCGATCACTTTTACGATACTTTCTTCCTCCACGCCGTTTTTTGCCATTACCTGCCCTGCTACACCAGTGTAGACCTTGCGGAGCGCCAGCAGCAGATGCTCCGTCCCCACATATGGATGCTCCAGCTCCTTTGCAATACTCCTGGCAATACGCAGTGCTTCTTTTGCCTGTCCTGTATATATCATTTATGCCTTTCCTTTCCCGTATTCGTCAAATATCTCATCTACTAAAGCATGTACCTCTTCCCGTGAAATATTCTTGCAGCATCCCTTTGCAAGCAATATCCTCATCTGCTCCCTCATCTGAAGGAGCGTCTCCGCCTTATCTATATCAAGGGCAATCACGGCCCCTCTTCGTTTGTCCAACCTGATAAAGCCTTCCTGCTTCAGTACCGTATATGCCTTGTTGACCGTATGCATATTGATGCCCGCCGCCTCTGCCAGTCTTCTCACAGACGGAAGTGCATCTCCTTCCCGGATCATGTCTGTGGCAATTCCCACAATGATCTGGTTCTGCAATTGAACATAGATTGCCTCATCACTGTTAAAATCAACTTCTATCAGCACCTTATCACTCTTTACCTTTCTTTTGTATCCTTTGTTATACCCATAATATAACATAATTGAAAGGAGCTTACAACCTAAATTGTAAGCTCCTTTATGCAACTTTGAAGGAATTAAGTTAATTGTCTGATTATTATGCAAGTGTTTTGATGTCTACATACTCGTAGCAGTCAAAGCTGTCTGCAACATTCTTACATGTAAGTTTTCCATCGTATGTATTAATTGCAGAGTAGATAACATCATTATCTTTACAAGCCTGCTCAAGACCTTTGTTAGCAATCTGAAGTCCATAGCTTAAGGTCGCATTTGTAAGGGCAATCGTTGATGTTCTCGGAACTGCACCAGGCATATTTCCTACACAATAGTGAACAACGCCGTCTACCACGAAAATCGGGTCATCATGATAGGTAACCTTTGTTGTCTCGCCGCATCCGCCCTGGTCAACTGCAACATCAACAAATACAGCGCCCGGCTTCATCTCTTTGAGGTACTCTTTCTTGAAAAGCTTCGGAGCTGCTTTTCCAGGAATCAGAACGGAACCAATCACAAGGTCAGCCTCTTTTACAGCCTTCTCAATGTTTGCGTCTGTAGAAACCAGAGTCTGGATACGTGCTCCGAAAATATCGTCAAGATAAGCCAGCCTTGGAATGCTGATATCCATAATAGTCACGTTAGCGCCCATGCCCACTGCAATCTTGCAGGCATTGGTTCCTACATTACCGCCGCCGAGGATTACGATGTTAGCCTTTGGAGTTCCGGGCACGCCTGCAAGGAGTACACCCTCTCCGCCAAATGTCTTTTCAAGGTATTTCGCGCCTTCCTGAATACTGAGACGTCCTGCGATCTGGCTCATTGGAGCAAGCAGCGGAAGGCCTCCGTTCCTTGGGTCAAACAATGTCTCATAAGCAACACCCTTTACTTTTGAATTAAGGAGTGCATCTGTCTGCGGTTTATCTGCTGCAAGGTGAAGATATGTATAAAGGATCAGGCCTTCGTGGAATAACGGATATTCTTCCGGCAGTGGCTCTTTTACTTTAATCATCATCTCAACAGTATCCCACACCTCTTTGGCAGTATCAATCATCCTGGCTCCTGCTTCCTCGTACTCTACATCCATAAAACCAGAACCCTCTCCGGCGCCCTTCTCGATATAAACCTCATGTCCGGCATTCACATAACTCTTTACATTATCTGGTGTCATGCCTACACGGAACTCATTGTTTTTAATCTCTTTTACGCATCCTACTTTCACTTCGTACTACCTCCCGATTTTCTGAAAAAGTTAATAATTACCTGCCGCTTTCCCTGCGGCACACTATAAAATGAAAAATATTTTTCACAGTTCTATTTTTATGAAGAATATTTTTCATTTGTCTCTAAAGTCATAGTAACACATCCGTTTCTATTATTCAACAAAAGTTATTTTTTTCACAATATATTTAATTGTGTTAATAAAACGTCAATTGTATTTACAATTGCTATTGCATATTTTTCAGTTTCGTGTTACTCTCAAAGTACACTATATAACGAACTATCATTGCCGGGGTATCTGCCTATGAAAGAATTAAGAGAAATAATCCATAATGCCAACCTGACAAAAACACAAAAGATGATCGCAAAATATATACTGGACAATTCTTCCGACGCCTGTTTTATGACCTCCACGGAGATTGCGTCCAAACTCGGCGTCAGCGAGTCCTCTATTATCCGTTTCAGCCGGTCGCTTGGATTTAACGGATTTATGGACTTCCAGAAAACTCTCCGGCGAGATTATCAGGATAAGGTTTTAAGTATCTCCAGCTCAGTTACCGTCCCGTCACAACGTATAGCCAAACGCGCAAGGCTTGACAATCACTCCGATTATATTAACCGGCATTTCAAAAATGCCGCCCGGAACCTGGAGGCTGTTTTTTCGGAAAACACTGTCGCCGCTTTTGAGGAAGCTGCTGATCTCATTATAGCCAGCAAACGGAAATACATTGTGGCATCCAGAGGGAATTCCTGCCTTGGAGACTATTTTCTCCTCTATCTGAAGCATATGGTATCGGGTGTTGAAAGCACAAGTTCAAGCGCTATAAGCCCCATTGACCATATGTACAACATCACAAAGGACGACTGCATGATCATCTTCAGTTTTCCGAGGTATTCTTCTATGGATAGAATCACCGCCGAAGTGGCAAAGGAATCAGGCGCCTCTATTGTGGTGATCACAGACAAGCCCAGCTCTCTCCTGGCACAATATGCGAATGCACTTTTTACGGTCCCCGTGGACAGTAACGCCTTCTTTAACAGTCTTGTGGGCGCGCAGTTTGTCACGGAGGCCCTCCTGGATACTATCAGCCATAAAGTAAAGGGGATTGAAAAAAGATTGCGGAAGATTGACAGATATCTTGAGAAATTAGGAAATTATTAGAGTAGAAACTAAGGCTGCAGACACAAATGACCAACCATTTGCATCTGCAGCCTTTATTTTTTATACTTCATCGATAGCTTTTCCGATATCGCGGCGCATATATTTGTTGTCAAACTGCACCCATTCTGTTGCGGCATAAGCGTTAGCCCTTGCCTCTTTCAAATCTTTCCCTTTGGCTGTGATTCCCAGTACACGTCCGCCGTTTGTCACAAATCCGCCATCCTGCAGCTTTGTACCGGCGTGGAAGCAGTAATAGCCTTCGTGATTTTTGAATTCTTCCAGCCCGGTGATCCTAAGCCCTTTGTCATATTTGACCGGATATCCTTCGCTCGCCAGGACTACACAAACCGCCGCATTGTCTTCAAACTGCAGATCCACCTGATCCAGCGTACCGTCAATACAAGCCTCTACTACCTCAATCATGTCATTTTTCATCCGCGGGAGGACAACCTGTGCTTCAGGATCGCCGAACCTCGCGTTATACTCCAGCACCTTCGGCCCCTCCTCTGTCAGCATCAAACCGAAAAAGATCACTCCCTTAAAAGGTCTTCCCTCCGCTTTCATAGCATCAACAGTTGCCTGGTAAATATATTTCTCACAGAACGCCTCTACTTCCTTTGTATAGAAGGGGCTCGGTGAAAATGTTCCCATTCCGCCGGTATTCAGGCCGGTATCCCCGTCTCCCGCACGCTTATGGTCCTGCGCGGACGTCATTGTCTTAATGGTATTTCCGTCTACAAAGGAGAGTACAGATACCTCACGCCCCGTCATAAACTCCTCGATAACCATCTCGTTTCCTGCGGAGCCGAATTTCTTATCCAGCATGATCTCCTTCACACCCTGCTTTGCCTCCTCCAGAGTATTGCAGATCAGCACGCCTTTTCCAAGGGCAAGCCCGTCGGCCTTAAGTACAATCGGGAACTTTGACGTCTCCAGATAAGCAAGCGCTTTGTCCGGATCTGTAAAATTCTCATATGCAGCTGTCGGAATATTATATTTTTTCATCAGATCCTTGGAAAATGCTTTGGAACCTTCAAGGATCGCCGCATCTTTCCTCGGTCCGAATGTCCGGATACCTGCTGCCTCAAGCTCGTCCACAAGTCCTCCCACCAGCGGGTCATCCATTCCCACAATTACAAGGCCAACTTCTTTTTCCTTTGCAAATGCAACAATTTTATCAAATTCCATAGCGCCGATGGGCGCGCACTCTGCATACTCTGCAATCCCTGCATTACCCGGCGTACAGTAGATCTTGTCCGCCTTCTCGCTCTTTGCCGCACAATACGCAATTGCATGCTCTCTGCCGCCGCTTCCTACGATCAGTACATTCATCTATACGTCCTCCTTTATCACTGCAAATCCATCTTCTACCTCGACCTTTCCATTGGCGATCAAATTGATCGCTTCCGGAAGGATCTGCCACTCTGCCTGCTCCATTACACGCCGCTGAAGTATCTCGGGGGTGTCTCCTGCCTGCACCTTTACAGCCTTCTGCAGGATGATCGGCCCGGTATCTGTCCCTTCATCCACAAAATGCACCGTAGCCCCTGCAATCTTTACCCCGCGTGCAAGTGCTGCTTCATGAACCTTCAGCCCATAGTAGCCTGTTCCGCAGAAGGAAGGAATCAAGGACGGATGGATATTGATGATCCGGTTCCGATACTTCTGGATCATAACCGGAGGAATCACCACCAGGAACCCGGCCAGAACGATCAGGTCCGGATTCATGACATCTACGGCCTCAAGGAATTTTCTGTTGAACTCATCCCGCGTGCCAAACTCCTTCGGGGAGATCCAGAGGCTTTCGATTCCGTGCTTTTGGGCTCTCTCAAGAGCATATGCCCCCTTGTTGTTGCTGATGACTCCTGCGATCCTTGTATTCGTAATCCCGCCGGACTCTACCGCATCTATGATTGCCTGCAGGTTCGTCCCGCCTCCGGATACAAGCACCACTATATTTAACATAATGTAACTCCTTTTTTGCCTGTTTCGATACGCCCCACTACATATGGTTCATCGCCTGCTGCCCGGATGGCCTCCATCGTCTGCTCCACGTCCTCAGGATCCACTGCCACGATCATGCCAAGCCCCATATTATAAGTATTGTACATCATCTGCTCTGCGATATCCCCTTTTTCTGCAAGAAGCTTAAAGATCGGCGGAACCGGGTAACTGCCCTTCTCTATAACCGCATGGACATTTTCTGCCAGCATCCTTGGAATATTTTCATAAAAGCCTCCGCCTGTAATATGGCTGCATGCTTTTACAGTAACCCCCGCATTTTTCACACTCTTTAACGCTTTCACATATATCCTGGTGGGAGCAAGCAGCGCTTCGCCGAGCGTCGTACCAAGCTCCTCATAATATGTATCCAGCGACTCCTTCGTCATCTCAAATACTTTTCTTACCAGTGAAAACCCGTTGCTGTGAACGCCTGAGGACGCCATGCCGATCAGCACATCCCCCGCTTTCAGGTGCTCCCCTGTAATCATATCCTTCTTATCGCATACACCTACTGCAAACCCGGCCAGATCATAGTCCCCCTCCGGCATAAGACCCGGATGCTCTGCTGTTTCGCCGCCGATCAGCGCCGCTTCTGACTGCAGGCAGCCCTCTGCAACACCGCTTACGATCGCTGCAACCTTTTCCGGGTAATTTTTCCCACATGCAATATAATCCAGGAAAAACAACGGCTCGCCGCCTGCACATGCAATGTCGTTGACACACATGGCTACTGCATCAATGCCGATCGTATCATGCTTGTCCATGATCATCGCAAGCTTCACTTTTGTCCCGCATCCGTCTGTTCCCGACAGCAGCACCGGCTCTTCCATCTCTTTTATCTTTGAAAGAGAAAAGGCTCCTGAAAATCCTCCCAGGCCTCCCAGAACCTCCGGGCGCATAGTTTTCTTCACATGTTCCTTCATCAGTTCCACGGACCGGTAACCCGCCTCAATATCAACGCCTGCTTTTTTATAATCCATAATCCCTCTCCTTTTACCGCTTTTGTGTACACGCCCATATCATGGCCGCCATCTATGTGTTCAGATATGCCTCATAGCCGATTTCGTCAAGCTTTGCAGCCTTTGCCTGCACGGTCTCCTTCATTTCCTTTGAATAGTCCTTCAGCCTGTCCAGCAGTTCGCCGTCGGAAACCGCGAGGATCTTGGCAGCAAGGATCGCCGCGTTCATTCCGCCGTCAATGGCAACTGTAGCCACCGGAATTCCGGGAGGCATCTGCACAATGGAAAACAAAGCGTCCTCACCGGCCAGATTCTTTCCTGACATAGGAACCCCGACTACCGGCATCGGAAACAGTGCCGCACACATCCCCGGGAGATGGGCTGCCATACCTGCCCCTGCGATAATTACCTTGATTCCTTTCCCTTCTGCTGCTTTTGCCCACTCAAAGAACACGTCCGGCTCCCGGTGCGCCGAGATGATCGTCATCTCATAGTCAACTCCTAATTTTTCCAACATTACCGCAGCCTTGCTCATTACCTTCAGGTCAGAGTCGCTGCCCATCACAATTCCTACTTTTGGCATAATCCTTTTCCTTTCTATCTGTAAATCTGACAACAAAATGATACCTTATTTACACGCATTTTTCAACGGTTCATTCAAAATCTCCGTCCCCGGGAGCACAAATCTTCCGTGCTCAAGAAGCGGAATCTCCTCCCCCTTCTCCGTAACCACTGTAATGCTTCCAAGCTCCTCGTACGGGATAGTAATATCTGTATGGCATTGATAATACGCTCTGGATACATCCTCTCTGCGCAGCGCCGAAACCTCATTTTCCTTCGCTATGATCTCTTTTCCATTCGGGTTGTACACCTTCACATCCTCACTCCAGCTGTAGCATGTATCTCCGACCGCAAAATGCGGACCCATCTTTTCTGCGATCAGGATCGGCATTTTATCTTCTATGGCATATTTTTTTGCCGCCACATAAGCTGACGTATTTGTTCCAATGGCAAATTCTCCCAAAGGAAGAGTGGGATGGCTGTGCAGGATATGATCGCGGATATATTCTTTATTTTCCAGCTCACGCGGAAAATTCTTACAATTATAATCAGCAATCATGCCGTTTGAAAATGTAATCTCCAGGTCTTTATACTGCAGTTCATTCAGATAGACTCTGGTTACATGAAGCACCCCGTTCGTTCCGGCAAGCACCGGGGATGTAAATACTTCCCCCACGGGAATATTGACATCTGCAACACAATTTTCAAAAGCTGTCTCTTTTTCGGGAGCTTTCAACGGACAAAGCTGTATACGCAGATCCGTCCGATTGCCGTTTTCCCCCACAACATGCACAAACTCTCCCCGATCCAGCGCATCGATCAATGTCTGCTGTACCCTCTCATACACGCCGGCATCCAAAGTATTGATACGGATGATCTCGTCAAAAATCTCCTCATAACATTCACCGATCTCCGGCACCGGATATGCAATGATGGTAAAACTTCTCTCATCTCCGGGGATATACTCATTGGTAATCCGGCCCTGACGGCTGTCAAAAAGCACTGACAGCTCCTGCTGTTTCTCTGACAGCTTCAGAGCTTCTTCTTTTGGCGCCGGCACAAACGGCTCTTCCCCGAACATCTCTATACATGCAGGGCCTGCGAACTTTCCTGCCTCATCTTTATATCGCTCATATGCAGTCTGAATGACCTCGAGTTTTCTCTCTATGAATTTTTTGTCCAGGAACAGCGCCTGATCGTTCCTGTGATCATATTCATACTGCTTATTGGCAATTGCTCCGCAATAACCGATCTTCAGATGCTGCCTCTTTGTCAATACACTGACACCGGAACGATAAATTACCGGCCGAAGCCCCATTTTTTCAAAATTCTCTACCGCCCTTTTTACGACTCGCTCGAAGCCAAGCACATACCGGATATTTACAGTCCCTTTCTTCGACAGATCTTTCCCCGTATTGACAAACCCCATCCGATATCCTTCCGTATATACGTCTGCCATTTTCTTTATCGTCTCTTCCGTCTGTCTCATCAGATGCTTTGCCGTGCATATCTCACTTTCACTGATATACTCGCCGAACCTGTACAGATACCGCAGGTCCCGAAGATCACTGTTTAAAATAATATCTGCCGCAAAGGATTTCCCGGGATCAACCTGTTCCCGGATCCGGTCTGCCACAAACACATCACAATAGTCGCTGGCATACCAGTAAACAGTATCCCTGATATGCCTGATCTCAGGTTCCTCCTCTTCCTCAAACTGATGATAAACTTCTATAAAAAGTTCAAACAAAATGTCCAGATACTCTGTATTCTCTTCATATACATAAGCAATTGCTCCCCGAAGCTCTGCATAGAGGGCACATAATACCGGACCATATTGTTCCCCCAGTTTTTCGGCTGCGTAGGATGGATTCCCATAGCTCTCCTCATAATGCCCCGGAAGGATATCCTCATACAGCCTGGTATTCCATTCTTCCAATTCTGTGATATCTGCTGAGGCAAAGCTTCCGTCTTCAAGCCCGGCCCTTGTCTCATCTATCAACACAAGAAACTGAGCAACACGGCGGAAATACTCCCGAAACCTTTGACCTGTCGTCTCTTCTTTCTCAATCTCCCTGATCCGCAAAATAGCCAGCTTATATCTTTCTTCTATCATTTAAAAAAGCCCCCTGATAAATATTGCACACATGCCGATCACTAAAAGGCCTGAACACACAGACCCGATCTTACATGTAATATAATTCTTTTCTCTTTCCTTAAATCCTCTGATTCCTGTTACAAGTCCCAGGCATGACAATACAAGTGCAAAAAGGCCCGCAAATCCAATCAAAATGCTGACCTTTCCCTGTGCCGTATAAGAAGCAGAAATCATAAGAACAAGCATAAACACCGTAAGCACGCAGTAAATGCAGGACTTTAACCCCTGCCTGGAATGCCTGAGCCTTGTCTGCCCGTACTTTGTACTGATCATCCTCTTCCTTTGTTTTTCCCTGGCTTTAGCCATCGCTTTGGTCTTATTATCTTCTGTTCTTTTTTGTTTTCTTTTTATGATCATGCTGTCTCCTTATTGCCGCACAAATAACAAATATAACATAGCCGGCCACCCCGCCTATTGTATTGAGCAGCAAATCATCCACATCGAAACTTCCGACCTTCGTTACAAGCTGGAAGGTCTCCACACAAAGGCTTAACCCAAAGCTATAAAACAGCGTAGAAAAAAAACTTCTGTACCTGCTTGCCATAGGCATAAAAAAACCAAAGGGAATGAAAATCACCACATTGCCGAACAGGTTGGTAAACATTGCAAAAAGGCCCACCTGGTGCCTGTAATTCCAAAACCTCCTGATTTCTTTAAAAAGCTCCAGATTATAGTGGTACTCCTGCATTTCCCCGGTACGACCGTACCAGTCAGAAAACAACAGAAAATACACTATAAAAATAATGTACAAGACAAACAATATCTTCCCGAGGGCCCGAACCCTTTTACTTCTTCTGGAATTCAAAAACTTAGCACCCCTTTAATCTGCACCTCACTAAAACGTGAGCCCCTTCTTATCCTTCAGCAGACGCGCGCCGCTGATGATCGTAATAATTCCCGTTGCAATACCCACAACTGTAAGCAATATCCCGATGGCAATATTGGAAATTCCCGCAAATGTCATTGCTTTATATACTTTTTCATTCATTTTGATTCCTCCCGTCCTTATTTCGCACCATACTGTTTATAATATGCATCAATTGCCTCTTTTAATCTACCGTCAATTACAATTTTTCCCCGGCACTCTCTATTATACAGATACTCTACCACTTCTTCCATCGTTACGATGGCCGCCGCATCAAACCCATACGTCTCTTGTACTTCATCAAGTGCACACTTCTTCCCGCCTTTGCCGACTTCCATACGGTTTAAGGATACCATCAGCCCTTTCACCTCTACATCGGCCTGTGCTTTAATGATCGGAAATGTCTCTTCAATGGACTTGCCTGATGTAGTCACATCTTCGATGATCACAACCCTGTCGCCGTCCTTTAACCTGCTCCCGAGCAAAATGCCGGCATCCCCGTGGTCCTTCACTTCTTTTCTGTTGGAACAGTAGCGGATATCCTTTCCGTATAATTCACTGATGGCCATTGTAGTGGCAACCGTGAGCGGAATCCCTTTATAGGCCGGCCCAAAGAGCACGTCAAAATCCAATCCGTAATTGTCATGGATAGCTTTCGCATAATATTCTCCCAGCCTTCGTAGCTGTGTCCCTGTAACATAGGCTCCCGCATTCATAAAAAATGGAGACTTCCTTCCACTTTTCAAAGTAAATTCTCCAAACTTAAGCACGTCGCTCTCTACCATAAATTCTATAAATTCCTGCTTGTACTGTTCCATATCCTTCTATGCCTCCGTATTTACGGGCTTTTTACGCCCTTATTTTCTATGTTTTATCCCCTGCTGCGCCATTTCATACATAAACAGAAATTCTTTCCCGTCAAGTGATTTACCCATCACTTTCTCCTTTCCTGGCAAAATCAGGAAACGAACTATTTAATCTTTTCAATTTTATCATATATTTCCTGTTATTTCAATCGAGGAACTTCCTTAAAAATGTACGAAACGAATTTTTCATACATTTATAGTTAATGACAAATAACAAATCATATTTTACCGCTTCCACTGTGTTTATTATGAAATTATTAACATTTCTTAAACTATTATTTCTTTTTCCATAAGATGCTTTCCAACCTTATACAAGTGCGTTATAATGGCTAAAACTCAAAAGACAAACTAACGTACTGACATGAAGGAAGCTATCAGCATGAAGACAAAAAGCAAGAAGACAAAAAGAAAACTAAACAGAAAAAAGATTTTGAAAAGACGGATCATTGCCTCTGTCTTTCTGACCGGCCTGATTGCCTTGTATTGCCTGGCCTGCTCCATGCTTGAGGATAACGTGATCTGGAAAAATGTTACCGTTAACGGCATCGCTCTGAAGGGACTGACAAAAAAGGCCGCCGCCGGCGCTCTGGCGGAAGATTTCAAAGAAAAATATGCAGACACCTCTCTGTCTGTCCAGTTAAATGGCCAGGCATATCCGATTAATATTTCCTCTGTACTCGATTTTGATTCTTCAAAAGAATTAAAAGATGCATACACACTGGGACATCGGCACTGGCTAATGCGCGGTATCGACTGGATACTGGCACACACACTCTACAAGGAAAACAGGAAAATAGACGCATATCCATATGCAAAGCAGACAGATAAGATCACGGAAGCAATCTCCGCCTCCGGACTGCCGGAGCACGATCCCGCAAGCGAAACTACCTGGGAACTGACAGACACCGCCCTTGCAGTACATAAAGGACAGAAAACCGCAAGTGCAGACTTTGAGAAATTGAAGGAGTTAATTATATCAGCCATTAAGAAGCATGACTATTCCAGCGCTATAGAATGTCCGCTGACAGAAAAGGAGCCCGTCGGAATTGATTTTTCCAAAATACAAGAAGAAGTCTGCCAGGAAAAGCAAAACGCCACTCTGGACAAAGAAAACAATTATGCGGTCATCCCTTCAAAAGACGGCATCTCCTTTGATGCCTCCGCTGCACAGAGCAGCTACGATGCCTGTGAACCCGGCGGTCAGTTCGAGGTTCCTCTGACTATCGATAAAGCAGAGATTACAACTGAAGACATGAACGCGAATCTGTTTCAGGCGGAGCTTGGGAGCTATTCCACCAAAGGCGGAGGATCCGCCGGCCGGAAGACAAATATCGACCTTGCCGTCAAATCCTGCAACGGCGTAATCCTTCTCCCCGGAGAAACCTTTTCCTACAACGATGTTCTGGGAGAACGGACTGCCGACAGAGGCTATCAGCCGGCCGGTGCATATTCAGAAGGAGAGGTAGTGGAACAGCTGGGCGGCGGCATCTGCCAGGTTTCCTCCACATTGTTTGCCGCGCTTCTCCAAACAAACCTTGAGATTGTCACCCGTTCCAGCCATTCTATGCCTGTCTCATATCTTCCGATGGGTATGGATGCCGCCGTGTCCTGGGGCGGTCCGGAGTTCAAGTTCAAAAACAACCTGACTTATCCAATTAAGATCTCTGCCGCTTACAGCGACGGAACTATCACCTTCAAGATTCTCGGCGCAAAAGCCGATGCCAGAAAAATCGAGGTGGAAGTAAAGAAAACCGGCGAATTAAGCGCCGAGACCTACCGCAAATATTACGATGCAAACGGAAATGTAACAGAGACCAAGAGAGTAGCTAAAAGTAACTACAAGCCTTTGAAGCGCTAAATAAAGGGCAGCGGCAAAAACCGCTGCCCTGATCTTATTAAATCGGAAGCTCAAGGTAGATATCCTTCCCTTCTTTGATGGAAATGACAACTTTTCCGCTTTTGACCGTCATCACTGCACCTTCTACACTGACTGCAGGCACGGCTGCCTCAGCTGTCTCTTCCTCTGCTTTTTCCTCTTCTGCCGCCTCCTGGATTCCGTCCACATTGTCCGCAGTCAGCGGGGAAAGGGAATCACTGGTCTTCGTAAGCTTAGCTCCCAGAACTTGCGAAATCTTTAGGCATCCCTCCAGATTCAGCAGTCCGGAATCTACCAATTCGTCAAAGATTGCCGGATCTTCCAGATTAGCAGGTTCAATCGTAATCCCTGCCTCTGCCCGGCAGCACAATACCGCCGGATCATTCGCGTGCGCTTTCGCTGTCTCAGCTGTAATAGACATACTATATACCTCCTTATTCCATACCCTTCGTACACCAGGATACATCTATAGATAGTATAGAACCGGAAGTTCACGAATGCCAATTGATTTTTCTCATAGTCATCTGATACTTATCATATTTATCTATAAATCCTCTATTTTACGATGCCGACCAGATCTTCTACTCTCTCAAATCCATATCGCTCCATATAATTCCTGATACCTTCCACGATCTCAAGTGCTGCACACGGCCGATAGAAATTAGCAGTTCCTACAGATACCGCACTCGCCCCCGCGAGGAGCATCTCTATAGCATCATCAGCACATGCGATCCCTCCCATTCCGATAATAGGAATCTGAACAGCCTGTGCCGTTTCATATACCATCCGCACAGCGATCGGATGAATAACAGGGCCTGATACCCCGCCGGTTTTATTGGCAAGGGCAAAAGACCTGCGGTGAATATCAATCTTCATGCCGGTCAGGGTGTTGATCAGAGAAACCGCATCTGCACCCCCCGCCTCTACCGCCCTGGCCATTTCAGCTATACTGGTCACGTTTGGGCTCAGCTTCATAATGACGGGCTGCTTCGCATACTTCTTAACTGCCCTTGTAATCTCCTCTGCGGCTTTGGGGTTCTGTCCGAAGGCAATCCCCCCTTCCTTTACATTCGGGCAGGAGATGTTGATCTCCAGCATATCCACGTCCTCTTCTGCAAGCCGCTGCACAACCTCACAGTAATCTTCCACGGATTTCCCGCACACATTTACAATAATCTTTGTATCATATTTCCTTAAAAACGGAAGATCCCGCTTACAGAACAAGTCAATCCCGGGATTCTGGAGCCCGATGGCATTCATCATACCGCCGTACACCTCTGCCACCCTCGGTGTCGGGTTGCCCGGCCACGGCACATTGGCCACCCCTTTGGTTGTCACTGCACCAAGGCCTCCAAGTTCTACAAACTCTGAATACTCCTCGCCGGAACCAAAGGTTCCAGAAGCCACTGTAACCGGATTCTTCCACATTACTCCGGCTATATTTACCTGCATATCCATTAGATCTCCACCTCCGTAGACAAGAATACCGGCCCGTCCTTGCAGATACGTTTGTTGTGTACATTACTGTGGGCGTCCCGCTCTCTGCTCTTGCACACGCAGGCAAGGCAGGCGCCGATTCCGCAAGCCATCCTCTCTTCCAGAGAAATGTAACACTCTATCTGTCTCTCTTCGGCATACGCCTTGACTGCACGCAGCATCGGCGCCGGTCCGCAGGCATAGATAACATCTGCATCTAATCTCTGCTCTTTCACAGCATCCATTACATTTCCTTTTGTCCCGATGCTTCCGTCCTCTGTTGATATATAGACCTCTCCGTACTGTTCAAGTTCTTCCCGCAGAAATGTTTCGCTATCCCTGTATCCCACGACAATCTGCTTCTTCCCGCAGTCAATCTGTCTGGCAAGCTCCAGGATCGGAGGGACCCCAATGCCTCCCCCCATAAGGAATATTTTTTTTCCTTCTGCCCGTTCCGTCGGAAATCCATTTCCCAGAGGCCCGATAATGTCAACCGAATCTCCGGAACCAAGCTTTGAAAACTGTTCTGTGCCTGTATTTTCTCCGGTCACCCGATATACCACGCGAAGCCTTCCGTTTTCTCTGTCAATCTCGCAAATACTGATCGGGCGCGGAAGCAGCTTGCCCGCATCATCTGTATACATAGAAATAAATTGTCCTGCCCTCGCAGTCCCGGCCGCCTCTGTCCGAAGCCACATGCTGTATATCCCTTCCGCCAGCCTCTCCTGGGACACGACCTGCACCCGTTCTTTTTTTCTGTCCGCCATATTCTTCTCCTTATATCCCCAATGCTGCAATCCGGTTAGCAGGTTTCCAGAGCTGCTTTTATATCAGCGGCCATATCCTCAACTGCCGCCCTGGACGCATCCCCGTAATTTGCCGCGCCTATAGAAGCATATGTTTCCTGCTTGTATGCGGCAATGATTCCTCTGGATGAGTTTACGATGGCTCCGAGTCCGTCTTCATTGAAGAAATGTACCAGATCCTTTCCTTTGCCGCCCTGTGCCCCGTATCCCGGAACCAGAATATAAGCCCTTGGCATTACCTTGCGGAGCGCTTTTCCCATCTCAGGATAAGTAGCCCCCACAACTGCTCCCACATAACTGTAGTCCTCTCCCATATGAGTCTCCCCCCAGGCGGCGACCTTCTCTCCCACCAATTCATAGAGCGGGCGCCCGCCTGCCAGCTGATCCTGAAATTCCCCGCTGGACGGGTTGGAAGTTTTAACCAGCACAAAAATCCCCTTCTTTTCTTCCCTGCACACGTCAAGGAACGGATTCACGCCGTCAGAACCAAGGTACGGATTTACAGTCACAAAATCTTCGTCAAACGGCACATATGTCCGGCTGCCCACCTGAACCTTTCCGAGGTGCCCTGCCGCATATGCTGCCGAGGTAGAGCCAATGTCCCCCCGCTTAATGTCCCCAATCACCACAAGCCCTTTTTCCTTACAGTAATCTACCGTTTTCTTAAATGCCGCAAGTCCGGGAATCCCGAACTGCTCGTACATAGCGATCTGCGGCTTTACTGCCGGAATCAGATCATACGTCTTATCTACGATCTCCCGGTTAAACTGCCAGATTGCCTCCGCAGCGCCTTCCAGAGTCTCTCCAAATTCTTCATATGCTTTTTTCTGCACATGCTCCGGAATATAATTTAACATCGGGTCAAGGCCCACAACAATAGGCGCCCCGGTTTTTTTAATTTTTTCTACTAATGTGTTGATCATCGTTTTTTTCTCCCTGCTATATTTCTACACTTTCCTCCTACGAATTACCGGTTAATTCGGACAGGCTTTGATATACCTGTTTCCCGTCCACAAACGTATATCGCACTTCACCATACACTTCAAACCCGTCGAACGGAGTGTTTTTCCCTTTGGATACAAATGTATTTTTATCAATACAGTATTTCTTCTCCGGGTCAAAGATCATAAGATCTGCGATCTTCCCTTCTGATACAGACCCTTTATCCTCAAGTCCCAGTATTTTTGCCGGGTGATAGCTCATTTTTTCCGCCATATCCATAATACTTAATATCCCCGGCCTTACAAGCTCCGTATAAGTAAGCGCCGCTGAAGTCTCAAGACCCACGATCCCGAATGCCGCCTCGGCCATGGACTTGTTCTTTTCCTCTGCCGAATGGGGCGCATGATCCGTAGAAATCACATCCATGATCCCTTCCTTCAGCCCCTGTCTCAAAGCTTCCACATCCTTCTTACTGCGAAGAGGCGGATTCATCTTATAATTTCCGTCGTCCTCCGTGATATCGTCTGCGCTCAGGATGAAATGATGCGGGCAAACTTCACCGGTCACTGCAAGCCCTTCTTCTTTGGCCAGCTTCACCATCCTGACACTGTCTGCCGTAGAACAGTGACAAAGGTGCAGCCTTACCCCCGTCTCTTTTGCCAGCAGGATATCTCTGGCCACGATCACATCCTCCACGGAATTCGTAATTCCTCTCAGTCCAAGACGATCGGCATTCTCGCCGGCGTTCATAACTCCCTTTTCCACCATTGTAATATCCTCACAATGGGCAAATACACGGATGCCGGCATCTCTGGCCGCCTTCATGCCCCGCCGGTAAAGGGAAGCATCCATCACAGACTTTCCATCCTCACTGACTGCACGGCAGCCGGCCTTTGCCATTCCAGCAATATCCGCCAGTTCTTTTCCTTCCTGTCCCTTCGTGACAGCTCCGATCTGGATCACATGGGTCAGACACTCACGTTCTGCCCTGGTATGGACAGCCGCCACCTTCTCCCCGTCGTCAATCACAGGCCTGGTATTTGGCATAGCGCATACCGTAGTCACGCCGCCTTTCACAGCCGCCTTTCCTCCCGTCTCCAGTGTTTCTTTGTATTCAAGCCCCGGATCTCTCAAATGCACATGCAGGTCAATCAGTCCCGGCATCACATAGCAGCCTTCGGCATCGATCACTTTATCCGCCTTCTCGTCAATGGCTTGTGCAACCTTCTTAATCCTGTCACCCTCGATCAGAACATGAAAGCAGCCGTCTTTCCCGGTAAGAGGATCCACCACATGTCCGTTTTTAATCAGTATCGTCATTCCCGTAATCCTTTCTGGCCGTGCCGTTTCCATTCATATTGCATTTTATTTTATCATAAAGCACAGGAAAAGGGAATGCCCGTTTTGACATTCCCTTGCTAATCCATTAATGTTTGTTTTTTAGTATCTCTACCGCTTTTTCCAGCTGATTGTCAGCCTCCGGGCGGCTCTCGTCATACTGATACTCTACTTCCACATCAGGAGCAACTCCTTTTCCGTCAATGCGCCTGCCCTTCGGAGTAAAGTATTCGGCAGTCGTCAGCTTTACGCACGTACCGTCCCTCAAGTTGTACAGATTCTGAACCACTCCTTTTCCATAGCTCTTTGTACCGACAATCTCTCCTCTTTCATAATCCTGGACTGCAGCAGCAAATATTTCAGATGCACTGGCACTCTGTCCGTTAATCAGAACAGTGATCGGCATCTTTATCTGTTCCTTGCTGTCGGATAAGTATTCCTTTCGCTCTCCGTTTTTACCTTCCGTATAAACGATCAATCCTTTCGGGAGAATCAAATCGAGCATCTCACAGACAATCTCCAGATTGCCTCCCGGATTATTGCGAAGATCGATCACAAGACTCCTGGCTCCCTGGTTTTCCAGGTTATCCAATGCTTCCTTATACTGTCCGTAAGTAACCGAGTCAAACTCTGATACGGCAAGATACCCGATGTCATTTTCCATCATCCGGCAGGCTACTGTCTGCTTCTCGACCACATCTCTGGTTACAGTGACCGTAATTTCCTGATTATCGCTCCCCCGGATGACCGTAAGGTTAACATCTGTCCCCCGCTCGCCCTTAATATCATTGACCACTTTATTAATATCCTGGCCGGTTACCTCCTTCCCGTCAACCTTATACAGCAGATCCCCGTCCTTAAGGCCCGCGTCCATAGCCGGAGAATCCTCATAAATACGGATCAGGGTGATAACCCCTGTGTCTTTGTCCTGGCTGAGCAATGCTCCTATCCCATTAAACTGACCGCTCAGGCCCTCACTAAGCTGCCTGGTCTCTTCCTCATCATAATATGTGGAATACGGATCGCCCAGGGCCTCTAAATACCCCTTATAGATCCCTTCCTCCAGATCCTCTGCTTCTGTTTCACCAAGATAAGTTTCGTCTATCAATCCTCTTAACTGAAAAAGTTTATACACTGTCCTTCCGGATATTACCCTGGAACCGAATCCGAAAGAAACAGCGCCTATTAACACCAAAGTTACGAGGGCGCCCAGAAGCGCCCCCTGCATAAATCTTTTTTTATTGTTCAACATTCTTCAATCCAATCTTAAAGATAATTCATCGGGTTTACCGGAGTCCCTCCCGACATGACCTGAAAATGCAGGTGAGGTCCGGTTGAATTGCCGGTCGTTCCCACTGCTGCTATGTTCTGTCCTTTGCTGACGGTCGTTCCCGCCTTCACATAAAGTTTATGACAGTGCATATAGATTGTCTGAAGCCCGTTCCCATGATTGATCACAATACGGTTTCCGGCCTTTCCACTGTAGCCGGAAGAGACAACTGTACCTCCGGCTGCCGCATAGATAGGCGTTCCGGTAGGCGCTGCAAAGTCAACCCCTTTATGATTCGTACTTGCTCCTGCAAGCGGCTGCTTCCGCCATCCAAATGTACTTGAAATACGGCTGTAGCCCGGACACGGATGTGTAAAAGTACCGTTGCCGCTCACAACCGAAGCGCCCGCACTGTTTGAATAAGAAGAAGCTTTTTCCTTCTGTTTCCTTGCGGCCTCCTCAGCGGCCTTTCTTGCAGCCTCCGCCGCAGCCTCCAGAGCCGCCAGTTTCTTCGCATTTTCACCGATCTCAGCGTCCAGGCTGCTGATCTCCGAGCTCTTACTTGCAATCAGTTCCTCCAGAGAAGTCTGCTTTGCGATCAACTCATTCTGAAGTTCTTCCATCTCTGCATACTCTGCCTGAAGAGCCGCCTCCTGTTCCTTAACGGTTTTTACAATCTCCTGGAACTGTACAAGCATATCTCTGTCATATTCAGAGATTGACGAGATATACTCTGCATTACTCAGAAAATCACTCAGTGACTTTGACTCGATCAAAATCTGGAAGAACTGCGTGTTGCCGTTCTCATACATATATTTGATCCGCTTCTTCATGTCCTCATACTGGTCATTCTCGTCTATCTGAGCCTGAATCAACTCTTCTTCCTTGAGATCGATCTCTTCTTCCTTATCAGTAATCTTTTTCTCCATCTCCTCAATATCAGCCAGAATAGAATCCAACTGTGCAGAAAGAGATTTCTTTTCAGCTTCCGCCTCGGCCTTTTGGGATTTTAACTCTTCACCCTTTTTCTTTACGTCACTGATCTCAGACGCCTCTGCCTGTACTGCCATTCCCATACACAGCACAAAAACAAGCAAAATACTTAATAGTTTCTTACCTCGCATCATAATATACCCCCTGATAATGCTGATTATACTCCTTGTACATTGTTATTTACACTTTCCGTTCTCTATACTTTCAAATGTTTTCTGATAGTAAAGAAACTCCCCACGAAACCAATACCCACGCCCAGGGCAATGCCTACCGGGAGAAGTATTCTGTATACCTGCACCACCGGCAGGAAATCAATAATGTTGTTCAAAAGGCTGAACCTTCCCATAATATAATCAACCGCTTTATCATACATAAAATACAACATGGTAAGCGGAATGATTGCCCCTACGATACCTATAAGTAATCCTTCAAACACAAACGGCGCCCGGACAAATCCATCCTTTGCCCCTATGTATTTCATAATTGCAATCTCCTCACGCCTTACAGTAATACCCATAGTAACCGTATTACTGATCAGGAAAACGGATACCGCAAGCAGAATTACGATAATTGCCACTGATATGTATCCCACCAGCTTATTCACACTGGTCAGCGTCTTTGCAACCACATCGGACTTATTGACCTTCCTTACGCCTTCCAGCCCTTCTGCAAAGGCAACTACATCCTTCTGCTTCGCCACATCAGCCATATAGACCTCATAGTTATCGGAATTCGCCAGAGGGTTATCATTCTTAAACCCTTCTGCCGCATCCTTGGAATCCCCGAAATAATTTTCCTGGAAGGAATCCCATGCCTCCTCGGCGCTGACATAATTTACTTTCAGAACTCCATCGGCCTTCTCCAGCTGCTTACCGATCTCATCCTTCTGTGCGTCTGTAGCCTGCTCATCAAAAAGCACAGTGATCGCTACACCTTCCTCTGCCTTCTCCACAATATAATTAAAGTTGATTACAATGGAGAAGAAAAGGCCGAACAGGAAGATACAAGCCGCCATCGTCGCAATGGACGCAATGGAAAACATCTTATTTCTTCCTATGTTCTTTACACCTTGTTTCATCGTATATCCAAATGTACTAATCCTCATTACTATACCCACCTTTTTTCTCGTCGCTGACAATCACACCCTTTTTCATTGTCACGACTCGCTTCTTCATCTCGTTTACAATCTCCTGGTTGTGCGTAACGACTACTACAGTCGTCCCCCTGTCATTTGCTTCCTCCAGAAGTTTCATAATCTCCCATGAATTTGTCGGATCCAGGTTACCGGTAGGCTCATCTGCCAGAAGAATAGCCGGCTCATTTACAATTGCTCTTGCAATTGCAACTCTCTGCTGTTCTCCACCGGACAGCTCTTTCGGAAAAGATTTGTACTTCTGTGCCAGACCCACCAGCGACAAAGCCGCAGGAACCTTTTTCTTGATCACTCGGCCCGGAGTCTCTGTAACTCTCTGTGCAAACGCAATATTTTCATAAATATTCCGATCCTTAAGCAGGCGGAAGTCCTGGAACACAACTCCAAGGTTTCTTCTGTACATAGCAACCTTTCTATGTCTCATGCGATTCAGGTTATTTCCATTTACTGTAATTGTCCCGGATGTCGGATCCAGCTCCTTCATAATCAAGCGGATCAGCGTAGATTTACCAGAACCGCTGTCTCCTACAATAAAAACAAATTCGCCCTGTTCAATCTTCAGATTGACTCCATTTAAGGCAGCAACCCCTTTTGAGTACTCTTTCGTTACTTCTTTTAATTCAATCATATGTTCCTCCTAATTACTAATACTCCAGCGACTCCATGTACTTCATATACTTCACAACCATAAGGGCTATCTTAAAAGTAATGGCATCTTCGAATACCCGAAGATCAAGTCCTGTACTCTTCTGAAGTTTGTCGAGACGATAAACCAGCGTATTGCGGTGAATATACAGTTGTCTGGAAGTCTCGGAAACATTCAGGTTATTCTCAAAGAATTTGTTGATCGTCGTCAACGTCTCCTCATCGAAATCATCCGGTGATTTCCCCTCAAAAATCTCTCGGATAAACATTTTGCAAAGCGGAATCGGAAGCTGATAGATCAGACGGCCGATACCCAGAGCACTGTACGCAATAATACTCTTTTCTCCGAAAAATATCTTGCCTACATCAAGCGCAAGCTTTGCTTCCTTATATGACTTTGACACTTCCTTAATGTCATTGACGACAGTTCCGTAAGCAATCAAAATATCTTCTTCTCCGTCGTTCCTCAGCAGATCATAAAAATTCTGAGCTACCTTCTCAAGCTCTGCGTGTCCGTCATTCGCCTCCAGCTCTTTTACAACTATAATATTCTTTTCATCGACCGCTGTTACAAAATCTCTGGCCTTTCCGCCCAGAAGCGCCCGGACATTGTCGAGGGCACTGCTGTCCTTTTCATGCTTTGTCTCAATAATAAAGATAACACGTCTGACCTCTGTGTCAATATGTAATTTTTTGGCACGGTTATAAATATCCACCAGAAGCAGATTATCAAGCAGAAGATTTTTTACAAAATTATCTTTGTCAAACCTCTCTTTATATGCAACCAGGAGATTCTGTATCTGAAAAACCGCAATCTTTCCCAACATATACACATCGTCTCCGCCGCCATTTGCCAGAAGTATATACTCCAGCTGGTGTTCGTCAAAAATTTTAAAGAACTGATATCCCTGGACAACCTGACTATCTGCCGGTGATTCCACAAATGAGACAATCTCTTCCTCATAGTTCTTCTGTTCTGAAAATGTACTTGCAAGAGACTTACCGTCCGTGTCCATCACACAAAAGTCAATTCTTGTAATCCCTTTCAATCCTTCAATTGTATTTTGAAGTATTTGATTAGATATCATATTCCATCTCCTCCACCCTTTTCAATATGCATTTTTCACAACAAAATATAATTTTCTTCTGTAAAAATGCATACTTCTAGAACATATACTAATACATATTTACAAAAAAAGAAAGAGGAAATCACATTTTATTGTTAATTTCCTCAGTTTTTTACACATAATTTAGTTTTCAGACAATGTACATAGTAACCAAAAATATATAGCTTATTTTTTTCTTATTTTTCCTTCCCGGCGTCTTCTCCTGAATTACGCTTTCTTTTTTCCATCTCTTTTTTAAAGATCCTTTTTACCAAAAACTGAGTCACCTTTCCTCCGGCAATCCTCTGTCTGCACACAGGAAGCATCTCTTTCCCGAGTCCAAGCAAGATACGGGCGTTCAGAAGGCTCTTATTCCTCACTGCAAAATCCTCCTGCAGAGGCGAAGACAGCACAGACAAAATGCAGTCAATCTCTGCACCGTTGATCGCATTCACCAGCATATCGTCAGCACGATTTGCTGCAGAGACTTTGGCCATGCCGCTCACTTGGATTCCGCTGTAATATCTCTCCAGATAATCGTAAAGGGTTCTTCCTTCCTCCTCCGATTCCACCAGAAGATATGTCCGCTTATGATTCTTATGAAGAAATCTTAAGAACATTTTAATATAAAGACGGTTCTCCGTCTCCTGCAGAAATCTTCTCTCTGTAACATCTGCGGCCTCGAGAATCATCTTATCCCCTGCAAGCACGAGATCAAACCCGCAGACCTCTTCTTTAAGGCCTGACTCCGCATCCATGTCCATAAGAGCATCTACGGTCACCATATCAACAATATTCATCAGCTCAGACTCCATATAATCTACAGATTCCTTCATTGCTTCTTTGGCCGTATAATTATCTATATATATACCCAATACATTTATCTTACTGCCCATATGTCCCCACCTGCTATGATTCTTCTTCAGTTTTTTGATTATAGCAAAAGGATTTTGTAACTTCAACCTTTATCTCAAATTGTTCACACTTCTTAATATTCGTAATAATTTCGTTACTTTTTTAAAGCCTCCCTCTTTTTTCTCGCAAGGATTCCTCCGATACGCCCGGTCTCTTTTGCAGAGAGAGAACGCCATCCGTCCTCCATAACTCTGTCCAGAAGTCCTAATTCTTCTGCAATTTCGTATTTCATCTTCTCTTCCCGCGTCAACTCGTCTAATTGAATCGGTTTATTCTTTTTCGCTGCCATTTTGCCTTACCCCTTTCACTTTCAAGATGCTATAAGTATTGACACGTTAAAAAAATATATACACGAACAGATGAAGTCTGACTGCTGCCTCCAGTCGAAGAAAGGGAGGATACCTCACGGCATCCTCCCTTTCCCGAAGATTAATTTATGTTCTTGGCAGCTCCGGGATAATAATTGCCGCAATAAAGTAGGCAAGAACCGCGGAACCGGTACAAGCTAAAAGTACCATCCCTAACCGAATCAATGTAGGGTCAACATTAAAATATTCTGCAATCCCCCCGCATACACCGCAAATCATACGGTTATCACGGGATCTGTATAGTCGTTTCTGCTCCATATTATTTTCCTCCTTTTATAATTCTGAACCTTCGTTTACCATTTCCGACAGATTACCGGAAATTCACGGTAACGTTACCGATACCACATTCAATATCCATACTCTTGCCGGCGTGATTATCTATTTCTGTGTTCCTTGCCAGACCGGAATACTCACGTTCTCCACATGTAACCTGCCCGATATCACAGCCGATATCATAATTATAATCACTTTCACTTCCTGCCATATTACACTCGATGTTTCCGACTCCGGTCTCTATGTCAAGCTCCCTCTCCACATCTCCGGATGCCGCAATCTCACCGGTACCGCACTCAAAGCCTGCCTCATCTGCCCTAAATTCGTCAATAACCGCGCTTCCCGCTCCCACTTTGACAGACAAGTCACGGGCACAGACAGACTCTACATAAAGTTCACCGACGCCTACCTGCATAGACACCTCATCAAACCGCATTTCCCTTGGAACATACAGATAGATCGTTCCGATACCTGCATTCACAATGTGCCTGATATGCTCTGAGGTCTCCAGCTTCAACTCTCTTCCATCCATATAGCAGCGAAACTTAAGCTTCTCGCTGATTCCGTCGGTCTCCACCCTCACATCAGGGCTGTCAGAGACCAGGATCTCAACCTTTCCTGCTGCAATATCCATGTCAATCTCGTTTACTTCCTGATAGCTTTCCACAATGTCCTCTGCAATGTACTTTGAAGCATCTACCGATCTTCTGTCCACCCACCCGATTCCGTACGGGAAATACTCAGACATAGTCTCTACCGTAACCCCAAGCCCGAAAGCCGCCGCACAGCATACCACACCGATTCCCGCTGTTATTGCACAGGTAATCCAGAATACTTTCCATCCTTTTTTCATAGTCTAACTCACCGCCTTTCTCTCAAAAGGTCTTCTGCAGATCCATACGATTCCCCGGCATATTCCCGGAAATACAGTAATACAAATCTTAACAGCCGCCACGGTTCCGATCACACCGATTACCGTAAGGATCAGGCCCGTGCCGATAAGTCCAAGCCCTACTGCCAGGTGAGGGATCAGAAGCGTGATCCCGGTGACTACCAGCACAATTCCCACGATTGCCAGTGCAACTGCAACTCCCAACAGCGCAAGAAATATCCCAAACGCAGCTGCCAGGCACGCAAGCACAGTTGCTATAGCTGCACCTGCAAGGGGTAAGACAATAGGCGCTCCAATAACTATAACGGCTATGATCAAAAGAAGCTTTCCTGCATTGTTCGTCTTTGGAGGCTCTGTGCTGCTCTGATATTCATACCGTCCGGCAGGCATCTCTTTCTCCCGAAACTGTGGGTCGCTGTACCCATTCTCTGTAAACTCCCCACGGTCTTTTGCATTTTCCTTCATATCGGCTTTGATATTGGCGGCCACCTTCTTCGGGCTCTCCAACTCGTCAATGACCTGCTGCTCATTCTCAGGACCTGCATCGTCAAAGTAATCGTTGTAATACTGCATTGCCTCTCTTCTTTCTTCTACCGGTATATCCTGTAAAAATGCGGCCAATTCTGTCATAAACTCTGTGCGGTTCATATGGTCACACCTCCCTCAAACATTTCATTAATCTTCTTCGAATAGTTTTTCCACTCTACACGGTACAGATTCAACTGTGCCATTCCTTTCTCCGTTACTTTATAATAACGTCTGTTGCGGCCGTCAAACTGCAGGTCATATACCTCAAGACATTCATCCTTCTGCAATCTCCTTAAAACCGGATACAATGTAGATTCAGATACTTCAATTGCTTTTCTGACGTCCTGAGTAATCTTGTACCCATAGGTTCCTTCCCTCTCTCTTGACACGACCGCTAATACAATCGCATCCAAAAGAGCCGCGCCGGTATTAAATACCATATCTTCACCCCTTTGCTTATGTAATGTAATATTGTTTTGTTTTCTATATTATATGATGTATAATATAGTTTGTCAACACATATTATATATTTTTTAAAAAAATATCTCTCAAGCCGGAATCTGACTTAAGAGATACTTCTTCTGAACGCTCAATATAATAAATCAATTCTTACCAAAAATAGCAAGAACACCTGCTGCCGCCTGCACCAGCATCAAAAAAGGGATGCCTGTCCGAAACCTTTGTTTCCGTGTTTTATGCCGGAATACATACATCCCTGCCCATGCCCCGGCGCTGCCTCCCGCAAATGCGAGAAAGAAAAGCGTTTTCTCCGGTATCCGCCACATATCCTTTTTCGCACACCGCTTATCGTATCCGAATACTGCAAAGGAAAGGAGATTGATCCCGCAGATATAGATCATCCACTCTGTCGTCACGGCAGCCGCACCTCCTTCTCAAGTGCAAAGGAGTAGATTATTTTTTCCTTTACCTTTTTTTGCGTCAGCTGTTCCAGCGCCCTCGCATAATAATCAAGCTGTCCATGGTATTTGTCGATCAGCGTCCGGGGAGAATGTACCCGGTCCGTTTTATAGTCCAAAAGCACCAATCCGTCCTCCTCCTCAAAATAAACGTCTATGATCCCCTGCACCAACACCTGTTCTCCTTCCTGCTCTCCGGGGTATATATCACAGGCGTCAATCCCAAGTACAAAGGGCTGTTCTTTCCACAGCCTCCCGGCACATGCGCTTTTTCTCATCCTTCCTGCACAGGGAGAAGCCAGGAACTGTAAAATATCCTTAAGGACGATCGCCTCCTTCATGGCCTCAGAGATCTTCCCCTCTGAATAAAATGCCTCTATAGATGCCGCTGCCTCTTTGGGGCTGTAATCTTTCCTGAAATCCAGAAGCTCCAAAACTCTGTGGTAGGCAGTACCTCTTGACGCACCGCTTAATTCTTCCTCTTTCTGTAAAAACCTCGGAATCAGCGGAATGACCTCCGGTTCCTCATAGAGCAGTTCACCTTCCTGGCCTTCCTCACTGCCGGATACTTCCTGCATGTAAATACGTTTCTTAAGCTCTGACACCGTAAATTTCAGTTTCTTCCCTCTGCCGTCATGGGGATAACGGTAACGGAACTGCTCTTCCAGCTGCTCCTTTGCAGACGGATCGTATACTCTGTGGGTATCCCACTGTTCCAGAGCTGCTTTCGTAATCCGTCCGCTCACCTCCTCTGCCGCCTCCTGCCGTACAATATCCTCCGGCAAAAGGATTTTCACATCAGCAGGAACTGCCTCCCCCTTCCTCAACAGCGCCGGAAATACAAAGTCCCAAAAGGCCGCAGCCTTACTGAGATGCCAAAACCCAATCGCATCCTCCTTCGTCAAGGCCGCCACCTCATACCCTGCAAGCTTCTTTTCCGGGTCGGGCAGCGTCCCTGTAATAATCAGCTTCTCCTTCGCACGGGTGCACGCCACATATAAAACTCTGAGCTCCTCTCCAAGGCTGTCCAGCTGCTCCTCTTTCTGAATGATCTTCTTTATGATAGTCGGACTTTTGACCCTGAGTTCCAGATCAATACAATCCATCCCGATTCCCATGCCGGCATGAAGCACAATACTGCTCCTTACATCCTGCATATTAAACCGCTTTCCCATGCCGGCTGCAAATACAATGGGAAATTCCAGTCCCTTACTTTTGTGGATGGTCATAATCCGCACAATATTCGACTGCTCATCTTCTACGCTCGCCTCACCATAATCCACGTTATACTTCTGCAGCTGTTCAATATAGCGCACAAAATGAAACAGGCCTTTATAACTGGTTGCTTCAAATGCTCTCGCTTTTTCTATCAGCATTTCTACATTGGCTTTCCGCTGCACTCCTGCAGGCATAGCGGACACATAATCTCCATATCCAGTATCTTCCAGAATCTGATACAAAAGCTCATGCATCGGCGTATAGGGGACACATTCCCTGATTTCATCCAGCTTCCCCAGGCAGCGGTCAAGCTTCCGCCTGACGTCCTCCGATTCCCCTTCCTGCCGGTATCTGGAAACCGCCTTATAAAAAGGCAGCTCTTGAAACTCGCTTTTCACAATCGCAATCTCTTCCCGGGATAACCCTCCGATCACAGAACAGAGCACTGCTGCAAGAGGTACATCCTGCCTGAAATTATCAAGTATCCGCAGATAATCCAGAAGTACACCGATCTCCCTGGAGGAAAAATACCCTTCCCTTGTCCCCGCGTGCGCCGGGATCCCTTCTCTGTTCAGCACTTCGGCAAACACATCCGCAAATCCGCTGACACTTCTGGTAAGAATTACAATATCCGAATACCTGACCGGCCGTAAGGCGCCGCTCTTTTTATCCGTCACATTTCCTTCCTCAAGCAGCTCACGGATACGCACTGCAATCGCGCGGGCCTCCCACTCTACGTCACCGTCAACTGCAAGAACCTCTGTCATACAGCCCGGATTCTCCTCATATTTTGCCCCCACATACAGAGCTGCCGCTTCATCGTAGGCAATACCTCCCAGACCTCTTGTCATAATCTGCCGGAAAATATAATTCACGCTGTCCAGCACTTCCCTTCTGCTCCTGAAATTCTTGTGCAGGTCGATCCGCTGTGTCCTGGAGTCCTCGATACTATAAGTGTCGAATTTTTCCATAAAAAGTTCCGGTCTCGACAAACGGAACCGGTAGATACTCTGTTTCACATCGCCCACCATAAATACATTATATTTTCCCTCACATATCGTAGAAATGCTGGTCAGGATTGTCTCCTGAATCAGATTGCTGTCCTGATATTCATCGATCATAATCTCCAGGAACTGCTCCTGATACTCCTTCGCTATAGACGACGGCAAAAAGTGATCCTCCGTTTTCTCTGTCAGGATCTGAAGCGCGTACTGTTCCATATCCGAAAAATCTATCATATTCTGGGACCGCTTCTTCTCTTCAAACCGCACGGCAAATCTTCTTACCAGCTCCGCAACCTCCTGTACCATCGGCCTGCATCTCTTGATATCCAGCAGCATCTCCTCCGGCTCTTCATAGAAATACTGGGAGATCAGGTCTTTGACCATCCCCTTTACATTTTCCCGTATCGCCTTTACCTGAGCCGCCTTTTCTTCCGAGACAGATTTATCCCTGTTGGGTGTAAGCCGCATCCAGGAAATGTTCCTCATACTTTCCCCGAGGCCTGCAAAACTGTCCTTCTGCTTAAGTTCTTCTATGATCCTCAGATCTGCCTCCAGAATCTCCTCGTAAACTGCGGGTCCGTCTGCCTCACAGCAGATAGCGATTCCCCCGGCAAGAAGCCTGCCTGCATCCTCGAGATACCGCCTTACATTTTTCTTGATATTTCCGGTATATTCACTGCCTTCCAGTTCCTCAAGGGTTTCTGCGCCGTAAGCGTCCACACAGGAAGACAGCCACCACTCCGAAGCCGGATAGCTCCTGGAATACTCG
Source organism: uncultured Dorea sp. (assembly GCA_910578865.1). GTDB lineage: Bacteria > Bacillota > Clostridia > Lachnospirales > Lachnospiraceae > Dorea_D. Next base: position 35,466 of record CAJTRM010000007.1, read on the forward strand.
TAGATCTTAAGAATCAGTTCTTCAATCTTCTTATCCGACCTGCCGGTTCCATATGCGGACACAAAGTCCAGGAACCTTCGTCTTCCCTCCTCATAACATTCTTCCAGCACTTCCCCCAGCACATCATGGCGCAAGAGCTTTAATTCCCCCTCCTCACCTATGCGGAATCCGGGATCCAGGTCAATGGCATGAAAATGATCTTTTATGACTGACAGGCAGAAGCTGTGGATGGTCGTAATCCGCGCATTATGGATCAGGGTAGCCTGCTGCTTCAGATGCTCATCCTCCGGCTGCTCCGAAAGCTTCTTCTCAATCGCGGTGCGGATCCTCTCCTTCATCTCCGCAGCCGCTGCCTCTGTAAATGTCACGATCAGCAGCCGGTCCACATCCACAGGATTGTTCTCTGCCGTAAGCATCGTAATAATCCGCTCTACCAGTACAGCCGTCTTACCGGAGCCGGCTGCGGCAGATACCAGTATATTTCTGCCGCGCAGATCAATGACCTTCTGTTGTTCCTTCGTCCATGCTACACTCATAGCTGCCCTCTCTCCTCCTCTGCTGCTTTCATTGCCCGGATTGCTTCCTCTCTGCTCATCTTATCAATCTCCCGGTAGGCGCATCCCGGTATCTTTACGTCGAATCCACACACATCCCGGTATCCGCAGTAATCACACCCGGTATCCTGCCCCTTCCGGTACGGCACTGCCTCCACCTCACCCTGAAGGATTCTGCGGCGGACCTCCTTTGCCTTATTCACAGCATGACGCACCATGATACCAAACTCCTCCGGCGGTACTGCTTTGGATCCTTTGGACAGGCTTCCGTTTTTGTTATATTTCACCGGTACGACCAAAGAATCTCCTTCCATGCGATGATCCAAATGCCTGAGCACATCCTCCTGTAGATTGATCAGCCCGTCCGGTTTCAGTTCCTTTAAGACAGCATCCTCCACAGTTCCGGCTTCTGCTTTATCTACCAGCGGATCCTTGATCCGGTAATAGAAGATACCTGCCGGGATTACCTCCTGGCCCGGGTGTTTTTTGGTTTCCTTCTTCACCGCCGCATCCATATATACCATAAGCTGCAGCTGCAGCCCATGATACAGGGAAACTACATCAAAGGCCTTACTTCCTGTCTTATAGTCCAGTACCTTCACATAAATCCGGTCTCCGTCCACACATGTATCCACACGGTCAATCTTGCCGTTCTCAAATCGCATTTCATAGGCCGACGGCTTAAAATCTCCCGCCTCCAGCTGTCTGATCAATGCCCACACCGTCCGTTCCAGCATCTGTTTCATGCGGACGATCAGATACTCATTACGGGCAGAACTGTACAGAACAGAATTTCCGTAATCTGCAATGGCCTCTTTCACACTCTCATCCATATACTGCTTCCTGGCCTCCTCAGCAATCTGAGTCCAGTCTCCCCCTCCGGCCTCCACCTTCCCGGAGAACCTCTCTAATGCCCTGTGGCACACATTTCCGAGATCCACTGCCTGAAATTCATACTCCTGACGTTCCCGCAATCCGAGGCCATAGGTGAGAAAATGTGAAAATGCACAGGAACAGAAGCGCTCCACCCGGCTGATGCTGTTTTCAAAGTCTTCTCCATAAAGCCGCTTTGCCACCTGGCTGGTGAGACTGTCCGAAGGCATCCGGTAGAACCCTGCCTGCAGGAAATCTTCTATCTTTTCCTGCCAGCCCGGAGCTTTTTTATACCATGTATAAAGCTCACTCCATGCATCATCCATGCCGTCCCCTATTCCCTGGAATCCACGGATGAGATATCCGATCCCCATCTCCTCCGTCAGTTCCTGCTGCCTTATGCCCTTTTCCTCCTCATCCTGAATACAGATATCGGGAAACAGCCGGCAAATCTCCTGAATCAGGTAAGACGGACGTACACTCTTCCCGTCCGCAGACACTCTGCTGTAGAAGATGTCAAGGGCTTCCGACGGTTTTGTAAGATTCAGGTACAGATAAAATTTCTGTACATACGCCTTTTCTTTGCCCCCCGGGGACAGCGCCAGCCTTTCTCTTGCAAACTTCTCCCGGTCCTGCTCCGACAAAAGCCCGGTACGCAGCAGATTGCCGGGAAGATACACATCATTGGCGCCCACGAACACCAACGCCTTAATGTCCTTCAGCCTGGTCCGTTCCATATCGCCCACCACAACCTGATCCACACTTGGCGGAATAACGCCCACCCGCGCCTCTTCAAGACCCGCATCCAAAAGCCTGCAGTATTCACTCAGGCTGACAGACTCCTCTCCCAGAAGCTCCACAAATTTATCAAACAAATCTACAATAATCCGGTAGATCTGTGCATATTCTTTCGCAAGGGACAGCCTGCCCGCAGCCTTAAATATTTCTTCCTGCCTGGCAATCCTCACCTGCAGCTCCTCCCGAACCATAAAATCATACAGCGCACAGGTAATGTCCTTTACGCTCTTCTTTCTTTGTTTCAATACAAAAACAAGGCTGTCCACCTTCTCCACCAGTATCGTCCTGTAATGGTTCAACCGTTCAAGCTCTTCTGTCTCCATTCCTCTCAGATGCCTGATCCACCTCTCCTGCCAGCGCTTATATCCTTTGATTCCAAGACCGATCACATAGTTTTCCAGTTCGTCTACCTCCTCAAAGGTAAATCCTGCAAGGTTGGTCCTGAGAAAACGAAATACACTTTCATAGGTAAAGTTCTGCTCTACCATATGAAGAAGGCTTCTTATATATTCTACAAAAGAGTTCAGCAGGATGCTTCGTTTCTGATCCATAAATACAGGGACATCGTACATCTCAAACGCCCGCTTCAGATAATCCCCATAGACCTCCATATCACTTACAATTACACCGACATCCCTGAGACGGTAACCGTCCTCCCTCAAAAAACGACGGACCCGCCCTGCGGCGGCAAAGGCCTCTTCCTTTGGATTTCTTGCAATATGGACAGAGACTGCCTGCGGCTCTCCGGCATATTTCCCGGAACCGTAACGGAACAGATGGTGTTCCAGGAAGGCAAGCGCTTTATTTCCCCGGAATCTATAAGGTGTACGCCCATACAGCTCTACAGGCTCTTCCAGGTGGATCCCTTCTCTCTCTGCAATCTTCACAAGAGAGGTCACCATCTGCTTACTGAGAGCAAACAACTGGTACGGATGGCTGTAAGCATACGGGTTCTCTCTCTGATCCATAGTTACAGAGATCATAACACTTCTGCAGTGCTTCATAAGTTCTGCCAGAAGCCGGTCCTGCACAGGGGTAAAGCCGGTAAAACCATCCAGTACGATGGTACTGTTTTTCAGAAGCTCCGACTCTCTGACCGCACGGGACAAAACATCCAGAAGCTCTTCCTTTGTAATATATTTTTCCCGCAGGTACTCTGTAAAGCCCCGGTACAGAACCTGAATATCGGCAAGCTTATAATAAAGTCTGGACTTTTCGCCCACAAGCTCCATGACACGCTCGATCTCGTCCTCCCCGATATCATACTGAGCAAATTCCGAGATCACCGACTTCACTTCACTGATATAGCCCAGCTTTCTTACATTTCCTCTTAACACATGAAGACGGTTTTCATAATCACCGGCGATTTTCCTCAGGATCAGGTTCTTTCCTTCATCATCCAGCACCGGAAGCGAGCCTTTTCCCGTCTCCTCGAACACACGATAGGCCAAACGCTTAAAGCTGAGTACGTCAATATTCATAATGCCGCGCCGCTCATGCATGGTCACAAGGTCCTTTTGTGTCTGCATGGTAAACTGCTCCGGCACCAGTACAATGTAATTCCGCTCCGGATGACGCACAGATTCGTCGATGACACAGCGGTATAAGTAATGAGATTTCCCGGATCCTGAAGATCCGAATACAAATTTTAAAGGCATAGGGTTTTCCTCCTATGCCTTAGTATATCATATCTTAATTTTACACGCTTCTTAATTTTTCTGCAAACTCACTGCTGAGAGTCATCCTTGCCACATAGAACACATCCCCGGTCATATAAACCGTCCAGTCATCCTCCACCTCTACCTGGAGTTCCCCGCCGGGCATGTGCACAATCACCTTATTGTTCGTCATACCAAGTTTATATGCAACACCTGCTGCTGCACAGGCTCCTGTTCCGGATGCCAGCGTATAGCCTGCACCTCTTTCGTAGATCTCAATTGCCAGATTTTCTTTGTCTATCACCTTCATGATCTGTGTATTGATACGATTCGGAAAATATCTTGCAATCTCCGCATAATCACCGATCTTTGTCACGAGAGGCTTCGATATCTCCCTCATCGGGATGACACAGTGCGGATTCCCGATATTCACACAGGTAACCGGATACAATGTTCTGCCAAACACCATATCTTCATTGATCACCTCACGCCGCTCGCCGGTTACCGGAATATCATCACTCCAGAAAGACAGTTTCCCCATAGATACCCGCAGCCTGCTTCCGTCCTCGTTTAAAAATGTCACTTCCACCGGGCCATTCCCTGTATATAATTTAAAGTTTTTCTTCTGGATATATCCTGCGTCTTTCAGATACTTGGCAAAAATCCGTACACCGTTTCCGCTGGTCTCAGACTCGCTTCCGTCCGGATTCCACACCTTTACAAACATACCGTCTTCCTTTTGGATCGGGCCTTCCAGCACCCCGTCAGAGCCAAGCCCCGCATTACGGTCGCAGATGATCTTTACATTCTCCGGTGTAAGGCCAAGTTCGTTTTTATTAGGGTCATACACTACATAATCATTACCAAGCCCATGATAACGTTCTAATACAACTTTCATATTCTACCTCCGATTTCGGTCGTTGTTCATTTCCTGAAACTATCATAACAGGCATCATTTCCCATTTCAACACAAATCATGCCGTCTATATTGCAAATCATGCTTTTATCCATTACTATTATATTAATACCCCAAAGGAGCATAATTTATGGAGCAGTATGAGAAAAAAGGATATCTGAACAGTGAATTTAAGCTTTTCCATCTGACCGACCAGGAGTCCCATGAAATCGAATACCATTATCACGATTTTGATAAGATCACAATCTTCATAAAGGGGACCGTCAATTACATGGTTGAGGGAAAGTCTTATGAATTAAAGCCCTACGATATTGTACTGGTTAAGCATAACGACATCCACCGTTTAAGCGTAGACGCCTCCACCGTGTATGAGCGGATTATTGTCTATATCTCCCCCGGATTTATGAATGCATATAAGACGGACTCCTATGACTTGAGTTTCTGCTTCCAGAGGGCTGTCAAAGAACACTCCAATGTCCTTCGCATCCCTTCTCTTGAAAAAAGTTCTCTGTTTAAGGCCATATTGAGACTGGAAAAATCATTTCTTGACGATGGGTATGCCGCAGAACTGTACCGGCAGGTACTGTTTTTGGAATTTATGATCCATCTGAACCGCGCTGCTGCAAAAAACCATCTGGAATTCATTGATACGGACAATTGCAATGCCAAGATCGTCCAGATCCTTCAGTACATCAATGAACATCTGGACGGCAATCTGGCCATTGATGCACTGGCCAGGCATTTCTACATCAGCAAATACCACATGATGCGGCAGTTCAAACAGGAAACCGGCTACACGATCGGAAACTATATCACACAAAAAAGGCTGCTGCTCGCCAAAGAGCTGATCCTGTCCGGCGTACCCGGCACACAGGCCTGCTTTGACTGCGGTTATCATGATTATTCTACATTTTCCAGAGCCTACAGAGGACTGTTCGGTGAATCCTGCCGGGAAACACAGACTTTATCATAGATCTCTGCAGGCACATAAGCTCTGACAAAGACACCGTCCTCCCGGTAATCTTCCTCCTCAATCTCACCGTATCTGCGGATCAGCTGCAGTCTGTCGGCCTCGCGGTACGGACAGAGACATTCCAGCATTATCTTTTTCTGCCTCAGGACCGCCTCTATCTGTCCGGTTAATTCTTCCAGGCCTTCTCCTGTTTTCGCCGAAATTTTCACGGTACAGTCCGCCTTAAAATCGCGGACGGGATCCGATCCCTCCGCTCTGTCCTGTTTATTGAATACAGTAATCACCGGCTTATCCTTTACATCCAGACTGTAAAGGGTTTCGTAGACGGTATGCATCTGACTGTCCATCTGAGGGTTGGACGCATCCACCACATGAAGGAGCAGGTCCGCATATTTTGCTTCCTCGAGCGTACTTTTAAATGCTTCGATCAAATGATGGGGCAGTTTATCAATAAAGCCCACCGTATCTGTCAGCAGTATTTCCTGGCCGCCCGGAAGCTTAAGCCCTCTCGTCGTCGGATCCAGGGTTGCAAACAGCTGATCCTCTGCAAAGATATCTGACCCCGTGAGCCGGTTAAGCAGCGTAGATTTGCCGGCATTCGTGTATCCCACAATGGCTGCCACCGGAATATGATTTCTGCTTCTCCTGCCTCTCACAATCTCTCTGTGCCTTTTTACTTCTTTTAATTCCCGGTTAAGCTGAGCAATACGGCTCTTGATCAGACGCCGGTCGATTTCCAGCTTCTTTTCTCCCGGGCCTCTTGTACCGATCCCTCCGCCGAGCCTTGAAAGGGAAGTTCCGAATCCAGTAAGCCTTGTCTGCCTGTATTTCAGCTGAGCCAGCTCTACCTGGATCTTCCCCTCGCTGCTGGAAGCCCTTGATGCAAAAATGTCCAGAATCACCAGTGTCCGGTCCATCACCTTCACATCCAGTTCATCCTGAAGGTTCTTCATCTGCACCGGCGAAAGCTCGTCATCACAAATAATACCTGTTGCGTTCAGCTCCCACAGCAGATCTTTGATCTCCTCTATCTTTCCTTTACCTACATAAGTACCGGGATGCACCTGATCCCGGCTCTGAGTCACAGACCCGACAGTTCTTGCGCCGGCTGTCTGTGCAAGCTTACCAAGCTCTTTTAAGGAGCCCTCCATGTCTTGGTGTCCGGCAAGACTGACCCCCACCAAAATGACTCTTTCCGGCTCCTCTTTTAATTCTATCATATATGCTCCTCTATCTTGTCTTCCAAAAGTCTGCCTCTTTAGAAGCCTCGGCATCTTCCGGGTATTTCTGCACGTATTCGTCCAGTTTTACTCTGGCATTTTCCCAGTCTTCAAGCTTTTCGTAAGCCACAATACTGTTATATTCCATCTCCTGAACCAGTTCCTTGCTGTTCCCTTTTGCCTTCAGCCCCTTTTCATAATATTTCAGGGCCTCTTCATAATTCTCAGACTTCATCTCACCGACAGCAATTAGATTATATATCGTACCTGTCTCTTTGCTTCCTGCTTCGATCGCATGCCCCAACGCTGCCTTGGCTCCCTCATAGTCTTCCTGTTCCCAGAGCGCGATCCCCAGCCCCCGGTAAGAATCTGCTGTATTTTTCTTCTTCTCCACAGCCTGCTCAAAGCATTCTGCTGCTTCCTTATACTTCCCGTTTTCCAGCTGTTCCATTCCCTTTTCGTAGGGATCTGCCCCACACCCGCATATCATCAGGGACAGCAGCACAGCCGCCATCACAGTACGTATTTTTCTCATAATACCTCCTAAGCCACGTATTTAACAACTCCTACCGCATTCAGCACTGCAACAAAAACAACTCCTACTTCTGCGATAATAGCTTCCCACATTCCAAAATATCCGATTGCCGCAAGTACCAGGATCATTACCTTGACAGCCATCGCAAATGTAATATTCTGGCTGACAACTCTTAACGTTTCTTTTGAAATCCGGATCGCATCTGCAATCTTGGACAATTCATCTTCCATAAGCACAATATCCGCCGCTTCGATAGCTGCGGCAGAACCCAGCGCCCCCATGGCAATACCGACATCTGCACGGGCAAGAACCGGAGCGTCATTGACACCGTCACCTACACAGACTACTTTTTCTGTCTCATCCTGAATCACCATAAAGTCTTCCAGCTGCTCCATCTTGTCTGCCGGCATCAATTCTGTATATGCATAGTCCATATCCAGTTCCTGTGCCACCTCCATACCTGCACGCTCCGTATCTCCGGTAAGCATAACAAGTACGGCGCTGCATTTATCTTTCAGGTATTTGAGCGTCCATTTGGCACGGTCCCGGATCACATCGGAAATAATAATGTACCCCGCATACCTGCCGCCTTTACACACATAAACAACTGTTCCGGCCGTATCAATCTCGTCCACCTTGATACCATATCTCTCCATCATGCGGAAATTGCCTACATGAACCTTATCTCCGTCATAAATCGCATTGATACCATAGCCCGGAATCTCTTTTACTGCATATACCTTCGTTCTGTCAATCTCCTTACCGTAAGCCTGCATCAGAGACTGCGCGATCGGATGATTGGAATAACTCTCCACATAGGCCGCAATCCTCAGAAGCTCTGCTTTTGTCATTCCCACAGGATTTACTTCCTGTACCCGGAACACACCTTCCGTCAATGTTCCGGTCTTATCAAATATAAATGTATCTGCCTTCAGCAGATCCTCCAGATAGTTTGCGCCTTTAATTACGATTCCCTGCCTGGCTGCAGATGCAAGACCGCCGAGAAACGCCACCGGAATAGACATCATAAGACCGCTCGGGCAGGCTGCGATCAGGAAAATAAGCCCCCGGTAGATCCACGTATCCCAGTTTCCATAGGAAAACGTAAGCGGCGGATAGATCATAACCAAAAATGCCAGCAAAAACATAACCGGAGTATAGATCCTGGAAAATTTTGAAATAAAGGTCTCGCTCTCCGCCTTTTTATTCTGCGCCTCCTCTACCATCTCCATAATCCTGGCAACTGTAGAATCCACATATTCCTTCGTGACCTGAGCTTCAAGAACACCGCTTAAATTGATACATCCGCTGAAGATCCGGTCCCCGGGCGTCACCTTTCTTGGTATCGGCTCACCGGTCACTGCCTTTGTATCTACCATAGAAGAACCGACCCTCACAACTGCATCCACAGGAACCCGCTCCCCCGGCCGGATAATGATAATATGATTGACCTTCAATTCTGAAGGATCCACCTGATGTTCTTCCCCGAACATCCTCCTTGTAGCATACGGCGGGCGGATGTCAATCATCTCTTCGATCGAACGCTTCGCATTGTCCGAAGAATAAACCTCAAAAAGAATCCCCAGTTCAAACAAAACCATAACAAGCACGCCTTCCATATATCTTCCGATACCAAAAGCGCCGACTGTGGACAGCGTAATCAAAGTATACTCTGTCAAAAACTTTTTCTCTGTTAACTTCTCAGCCATACTCCGGAATACATCAAAACCGACAATCAAATAGGCCAGCAAAAACCATATAAACTTAGCCCAGTCGCCCATCATATTATACGTAGTAGTCGCAATCGCACATGTATAGACGAACACTCCGGCCCCATAAATGATACTTCGTTTTTTTAATTGTGCTGTCATACTTCTTCCCTTTTTGCAAATATATCTATTATGAACTATTCCATGATATGCTCCATCCCCTGGCTTATAATATTCTGGATATGTCCGTCTGCCAGAGAATAATATACGGTCTTCCCGTCTCTTTTATTCCTCACAAGCTTCATCTGCTTCAGAACCCTGAGCTGATGAGAAATAGCCGACTGCGTCATCCCAAGCATCTGTGCAAGATCGCATACACACATCTGAGATCTTAAAAGCACACATAATATCTTCACTCTTGTGGCATCTCCGAAAACCTTATAAAAATCTGCCAGTTCCTTGATAATCTCTTCCGGCGGCAGTTCTTTCAAGACTTCCTTAATCTTGTCATCATGTACACATATAACTTCACAGCATTCTACTTCCGTTTTTTTCATAGACGCTTTCCTCTTTCTATCCTTTTGAATTCCAGCCCATTAATTAATTATGCCAAATGGTCGTAGGCATTTCAACCATTTGGCATAAAAAGCAACCAAAATTAATACTTTTGTAACAGTTTATTTCCTCAGAATACGGACAGAATTCAGCACACACAACATCGCAACACCTGTATCTGCAAATACTGCCATCCACATATTTGCATATCCTGCAAATCCAAGGGCCATGACCATAAACTTGATCAGAAGTGCAAATACAACGTTCTGCATTGCGATCCGGCCGGTACTCCTTGCAATCCGGATGGATTCCGGTATTGCATCCACAGAAGATGTCATATATACCACATCTGCCGCCTCAATAGCCGCATCCGCTCCGCTCCCCATTGCCGCGCCCACATCTGCGCCTGCCAGGACCGGGGCGTCATTGATCCCGTCTCCCACAAACATGACGGCTCCGTATTTTCCGCGGATATCCTGAAGATGACTTAACTTATCCTGGGGAAGCAGCTGTGCATGGACTTCATCAATCCCTACTTCCCGGGCTACGGCCTGTGCACTGTTTTTTCCGTCTCCGGTCAGCATTCCCGTCACCAGATGCAGAGCCTTCATCTTTTCCACAGAAGCCCGGGCCTCTGGTTTGATGACATCTGCGACCACCAGCCGGCCTTCCGGCACCCCGTCTATAGCTACCAGTACTTCCGTTCCGTATTCTGCATTTTCATACCCGCTGATATCTACACCGTACATTTCCATCAGGGAACGGCTTCCGCACAGCACCGTGCCCTCCGGAAAAACAGCCCGGATCCCCTTGCCGGGTATCTCCTCTGCCTCCTCCGGCCCTGTAAGGGTCAGCCCCTGTTCTTTTGCCAGTGCCACAATGCTGGTTCCGATGGGATGGGTAGAATGAAGTTCACAGTCTGCCGCCACCGTCAGGATCTGCTTTTCCGTAAGATTATGAAATGACAGTACCTTCTGCACCGCAAAATTCCCTTTGGTAAGGGTTCCTGTCTTATCCATAACAACAGCCTTAATATCTTTCAGGGCTTCAATGGCAGCTCCGCCTTTAAACAAAATCCCTTTTCTGGAGCCTGAGCCGATGCCGGAAAAAAAGGCAAGGGGTACGCTCAATACCAGTGCACAGGGACAACTGATCACAAGAAATGTAATCGCCGTATAGATCCAATGATTCCAGTCACCTGTTACAAGGGACGGGAGAATGGCAGTCGCAGCAGCGAGCAATACTACGACAGGCGTATAGACTCTTGCGAACCTGGTAATAAAACGGTCGATCCTCGGCTTGCTGGCAGCCGCATTCTCCACCGAATCCAGAATCCTCGTCACCATAGATTCACTCAGAGGCTTCTGAACCTCAAGCTTCAGAATGCCCTGATCATTTACACAGCCGGAATAGATCTCAACCCCCGGGTACACATTGACCGGGACAGATTCTCCCGTTACCGGGGACGTATCTAACCGGCTTTTTCCCTCAACAACTCTGCCGTCCAGAGGAATACGGTCTCCGGGACGCACAAGGATCAGATCTCCGGTCTGTGCCTTTTCTGCCGGAACGACCTCTACCTCACCGTTCCTGAGCAGGTTCACAACCTCCGGCCTCAGATCTACCGCTTCCATAATCTGCGACCTGCTTCGGCTGACCGCCATTTCCTCAAAAAGTTCCCCCACCCGGTAGAACAGCATAACTCCCGCCGCCTCTGCAAAATCACCGATTACAAACGCCGCTATCGTTGCAACACTCATTAGGAAGTTCTCATCGAACACATGCCCTCTCCCCAGGTTTTTCACCGCCGTCCACACAATTTCGCACCCCATAACAGCGTAGGCCGCAAAGAATGCAGCAGACATCCATACATCCAAACTATAACTCTGGAGGATAAGCCCCGCTGTAAACAGCGCAATCCCTGTTGCGATGGCCAGGATATCCTTTTTGTTCTCTTCAAAGACACTTCTTTTTTCCCGGCGTTTTACTTCTGTATCCTCTCTCGCGGTTACCACTACCCCGTCTTCTATGGACGCACAGATCTGCTGCAGACGAGAGAGCAGATCCTCCTGGCTGTCGGAGGCTACGGCCAGCTGCTTAGTCGCATATGTGATAACCGCTTTCTCTACCTCCGGCAATTCATTGATCTTAAGCTCCATCTTGGCGGCACAATTGGCGCACCCCAGATTTTCAAGTATATAAATCCTCTTCTTCACACCTTTGGGAAGCCGGGCCGCAGAAGATTCCCCATGATTGTTCTCCTGATCATGGCAATGGCTGTAGTCGTGTTCATGGTCGTGCTCATGACAGTGGCTGTGGTCGTGCTCATGGCTGTGGTCATGACAGTGGCTGTGGTCGTGCTCATGGCTGTGGTCATGACAGTGGCTGTGGT
>CAJTRM010000007.1:47748-103140 GCA_910578865.1 uncultured Dorea sp.
GACAGTGGCTGTGGTCGTGCTCATGGCTGTGGTCATGACAGTGGCTGTGGTCGTGGCCGCAGCTGCATGTATCTTTGTGTTCTTTTACTATTCCTCCCATTTGTAATCCTCCTAAATCATTTTTATATGAATACTTATTCATATGTTCATGTTTTTATGATAATCACATCCTCGGAATTTGTCAATACTTTTTATGATAAAATCAGATAGCAACTTTTACAGAAAAGTTTCAGGGGCAGGGGCGGCTCATATGAGTCACACCTGCCCCTGCCCGGGACTATCTGTTTTGATATGTTCCCTCTATTGAAATTAATCATTTCCTACGATCTGCAGATCCTTCGGATATTTCGTTAATACCTCGCATCCATCTTCCGTTACGATTACAAGGTCCTCAATCCTTACTCCCACATCATCCTTCAGGTAGATGCCCGGCTCAATGGAGAAGCACATACCCGGCTGCGCAATCAGGTCACAGGACGCGCTTGCCTCCGGCGGCTCGTGAACGGTCATACCGACTCCGTGTCCGGTGCGGGTAAGGAATTTGTCTCCGTAGCCTGCATCCGTGATAACCTTACGTGCAACAGCGTCAATATCACACATCTTTACTCCCGGCTTCACAAAATCGATGGCTGCCTGCTGCGCTTCCTTCACAATCTCATACACTTTCCTGTGTTCTTCGCTGACGCTCTTATAGAATACGGTACGGGTCATATCACACCAGTAATTATTGATCGGTGCCCAAAGGTCGAAAAGGACTGCATCTCCTTCTTTGAGCATTTCCCCTGCCACTGCACCATGATGAGGTTCTGCTGCATTTTTCCCGTAGCATACATACTGAAGCTGAATATCCCTTGCTGCACCGTGTTCCTCAAAGAATTCCTCGATCATGTCGGAAAGCTGTTTTTCATCCAGGCTCGGGTCAATGTGCTTGATACCAAATTCTACAGCCATGTCATTGATCCTGGAAGCCTGACGGAGAAGTTCCCTTTCCTCCTCGTCCTTCTGACTCTTGCACCAGTCCACACAGTCAGAGCCAAGCACCGGAATCAGATCGTCCCTCTCCTGAAGAACGGAAATCGTATGCTTTGCCGTCCAGTTTTTATCGAATCCGACCTTGCCCGGCTGAAGTTCTGCTGCAATCAGTGCGTATGGGTTTTCACCGTCCGCATAATAATGCATGATCATACCTTCCATCTCTTCAAAACAGAAAAGATTATTCATAAATGCATGCACCTCTCCGCTGTCTTTGATCAGGATAGCCCCGCATCGCTCCATCGGGTTTACGATCCTTCCTGTAAGATAGAAGATAGACGGGTCGTCTGTTACAAGAATCTGGCTGAGGCCAGTCTTTTTCATATTCTCTACAACCCGTTCAAATCTTTGTTTGTTCATCATAGCTTTTACTCCTTTTCACTCATAAAAAATTTCTACTCTATATTATAATACAAATACACCCTGATTCCCAGCACCAGATTCGGCAGATGATCCGGTACTGCACACCTTCCGGCGTCTATTTCGATTCCGCCTTCCGCATCTCTGCCAGCTTCTGGCGGCGTTCCTTTGTAAGGCTTCTGAATACAATACAAGCTGCAGCGCCTATAGCAAGGAGAATAATATAGCCTACAAACATATAGCGATATCCGGAAATGCCTTCAAAGTGAGACAGACACCAGCCGTTGAACATCGGCATAATACTTTCTGCCCCGTAACCAAGAGGAGTAATAATAAAGGTTGCAGCTCCCATTACTTCCAATGGATATTCCCCTTCCTCCATAATTGCATAATGGAGCGCCTGCGCGGAATACATAAACATACACAGAATTCCGATACTCACCACCAGCAGCCACATAAACGCCATGGACTTCGGTGTAAATAAAAGACCGAAAACACCGATGGCCATAAGTGCAATATCTGCCAGCATCATAGCAGAAAGTCCTTTACGATCCGCAATCTGTCCGCCGATCCAGCATCCCGCAAAACGAAATCCCTGAGCCGCATATCCCATAATACCTGCCAAAGCTGCCGACATTCCGAACGCAGCCGTACAATATGGAACAACATATGGGTAGCTTACGATAACGCCGTAAGTAGTAAACATAATAATTACAAGCATCCATGTGGTAGGCATCTTCAGGGCACGCAATACTTCTTTTCCGAAATTGCTGTTTTTCTCTTTTGCCTCCTTCTTGAAATCCGGAAGCTTGTTTCTCAGTGCAAAGTAGCAGATCACTCCTACAATGATTGCCTCCAGACAATAGAACACAATAAGTCCCGACATACCGTTTGCATCTCCGACAGCTCGGCATGCAGCCGTAAATCCTGCCATGATCGCAATACCGGATGCAAAATTCAGGACACCGCGCCCCATATCAAACAATGCATATCCCCTTGCCTGTTCATCTGCATGATTCAAAGCACGAAGCACCTTCATCAACGGGTTCCAGAAAGTAAGGATTGTCGTAAGTCCCCAAATACAGTAAACTGCAACATGTATCGGAAATGCCGGCTTGGTAAGCAGAATCAGGCCTACTGCGCCGGTAATGATCAGAGACCCCGGAACAACGATTTTCAGCGGAGCCCGGTCGGCAACCCATCCGCCCAGACAGTAGCCTACAAGTGTGAGTGCTCCATAAGCGCTCCCCAGCACACCCATTTGAAAATCCGTAATTCCGAAATATGCCAGATATGCATCGTAATAATAACCTCTAAAATAAGGCAAAAGGTAAGCTGACATACCCGCCAGAGCTATTAACAGAATAAGCCCTCTGTTCTTTTTGTATCCACCATTATCCATTTTTCATCCTCCTAAATGTACTTGTTCATTTCCTTGCTCCCGAATCAGCGGGAATATTCGTCGATCACCACATGATCTGCAGCATGCACTTTTCCGTCCTTCATTACAAAATCGCACTCGCTCAGTGCATCACAGTCCTCCAGCAGATCTCTGTGCCATCCTGCGATATCTGCCAGCTTGCCCGGCTCGATCGTACCGATCAGATGATCCATCCTCAGGATTCCTGCATTGACACTGGTAGCCGCTTTCAGTGTCCTGAACGGATCCATTCCCGAGCGAATCCAGCTTCGATACTCATACCAGCTCTCATAAGCCTGGTGAACCGCACAGAAATCCGACCCAAATCCAAGTCTTATACCGCTGCCGCAGATAATCTGCCGGCTTTCCTTCAGGCGCGGGGCAAATTTTCTCAGCTTCATCTGACTGTCCGCCGTATTCTTATCCACCAGATCGTCATTTCCCTCGATCACATCCTGAAACGGGGAAAAAGTCGGAACCAGATAGGTATCCTGCTTTTCAAAAGCAGCAGCCGTCTCTTCGTCCATAAGTGCACCATGCTCCATCCCGTCGATTCCAAATTCCAGCAATTTTTTCATCATGCGCGGCGGGTATACATGTGCTGTGACTGGTTTGCCAAGATCATGTGCCGTCTGAATAATGATCTGAAGTTCCTCGTCATCCAGATAACTGATCTCCGGTCCTCCATCCGGGCTTAGGAAGCTGCCTGACAGGAATATCTTAATAAAATCCGTGCCGTATTTTACTTCCCTGCGGACCTGATTCCGGAAGAAATCTCTGCCGCTCCCGATGGTTTTTATCTGTGCAAGATCTGAAAGTGGTTCATTTGTGCACGCATACATACTCATATCTCCGGGCATCCCCGGACCTCCGAGCATGTGGGCGCCGACATGCATCCTGGCTGCAGGAAACAGTCCCCTGTCTATTACGTTCTTTACATCCACAATCCCGTAACCGGCCGGGCCCATCCCGTTGCACCTGATCGTCGTAAACCCCCTTTCCAGACAACGTTCTGCCGTATGGAGAAATGCAAGAGTACTATAGCCTTCTGACTGATAAAGGATCTGATCCGTCTCCTGCCAGCGCATCAGATTACCATGCACATGAGCATCAATCATCCCCGGCGTCACCGTCAGATGCTTCAGATCAATGGTTTCCACATCCTTCGGTCTGGAAAGATTTCTGCCTACTGCCGTAATCTGATTACCTTCAACCAGAATCTCCATATCCGACATTAACTCTTCATGGATACCGTCAAATAGCTTTCCACAAAAAATCAAGTATGGTTTTTTCATTTTATCACCACCCTTTTCATAATCTTGTTAAGATTATATCATATTTATGAAAAATGTAAATATTTTTTATTTGTATGAAATTTTATTATACATTTTTACTATTGTTGTTGACATTCATGCGCAAGATAACCATAATATAATTTATAATAGATGTTGGGATTTTTCAAACAAACAGAAAGGATGATTAAAAATGATTGTATTAAGAAACGCACGAGTAATCCCTGAACTGACTCCGGGATTCAACGATGATCGGGCAGATATCATAATTGAAGATGACAAGATCGCAGATATCGTTCCGGCAAAAACCGCAAATGGTGAAACTGTTTTTGACATGACTGAGAGCACGGTTATCCCCGGTCTGATCGATGCACATGTACATCTGGATCTGTGCGGGATGGATACCTTTGAAGAAAATGTACAGCCGGACTCCTTCCGTGTGGTACGGGCACTGAGACTTGCAATGGACAATCTCCGCAAAGGATATACGACGGTAAGAGACTTAGGTGACAGAAACGACATTGTAATCTCTCTGGCAAATGCCGTTTCCCAGGATCTGGTCATGGCACCGGATATTCTGGCAAGCGGCAAGATCATCTCCCCTACCGAAAGTGGAAATGACTTTTTCGGCACCATGTATCTTGAGGCTGATTCTCCTATGGAATTCCGCAAGGCAGTGCGTACACAGTACCAGGCCGGCGCAGACTGGATCAAAGTCATGGCTACCGGCGCTGTCATGAATCCGGGAGGAGATCCGGGCGCTCCGATTATCATGGAAGATGAAATGAGGGCTGTATGCGAGGCTGCTGATTATGTAAACCGTCCGGTGGCTGTACACTGCCACGGAGCAAATGGCGTTAAAATAGCGATCCGCGCCGGTGTAAGGACCATTGAACATTCCTCCATCATGGACGACGAATGTATCCGTATGTACCTCGCCACAGATAAGTCCTTCCCGATCCCTACTATTTCACCAATGAAGAATTTCCTGGAGTTCTCAGAGGACAAGCCTGCCCATTATGTTGAAAAGGCTAAAAGGCTCTTCAGCAGCCTGCTGGAGTCCATGCGTGCCGCCAATAAGGCCGGCGTAAAGCTTGGATGGGGTACGGACGCAGGTGTTTATGTGGGAAGCCACGGCAACGGCATCTATGAATTCCGCGCCCGTGTAAATGACCTGGAGTTCACTCCTCTGGAATGTCTGATTCAGGCCACAAAGAACAATGCAGAGATTCTTCAGATCGACGACTCTGTAGGTACGCTCGCAGTCGGCAAGAAAGCCAACATTTTAGCTGTACGGGGCGAACCTGACAAGGACATTAACGCACTGGAAGATATCACATTAGTCTTAAAGGGCGGACGTGTCGTAAAAGACTGATCCTTACATAAGATAAAAATGTACGCTTCTGAGCACACAGCATCAAACAAGTCCCTGCAGGCGGCAGCTGCCGCCTGCAGGGACTTGTTTTTGCTTGTCTTTATTTGTCTTCCTGTGTCGTTTTCTTACATCTTGTCCAAAAAGAAACACAGCTTTCATCCCCAATCGCATAATACGTATGCCTTGTATTAGCCTTAATGATCACCGTATCTCCTACGCCCAGTTCAAATGTCTGGTTATCCAGCTCCAGCGACAGTCCGCCCTGAATCACAGTACCGACCTCGTCATACTCATGGGTCCAGCAAAGCCCTTCATCAATTCCCCCCGGTTCAACTGTCATATAAAGAAATGATTCATTCTCCAGGCCGAAATCAATGTTTTCCAGTATCATATTGTGGTCTTCACTAATAAGCTTTTCCCGTTCGTTGCTGCGAACAATAATACTCTTCTCTTCGTTTCTCTCCAGCAGGCTGTAAAAGGATATGCCGAGCGCATCACAGATCCTCTGGATATTCGCCAGCGTAGGACTGTTGGCATTCCGCTCAAGATTGCTCAGATATCCTATGGATAACCCCGTGGCATCGGAGAGCTGCTGCAAGGTCATTCCCCGATCCAACCTGTGCGCCCTCACACTAAAACCTATTTTCTGTATATCGTTCACTTTTCCACCTCTACATTGACATTCATATCAGACCTATCTTTTCATAACCTCTTCCACTCTATCAAAATATGATAAACTTGTCAATTTATATCTTTTTGCGATGTTGTTGTCGATGTTGTTGTTTCATCACAACATACCTTTCCCTACTCGATCTGCCAGTCCACAGGTTCCATCCCGTGCTCCTCAAGAAATGTATTCGTCTGACTGAAGGGCCTGCTCCCGAAAAATCCCCGATACGCAGAAAGCGGGCTCGGATGAGGCGCCTTCAGGATCAGGTGGTTCGGATTTGTCAGCATCTTTTCCTTGCGCTGCGCCGGCGCGCCCCACAAAATAAATACAATAGGCCTGTCCTGGCTGTTAAGCGTCAGAATGGCAGCATCGGTAAATTCTTCCCATCCGATCCCACGGTGGGAATTCGCTTGATGGGCGCGCACCGTCAATACTGTATTCAGCATCAGTACCCCCTGCTCGGCCCATTTGGTAAGATATCCGTGATCCGGAATGGTACATCCCAGGTCGTCATGCAGCTCCTGGTAAATATTCACCAGCGACGGCGGTATATCCACACCTTTCTTTACAGAAAAGCACAGCCCGTGGGCCTGTCCGTTATTGTGATACGGATCCTGCCCAAGGATCACCACCTTCACCTTACTGAGAGGTGTCAGATGAAAAGCATTAAAAATATCATCCGCAGGCGGAAAAACCAGTCTGGTCTTATATTCCTGATTCACTGTCTCAAACAGCTTCTTATAATATGGTTTCCTGAATTCATCCCTCAGGGCATCCAGCCAGTCATTTTGAATTGCAGCCATGGCGTTCCCATCCTTTCTCATTCTGTATATTATTCACCGGTATCTCAAGATCACAGCCTGACAGATACACCTTTTCCTCTCAGGTATTCCTTCACCTCTCTGATCTCCAGTTCCTTATAATGGAACAATGAAGCTGCGAGAGCCGCGTCTGCTTTTCCTGCCGTCAAAGCTTCATAAAAGTGTTCCGGCGTTCCGGCGCCCCCTGATGCGATCACCGGTATGGAAACTGCTTCTGCAATTCTCCTTGTAAGTTCCAGGTCATATCCTGCTTTTGTGCCGTCCCCGTCCATACTGGTCAAAAGGATCTCTCCTGCCCCCAGCTTTTCAACCTTCACGGCCCACTCCACAGCGTCAATACCTACATCGATCCGGCCGCCGTTTTTATAAATATTCCATCCGCTCTGATCCGGCCTTTTTTTTGCATCAACCGCTACCACTACACACTGGCTGCCGAATTTGTCGGCCGCCTCCGAGATCAGCCGCGGATCATTGATAGCTGAAGAATTAATGGAGATCTTATCCGCCCCTTCTCTCAGAAGCGCCTTAAAATCTGCGACCGAGCGGATCCCTCCCCCTACAGTGAACGGGATAAATACAGTCTCCGCAACCTTTCTCACCATATCCACAACGGTCTGTCTGGCATCCGCAGTAGCTGTAATGTCCAAAAACACCAGTTCATCGGCTCCCGCCTTGTCATAGGCCTTCCCAATCTCTACCGGATCTCCGGCATCCTTCAGATCCACAAAATTTACACCCTTTACCACACGGCCGTTATGTACGTCCAGGCACGGGATAATCCTCTTTGTATGCATACTGCCTCCTCCGTCTAAAGCTCTACAAAATTCTGAAGTATCCGAAGTCCTGCATCCCCGCTTTTTTCCGGGTGGAACTGGCAGGCAAATACACGATCCTTCTCCACCGACGCATGAATCTTCACGCCATACTCCGCGGCTGCGGTCACAATCTTCTCATCTGCCGCCTTCAGATAATAAGAATGGACAAAATAAACATAGGACTCTTCAGGAAGCCCCCGGAACAATCTCCCTTCCCTGGGAAATTCCAGAGAATTCCACCCTATATGGGGAATCTTGAGACCGGGCGTATCCGGTATACGCAGGATCTCACCTTTCAAGATTCCAAGACCGCTGACTCCCGGCGCCTCGTCACTTCTCTCGAATAAAAGCTGCAGCCCCAGGCAGATACCGAGAAACGGAATGCCCTTCTCCACAACCTGGCGGATCACCTCATCCAGCCCATACTGCCGGATCTTTCCCATTGCATCCCCGAAGGAACCTACCCCCGGAAGGATTACTTTATCCGCACTTCTTATGAGCTCCGGCTCCCTGGTGACCTCCACCTGCTGGCCGAGAAGCGCCATAGCCTTCTCTACACTTTTTATATTTCCCGCGTCATAATCAATAATTGCTACCATTTACCGAACCTGCCCTTTCCGTCTGCCGTATAGAAACTATTTTACATCAAGTGTAAACCAGAATTCAACACCATTGTCATAATTATTTACCCCGTACTTCTGATGAAGAGACTCCAGAATTGCTTTTACGATGGAAAGACCGATCCCGTTTCCGCCGTATTCTCTGGTGTGTGCCTTGTCCACTTTATAAAATTTGTCCCAGATTCTGGGAACATCCTCCTGAGGGATGGGCGTGCCCGTGTTAAATACTGTTGTCTTAGCCTTATCGTCCCTTACCTCTATCTTGACCTCGACGACCTTTTGCCCGTCCAGATGATGAAACGCGTTGCTCACATAATTGCGTACCACCTGTTCCACCTTATACTCATCTGCCCATACATACACCGGCTCTGTCTGACGGAAGATTACCCGGGCCCCGCTCTGCTTCGCAAGGATCTCCATGCTCTGAAGCACGGCATGAATGACCGCGGCAAGGTCAAACCGTTCAAACTCTATCTCCTCATCCCCGAACTCCAGCTGATTCAAAGCAAGAAGATTTTTCACCATCCGATTCATTTTATCCGCTTCATCTGCAATTACATCACAGTAAAACTCCATACTTTCCCTGTCTGCTGCAACCCCCTCCTTCAGACCTTCGGCGTATCCCTGGATCAACGCGATCGGCGTCTTTAATTCATGGGAAACATTTCCCAGAAATTCACTCCTCATGCGCTCAGACTTTTCCTTACGTTCAATATCCTTCTGCAGACTGTTGTTCGCGCTCTTCAGTTCAGAAATCGTATGCTCAAGCTTTTCTGACATCCGGTTAAAGTTCGCCCCGAGTTCCCCGAGTTCATTGGTTCCTCCACTGGTATAATGAGCCTCAAAATCAAGATCCGCCATCCGGTTCGACAATACCGCAAGCTCACGGATCGGATCCGTCAGCCTTTTGGAAAAGTACCACACTAAGATCATACAGATAATGATAGCAGCACATCCGATATAAAGCAGAAAACGATTGGAAAGCCAAACACTTTCCTGAATACTTTCAAGAGGACTTCTAATCAGAAAATAGCTCCCGTTGCCAAGCGTTCCCCACATCTCAATATAGTCTGCCTGCGTCCACGGATCTCTGGACTGGCTGATCTGATAATTTCCGGTGCTCTCCAAAATCTGGCTGTCTTTCTGCGCCTGATTCAAAAGATAGCCAATCAGCTGCTTCCTCAAAAGTCCTGTATCATGCACATTTGTAATCCCGCTCACCCCGTCTACACTGGCGTCATCAATAACAAGAAACAAAATATTATTCCTCTCTGCATGGATCCTGAGCGCACCCGACACCTCCGGGTCATCAATGGTATCTTCTACAATTGCCGCATTCAGCTGTTCATACATCTTGATAAATTTAGCCTCTTTATTACTGATATAATATGGCTCCAGATAGTTTGCATTAATGATGAAGAGAATGAAAAATACAACGATGATCATTCCCAGAAACAGCACGATCATCTGCCGTTTGATTGAATGCTTCATTGCTTATCCACCTCGAATTTGTAGCCCATGCCCCAGATTGTCTTAATATAATGCCCCTTACTTTCAAGCTTACTTCTTAATTTTTTTACATGGGTATCTATCGTTCTGGCATCCCCAAAATAATCATAATTCCATACGTTATTTAATATTTTCTCTCTGGACAGGGCAATCCCCTGATTCTCCACAAAATAGGTTAAAAGCTCAAACTCTTTAAAACTCAGGTCGATGTCCGCCCCGTCAATCTGTACTCTGTGGGCCGCCTTGTCAATCACGATCCCGCCTGCGTCTATCGCTTCATCTCCGTCAAATGCACGGCTCCTTCTTAATATAGCCTCTACTCTCGCCACCAGGATCTTGGGACTGAACGGTTTGGAAATATATTCATCCACCCCCAGCTCAAACCCCTGCAGCTCATCTCTTTCTTCCGACCGTGCCGTCAGCATGATAATAGGAATCTGCGAGGACTGGCGCACCTCCCTGCAGACCTGCCAGCCATCCATCTTTGGCATCATAACATCCAGAACCAACAGACTGATATCTTTATTTTCATAAAAAATCTCCATTGCCTCCAACCCGTTTTCTGCCTCTACGACCCTGTAGCCCGCGCGTTCCAGGAAATCCCGAACCAGCTTACGCATTCTGCTCTCGTCATCTACTATCAGTATTTTTACTTTATCCATAACATCCCTCCGAAAAATGTGTATTTCATCTGCACTGCTTTCTTAAAATGTATTAAAAAGCCTTTGGTCTCATAATAACAGACAAATATGTCCGTTCTGTGAAATCAAAGGCAGCGTCTCTGTTTTCTTTCAGGCTACACCGTTCTTTTTTTTATCCCCACCGAATGAATGGTATATAAAATGGCTGTCATCATATTGCAAAGGATAAGGAGCACGGCTGCCATAAGTCCTCTGCCGAGAAACAACTCGCCCATCATGGCAGCGACCGCTGCTACCATAAGAATAATCTTCATTTCTGAAAATGTTTTAAATCCGGCCTCATAAGTCATATAGCGCTCTGCTTCGTCACAGCTTTCCAGCCAGTCCCTGCAAAAGGAAAGATCTGCAATATCCCCTCGTTTCATGGGATCCTTTTTCCGCATCTGCTTTATGACGGCAATCTGATAAAATGAACAGATTACCGTGATTCCAATCAATAATACCGCAGAAACCAGCAGATGCACTGCATCTTCGTCATTCTCCATCCGGAAACCAAATGCAAAGGTTCCAAGTGCAAGATGGATCACTACCGTGGACGCTACGGTTCCGGATGTACTCCAGAAATTGTAATTTCCGTCCAACTGTTCCTGCCTCTCATCATCTGCACAGTTTCCGAGGCATTTTCTTATAGTCTCGCCTTTTTTATAACAGATGATACACATTATAAGTCCTACTGCTGCCAGCACAGCCAGCAAAACAATTGTATGAGCATGGATCCATTCTGCAGTACGATCCAGTAAACTTCCCAATCCATCATCCACTGTAAGCATACCTACTGCCAGAATACCGCCGATCGCACCGCCCAGGGCCATCCATAATAAAAACTTAATATATGAATTCATCTTTTTCTTGTTATCCGTATTTTTCTTACTCATGCTCTTCATCCTCCTTATAGACAAATATTCCTTCTACCGGCACATCAAATATTTTTGCAAGTTTCAACGCCAGCGTTACTGACGGAGAATAATCTCCCCGCTCGATCAGACTGATCGTCTGCCTGGACACGCCTGCAAGCCTTCCAAGCTCCGACTGGTTAACCCCGATCCTCGCTCTGTGCTCTTTTACCCTGTTTTCCAGACCCATAAGTTCCTCTCCTTTCAGGTCATTAACACATTTTGTCCGCGACAATTTTCCTTTACATTTTGACAAATATATTTGTCATACTAAATATAACACTTGACAACTTTACTTGTCAACACTTTTTAACAACTAATATTTATGCCTCTTTAGACGACCCGTCTGCAATGCATAAAAAAACGGATGATCTGTCCGCTCAGACCATCCGCTTTTTTCGTTCAAACATTTTCAGTTCGGAACCCCAAAGACAAGTCACTCTTCCAATCCCAGGATCTCCGCCAGCACCTCAATCATAATCTCATTGGTGCAGGATTTTACATACCCCATCATATGTAGTGCAATCTCGTCCTGCTTCTGTGCCTCTGAAAGAGAGGCATCCTGCTTCGTATCATTGATCAGCCGGACAAGTTGAGGAGTCAGCTCCTCGTAGATCTCTACGGTCGTGTCCGACACCAGTTTTCTAAGTTCATTCTTTCTTACAGGTACCATCTTCTCCTCCTAACCGAAATTACGCACCTTAAAATCACGCTGCGCTTCTCTCTGCTGATCCTTCTTCGCAATATCCTGTCGCTTATCATACAGCTTCTTACCTTTGGCAAGACCGACCTCCACTTTCACAAGACTCCCTTTAAAGTATACCTTCAGCGGCACAATTGCCACTCCTTTTTCCTTCGTCTTGCCAAGCAGCTTGTGAATCTCCCCCTTATGGAGGAGAAGCTTCCGGACCCGAAGCGGATCCTTGTTGAAGATATTCCCCTTCTCATAAGGACTGATGTGCATCCCATAGATAAACACCTCTCCGTTTTCTACGCGGATAAATGATTCCTTGATGCTGCATTTCCCCATCCTCAGCGACTTTACCTCTGTGCCGTGGAGTGCAATGCCTGCCTCATAATTTTCCAGTATGAAAAAATCATGGTATGCTTTTTTATTATTGGCAATCAATTTCCCGTTCGTCTTTGCCATCCCTCTCGTCTCCTTTATCTGCAATCTCAAAATCAATAGTGCGAAGCAGCCTGTCCGTGCCGATAACACGCACCCGTATTCTCTGTCCCAGCTTATATGTTTTCCCGGTGTGCGCTCCTGTCATCTCATGCCGCTCTTCCAGATAATCATAATGGTCATCTGTCATATTTACAACATGGACCAGTCCTTCCACTGTATTTTCAAGTTCCACATACATTCCCCACTTTGTGATACTGGAAATCACACCTTCAAATACTTCACCCATATGCTCCTGCATATACTCTACTTTCTTTAGCTTGACAGTCTCCCGCTCCGCTTCGTCAGCTCTGCGCTCCATCTCGCTGGCATGCTTGGTCACATCTGCCAATATGGCATGATAATGTTCCCGCTTCGCCTCATTCATCCTTCCCCTCAGATTATCTTTAATGATTCTGTGGATCTGAAGATCCGGATACCGGCGGATGGGTGAGGTAAAATGTGTATAATAATTGGCCGCAAGCCCGAAATGTCCTGTATTTTCCGGCGTATACCTTGCCTGCTTCATAGACCTTAAGGCCAGCCTGCTGATCAACGCCTCCTCCGGCGTCCCTTCCACCTTCCCAAGCAGTTTCTGTACCTCTTTCGGGCGGATCTCGTTGACACCGATATGCATGGAATAGCCAAAATTATTGATAAACGTAGCAAGGGCATGAATCTTTTCATCATCCGGCGCTTCGTGGGTACGGTACACAAACGGAAGCTCCTGCCAGTAATAGTCTTCTGCCACCGTCTCGTTGGCAAGGAGCATAAAGTCCTCTATAATCCTGGTAGCTGCATTGCGCTCATACGGCTGAATATCTACAGGCTTTCCCTGACCGTCCAGCAAAAGCTTCGTCTCCGGAAAATCAAAATCAATGGAGCCCCGCTGCCTTCTTCTTCCTCTCAGTATACCAGATAATTCCTGCATAAGTTCAAACATCGGCACAAAATCTTTATATCTTTTCATTTCCGTCTCGTCATGGTCCGACAATATTTTCTTTACACTGGTATAACTCATTCTTTGATCCACATGAATCACAGTTTCTGCAATCTCATGGTCGATCACATGGCCTTTGTCATTCACGGTCATAATGCAGCTCAGTGCCAGACGATCCTCCCCTGCATTCAGGGAACAGATTCCATTAGACAACGCATGCGGAAGCATAGGAATCACACGATCCGCCAGATATACGCTGGTCCCGCGTTCCAGCGCCTCCCGGTCAAGGGCACTGTTCTCCTGCACATAATTTGTCACGTCAGCAATATGCACCCCCAAAATATAATTCCCGCCGTCCCTGGTAATCGACACTGCGTCATCAAGATCTTTCGCCTCCTCGCCGTCGATGGTCACCATCTGCCAGCTGCGGATATCCTTCCGCCCGGCCATATCGGCCACGCTCACATCTTTTGCCACACGCTGTGCCTGGTTCAGTACCTTTTCCGGAAATTCCACCGGAAGGTCATATCCTTTTACGATAGACATAATATCTGTTCCCGGGTCATTGATATGTCCGATGATCTCAACGATCTCTCCCTCCGGCTTATGGCTGTCGTCACCATAAGATGTAAGCTTTACCACCACCTTATGCCCGTTTACCGCTCCATTTGACTTTCCTGACGGAATAAAAATATCTTTCTGTATCTTCTGATTGTCCGGGCGTACAAACCCATAGCCCTTTCCGGGCTTCACCTCGTAAAGCCCCACGATCTTTGTAAGGGCCCGGGATATAATGCGGGTAATCTTTCCTTCCCGGCTTTTTTCCTTCGGTGCTCCCGTGATCACATATTCGACTGCATCACCGTCAAGGGCTCCGTTCGTATTATCCTCACCGATAAATACATCACTATCCTCATCCTCTGATACTACAAATCCAAAGCCTCTGGCATTTGCACGGTAGGTTCCTGCCAGCCTCCTGGCCTCGCCCTTGCAGTATTTCCCCCGTTTCGTAAGATAGATCTTCCCCTCTTCCTCAAGTTCATCCAGAATCCGGCGAAGCTCATCCCGCTCTTCCTTCGGAGCCTGCAAAAGCACGGCAATCTCTTTAAACTTCATAGGTACATATAAATCGTCGCAAATTAGATCATAGACGACTTTTTTTCTTTTTTCAAACGCTTTATCCACTTTCTTTCAATCCTTCCCGAGAGCTTTTCACCGTACGACGGCCTGGGAGCTATCCACCCTTGAACACGGCATATCTGCCGATACAGAAAAGACACCCCTATTACAGGAGTGTCCCACAGTTCTTTCAAAATATGCCTTCTTACGCAAATACTTTTAAATTCAACACTGCTGCCAGTACAATAAACAGAACCGCCAGAAACTTTGTGGATTTCACAAGCGCGCCTTCCATAGAACGTCCTTTATTCTGCCCCCAGTAAGTGTCTGCCATACCGCCGATCGTTCCGAGTCCGGCGGACTTCCCTTCCTGTAATAATACGATAGCAGATAATGCGATACAATCTATTGCAAATATAATCATTAATATTGTCTTTAAAATCTCCATCTTTTACACCTCCTGCCGATAAACCATATTCATTTTAACACAGGAGGACGAAGAAGGCAAGAAAATTTTTCCGGGGCGCATGCTCTGTCCTGCATTGTCAGTTGTCTTGTATTTGACCGGCTCTATGATTTGAAAGCAGCTTTATAAGCCTTTCTGCCGCTGCTTTTGTATCTTCCGGAGAACCAAAAGTTGAGAACCGGAAATAGCCTTCTCCACAGGCCCCAAATCCTTCTCCCGGTGTTCCCACAACCTGGATTTTATATAACAGATAGTCAAAAAACTCCCAACTTCCCATTCCCTTTGGACACTTCATCCAAATATACGGAGCATTCTTCCCGCCGCAATACCAGATTCCAAGCTGATCAAGCGCTTCCATCAGTACCCTGGCATTTTTCTTATAAATCTGAATGTTTGCGTGAATCTGTTTCTGTCCTTCTTTCGTGAAAACCGCTGCCCCACCCTTCTGAATAATATAAGACACACCATTCGTCTTTGTTGTACGATTGCGTACCCACATTTCATTCAGATTCATTCCATTGCGTTTCAATGATTTTGGTACCACCGTATATCCAAGTCTCGTCCCGGTAAAACCAGCAGTCTTAGACAAAGAACAGATTTCAATAGCACACGCTTTTGCTCCCTCCAGTTCAAAAATACTATGCGGAAGTGTCTCATCCTCAATAAACGCCTCATATGCTGCGTCAAAAAGAATCACAGAACCGTTTTCATTTGCAAAATCCACCCATGCCTGAAGCTGACTGCGCGAAAAAACGGCGCCGGTAGGATTGTTTGGCGAGCATATGTAAAGTAAATCTGCGTTTATTTCTTCACTCGGTTCAGGCAGAAATCCATTTTCTTCTCCGGAATCCAAATGTACAATTTTTCTTCCTGCCATCACATTCGCATCTACATATGCCGGATAGGCCGGTTCAATAACCAATGCAGAACTGGAACGGTCAAACAGGTCTAAAATATTTCCCAACTCGTCACTTGCTCCACTTGAAACAAACACCTCGTCTGAGGACAGATAAACACCTCTGTTCTCATAATATTTTGCAATCATTTCTCTTAAAAACGGGGCGCCGCACTCCGGCATATATCCAGAAAAACTTTTTTGGGCAGCCTGATCATCTACAGCCTCATGCAACGCCCTAATTACGGCATCGCATAATGGCAGAGAAACATCTCCAATCCCCATTCTTAAAAGCTCTGCTCCAGGATGTTTCTCAATATAATCCTTTGTTTTCTGGGCAATATTATAAAAAAGATAGGAATCTTTCAATTCGCTATAGTACATATTCGGTCTGATCATTTTCTTCTCCTTCCCTTATTTCCGTGCAGCCTGTGTGCAATGTCTCTTTCTTTGATTCACTATCTATCACAGATACGCCAATGGTCACTTCCTCCAACACATCTAAAAGTACCTTTACGGTATCCAAAGAAGTAAGCATGGTAATATTGTTCTGTGTTGCAGCACTTCGGATCGCAGCGCCATCTTCATAATGGACACCAGAAAGAATTGCACGCGTATTGATGACATAACTGACATATCCTGCACGGATTGCATCCAGTATTTCACTTCTTCCTTCTGATGGTTTCCCCAGTATACGTGTACGGATTCCATGCTGCTTCAAATGTTCTCCTGTCAGAGCAGTTGCTTCTATATTAAAGCCCATATCATAAAAGCGTCTGATCAGAGGAAGCGCTTCGTCTTTATCCTCATCTGCAAGGGTCACGATTACAGTTCCATAATTCTGCATACGGATACCAGAAGCAATCATGGCTTTATACATTGCCCTGTGAAGTTTCCTGTCATATCCGATCGCCTCTCCCGTAGACTTCATTTCTGGCGACAGGTATGCGTCCATACCCTTCAGCTTTGCGAAAGAAAACGCAGGTACTTTCACATACCACCTCTTCTTTTCTTCCGGATAGATTACAGTAATCCCCTGCTCCTTCAGGCTTTTTCCAAGAATGACTTTCGTTGCAATATCAGCCAGTGGATACCCGGTTGCTTTTGATAAAAACGGAACTGTTCTTGAAGAACGCGGATTCACTTCGATGATATATATATTCTCCTCTTTGTCCACGATAAACTGGATATTAAACAGCCCGACAATGCCGATGCCGATACCCAGTTTTTTTGCATAGTCCAGAATCGTTTCCTTTACCTTTTCTGAAATGCTAAATGTCGGATATACACTGATAGAATCGCCGGAATGAACGCCGGTCCTTTCTACCAGCTCCATGATCCCCGGAATAAATACATCCACACCGTCGCAAATGGCATCAATTTCAACTTCTTTCCCACAGATATATTTGTCTACCAGTACCGGTTTATCTTCATCAATTTCTACCGCAGTTTTCAAATAGTGCCGCAGGTGTTCTTCCCTGGCCACAATCTGCATAGCTCTCCCGCCAAGTACAAAGCTCGGACGTACCAGCACCGGATAACCGATTTCCTCTGCCGCTTTGACACCATCGAGAATATTTGTTACAGCGCGCCCTTTTGGCTGAGGAATAGAAAGCTCTGACAGAAGTTTTTCAAAGGCCTCCCTGTTTTCCGCCTTCTCGATTGCCGCACAGTCTGTGCCAATCAGTTTCATCCCACGTTCTTCCAGCGGGTTTGCCAGGTTGATCGCAGTTTGACCGCCAAGCGATGCAATAATCCCATCCGGATTCTCTTTTTCAATCACATTCATAACGTCTTCTACACAAAGAGGCTCAAAATATAGCTTGTCTGATGTAGTATAATCCGTAGACACAGTTTCTGGGTTGTTATTGATGATGATTGCCTCATATCCGGCTTCTTTAATAGTTTTCACTGCATGTACTGTAGAATAGTCGAACTCCACGCCCTGACCAATACGTATTGGTCCAGAACCCAGCACAATGATTTTTTTCCTGTCTTCCACTATAGATTCATTTTCATCCTCATATGTAGAATAAAAATACGGAACATAACTTTCAAATTCTGACGCACAGGTATCAATCATTTTATAGACCGGGAAAATACCATGTTTCTTGCGTATTTCATAAACTGCTGTTTCCGTCATATCCCACAGCCGCGCAATCGCTTTGTCAGAAAATCCGGTCTTCTTTGCGTGATATAAAAGTTCTCTGTCACCGACACACTGCTCTAACTCCCTCTCCATATCAATGATTTTTTTCATCTTATCAAGGAAGAACCGGTCGATACATGTTTGCTCCCTGATGTCAGAAACCTCTTCACCCAGTCTCAATAACCGGGCAATGGCAAAGATACGGTCGTCTGTACCGATTTTGATATACTCCATCAAAGCCTTTTTATCTTTCTTTTCAAACTTCTCCATATACAGATGATCTGCGCCTGTTTCCAGTGAACGGATTGCTTTTAACAGACTCTCCTCAAAGGTTCTGCCAATACTCATAGCCTCTCCCGTTGCTTTCATCTGTGTGCCTAACTTCTGATTTGCATCTGTAAATTTATCAAATGGGAAACGCGGCATTTTTGTTACTACATAATCCAGTGCCGGTTCAAAGGATGCCGGCATATTTACCAGCATAATCTCATCCAGTGTCATCCCCACACTAATTTTCGCAGATACCCTTGCAATCGGATAGCCACTTGCTTTTGATGCCAAAGCAGAGGATCGGGAGACCCGTGGATTTACCTCAATCAGATAATACTGAAAAGAATCTGGATCAAGTGCAAACTGTACATTGCAGCCTCCTTCCACTTTCAGGGCTCGGATGATTTTCAATGCGCTGTCACGCAGCATCTGATACTCTTTATTCGTCAATGTCTGTGACGGACATACTACAATGGAATCTCCCGTGTGTATTCCTACCGGATCCAGATTTTCCATATTGCAGACCGTGATTGCCGTGTCATTGGCGTCACGAATTACTTCGTATTCGATTTCTTTAAATCCTTTGACGCTTTTCTCTACCAGTACCTGATGAACCGGCGATAAAGCAAGGGCATTTTTTATCAATCTCATAAACTCCTGCTCATTATCTGCAAAACCTCCACCGGTTCCGCCCAAAGTAAATGCCGGACGCAAAACCACTGGATAACCAATATCTGCGGCAACTTTTACCGCCTCCTCAACCGTATTGGCAACGGCAGAAGGAAGCACCGGCTCTCCTAAGTTT
Organism: uncultured Dorea sp.; assembly: GCA_910578865.1. Taxonomy (GTDB): domain Bacteria; phylum Bacillota; class Clostridia; order Lachnospirales; family Lachnospiraceae; genus Dorea_D. The sequence goes on from CAJTRM010000007.1 coordinate 67,066, forward strand.
TCACAAAGCTCTTTAAAAAGTTCTCTGTCCTCTGCCCTTTCAATACTCTCGCTGCCGGTTCCTAAAAGTTCTACGCGGCACTCTTTTAAAATGCCCTTTTTCTCAAGCTGCATTGCCAGATTAAGTCCAGTCTGACCGCCGATTCCCGCTACAATGGCATCTGGCCGCTCATGGCGGACAATTTTTGCTACATATTCTAAAATCAGCGGCTCCATATACACCTTATCTGCAATGGCAGTATCCGTCATAATAGTCGCCGGATTGGAATTGCACAATACTACCTCGTAGCCCTCCTCTTTCAGTGCCAGACACGCCTGCGTACCTGCATAATCAAATTCTGCTGCCTGACCAATTACAATCGGACCGGAACCTATGACAAGTATTTTCTTTAAATCAGTTCTTTTTGCCATTTCCTGTTCCTCTCATCAATTCTATAAACTGTCCAAACAAATAATCACTGTCTTGCGGTCCCGGTGCGCTTTCCGGATGATACTGCACGCCAAACACCCTGTCTTTCTCACAGGCAACACCTTCTATCGTCTGATCCAGCAAATTCAGATGTGTAATTTTTAGTCCTGTATCCTCCAAGCTTTTTTTATCAACCGCATAAGAATGATTCTGAGAAGTAATCTCTATCTTTCCGGTCAGAAGATTTTTTACCGGATGATTCCCTCCCCTGTGTCCGAATTTTAACTTATAGGTCCTTGCCCCATATGCAAGAGAAACAATCTGATGACCAAGACAGATGCCAAAGACAGGATATTTCCCCCGTAAGCCTCTGACCAGTTCTATAACCGGCTGCAACTCTGCCGGATCTCCCGGGCCATTGGATAAAAAGATTCCGTCCGGATTCATTTTTTCTATTACGTCTACAGACGTATTCCATGGGAGTACGGTCACATTGCAGCCACGTTTGTTTAAACTCCTCACAATATTCTGCTTCATTCCACAATCAATGGCTGCCACATGGTATCTCCCCTTTGAAACAAAATATTGCTGAACTTTTTTTCTGCTCACAAAAGCCACTGCGTCTTTTGGTATATTATAGGCATCCAATTTGCAAAGTCCGTCCCGCAAAGACACATCAGCATCTGTAATCAATGCTTTTCTGCTTCCCAAATCACGTACAGAGCGCACCAGTTTTCTTGTATCAATTCCATAAATCCCCGGAATCTGATATTTCTCCATAATTTCTGATAATGTAAATTTACTGCGGAAGTTGGATGGCTGATCGTTATAATCCCTTACAGCCATTCCTCCAATCGTTGGTGTTTCCGTTTCAAAGTCTTCTTCTGCAATCCCATAATTACCAATCAGCGGATATGTCATCACAACTGTCTGATAAGTGTAAGATGGATCAGAAATAATTTCCTGATATCCTACCGGAGAGGTATTAAATACGATTTCCGTGATTTTCTCATTACCGGAGCCAAAACCATATCCATAATACTCACTGCCATCTTCCAGAATCAGCTTTCTGTCATATTTTTTCATAATATACGCGCCTCTTTATCTAAACCAGCTGTAATTACCCTGTACCATATTACGATATAAAAATTCATTAAGCATTCCGCTCAGATAACTTTCTTTCAAAACGGTCTTTACGGAGATCTGTCGGAATTTTCGTGGGATATTCCCCATTAAAGCAGGCAGCGCAATACGCCTTACTATCTATTAGCCTGCTCAACTTATCTACCTCCAAATATCCCAAAGAATCCACTCCGATAATCTTCGCAATCTCTTCCGTACTATGGCGGCAGGCAATCAGATTTTCTTCTGAATCAATATCTGTTCCATAATAGCAGGGATGCAGAAATGGGGGAGCAGAAATCCTCATATGTATCTCTTTTGCTCCTGCATCACGCAAAAGCTTCACAATACACTGGCTGGTTGTTCCTCTTACAATAGAATCGTCAATAAGAACAACACGTTTTCCTTCTATTGCATTTTTCACAGGAGAAAGCTTTATCCTGACTTTATCCAAACGTTCATTTTGTCCCGAAGAAATGAATGTTCTCCCAACATATTTGTTCTTAATCAATCCAATACCATACGGAATACCGGATTTCTTCACATAACCCAGGGCTGCGTCCAGACCGCTGTCCGGAACCCCAATTACAATATCCGCATTTGCCGGATAACTTTCTGCCAGCAGCTCTCCTGCTCTCATTCGAGATTCATGGACAGGCACGCCATCTATGACGGAATCTGGCCTTGCAAAATAGATATATTCAAAGATACATGTTTTCCTTCTCTGTTTCTCGCAGTGTTCCTTCCTTGATTCCACTCCATTTTCGCTAAACATCAGAATCTCACCCGGCAGCAAATCTCTGATCCATACTGCGCCCACTGCTGATAACGCACAACTTTCTGACGCCACCACATAAGCTCCGTCTGGCATCTGTCCATAGCAAAGCGGTCTGAATCCATAAGGATCCCTTGCGGCAATCATTTTTGTAGATGACATCAAAACCAGTGAATAGGCTCCCTCCAATAAATTCATTGTGTTACTTACGGCTTCTTCTATGCTTGGTGTTATCAGCCTTTCTCTTGTAATCACATAAGCAATAGTTTCTGTATCACTGGTGGTATGAAAAATTGCTCCTGATAACTCCAACTTATCACGCAGTTCTAACGCATTGCTCAGATTCCCATTATGCGCCAGCGCCATCTTACCCCTCTGGTGGCTGACTTCAAGCGGCTGACAGTTATTCCGCGTCGCCCCTCCGCATGTTCCATATCTTACATGTCCAACTGCCATAGTTCCTTTCGGCAGATGGAATAATGCGTCTTTAGAAAACACTTCGCTTACAAGCCCCAGATCCTTACAGGATGAAAACACACCGTCATCATTCACAACAACACCGCAGCTTTCCTGCCCTCTGTGCTGCAAGGCATACAATCCATAGTAAGCAATCTCTGCAACATTTTCTTTTTTTGTACTCATCACTCCGAATACGCCGCATTCTTCATGAATAGTCATAACCTTATTTCCTCCCTGCGTAGTGTACTGACCATACCTGCCGTAACGGATTTTGCCGGATTGCCCGGTTTATCAAGGTTTATCAATATCGCACCTACGCTTTAATGCAGCCGAAATAAATCCTTTAAACAGTGGGTGCGACTGATTTGGACGGCTTTTAAATTCTGGATGAAACTGTACTCCTACAAAAAATGGATGCTCCTGTATTTCTATAGTTTCTACCAATCTGTCATCCGGAGAAGTACCGCTGATCACAAGTCCTGCTGCCGTCAGCTTCTCACGATACTGATTATTTAACTCATAACGATGGCGGTGGCGCTCATGGATCAATCTTTCGCCATAGCATTTTTCCATCTTTGTTCCACCTTTAATACTGCATGGATAGCTGCCCAGACGGAGTGTGCCACCTTTGTCAACCTCATTATTCTGTCCCGGCATAAAATCAATTACCTTGTGAACACACTGCTCATCAAATTCTCCTGAATGAGCATCCTTAAGTCCCATAACATTCTCTGCAAACTCAATGACGGCAATCTGCATCCCCAGACAGATACCAAAATAAGGAACCTGATTTTCACGGGCATATTTTACCGACAGAATCATTCCTTCAATGCCACGGTTTCCAAATCCGCCCGGGACGATGATTCCGTCCATACCTTTCAATATGTCATTTACGTTTTCCTCCGTAATATTTTCCGAATCAGTCCAGTGGATTTTTACGAATGTATTCAACTCATACCCTGCATGCCTCATTGCTTCAGCCACAGACAGATATGCGTCATGGAGCTTTACATACTTTCCAACCAAACCAATATGTACTTCTTCGGAACGATTCCGGATACGTTCCACCATCCGTTTCCAATCTGTCAGATCTGGTTTCGGTACATCAATGTTAAGGTCCCTGCATACGACATCTGAAAATCCACATCTATCTAACATCAGCGGCGCTTCGTAGAGATTTGATACTGTTCTGTTTTCAATCACGCAATCCGGTTTCACATTACAGAACAATGAAATTTTCCGAAAAACAGATTCTTCCAATGGTTTATCAGAACGAAGCACAATAATGTCTGGATTAATTCCCATTCCCTGAAGTTCTTTGACCGAATGCTGCGTTGGCTTTGTCTTGTGTTCTTCAGAACCACTCAAATAAGGGACTAATGTCACATGAATAAATAAACTGTTCTCTCTGCCAATTTCCAGTGAAATCTGACGTACCGCTTCCAGAAATGGCTGGGACTCAATATCTCCAATAGTTCCGCCAATCTCCGTGATTACCACATCTGCATCCGTCTTTTTGCCTACATGGTACACAAATTCCTTAATTTCATTTGTGATATGTGGAATAACCTGAACCGTAGTACCAAGATATTCTCCTCTACGTTCCTTATTTAACACATTCCAGTACACCTTTCCTGTGGTCAGGTTAGAATATTGATTCAGATCCTCGTCGATAAATCTCTCATAGTGCCCCAAATCCAGATCCGTTTCCGCCCCATCTTCAGTCACATATACCTCTCCATGCTGGTACGGACTCATAGTGCCAGGATCTACGTTAATATATGGGTCTAACTTCTGCGCGGCCACTTTTAAACCTCTTGCTTTTAAAAGCCGGCCAAGAGAGGCGGTTGTAATCCCTTTTCCCAGACCGGATATCACGCCTCCAGTCACAAAAATATATTTGGTCATCATCATTCACTTCCTTACTCGAATTCCACCGTTACCGAAAAATTGTACATACTTTTGTATTTTGAGCATAAAAGTCCTTATTTTCCACTGTCACCATAGTTGGAAAGTACCCTTGCGGAGGGATCGTTTACATCGCATCCCTCCCATTCTTTGTTCGGCATCCAGAAATCTACTATCATCTCCGCCTGTTCCGGATAGTACTTTTCAAAAATCTCTCTATATAATAATGCTTCTTTTGTGAAAGGTCTGGCATGAGTATAGCTTTCACATCTGCTTTTGAATTCGGCATCCGTACACATACTTTCTGCATATTCCTTTAAGTAATCAACCATGGAATGACCCACTGCATCTGAAAACGCAGCCTTTTCTCTCCAGAGAATTTTTTCCGGCAAATAATCTCCTTCTTCAAACGCATGACGCAGCAAATATTTTCCTTTTCCATAAGTATTGAGCTTTAATTTGGGATCTATTGCCATCACATATTTCACAAAATCCAGATCACCAAATGGAACTCTTGCTTCCAGCGAGTTGACAGAGATACAACGGTCCGCGCGCAGAACATCATACATATGAAGTTCATGGATCCGCTTCTGGGCTTCCATCTGAAAAGCTCCCGCATCCGGTGCAAAGTCCGTATATTTATAACCAAATAATTCATCAGAAATCTCGCCGGTCAAAAGGACGCGGATATCCGTCTGTTCATGGATTGCCTTACACACCAGATACATTCCTATAGATGCACGGATTGTAGTAATATCATAGGTTCCCAGCAGCTGAATGATTGTTTCCAGCGAAGAAAGCACTTCATCTGATGTCATATAGACCTCTGTATGGTCACTTCCGATATAATCTGCCACCTGCTTCGCATATTTTAAATCAATGGCGTCTTTACTCATACCAATAGCAAAAGTCTTAATCGGCTCCTTACTTTTCTTTGCTGCAATGGCGCATACCAAAGAAGAATCCAGACCTCCAGAAAGCAGAAAACCAATCTTTGCGTCAGCTACAAGACGTTTCTCCACACCGGCTGTCAGCTTATCATGAATACTCTTGCAGACTGTTTCCAAATCATCGTGACAAACTGTATCCACTTTAGCAATATCACAGTAACAGCTAAACTGACCACCCTTATAATAATGTCCCGGTGGAAACGGCATAATCTTATCAGCAAGCCCGACCAGGTTTTTGGCTTCACTGGCAAATATAACAACACCCTCTTTGTCATATCCATAATACAATGGACGGATCCCAAGCGGATCTCTTGCCGCGATAAACTCTCTTGTTTCCCCATCATAGATGATGCAGGCAAACTCCGCGTCCATCATGCCAAACATGTCTGTACCATATTCCTGATACAGCGGTAAGAGAATCTCACAGTCCGATTCGCTTTCAAAGGTATATTTTACTGACAGTTCCTTTTTCAGCTTCTCAAATCCATAAATTTCTCCATTACAGACCACATAACTGTTTCCATACTGAAACGGCTGCATGCCAGATGGGGTCAGTCCCATAATCGATAATCTGTGAAATCCAAGAAAACCATCGCCTGTTTCTACTACCCGGCTTTCATCCGGGCCTCTTGACATCGTCTTTTTAAATCCCTCCATAAAAACATCAAAGTCAGCACTGCCGCTGCAATAACTCATAATAGAACACATACGTATCTACCTCCGTAAATCTGGCAATTCAGCACTCCGTAGGCTATGTAAAGTACCTTCTTCGGTTGTTTTTATTTCACGCCAAACAGTAAATCTCCATAGGTCGGGAATGGCCAGTATTTCTTTGCTGTCATCGTCTCTGCTTCGTCACAGGCAACCCGTAGTTCACCCATTTTACTTAATATAACATCACGGATGATATAAGATTCTGCTTCAATGTCCCCGGCATCCTGCAGTTTCATCACTGCTGCTTCCAGTTCATCTGCTCTAACCGCAATCTGGTCTTCCAGTCTTGCCAGTTTTTTCAACAAGCCGACTTCATAGCTACAGGAAACAGAAGCATCAACTGCTTTTTTTGCAGCTGCTGTATTTGCAAGCTCTAATACATATGTACTTACCGCCGGAGCAATCTCTGTTTTTGCCATATCAATCATGGTATTTGCTTCAATTAACACTGTCTTACAGTAATTATCCAGCATAATCTCACATCTTGATCTCAGCTCAGCTTCTGAAAAGATCTTATGCGCCGTCAGCATCTGTACATTCTTTTCATCCAGCAGCCGCGGCATACAATCCGGGGTTGTTCTGTAATTGAGAAGCCCCCTCTTTTCCGTCGCTTCCCTGATCCATGTATCATCATAACCATTTCCATTGAAAATAATATGCTTGTGGTCTTTGATAGTCTTTCGAATCATTTCATGTAATGTATTTTCAAAATTTTCCGCCTTTTCCAGTCTGTCTGCGTAAATTTTCAGACTTTCTGCCACAGCGCTGTTCAGCATGATGTTTGCACAGGCAATGCTGTTAGATGAACCCAGCATACGGAACTCGAATTTATTTCCGGTAAATGCAAATGGTGATGTACGGTTACGATCTGTGGTATCACGGTTGAATTTCGGAAGCACATCCACCCCAAGCTTCATCTGTGCTTTTTTCGTTCCTGCGTATGGAGTATCTGTTTCAATTGCTTCAAGCACCTCATTTAATTCATCCCCAAGGAAGATAGATACTACTGCCGGCGGTGCTTCATTCGCGCCAAGTCTGTGGTCATTTCCTGCCGTTGCAACAGAAAGACGGAGCAGATCCTGATAATCGTCCACCGCTTTGATCACTGCACACAGAAATAGCAAAAACTGTGCATTTTCATATGGAGTCTCGCCCGGGGATAACAGATTCACTCCCTTGTCTGTCGCAAGAGACCAGTTGTTATGTTTTCCACTGCCGTTTACACCGGCAAACGGCTTTTCGTGAAGCAGACATACAAGTCCATGCTGTGCTGCTACCTTCTGCATAATCTCCATGGTCAGCTGGTTATGATCTGTCGCTATATTCGTTGTCGTATAAACAGGGGCAAGCTCATGTTGTGCCGGAGCCACTTCATTATGTTCTGTCTTAGCCAGAATTCCCAGTTTCCAGAGTTCATCATTCAGTTCTTGCATATAAGCGGCAACTCTTGGTTTGATCACACCGAAGTAATGATCGTCCATCTCCTGTCCCTTTGGCGACTTCGCACCAAAAAGAGTGCGTCCCGTAAATCGAAGATCTTTTCTCTGTTCGTACATTTCCTTTGTAATGAGGAAATATTCCTGTTCTGGTCCTACAGATGTACGGACACATTTTACATCATCATTTCCAAACAAATGAAGGATACGAAGAGCCTGCTTATTCAAAGCTTCCATAGAACGAAGCAGCGGAGTTTTTTTATCCAGCGCCTCTCCGCCATAGGAACAGAACGCTGTAGGAATACATAATGTTTTCCCTTTAATAAACGCATAAGAGGTAGGATCCCATGCTGTATATCCCCTTGCTTCAAAAGTAGCCCGAAGTCCGCCGGACGGGAAAGAAGAAGCGTCCGGTTCGCCTTTGATCAGTTCCTTTCCGGAGAACTCCATAATCACACCGCCGTCCGGGGATGGAGAAATAAAACTATCATGCTTTTCTGCTGTTACACCGGTAAGAGGCTGGAACCAATGTGTATAGTGAGTAGCTTCATTTGCAACTGCCCAGTCTTTCATAGCTGCCGCAACTGCGTTGGCTACACTGATATCAAGTTTTGCACCTTCGTCAATAGTTTTTCTCAAAGACTGATAAACCTTTGCTGACAAATTTGCTTTCATCACTCTGTCGTCAAAAACTTTACATCCAAAAAATTCTGTAACTTTCTTCATAATGTCACTCCTTCCAATTTGAAAAGGCAAGAGGGTCTTTCATAGTACTTTTCCCTGCACATGAAAGACGCCCTTGCCTTTTAAATCAAATTGCCCATATTTGAATTTTGTAAAGTAAAAAGCGCCTCTGAGAACTTTACCTCAAAGACGCCTTTGCCTTTACTCGTTGGATAATACACCCTGAAAAATCATTTGTCAATCCTTTTTTTTATTTTTCATATTTTTTCATCCAGTTTTTTTCTCTTGACAAAACTTACCATACACTGTATATATTGAATATGAGCAAAGGCGTTCATCTTAGAGCAGGGACTACCTGCCCTTAAATGAACGCCTTTGTTTTTGATTTATTCTGAAAGGAAGGTACAAGATTTATGAAGATTGAAGGTCAGGTGAGAATTCCTTCCGGATGTGCAATCTCCTCCGTCATTTCCAAAGAAGGAAATAAGATATCCGGTGAAATGATCACAAATTCCATGAAACCCCTGCATGACCGATCCAACGGATTGGGCGGCGGTTTTGCTGGTTATGGCATTTACCCTGAATATAAAGAATTTTATGCATTACATATGTTCTTTGATACCCGCAACACAAGAAAAGACTGTGAAGTTTTCTTAAAAGAACGTTTTGAAATCATCCAATCCGAAATTATTCCAACCCGCAAGATTCCGGCAATTACGGATGCACCTATCATATGGAGATATTTTGTTGCTCCGTTAAAATCCATGCTGGTATCTATGCAGCTGGACGAAAAAGAATTTGTTGCCAGAACTGTTATGAAAATCAATGCCGAAATGTCTGGCGCCTATGTTTTTTCCAGCGGCAGGAACATGGGAACTTTTAAAGCAGTGAGTTTCCCGGAAGATGCAGGTGTTTTTTATAAACTGGAAGAATATGAAGGATATTCATGGACTGCCCACGGACGTTATCCAACGAACACACCTGGATGGTGGGGCGGTGCACATCCGTTTACGCTGCTTGACTATTCTGTCGTGCATAACGGTGAAATTTCCTCTTATGATGCAAACCGCCGGTTTATGGAAATGTCCGGTTACAAATGTACACTCCAGACAGATACTGAAGTTATTACCTATATCATGGATTATCTGCTCCGTGTCCAGGGACTTACTCTTGATGAAGCAGCAAGTGTCATTGCTGCTCCATTCTGGAGTACCATTGCAGAAAAAACAGATTTGGAAGAGCAGAAAAAACATCTTTATCTTAGAACTATGTTCCCAAGCCTGCTTGTGACCGGTCCTTTCTCTATTGTTTTAGGATTTGACGGTGGATTGATGGCACTGAATGACCGGTTAAAACTACGTTCTATGGTAGTCGGACAAAAGGATGACAAGGTATTTATCGCCAGTGAAGAAGCCGCAATCCGAACCATAGAGCCAAACGCCGAGAAACTATGGTATCCTGCCGGTGGTGAACCAGTCATTGTAAAAGTAAAGGAAGGTGCATTTTAATGAGCATAGAATTTATCTGTCCGGAATTTGAAGTAATCAGAAATGAAAACAGTTGCATTACCTGCCGGGTATGTGAACGACAATGTTCCAATAAAGTACATAGTTACGACGAAGAACATAAAATTATGAAGTATGATGAAGCGAAATGTGTCAACTGCCAACGATGTGTTTCTCTTTGCCCGACCAGAGCATTAAAAATATCAAAAAGTGTCTGTACTCTGCGTGAAAATGCAAACTGGACAAACAATACAGTTAAAGAGATTTATAAACAGGCAAACAGCGGCGGTGTTCTTTTATCTTCCATGGGTAATCCCAGACCACTCCCTGTATATTGGGACAAACTCCTGATCAATGCATCACAGGTCACAAACCCTTCCATTGATCCTTTACGGGAACCGATGGAAACCAGAGTTTACCTTGGAAAAAAGCCACAAAAAATAAGTCGAACGGCGGACGGGAAATTAGATTGTAAACTTCCGCCGCAGCTGGAACTTTCCATGCCTGTCATGTTTTCTGCCATGAGTTACGGCTCTATCAGCTACAATGCTCATAAATCCCTTGCAATGGCGGCAACAAAGCTTGGTATCTTATATAACACCGGTGAGGGTGGTCTGCATGAAGATTTTTATTGCTATGGGAAAAATACCATCGTGCAGGTAGCTTCGGGACGTTTTGGCGTCCATAAGGATTATCTGGAAGCAGGCGCCGCCATTGAGATTAAAATGGGACAAGGTGCAAAGCCGGGCATCGGCGGACATCTTCCGGGGACAAAGATTGTAGGAGACGTATCCCGCACCCGTATGATTCCAGAAGGCTCTGACGCCATTTCTCCGGCTCCGCATCATGACATTTATTCCATCGAGGATTTGCGTCAGCTTGTTTTCTCACTGAAAGAAGCTACCGAATATAAAAAAACTGTCATCGTTAAAGTCGCTGCTGTTCACAATATTGCCGCCATTGCAAGTGGTATTGCCCGCAGCGGAGCTGATATCATCGCCATTGACGGCTTCCGCGGCGGTACAGGAGCCGCCCCTACCAGAATCCGGGATAATGTTGGTATTCCCATCGAGTTGGCGCTTGCCTCCGTTGACCAAAGACTTCGCGACGAAGGTATCCGTAATAATGTATCGCTGGTAGTCGGCGGAAGTATTCGAAGCGCTGCCGATATCATCAAAGCCATTGCCCTTGGTGCAGATGCCTGCTATGTGGCTACCGCTGCTCTTCTGGCCCTTGGCTGCCACCTCTGCCGTACCTGCCAGAGCGGCAAATGCAACTGGGGAATCGCAACCCAGCGTCCGGAGCTTGTAAAAAGACTGAATCCTGAAATGGGAAGCGAACGTCTGATTAACCTGATGACTGCATGGAAGCATGAAATCAAAGAACTGATGGGCGGCATGGGAATCAATTCTATCGAGGCTTTACGCGGAAACCGGCTGATGCTGCGCGGCATTGGCCTCACAGAAAAAGAACTTGAAATTCTTGGTATCTTTCATGCAGGAGAGTGATAAATATAAAACCGCTGCTTTTACGAATGGCGTAGGCTGAGCTGTTACGCTTTCTACAGTTTTTTATCGAAAAACATAAACAATTTCAGGGAGGTATGGTATAATATGCAAGTTATTAATGCTACAAATTTAGATTACAGAGCTTTAAATGAAGCGCTGCGCAGGACAGACAGCGACTGTACGATTGAAGGCTGTTGTGGTCAGAGATTTATTGCTGCCGGCATGTCTGACAAGAATCTTACAATCAACGGAATTCCGGGAAATGCGCTGGGTGCATATTTAAACAATGCTTGTATCACTGTAAATGCCAATGCTCAGGACGCGGTAGGCGACACGATGAATGAAGGAAAGATCCTGATCCATGGCAATATTGGTGATGCCGCGGGTTATGCCATGCGCGGCGGTAAAATCTATGTACAAGGCAATGCAGGATATCGCGCCGGAATTCATATGAAAGCTTACAAAAAAAAGATTCCCGTCATGATCATCGGCGGGTGCGCCGGAAGCTTCCTCGGTGAATATCAGGCTGGCGGCGTAATTATTGTCCTTGGACTTCACACAGATGACAAACGTATCGCAGGTAATTTCCCATGTACCGGAATGCATGGAGGTAAAATGTTCCTGCGCGGAAACTGCGAAGAGATTCATTTTCCGGAACAGGTAACTGCAAGATGTGCCTCCCCGGAGGATTTGGAGGAAATCCGGGAATATCTGTCCGAATACTGTACAGACTTCGGATATTCTGTGGACGAACTTTTATCTGCTCCTTTTACAATCATTACACCAGACAGTAAAAACCCATATAAACAAATGTATGTAACGAACTAAATTTTGCACAAATTAAAAGAAAGTAGGTAGGCTTATGAAGTATTCAAAAGATGAAGTAATCCAATATGTGCAGGAAGAAGATGTGAAATTTATCCGTCTCGCTTTTTGCGATGTATTCGGCAAACAGAAAAACATATCCATCATGCCGGCAGAACTTCCCCGCGCTTTTGAATGTGGAATTGCCATTGACGCATCTGCCATCGCAGGCTTTGGCGATGAAAACCATTCCGATCTGTTTCTCCATCCGGACACAGACACTCTGATGCCCCTGCCATGGAGACCTGAACATGGCCGTGTGGTACGAATGTTCTGTAATATTACCTATCCAGATGGAAAAGCGTTTGAATGTGATACCCGTTCTATTTTAAAAAAAGCAATTCAGGACGCCCAAGATGCAGGATTCCAGTTCTTCTTTGGTGCTGAACAGGAATTCTATCTGTTCACTCTGGATGATAATGGAAACTTGACCAATGAGCCTTATGATAACGCAGGCTATATGGATATCGCCCCGGAAGACAGAGGCGAAAATATCCGTCGTGAAGTATGTCTGATACTTGAACAAATGGGAATACAGCCTGAAAGTTCTCACCACGAAGAAGGTCCGGGACAAAACGAAATTGATTTTCGCTATTCTGATCCACTGACTGCTGCTGACAATGCCATGACCTTCCAGACTGTTGTGAAAACAATCGCCAGACGTAACGGCCTTTTTGCCGATTTCAGTCCAAAGCCTCTGGAAAACAAACCCGGAAATGGATTTCACATTAATATATCTGTAAAATCCTCTGATAATGAAGGCTGCATGAATTACATGATTGCAGGTATCCTGGATAAGACTGCGGATATGACTGTATTTTTAAACCCAACTGAAAATTCTTATCAGCGTTTTGGCAGCAATAAAGCTCCAAAATATATCTCCTGGTCCAGCGAGAACCGTTCCCAGCTTGTCAGGGTTCCTGCTGCCGCTGGAAAATACCAGCGTGTGGAACTCCGCTCCCCGGATCCATCCGCAAATACTTATCTGGCCTTTGCTCTTCTGATTTATGCAATTCTGGATGCCATTCAGAATAAATTGGAACCACCAATCCCTGCTGATATAAACCTGTACAAAGCAAATGAGGATACGCTTGCAAAATTCAAACAACTGCCCGGCGATTTTAAATCCGCGTGCGCTGTAGCCGCAAACAGTAATTTTATAAAAGAACATATACCAGATGTTATATTAGATATCTATTGCAATAAATAATTCAAACCAACGAAAAAAGGAGGAGGTGACAAAATGAGTTTAAGAGAACGTTTTTACAGCATACTCCTCGTGTCTGCAACAGATAGCTTCACCTTTGCCTTTGCTGATCTGCTCCCTGAAACAAGATACTGCCCTATCCATAATGTTACCAGTATCAATGCCGCTAAGCGGACTCTTTCCGAAAAAACATTTGATTTTGTTATCATCAACGCTCCTTTGCCTGATGATGTCGGTATTCGTTTTTCGATTGACACCTGTACTACCAAACAGGCTGCTGTATTACTTTTGGTAAAAAACGATGTTCATGCCGATATCCATGATAAGGTTGCCGAGTACGGCGTCTTCACTTTGCCAAAGCCAACCTCAAAACCAACTATGTTACATGCCCTTAACTGGATGGAAAGTGCCAGAGAACGACTAAGACAATTTGAAAAGAAGTCTCTGTCCATCGAAGAAAAAATGGCTGAAATCCGTCTGATCAATAAGGCAAAATGGATTTTGATCAGCGAATTGCAAATGAGTGAACCTGATGCTCACCATTACATAGAAAAACAGGCGATGGACCGTTGCATTGTAAAGAGAACGATTGCCGAAGAAATTATTAAGACTTATACTTAAACACGATTACTGATTCCATACACAATGGTTACGGCACACGAAGAGCGTCAGGTCGTAAACCGAAAAAGGTTCCTCCCAACGCTCTTTTCCTTTCCTGCCTGAAAAACTTGATGCGTTTGCTCACAGAGCAAATCCGGTGTTTCCTGATAGTACATCCGGTAACTGGCTGAAAGAATTATGAATCTGCACCGGCTTTTTTCTTACGAGCCGGTTTTACATTATAATGTCGATCACTTGTCGAACGGTTTATCGTATCTTGCCACATTCCCCAGCCGCTCTTCAATCCGCAGCAGCTGATTATATTTTTCCACCCTCTCCGAGCGGCACGGTGCGCCGGTCTTAATCTGTCCGGCATTAAACGCAACTGCAATATCCGCGATGATAGTATCGGCTGTTTCTCCCGACCGGTGAGAGATAATGGTCTTATATCCCGCATTCTTTGCCGTCTCTATAGCATCAAAGGCTTCTGTGAGAGTGCCGATCTGGTTTACCTTGATTAAGATGGCATTGGCCGCTTCTTTTTTTATTCCTTTTTTCAGGCGCTCTGTATTCGTCACAAACAGATCGTCGCCCACAAGCTGCGTGTGAATTCCCAGCCTGGTCGTCAGAAGCTCCCAGCCGTCCCAATCCTCTTCATCCAACGGATCCTCTATTGATACAATTGGAAATTCCTCTGTCAGTTCCTCATAATAATCAATCAGTTCCTCCACCGAACGGACGACGCTGCTCCCCCGCATCTTCCCTTCGCCTTCAAAAACATATTTCCCGAACTTTTTGTCGTACAGCTCTGTTGCAGCCACATCCAGTGCAAGACAAATGTCCCTGCCGGGCTTATATCCCGCCTTTTCCACAGCATTTACAATAAAGTGCAGAGCCGCCCCCGCATCAGGAAGATCCGGGGCAAATCCACCCTCGTCTCCTACAGCTGTGCTTAATCCGGCCTCTTTCAACAGCTTCTTCAGCATATGATAGACCTCGGAACACATTCGAAGTCCTTCCCGGAAGCAGCAGGCGCCTGTGGGCATAATCATAAATTCCTGAATGTCTATCGTATTGTCCGCATGCCGCCCGCCATTCATAATATTCATCATAGGAACCGGCATCTTCCTGGCATTTGTTCCTCCAAGATAAGAATACAACGGTATCCCAAGGGCAAGCGCTGCTGCTCTGGCTGCCGCCATCGAAACCCCAAGCATCGCATTGGCGCCCAGGTCAGACTTGTCCTTCGTACCGTCAACTTCCCGCAGGATCTCATCCAGAGTAACTTGGTCAAATACATTTAACCCGATGACTACCGGGGCTATCCGTGCGTTCACATTGTCAACTGCCATCTCAACCCCGAGCCCGCCGTAGCGCTCCTCCTGATCCCGCAGCTCCAGCGCCTCAAACTGTCCGGTCGATGCGCCTGAAGGAACACTGGCCTTTCCGCAGAACTCATCTCCGGCCAGCACTTCAACCTCTATTGTCGGATTCCCGCGGGAATCCAGGATTTCTCTTGCGTACACATCTGTAATCGGCAAATATTTATACATAATCCTCCTCCTCAAACTAAAATCAAAGATATTATGTGCCGGTTTCAGATTTCTGATACAAAAAGGCAGTGCAAAAATCCATATCCGGTTTTCGATTAACCGAAAGGAATCTGCACTGCCGCATAACCTGGCCGTTTTTATTCTCAGACAGCTGTGACATGCTTATTTAACATTTTTATCTGCATGCATTGGACGAAGCCCGGCAAAAATATAGTTATCTGTCATAAAACTATTCACCAAACTGAACCTGATATAAGCCGGAAAATTCATCCTTTCTGGCTTTTAGGGCATTCATCATTTGATCCAGGATTTCCTTCAGATTATTCTGGTATTGTTCCATAGTCAGTTTAACCGGAACCTTAAGCTGCCCATTTTCGTCGTATACATCCGAATACGATATGATCTCGCCGGTTGCATTTTCATCCAAAGGAACAAATTCAAGAGCAAGCGCAAGCGCTTCCTGATAATTTCCGAGTATTGCACACAGCTTTTCCTCAAATGCCTTGCCGGCTTCCTCTTCAGTCATTCCTTTTGCAATACATTCATCGTATACACCGTTCACGCTGTCCAGATTCATGATTCCAAACACCGCATCCATTAAATAACCGCCCTGCAGACGGGAATAGTCCGCCATTGGTTCTTCAACCGTGCCGTCTGCATGTACTCTTGCCGTCCAGTGTTCCTTCTGCGAGACTTGTATTGCATTGCAGCTTAATTGCACCGAATCGCGTCTCAGCTGTTCGTTGATTGACGGAAGGCCGGAACCTTCATTTTGCTTTTTCGCTGTAAACGCCGACTTTGCAGATATGATTTTCATAAGATTCGCATTCGCTGAATTTATTTTCATAAGCCCGCCCTCCTTCAATTTCATTTATTTTGCCTATAAAGATATATCGGCCGATTTTCCGAAAAATAAAGCAATATGCTCAGACTTCCTGAAACGAATCTTAGGGAAATCTGAGCAATTTCTTTATAAGCCCTGTTAACCTACAATAAGTCCTTCTGCCCGGATAACATCAATTACCTGATCGACATATTTTGCACACAATTCATCCGTAGCTGCCTCTACCATAACGCGGATCACGGGCTCTGTACCACTCTCTCTTACAAGGATACGCCCGTCATCCCCCAGCGCCTCTGAAACGGCATCTACCGCCTTAATGACCTCCGCATTCTCGCGGGCTGTCTGCTTATCTGCCACACGGACATTTTTCAGGAGCTGCGGATAGATTTTCACGTCCTCCGAAAGCTTCCCAAGTGTCTGCTTCTTCTCCATGATTACTTCCATCACCATCAAAGACGTCAGGATACCATCCCCCGTTGTTGCATGCTTGCTGAAAATGATGTGGCCGGACTGCTCCCCGCCCAGGGAGAAATTATTTCTCACCATGTTCTCATACACATATTTATCTCCCACAGCAGTCTTCTCATATTTAAGGCCGGCTTTATCACAAGCTTTGTAAAGACCCAGATTAGACATAATCGTAGTTACGATCGTATCCCCGTTGAGACGTCCCTGCTCCTTCAGGTATTTTCCGCACACATAGAGGATCAGATCGCCGTCTACCACATTGCCGTTCTCATCTACGGCAATACACCGATCCGCATCACCGTCAAATGCAAATCCTACATCCAGCTTCTTCTCCTTTACAAACTGCTGAAGCACTTCAATATGAGTGGAACCGCAGTTGGTGTTAATATTTGTGCCGTCCGGCTCGTTATTGATCACATAGGTTTTAGCACCCAGTGCATCATACACACTCTTTGCAATGGCAAATGCGCTGCCGTTAGAACAGTCCAGGCCGATCCGCATATCCTTGAACGAGCGGGTCGCCAGAGAAATCAGATGGCCGATATAACGGTTTCTTCCTGCCGCATAATCAATGGTACGCCCAATAGCTTCCTTTTTTGCCAGCGGAAGCTCTCCGGCGTCCCCGTCAATATATGCCTCTATTTTCTCCTCTACCTCAGCCTCCATCTTATGACCCTTACCGTTGATAACCTTAATACCGTTATCATAATACGGATTATGGCTGGCAGAGATCATGATCCCACAGTCAAAATCTTCTGTTCTTGTTACATAAGATACACTCGGCGTAGTCGTAACATGCAGAAGATACGCATCCGCCCCTGAGGCTGTAATGCCCGCCGCCAGCGCATACTCAAACATATAGCTGCTTCTCCTGGTGTCCTTCCCGATAACCACCCTCGCCTTGTGATCCTGCCCGAAATACCATCCAAGATATCTTCCAACCTTAAATGCATGCTCTACTGTAAGTACTTCATTGGCTTCCCCGCGGAATCCATCAGTTCCAAAATATTTTCCCATCTTCGATTCTCCTTCACGCCATTTGGCTTATTTACCGATTTTTTTACACAATCAGCTTTTATACCTTTGTTATTATATATTTTTTTTGTTAAATATGCAACGGGAGATAACGTATTTTTTTGTTAAACAAATAACAGGGGACGTAGTATTTTTCAATTTTACTACGTCCCCAACTGCATTTTGACCTGTACCTATTTGTTCAAAATATTCCTCGCCACGCACAGTCCATTGGCAGAAGCCTGCTGCAGTCCCCGGGTGATGGAAGCCCCGTCCCCCATGGCCCGCAGCCCCTTTACACTTGTCTCAAACTCCTCGTTCACCACAACCTTGTTAGAATAAAATTTAACCTCTACGCCATAAAGTAATGTTTCATCGGATGCGATCCCCGGCGTTACCTTATCCAGCGCCTGGATCATCTCATCGATAGCCACCATGATACGATGTGGAAATACCAGTGACAGATCTCCCGGCACTGCGTCTTTCAATGTCGGAGTTATGTTATTGCGAAGCAGCCTCTCTTCCGTGGTACGTCTCCCCCTTCGGAAGTCTCCATAGCGCTGAAGCAGGATTTTCCCGTCGCACAGCATGTTACCGAGCTGTGCAATGTGCTTTCCGTATTCTATGGGCGACTTAAACGGCTCTGTAAAATTCTTGGAGACCAAAAGTGCAAAGTTTGTATTCTTTGTCTTCATATCTTTAGATTTATATGCGTGCCCGTTCACTACCGCGAGACCTTCGTCATAATATTCTGTTGCCACTTCCCCGGACGGATTTGTACAGAATACCCGAACCTTATCGTCAAAAGTTGGGGTATAATAAACCAGCTTTGCCTCATAAAGCTTCTCGTTCAGCTCTTTCATAATCTCATCGCGGACTTCCACACGTACCCCTACATCTACAGTACCATTTTTCGTCTCAATCAGATGCTTTTTGCAAATGTGTGAAAACCACTCTGATCCTTCTCGTCCGATTCCCGCCACGATCTCCGGCGCATAGAATTCCTCGCCCTGCTCCGTAACGACTCCTTTTGCAGCGCCATCCTCCACGATGATATCCTTTACCATGGTCATAAATTTAATCTCAACGCCGCTCTTCTGCAAATACTCCTGCAGTCTTGTATAGATCTTGTAGCCTTCCTCTGTCCCCAGATGCCGGATCGGACATTCTATCAATTTCAGATTGGCCCGGATAGCTTTTGCACGTATCTTTTCAATGGCCTCATAATCTTCAATCCCGTATACCTTCTCGTCTGCCCCGAATTTCAGGTATATCTCATCTGCCTCGTGGATCAGCTCCGTTGCTTTGTCATACCCGAGAATCTCCGGCAGAGTCCCTCCGACGTCCGGAGATAATGACAGTTTACCGTCCGAGAAGGCACCTGCACCTGCAAATCCTGTGGTAATGGAGCAGGGCTGGCAGCCTACACATACTTTTGTCTTTCTCTTCGGGCACTGTCTTTTTTCAATAGACCTTCCCTTCTCCAACACTAATATTTTCATATCCGGCTTCTGCCTGATCAGTTCATATGCACAAAAAATACCGGATGGCCCGGCGCCGATAATTATTACGTCATACTGGTTCATACAATCACTCCCGTTTCTTCATTTTACTGTCATTCAGCAGGCGGCATTTAAGTCCGCTTCCCCTGCGCGCACCTTGACTATCATAGCACCCCGGACATAAAAAAGCAAGGTTATTAATAAGAGAATATAATCCTGATTAATAACCTTTGCTAATATATCTTCTTGAATTATCTGTTATCTTATAACCTGCCAAAAAACAGCCGCTGCAGGACTAATGGTGGAACAGACGAAGCCCTGTAAATGCCATCGCCATGCCATATTTATTGCAGGTAGAGATCACATGATCGTCGCGTACAGATCCGCCCGGCTGTGCAATATAGCTGACGCCGCTCTTATGTGCACGCTCAATATTATCCCCAAACGGGAAGAACGCGTCAGAGCCAAGGCTCACTCCCGTCATCTTATCCAGCCACTCCCTCTTAGCCTCCCTGGAGAACACCTCCGGCTTCTCTTTAAAGATTGCAGGCCATGCGTCATCAGACAGCACATCCATATAGTCCTCACCGATATAAAGGTCAATGGCATTGTCCCTGTCGGCACGCCTGATCCCGTCCACAAACGGAAGATTCATAACCTGCGGAGACTGTCTCAGCCACCAGTTGTCGGCCTTGCTTCCGGCCAGCCGGGTACAGTGAATCCTGGACTGCTGCCCCGCACCGATTCCGATCGCCTGCCCGTCCTTTACAAAACATACGGAGTTGGACTGTGTATATTTTAAAGTGATCATAGAGATCGCAAGGTCAATCTTTGCCTGCTCTGTCAGTTCTTTGTTCTCCGTTACAAGATTTGCAAAAAAAGCCTCATCAATGACCAGCTCATTTCGTCCCTGTTCAAAAGTAATGCCGAATACCTCCTTGCGCTCCAGCTGCCTCGGCACATAATCCGGATCAATCTCAATTACATTGTAACCGCCATTTTTCTTTGCCTTCAGAATCTCAAGCGCCTCCGGTTCATATCCCGGCGCGATCACTCCGTCCGACACCTCCCTTTTGATAAGTCTGGCCGTATCTGCGTCACACACGTCAGACAGGGAAATGAAATCTCCGAAGGAGGACATCCTGTCTGCTCCCCTCGCTCTCGCGTATGCACTTGCAAGAGGAGACAATTCCCCCAGGTCATCCACCCAGTAGATTTTTGCCAGTGTCTCGCTGAGAGGAAGCCCTACCGCAGCCCCCGCAGGTGAAACATGCTTAAAGGAGGTCGCCGCCGGAAGCCCTGTCGCCTTCTTAAGCTCGCTCACCAGCTGCCAGCCGTTAAATGCATCCAGGAAATTAATATATCCCGGTCTCCCGTTTAACACCTTAATAGGAAGCTCTCCCTCCCCGTCCATATAGATCCTGGAAGGCTTCTGATTGGGGTTGCAGCCATATTTTAACTCTAACTCTTTCATATGTTATCACTCCTCGTATAATATTGTCATTGGATTCTCTCTTTACAGCCTACCGGTTCTTATTAATGATCCTTGTCTCATAATTCCCGGTTGCAATATCAATATAACGGACAAACAAAGACACCTTGTTATCTTCATTCAGACTCTCCCAAAGTATATCCGCAAAATCATCCAGTCGATCCGGAATGGCGATCAGCTTAGGCTCTCCCTCAAAACTTGGAAGTGGATTGCCGTCACATTTGTATGTATGGATAAAGTGTCCTTCGCCTGCCGCAGGGTTCTCGTAGGCAAACGTGTACCTGCAGCACCCGTCCGGGCATCCGTTATTGCTCTTTAAAATAGACATGGCATAGTTATATGCTCCACCTTCGATGTGCATGATCCCGGAAATCCTCGGTGTATAATTCGGGCCGTCCGGCTCAAACTCCCTGCTCCTTAAAGACTGCTCAAACGTCATCTGCCTGTCCATACCTTCATAGATCGTATCTGTCTGATCTCCGTTGGTCACAATCGTCTTATTTCCCAGTACACGCACCGGCGCATAGATAATCAGACTTGGATCCGTAAGCTTTGCAGGATCGAAGGCCTGTGTCCGGATCCCCTCCCCATCCTCTACAAAAACACGGTTCCGGCTATTCTCGCTTCTGCCCATAATAAAATAAGCAGTCACTGCCTTACTTCCATCTGCACTCCTGCCTATAATAATCCCGCGTCCCGGATATGAATTTTCTTTCAGTTCCTTCTCAATTGATAACATTTCCATACATACGTCTCCTTTTCCCCGATATAACGTTCCTGCTGCCCCGTAATCCCTGATATCCAAAAAGCAGCACAGACCCCTACCGGCTTTCCATGTGCATCATGAGTCAGACCACCTTCTGACCTTAACCTCATTATATATAATAAACTACGGTTTTTCCAGTAATATTTCAAAGATATTGTATTTACCTTCCGGATAATGATACAATAATGTTACCGCAAAAATAACTGGAAATGGGGGAAATGTTATGTACAGAAAATATTTACTGCCGCTGCTTCTGTCCCTCTTCTGTCTGTTCCTATTCACAGGATGCAGTAAAGAGGGCGCTGAACAGTATGTCGAAAAGGAGTTGAACGCCGTAAAAGAAAACGGCTCGGAAGAATTTACGCAGCTTCTTGATGATGAGATCGCCAAAAATACGGAGAATTTCACGCTGGAGTTCCCGGAAGAGCTGAAAGAGCCTTATGTGTCCTTCCTTCAGAAAGCATTTCAGACAATGGAATTTGAAGTTCAGAAAGCAAAAGAAACGGAAAAAAATACATATTCCGTAAATGTATCCTTTAAACCCATTAATCTGGAAGCGACTCTAAAAGAGTCTGACGACGCCTATGCTTCTTCGCTTTCTTCCACGGATCTGCTCTCTGAGGTTACCGCTCTTTTGAAAAAGGATGAACAACTACTGGAAAAAGAACCTACTTTCAGCAGCGAAATTATGGCCATTATAACAGCCACAAAGAAAGACGATACCTTCCAGATTGCCTCCGAAGAATGGAAAGCATTTTTTGAGCAGGCGCTGAAGGGGTATATGCATCCTTACAACACCGTCTGCGAGCCTTTGAATGCCTATGATTTTATGCAGTCCTATCTGGACGCCTGCTTTAAAGGAGAGGTCACACAGTTCGCAAAACACACAGACCGGACGGAGGAAGAAGCACTGGCATGGTATGAAGAGGATGTCTTCGATCCGCCTGCAGATCTGAACTCAGCCTATGTAGACCGATATGTAGCCGCTTCCAAGGCAATCATGAAGCAGTGCCGGTATACGGTCGGTATCCCGCAAAAGGAAGAGGGGCTTTACAATTTTACATTTAACATCACCTACACGCCAAACCTCAGTTTCCAGAAAACCATGGAAGATATGGAGAATGGAACCTTCTATTCCATAGAAGCTGTGTCAAAAGGATTTGTAGAAACACTGGAAAAATATGCAGCGTCACCGGTATATGGAGAGGAGGCGTCTATGCCAGTCTCTTTAAACCTTACAAATATGCTGACTTCCTCGGAAACTGACAGCGAGTTCCAGAAGCTGGGTTCAGCTATCCTGCCGACAGAATAGGAAAGATAATTGCACAAATCTGTAAAAGAGCCGGAGATGTAACCAGACATCCGGTTACATCTTCGGCTCTGATACGCTCAGGCAAAGAGATTCCGAAGGGTTCTTTTCCCTTATTCAACGGCCTCTCCCGGTCTTATGATCTTCTTCACCCACTCCTCTTTTATCTCCCAGAGATTGCCGCACACATTAAAGATCGTCCAGTTATCAATGCGGAAGGCTCTTTTCCAGCTGTCCCGGATCCGTGATACCTCCTCCGGATATTTCCCTTTATACCGGCCTTCAAAGAATTCAAAACCGTTGGCCACGCCAATATCCTTCAAATGCTGCTTATATGCCTTCTCATCCTCTTCATTGTCAGGCAGGTAAATACGGTTTAACACATAATCCCATTTCACATCATCAAAATAGATCACCTGGCTTTCCGGCACCTCAAGAACGTAAACAACCGTACCCGGAATCGGCTTTAAGCAGTTATCCGGACTGATAGAACACCAGATAGGGGCTTCTACATCCTCCGGTTTCGGAACCATCTTTGCGGCCTCTCTCGTAAACCAATCATAGCTTTCCATAAAAAGAGGTGCAATGTCTCCGAAATGCATCTCCACGTACACACAGTGATTAATGATCCGGCCGTCCCGCTCCAGCTGGTATAATGTCTTGTCATTTTGTCTGGTATATAGCTTTACTGTTTTCTGTTCCATATCCAACTTCTCCCTCCGGATAATAATATAAATCTATACCCTCAGTGGACAAAGGTACCCTGCTCTAAAATAATCTCTTATTCCACTGAAAATGTTTCATATCCACTTTTCCCCCTACAAACTCCACACCCTCTGCTTCCAGCAGTTCCACCTGGAGATTGCTTCCGTCCTTGTCTGCACCGCAGTAAACTCTCCCCTCTTTTGTCACAACCCTGTGCCACGGTACATATGCCACATCGGGGATGGCATGAAGCGCGTAGCCTACCACCCTCGCCCACCTGCGGTTTCCGGCAAGCTCCGCCACCTGTCCGTAGGTCGCTACCTGTCCTTTCGGAATTTCCCGGACTACTTCATAGATTTTGTCAAATGCATTTTGTTCCTTCACAAGTCATCCGTCCCTTCTCCTGCATGCTGCAATGCGCTTTTTACCACTGATCCACCGTCTTCGTAGCTACGCGCTCACGAAAGGCTTCATCATGTTCTACAAATATCATAGTCGGATGATACTTCAAAATCAACTCCTCAATCTGAATTCGTGACAAAATGTCAATATAGTTCAATGGTTCGTCCCACACATAGATATGTGCCCGCTCACATAAGCTCTTAGCCAGAAGCACCTTCTTTTTCTGCCCGGCGCTGTATTGGCTTACGTCCTGGTCGAACTGTCCTCTCCCAATATCCAGCTTCCGCAGCAATGTCTTAAATAAACTCTCGTCCAGCTCATACTCCAGTGCAATCTCTTTTAAGCTTCCTTTTAAAAAGGACGTATCCTGGGACACATAGGAAAATTTTATCCCGCTTCCCACCTTAACATTCCCGGTATGAGAAAGCTTCTCCCCCAGGATCAGCTTCAGCACACTGGATTTTCCACATCCGTTAGGCCCTGACAGGCAGACCCGGTCTCCCTGCCGGATCTCGGCCCCTATGCCGCTGCACACCACATGCTCCCCGTAGGATACCGACACGTTCTCAATAGAAATCATCCGGTCCGTATGGTATGGAAGCGGGTAAAGCCTCAGTGCGTCTGCCTCCTCAATATTTTTAAGGAGCTTTGATTTATCCGCAGCTGCCTGCTCCTTTCTTGCCTCCAGCACCTTGGATCTCTTCATCATCTTGGCCGACTTATGTCCGATGAAGCCCCTGTCCGGGCGAAGTCCCGCTACACGCTGTCCCTTCTTGCTCTGTTCTACCTGATCTGACCATCTGCAAGCCTGCCTTGCAGACTTTTGCAGACGCTTCACCTCCTTTTTCAGCTTTTCATTCTGTTCAAACTCCATCCGGTCCCTGGCCTCCTTATTGGCGTACCATGACGAGAACGTCCCTTTCTGCACCTCGATATTCATTTTATTGATGGATAAAATATGATCCACGCACCGGTCTAAAAACCTCCGGTCGTGAGATACCAGGATAAATCCCTTTTTCCTGTTCAGATACTCTGCTACCAGCCTTCTGGCTTCCGAATCCAGATGATTTGTAGGCTCATCAATGAGCAAAAATTTGTTTTCTCCAAGGAAAAGCGCGGCAAGCAGTACCTTCGTCTGCTCCCCGTAACTTAATGTAGAAAACGGGCGGTACAAAACCTGCACATCGACGTTAAGCAGATTCAGCTCCTTGAACAGCCTCCAATCCTCCAGCGCCGGCAGCAGCTCCTCGATAACTTCCAGAGTCATTCGCTTCTGATCCTTTACTTCAAAAGGAAAATATTCAAATTCCACACTGGCTGAGATGGTTCCATCATACTCATACTGCCCCAGAAGAAGCCGCAGGAACGTTGTCTTGCCCCGGCCGTTTCTCCCGGTAAAACCCAGTTTCCAGTCCGTATCCAATTGGAAGGATACATGTTCAAATACATTTTCATAATTGCCCTCATAGGCAAAAGTCAAATCCACTACATCTATTAATGACATCCGCTACCTCCTGTATACGTCCGCCCCATACCAGAGACGCACAAAAAAAGCCACAGGAACGTTATTTCCTGCAGCCTCATACAATCCAAAATATTCTATCCGGCCTTTCGCCGGACGGAAAATCCCGTCGGTATATGATGAGTACAAGCGAATGAATCTTTAACCTTCCTGCTGTCGGCACAACAAAACAAACGAGCCATAGCCCATATCCGTTTCATTATGCAGTTACATTACTGTTAGCAAGAAGTTGTCTTCATCCTCTCATCTCCAATTCTTTTTCATATTTCAAAACGAGGATAGCATAACAAATATATTTTCGTCAAGCAATATTTCAAAAATCGGTTTAAAAAATCGTAACAGTTCAGCCTACGCCATTCGCAAAAATCCATTACTGTTGC
This sequence comes from uncultured Dorea sp., assembly GCA_910578865.1. Classification (GTDB taxonomy): domain Bacteria; phylum Bacillota; class Clostridia; order Lachnospirales; family Lachnospiraceae; genus Dorea_D. Next base: position 93,163 of record CAJTRM010000007.1, read on the forward strand.
CGGCTGTACCCGGTGAAGAACTCTGTCAGACCGTCAAGCATTTTCATCAGCACCGGCATCTCTGTCTCGTTGAGCTTATCCATGACCGCTTCCGTCATCTGACGGTGGTAATCCTCATGATGCTTATATGCCGACACACCCTTCTCTGTCAGCTTTACAACCACCACCCGGCGATCCTTCTCACTTCTGCATCGCTCCACGTATTTCTTCTTTACCAGATGATTCATAGCAATGGTGAGGGAGCCCACTGTAATACCAAGCTTCTTTGCGATGGAAGACATATTATCTCCCTCCCCTGTTCCGACAGCCTCTATGACGTGCATATCATTATTGGTGATATCCCTGAACTCCGGCGTAATAATCGCCTTTCCTTCAAGCTCCCATATTTCATTGATCAGATTCACCAGGACCCTGTTGATTTTTTTATATTCTTCTCCCATGTTCCGAGCCCCGCCCTTCTTTCTTTTCTCTTATTATACCCACTCTTGCGTCAAAGAATCAATTACAACTTTAAGTCCTGTTTGAACAGCCGCCACTGCTTTACAGCCTGCGGAACCTGTTATATCTGTGCACCGCCAGCTCTTCTCCGGACCTGGACGTATATTCCTCTATAAACCGCTGTATTTCCTGCTCAAGAGGGATGGTGACCTCTGAAAGTGTTTCTGCCGTGTAGCAGTCCGGCTCTGTAAATACTTTCTCTACCATGCCCATCTGATGCAGATGTCCGGCAGTCAGTTTCATGACACCGGCCGCTTCCTTTGCCTTTGTGCTGTCCTTCCACAAGATGCTTGCAAACCCCTCCGGGGACAGGACTGAATATACAGAATTCTCCAGCATCCACACCTCGTCCGCCACTGCCATGGCAAGCGCTCCGCCGCTTCCTCCTTCTCCGATAATGACAGACAGAACCGGAATCTTCAGGGATGACATCTCATAAAGATTTCTTGCGATCGCTTCTCCCTGCCCGCGCTCCTCTGCCTCAAGACCGCAGAAAGCTCCCGGAGTATCGATAAAGCAGATCACCGGCCGGTGAAATTTCTCTGCCTGATGCATGAGCCTTAACGCTTTACGGTATCCCTCCGGGGACGGCATCCCGAAGTTCCGCATAATATTTTCCTTCGTATCCCGTCCCTTGGACTGCGCGATTACAGTCACCGGTCTTCCGCAAAATCTCCCGATACCGCCGACAATCGCATGGTCATCTGCAAAATACCGATCTCCGTGACACTCTACAAAGTCTGTAAAAAGTGCTTCTATATAATCAACGCCGGTAGGACGGTCTGTCTTGCGCGAAACAAGCACACGCTCCCACGCGTCCAGAGAATCTGTCTCCTTTTGAAGCTGGTCTGCTTCCTGACCTTTACCGTATCCCGACACGGACAAAGCATCCTCAGAGCATTCCTTCGGATCTGCATTTTCATGTAACTTCAAAAGCTGCGACAATGTCTCCTTGAGCCTCGGCCGCTCTACGATCCCGTCAAGGAACCCGTGCTCCAGAAGGAATTCCGCCCTCTGGAACCCTTTCGGAAGCTTCTGCCGGATCGTCTGCTCAATCACCCTCGGACCGGCAAACCCGATTAAAGCCCCGGGTTCTGCAAGTATCACATCACCCAGCATGGCATAGCTCGCCGTCACCCCTCCCGTAGTAGGATCCGTGAGCACGCTCACGTACAGAAGTCCCGCGTCACTGTGCCGTTTCAGCGCTGCCGCAGTCTTGGCCATCTGCATCAGGGAATAGATTCCCTCCTGCATCCTCGCTCCTCCGGAGCAGGCGAACAGGATGACCGGAAGCCGCTCCCTGGTGGCGCGCTCCACGGCCCTTGTGATCTTTTCCCCCACGGCCTCGCCCATACTGGCCATTAAAAATCTTCCGTCACATACCCCCAGCACTGTCTCACTTCCGTTGATACATGCCTTACCGGTAATAACCGCTTCTCTGAGCCCGGTTTTCTCCTGAAGCCCCTTAAGCTTCTCCTCATAGCCCTTGTAAGATAGCGGGTTGCCGCAGGTAAGATCCTGATCCCACTCTTCAAAGGTTCCCTCATCTGCCACCATTTCAATTCTCCGGTATGCATGCACCCGAAAATATCCCCCGCATTTGGGACAAATATAAAAATCTCTTTTAACATCCTCTGCAATAATGGCGCTGCCGCATTTGTTGCATTTTCTGAGAAGTCCCTCCGGGACATCCGGACGATTCCGTTTCCTGGCGGAAGAAAAGCTGGTCTTTTTAAATACATTGTCTAGCTTCATGCAATATCACCTTTACATTTTCTCAATAAATTCTATATCTATATCCCCGGAAATATAATCCGGATGATTCAGGATCTCATACTGATAGTCCACATTAGTGTCAATCCCCTCAATGATCACCTCACCGAGAGCGCTCCGCATCTTACGGATTGCCTCGCTTCTGTTCTTTGCCCATACACTGAGCTTTGCAATCATGGAATCATAATAGGGAGGTATGGTGTATCCGCTGTAAATGGCCGAATCGATACGAATCCCTTTGCCGCCCGGAAGGTGCATATCCTTCACCTTCCCCGGCGAGGGGCGGAATCCCTTCCTTGCATTTTCTGCATTGATACGGCATTCAATAGAATGACCGGTCAGATGCACCTCCTCCTGGCTGCAGGAGAGCTTTTTACCCGATGCGATCCGAATCTGCTCCTTGATCAGATCCATGCCTGTCACCCATTCCGTAACCGGATGCTCCACCTGGATCCGCGTATTCATCTCCATAAAATAAAACCGGCCCGTTTTTTCTAATAAAAATTCAATGGTCCCCGCATTGACATAATGCGCTGCCTTTGCAGCCCTTACTGCCGCTTCTCCCATTTCCCGGCGCAGCTCTTCTGAAAGAGCCGTAGATGGAGACTCCTCAATCATCTTCTGATGATTCCTCTGGATAGAACAGTCCCTTTCTCCCAGATGGATCACATTTCCGTAAGAATCTGCCAGAATCTGAAATTCTATGTGCCGCGGATGCTCAATAAAATGCTCCACATACATCATACGGTCTCCAAACGCATTCTGGGCTTCCTGCTGTGCGGTGGCAAAGCTTTTCTTAAATTCCCCGGGCGTGGACGCTACACGCATCCCCTTGCCGCCGCCTCCAAGCGCCGCCTTTATGATGACCGGATAGCCGATCTCCTCCGCCTGGGCCTCTCCCTCTTCTGCCGTGTAAACCGGCTCTTTGCTTCCCGGGATGACCGGAACATCCGCAGACTCCATTGTATTCCTGGCTGCCTGCTTATTTCCAAGCTTTGCGATCACCTCTGAATCCGGACCGATAAATGTAATGCTGCATTTTTCGCACAGTTTTGCAAACTTGCTGTTCTCCGACAGAAACCCAAAGCCCGGATGGATCGAATCTGCTCCTGTTACAACAGCAGCGCTGATGATGCGGTCCATACTCAGATAGCTGTCCGCCGGGGCGGCAGGTCCGATGCACACGGCCTCATCTGCAAGCTTGGCATGAAGCGCTTCTTTATCCGCCTCTGAATATACTGCCACACTTTCAATTCCCATTTCCCTGCAGGCACGGATAATCCGTACTGCGATCTCGCCCCGGTTGGCGATTAATATTTTTTTCAACATTCCTGCCACCTATCCAATCATAAAGGTCAGTTCTGCGCTGACGACAACCTTGCCGTCCACACTTGCCGTGGCCTCCCCGACCCCGACAGGCCCCTTCCTTTTTATAATCTTCGTCTCCAGGCGCACTTTGTCTCCGGGAGACACCTTGCCCCTGAATTTACATTTATTGATACCGCCGAAATAAGCGGTCTTCCCTTGATTTTCCTCAAGGCTTAAAATTGCGACTGCCCCTGCCTGTGCAAGCGCCTCCACAGTCAGAACCCCCGGCATCACAGGCTCCTTTGGAAAATGGCCTGCGAAGAAATCCTCCCGGTAAGTTACACATTTATAACCCACGGCATACTCGCCCGGCTCATAATCCTCGATATAATCAAGCAGCAAAAACGGATGCCGGTGAGGAATAATTTCTTTGATCTGATTGATATCCAAATACTTCATTTTCATTGTCCTTCCTACGATTCAAAACTTTATTCCGGGCAGATCCGGAACAATGGCTGTCCGTACTCTACCGGCTGCCCGTTTTCTGCCAGGATCTCCGCCACCATTCCGTCATATTCACTGTCGATTTCATTCATCAGCTTCATGGCCTCCACGATTGCCAGTGTCTGACCCTTTTTCACATGATCTCCCACCCTTACAAATGGTTCTGCTTCCTCAGAAGGGGCCGCATAAAAGGTTCCCACAAGCGGTGATTCCACAAGACTTCCGGATGGCTCCTTCACCGTTTTCCTGTTCTCCTCTTCCCCGGCCGCCGGCTCATGCTTGATATATGCCGCCTCTTCTTTCACAACTGCGGCAATCTTCTCCTGCTTCTTTGTCAGATGCAGCTTCATGCCCTTCTCTTCATATCTGAATCCGGTCAGCTCTGACTCGGACACCGTCTGTATTAATTTAATAAGCTTTTCGATTTCCATTTTCTTACAGATTCCTTCCTGCATACTGCATCTGCCGCGGTGCCGTTGTACAGTACACTAATCCTTATATTTTTTTACAAGTAATGCAGCATTGTGCCCGCCAAAGCCCAGAGAGTTGGTCAGTACATAATTGACGTCCATCTCTACCGGCGCTCCTATGGCATAATTCAGGTCACACCCTTCGCCTGCCTGTTCTGTCCCTATTGTCTGATGGATAAAGCCTTCTTCTATACTTTTTACACAGACAACAAACTCCACGCCTCCTGCCGCGCCAAGGAGATGTCCGATCATGGACTTCGTGGAATTGACTACCACCTTTTTCGAGGCTTCCTCTCCCAATGCCAGCTTGATGGCTCTTGTCTCATACAGGTCATTATAGTAAGTGCTGGTTCCGTGTGCATTAATGTAGTCAAGCTGGATCGGCTCAATCTGCCCCTCTTCCATAGCAAGGCTCATTGCTTTTGCCGCACCTGCCCCGTCCTCGGCAGGTGAAGTAATGTGGTACGCATCCGCTGTTGCGCCGTAACCTGCAAGTTCTGCATAGATACGCGCCCCTCTTGCCCTGGCATGCTCTAACTCCTCCAGCATCACGATCCCGGCGCCCTCGCCCAGTACAAATCCGTCCCTGTCCTTGTCAAACGGGATGGATGCACGCATAGGGTCCTGTGACATTGATAAGGCTGTCAGCCCGGAAAAGCCTGCCACTCCCGTAGGACAGATACAGCTTTCCGCACCGCCGGCAAGTACAAAGTCTGCATCCCCGTACTGAATCGCCCGGAATGCGTCTCCGATACAATGTGTGCCGGACGCACATGCCGTTACCACATTCGTACACTTCCCCTTAAATCCAAGCTGAATGGATATATTTCCAGCCGCCATATTAGAGATCATCAGAGGAACCATCAAAGGATTGACCCGGGACGGCCCTTTTGACAGAATCCGTCCGTATTCTGTCTCAACCTCCCGAAGGCTTCCGACACCGGAGCCTACCACAACTCCGGCACGATATACGTCCTCCTTCTCCATGTCGATCCCGGAATCCTCAAACGCCTCTTTCGCTGCTGCAACCGCATACTGTGTAAACAGTTCCATACGTCTTGCATCCTTAGGATTCATCCGGTCTTTTGCCGCAAAGCCTTTGACCTCTGCCGCAATTTTTACTTTATAATCTGTGGTATCGAATCTGGTGATCTCACCGATTCCGACTCTGCCTTCCCGGATACCTTCAAAAAATTCCGGAACTGTATTGCCGATCGGCGTTACCGCACCTAACCCTGTTACTACTACTCTTCTTTTCATGACCCTCTCTCCTTCTTATGACGTGAACCAGGCCGCGCATGACCGCAGCCACATCTTTATGGTGCAATGCCGGTTTACATCACCATGCCGCCGTCTACATGAAGCACCTGGCCGGTAATGTACTCTGCATCGTCAGATACAAGAAATGCCGCTGCTGCAGCCACATGCTCCGGTTTCCCGAAACAACCAAGGGGAATCTGCCCTTCTGCCGATTCTTTTACTTTTTCCGGCAGGACAGATGTCATATCCGTCTCAATGAATCCCGGTGCAATCGCGTTCACGGTAATTCCGCGGGAAGCCGCTTCCTTCGCCGCCGTCTTCGTCAGCCCGATAAGGCCTGCCTTTGCCGCCGCATAATTGGCCTGACCTACATTACCTGCCACACCTACAACGGAGGAAATGTTGACGATCCGGCCGCTTCTCTGCTTTAACATCTGTCTCATGGCAAATCGGATCGTATGGAACGCGCCTTTCAGATTTGTGCCTAATACCAGGTCAAAATCTTCCTCTGACATCCGCATCAGAAGCCCATCCCTTGTAATCCCTGCGTTGTTAACCAGAATGTCAAGCCTGCCGTATTCCTTGATGATTCCCTGGATACAGGTCTCACATGCTTCATAGTCAGATACGTCGCACCGGCATAGTCCGGCGCTTCCGCCCGCTTCCTCAATCTCTTTTTTTACACTCTGGGCTTTCTCCTCTGAGCCATTGTAATTGATGATCACAACAGCCCCCTGAGAAGCCAGCTTCTTTGCGATCGCGCTGCCGATTCCCCGGGACGCCCCGGTAACCAGCGCCACCTTCCCTTCTAACATAACTCACCTGCTACTTTCCCTACATCTTCCCATGTAGAAATATGATATACCGTTACATCACGGCTGATTTTCTTCATAAATCCTGCAAGCGTCCGGCCGGGCCCGATCTCTACAAAGTAATCCACACCTTCCGAGATCATAAGTTCCATGCTCTGCTGCCAGCGCACCGGTGAACTGACCTGTCTTGCCAGCAGTTCCTTTGTCCTAGAAATGTCATCCACCTTTTCTGCCGATACATTTGTGACATAAGGAATTCTCAGATCATGGAGCGTAACCTTAGAAAGTTCCTCTGAGAGGGCCTCTCCCGCCGGAATCAACAGCGGAGAGTGGAACGGGCCGCTCACATTCAGCATAACCGTCCGCTTCGCGCCTGCTTCCTTCAGCCTCTGCGCCGCAGTTTCCACAGCCTCTTTATAGCCGGTAATCACAATCTGTCCCGGGCAGTTATAATTGGCAATCTCCGCACCCTCTGTGGATAAAAGAATCTCCTCGATCCGGGCCGTCTCCATGCCCATAACTGCACACATAGCTCCCACACCTGCCGGTACCGTATTCTGCATCAGAATTCCACGTTTACGCACAAGACGGATTGCATCCAGTTCATCCATGCCGCCGGACGCCGCAATTGCAGCATATTCTCCCAGGCTCAGCCCTGCCGTGATGTCCGGCGCGATACCCGCCTCTCTCACTGCCCTTGTCATGGCAAGACAGGTCGTCACAAGGGCTGCCTGCGTATATTCTGTCAGATCCAGCTTGTCGTTTTCCTCAAAACACAGATGTTTCATATCCAGGCCCAGTGCCTGCTCAGCTGCATCATACAATTCCCCGGCCGTCCTGCATCCGTCATAAAAGTCTGCTCCCATGCCGGCTTTCTGTGCCCCCTGGCCCGGATAAATAAATGCAATCTTACTCATAAACAGCCATTCCTTTCATCCGCTCATCCGTCTCTTTCATCATCTTCTCAATCAAGGCCCGGCATGACATGCGTTCTTTTACCATACCTGCAATCTGGCCTGCCATAACACTTCCGTTTTTCACATCGCCCTCTACGACAGCCTTTCTCAAGCCGCCGATGGTCAGATTCTCAAGTTCCTCAAAGCCGGCCCCCTGGTTCTCAAGTTCCAGGTAACGCCTGGTCATATCATTTCTGAGGGCGCGCACCGGATGCCCGGTAGTTCTTCCTGTCACTCTTGTATCAATATCTTTTGCCTTGATGATTTTCTCTTTATAATTCTCATGTACCTGACATTCATCCGTCACTACGAAATGAGTACCCATCTGCACACCGGATGCCCCCAGCATAAAGGCCGCCGCCATCCCTCTGCCGTCCGCAATACCGCCTGCGGCAATCACAGGAATCCCGACTGCATCCACAATCTGAGGCACCAATACCATTGTTGTACTTTCCCCGATATGTCCTCCTGCCTCACAGCCCTCGGCTACAACCGCGTCTGCGCCGCAGCGCTCCATACGCTTTGCAAGTGCAGCAGAAGCCACTACGGGAATGACTTTAACCCCTGCTTCCTTCCACATTTTCATATACTTCTCTGGGCTTCCGGCGCCGGTGGTAACGATGGGAACCTGCTCCTCCACGATCACCTTTGCCACCTCGTCCGCATAAGGGCTCATCAGCATGATATTCACACCGAAGGGCTTCTTTGTCAGCTTACGCACGCTCCTGATCTGATCCCTCACCCAGTCTGCCGGAGCACTTGCGGCACCGATCAGGCCAAGTCCTCCTGCTTCTGATACTGCCCCTGCAAGATGATACTCTGCGACCCATGCCATGCCGCCCTGAATGATCGGGCATTCAATCCCTAATAATCTGGTTAACTCTGTCTGCATATTCAAACCTCAGCTTTCCCTCTTAATTCTTATGATCCTCAATATACTGAATAACATCTGCAATGGTAGCGATCTTCTCAAGCTCCTCGGTCGGGATCTCTACGTCGTATTCCTCCTCCAGCGCCATTACCAGTTCAAACAGATCCAGGGAATCTGCACCCAGGTCATCCTTAAAGGATGTCTCATTTGTAATATTTGCTGCGTCTACTCCAAGATTCTCTGCCGTTAATTCCTTAATTCTCTCTAACATAATATAAATTCTCCTTTTCTTTTTGATTATTTTTTACAATGTACCAGAACATGTATCCTCACTGCGGTCTGCCCTCTGAGCTTATCTCCACTCTGTCACCGCAGCTCCCCATGTGAGTCCTGCCCCGAATCCCACGAGCACCAGTCTGTGCCCCGGCTTAAGTCTTCCCTCGCGGTTCAGCTCATCCAACAGGATCGGAATGCTTGCCGACGATGTATTTCCATATTCCTCGAGATTCATGGGAAACTTTTCAATGGGTTCCTCCAGACGCTTTGCCACGGCTTCTACGATCCGCCGGTTTGCCTGATGCAGAATGTACAGTCCGATATCCTCCCGTGACAACTTGTTTTTCTCCAGCACCTCCCGGATGACCTCGGGAACTCTTTTGACGGCAAACTTAAATACTGCCTGCCCGTCCATCTGTATAAAATAGTCCTCCTCCGGTATTCCTTCGCCGTTTCGGCATCTGCTTTTACAGGTGAGGGCCATTCCTTTGGCGCCTTCTGAATGAGTGACCGGGAAATAGCAGTTCTTCTCATCTGCACGTACTACCGCTGCCCCGGCGCCGTCGCCGAACAAAATACAGGTGCCCCGGTCCTCCCAGTTGGTGAGGTTTGACAGGCTCTCGCTCCCGATTACCAGCGCTGTCCTGTAAATGCCCCCCGACAAATATGCGGCCGCCGTGTTATAAGCAAGTACAAATCCCGTACAGGCGGCACCGCCGATATCAAAACAGGTGGCATGAACCGCACCCAGTTCCTTCTGAACCTCACAGGCAGTACACGGCAGAATCACATTCGACGATATCGTGGCAACCAGGATCAGGTCAATCTCCTCTGCTGTGATTCCTGCACATTCCAGTGCACGTTTCCCGGCCTCGGAAGCCATAGAAACCGTCGTCTCCTGCCTGACAATATGTCTCCTTGCCACACCCGTCCGCTCCCGGATCCATTCATCACTGGTGTCCACCAGCTTCGCAATGTCATTGTTGTCCATCGTATAGGACGGAATATAAGAACCCGTCCCGCATATCATTCCTGCCATAGTTATCCTCTGAATTCTCCCATTAATTATTTTGACTCTCAAAGTATAGTTCCTTTTATTTTGTTTGTCAAGTATTTTTATTATCAAAATATTATTTTATGGTAACAGTTCAGCCATAGCCGGTATAACGTGTGAATCATGCTTGCATGAATGAGTACGTTATACCGGCTATGAGCGGAGCGCCTGATTATGAGCAAAAAGAGTTGCAAAG
>CAJTRM010000008.1 GCA_910578865.1 uncultured Dorea sp.
CACAGCGGATTTCCTTTTTGACTAATTCATGATATAAAGAGAATCCCAGACAGCCCGCCTCATAACCGCAGAGAATATCACATTCTTCTTTTATCTTTTTCTTTAAGTTTTCAATGAACTGCACGATATTGTCCGGGTCAGGCGTTACCTTGACATTTGCGTAAATAATGTCGTCTCCGTCAAATCTTGGCTCAATGGCGCATAAAGTGTAGTTTGTGCTATGGACATCCATTCCGATTCGTAGTATTCTTTTCATGTAAGTGGCCTCCTTTTGTATGCGGTAATCCCTGTTACCATTGTTCTTAACAAACTCTAGTATACAGGTAAATCCACGTTGCTACAAATGTGGGGTCACTTCATATTGTCCTATCTGCCTGTTTGCTTATATCGGAAAACATAGTGTTTGTCAGTTCCCTTGTGGCAATTATACACTTTATTTATTACATCGGCATTTTACCGCAGAAGTTAAGTGCCGCCAATCCAGTGCATACATATCTTCGGTATTTACTTTACAAAATATGGAATTAATAATTTTCTTAAACAGCCGCACATACATTTCGTTACACATTCACGACATTTCAGGACTCTGTCCTTGCCCCCTTGCCTCATATGTGATATTCTGCTATTCTGAGAAAAATGTGGTGATAAATATGTTAAAGTTTGCGGTCTGTGATGACGATCCTTTCATGGCAAAAGAGATTTCTGACCATCTTTCAAAATACATGGCAGAAAAAAATATTATATCTTACGATATCAGCTGCTTTTCAGACGGGCAATCTCTTCTGGAGAGAGGCTGCAATTTTGATCTGATCTTTCTCGACATTCAGATGTCGCCGCCCGACGGAATAGAAACCGCCAGAATGTTACGGCAGCGGAAAAACCAGAGTCTGCTGGTCTTTGTCACCATTTTGAAGGAATATGTGTTTGACGCTTTTGAGGTGGAAGCATATGACTATCTGATCAAACCACTGGATGCCGGCCATTTTCAAAAAACGATGGATCGGGCGCTCAGATCCCTCAATCAACGGGCGGCAAAGAAAATCATTATCCGCCGCGGAACTTCCTGCGATGTCATCCCAATGGCCGAGATCATGTACTGCGAGGTGCAGGGACGAAAAATCTATATCCATCAAAGCAGCGGAAAAATCGTCGACTACTATGACAAGCTGGAAAATCTTGAACGCCGCGTAGACGGACGTTTTTTCAAGTGTCACAGGAGCTATCTTGTGAATCTGGACTATGTCCTTGGCTGCAGAGCCGGACAGGTCCTGCTGCCGCAGGGCAGCTACATTCCTGTTTCCAGACTGCGCGAGCGAGATCTGACACAGGCTCTTTTACACTATATGAAAGAAAGGAATCTCTGAGATGGATGATTTCAGCTTCGCTCTTAACAGCTTCTGTCTGACAGTACAAAGCATGATGCACATTATTTTTATCCGTCGTTTTACCGGCGCCAGGAGAAGGATCTATGATTTTGCCGTATATTTTTCTCTAATCTGCATCATTGAATACATTTCCTCCCGTTTTATCTTCGGCGGAATCTTGCCCGTCACTGCGGAACTGTTCATTTTATACAGTATCGTTCATTTTTCAGGAAAAATAAAATCTTCGGCTGCCTGGACAGCGGCAGTCATAGCGATCTATATCTCTCAGCTCTCTTTTGGTATCCTGAACTCGGCAGAAGCAATCGTTTTCCCGCATCTGGTCGGGAAAACGATACTGTACCCGGCGCTTATCCTGGCAACGCTGATCGCTTTTGCCATCTGTACCTTCTGCTATGCTGCCGTTCTGAACGCTCTGTCCCTAACTAAGGACAGTCACACACCATACATCGGTCTGCTGCTATTTCCGGGACTGTTTTTCTTTGCTGCCGAATTATATATCCTCCGCACCTCTTACAGTTTTCTGCCTTCTTCCTTCACCCCTGAAGACACCGCAAAACACAGTATTCTACTGATCCTGCAGACTCTGGGGCTTGGCGCATTACTGTGTACGCTATATGTCTACCGCCATCTTTGCCGCAGTTTTCAGGCACAGGCGGCACTGCAGTCTCTGACACAGGCCGCAGAAGCACAAAAAATATACATATCAGAAGCAAGGTCACGCTATGAACAGACAAAAGCATTCCGGCACGATATTAGAAATCATCTGTCTGTACTGGACGGACTTCTGGGCGGCGGGAAGCTAGATGAATGCAGGGCTTATTTAAAAAGGCTGGAAGCTGCCTCTTCCGCTCTGTCCTTTTCCTGTCAGAGTGGAAATCCGGTAGTGGATATTTTATTGAGCGAAAAACTGGGACTGGCCAGGGCAAACGAAATCACCGCCGAAGTTTCCCTGATTCTGCCTGACATATGCAGCGTTGATGAGCTTGACCTGTGCATCATCTTTGCAAATGCTCTGGATAATGCCATCACTGCCTGCCGGGAATGCGAAAAAAACAGGTTTATCCGCATCACCGGAGAAAAGCAGGGAGATTTCTATATGCTGGAGTTCCGCAATACCTGTTCACAGACCCCTCTGCCGCCTATGGGCACCGGACTCTCCAACATCAAAGCGACGGCAGAAAAATACCACGGCGCAATACTGACAGAAAAGACCGATCAGTATTTCTGCCTGAATGTACTTCTGAACATTTCATTACAGACAGACAGCTATTCAGGACAAAACGATTGATTTTTGAGCGAAAGCTTTCTATCCTCTTTATACAAGGAGGTGATTTCATGAGTATTCAAGGTATTAATCCAAACCACACGCCGGGCAGTTTAGATGCACAGCAAAATTCCGGGATCGATTCAAAAATACGCTCCTTAGAGCAGAAACTTAATAAGCTGAATATGGAAAAGGAAAAAGCAATCCAACAGAAAAATGAGGAGTTAAAAAGAAAGTTAGAAAAACAGATTCAGGAAATCGAAGAGCAGATCCAGCAGCTAAAGCAAAAGAAAAAAGGAAAAACAGAAGAAAGTGCGCTGGATGCGGCCGAACAGCATGGATCCGGCCCGAACCCGCCTGACACCGAAAAATATGTAGACACTTATGCGTAATGCCGTCCTTTCTCAACAGACAAAAAAGACGTTCTAAAAACCGCAGGCTTCTGAGTCAAGAGACTCGGAGGCCTGCGGCTTTTGTAATATGCGCCCGCTATTTATCTATTCGTTCATATTTGCCAGCTTCGCCGCCTGGTCGGCTGCGATACAGGCATCTATGATCTCCTGGATATCTCCATTGATAATCTTATCCAGCTTATATAATGTCAGACTGATCCGGTGATCCGTCACACGGCCCTGCGGGAAATTGTAAGTACGGATCTTCTCAGAACGGTCTCCGGTTCCAATCTGGCTCTTTCTTGCCTCAGACTCTGCATCATGCCTCTTCTGGCATTCCAGGTCATACAATTTTGCACGCAACAGTGCAAATGCCTTCTCCTTATTCTGAAGCTGGGATTTCTCCGTCTGGCTGTAGATTACGATCCCTGTCGGATAATGGGTCAGGCGCACCGCCGAATCTGTAGTGTTGACACACTGTCCGCCGTTTCCTGACGCACGCATAACATCAATCCGGATATCTTTTTCATCAATCTGGATATCTACATCCTCTGCCTCGGGCATTACTGCTACAGTAATCGTCGATGTGTGGATACGGCCTCCCGACTCGGTCTCCGGCACACGCTGTACACGATGCACGCCGGATTCGTATTTCATCACAGAATAGGCGCCGTTTCCAGTGATCATAAAGGTAACATTTTTCATACCTCCGATCCCGATTTCCTCACATTCCACCAGTTCCACCTTCCAGCGCCGACTCTCCGCATAATGAAGGTACATACGGTAAATCTCTGCCGCAAACAAGGCCGCCTCATCTCCGCCTGCTCCTGCACGGATCTCAACGATAACATTCTTATCATCGTTCGGATCCTTAGGAAGCAGAAGAATCTTAAGCTCCCGTTCTAACTCCTCCACACGCTTCTTGGACTCATTCAGTTCTTCCTTGGCAAGCTCTTTCATCTCCTCGTCCGACTCTTCCTCCAGCATCTCAAGGCTGTCTGCGATTGCCTTCTTACATGATTTATACTCTCTGAAAGCCTCCACGATAGGAGTCAGGTCATTCTGCTCCTTCATCAGCTTACGAAAACGCTTCTGATCATTGGCCACATCCGGCTCCTGAAGTTCACTTAATATTTCTTCAAACCGAATGAGCAAATCCTCTAACTTGTCAAACATAATCTTTCCTCCTGATTCTCTTGCGGCTACCCTACATTGTACCTTGCACACACCACACGGTCAAGTCCTGCCAGATCCTTTTTTACAGAGATACTGCCGTACCCGGCCGCCCGGAACAGTTCCGCAACTGCAGCCGCCTGGTCGCATCCGATTTCAAACAACACCCATCCTCCCTCTCTGAGACAGGAACCCCCTTCTTTTATAATCCTCCGGTAAAAAAATAAGCCATCCTCCCTGCCGTCCAGCGCAATATACGGATCATGGAGCCTTACCTCATCCTGAAGCTCCCGGATCACAGCAGTCCGTATATAGGGTGGATTTGACACGATCATATCATACATACCCGGCACACATGCGAACAGATCGCTTTTTACAAACTCTGCTTCTGCCTGAAGCCGGGCTGCATTCTCCCTCGCGACAGCAAGCGCCTCTTCCGAGATATCTGCCCCTGTGCCGGAAAGACCGGATATGCCGCCTCTTTCCGCCGCATGCTTCAGCAGACTTAAAAGAACGCATCCGCTGCCCGTACACATATCAAGAACCTTCATCCCTGACTGCACCCTTTTCGCCGCCTCTTCTACCAGGATCTCCGTATCCTGCCGGGGGATCAGTACATGCCGGTTCACCAGAAACGAATAGCCCATAAATTCCTGCTCCCCTGTAATATGCTGGAGGGGGATTCTTTCACTGCGGCGCCGGATACCTTCCAGATAGAGTTCTGCCTGCACAGGCTCTGCCTCCCGGTCAGGCTCTCCGTAATAAGCCGCCCTGGTGATCCCGGCTGCATATTCAAGGAGCCTCCACGCATCCAGCTGATACTCCTCTATCCCGCTTTCCTTAAGAATCTCCTGTCCCCTGCAGTACAGCTCCCGCAGTGTCAAAGTTTTCTGCTTCATACGCTCTCCAATCAAACACAGCCTCCACAGCCTGAATTGCCACCTCTATCATATCGTCGTCCGGCTCCTTCGTCGTCAGCTTCTGGATCGCCAGCCCCGGCGCGCTGATCAGATTGATCAGAAAATTGTCACTTCGTCCCGCCAGCTTCAGCACCTCATAGGAAATGCCCGCAATCACCGGAAGCAGCAGAATCCTGACCACAATCCGCATTACCGCAGAATCCACCCGGATCAACAGAAGCAGCAGGATACTGATAAAAAGGACCAGAAATAAAAAGCTCGTTCCGCAGCGCTTATGCTGCCTGGAGCTGACTCTGACATTTTCCACTGTAAGAGGCAGGCCATGTTCAATGCAGTTGATACATTTATGCTCTGCTCCGTGGTACATGAATGTGCGCTGAATATCCTTCATCCGGGAGATCAAAAGCACATATCCCACAAAAATCCCGATCCGCACAAAGCCTTCGATCACGGTGCGGACAGTGTAGGATGATACTTTACTCTTTAAGAAATCTGTCAGCAGATAGGGGAGCACCATAAATATGGCTAAAGCCGCCACTACGGAAAATGCCACTGCACCGCCCATCAGCCACTTTTCCTGCTTTTCTTTCTTTAATGCTTCCGCCTCCGTCAGCTCCTTTGCCTCTTCTTCCTCGTCCTCATAAAAGCTGGCCGAATAAGTCAGTGTCCGGATCCCCAGCACCATAGAATCTATAAAATTAAATACGCCTCTGACAAAGGGAATCTCTGTAAGCTTTTTCCACTTTACGATACTGCGGTATTCTTCTTTCTTAACAAAAATCTCTCCGTCCGGCTTTCTGACAGCCACTGCATATTCGGCGCCATGCTTCATCATGATGCCTTCCAGTACGGCCTGGCCGCCGATATTTGATGATTTCATAATTATAGCCTTTCTTTGCTGTCCGACAATGGACTTTCGTCTACTGCACATCTCTCAGCTTCGCTGTTCGATGATGGACATTCGTCTACTGCACATCTCTCAGCTTCGCTGTTCGATGATGGACTTTCGTCTACTGCACATCTCTCAGCTTCGCTGTTCGATGATGGACATTCGTCTACCGCACATCTCTCAGCTTCGCTGTTCGATGATGGACATTCGTCTACTGCACATCTCTCAGCTTCGCTGTTCGATGATGGACATTCGTCGAATGTCCATCCCGGGAGGTCAGGAAGGAATTTCATGCAAGCATGAATTCCTTCCTGCTCTCCCGGGGCGCTCGACTCATTGTCAACACAAAACGGGTTGAGATTCTTCAAACCTCAACCCGATACTTGTAAACTTATTTGTTCATTCCGTATTTCTTGTTAAACTTATCTACACGTCCGCGAGCCTGAGCTGCTTTCTGCTGTCCTGTATAGAACGGATGGCATTTTGAACAAATTTCTACGTGGATGTCTTCGCTTGTAGAACCTGTTACGAATGTGTTCCCACAGTTACATGTTACTGTTGCCTGATGGTATGCTGGATGTATTCCTTCTTTCATGATTTTCACCTCTTCTTTATTTTACTTACGCGATTGACGCGATTATAGTTCGTCTCTAAACAGCTTTTTAATTATAGCACAAAACATGAATCTTGTCTATATTAATTTTGTCTTTTTTACTAATTGCATAAGTTCTTCGTTGTTGCGTGTCCTGGTAAACATATTGAGGATGTTGTCTACCGCTTCCTCGGCGCGCATACCGTTCAGCGCACGGCGCATAGTATCCACGGACTCCTGCTCCTGCGGTGTCAGCAGCAGATCCTCTCTTCTTGTTCCGGATTTCGCAATATCCACAGCAGGGAACATTCTCTTTTCTGAGAGTTTGCGATCCAGTACAAGCTCCATATTACCTGTACCTTTGAACTCCTCGTAGATCACGTCATCCATCTTGCTTCCCGTTTCCACCAGCGCACTTGCAAGGATCGTAAGGCTCCCGCCCCCGCGCATGTTCCTGGCAGCTCCGAAGAAGCGCTTAGGCATATGGAGGGCCGCCGGATCAAGGCCGCCGGATAAGGTCCTTCCCGACGGCGGGACCGTAAGGTTATATGCCCTTGCAAGCCTTGTAATGCTGTCAAGGATGATCATAACGTCCTTCTTATGCTCCACCAGTCGTTTTGCACGCTCAATCACCATCTCGGAGACCCTTTTATGATGTTCCGGGAGTTCGTCAAAGGTAGAATAGATGACTTCCACATTTTCCCCTTCAATCGTCTCTTTAATGTCTGTGACCTCCTCCGGACGTTCGTCAATCAACAGGATCAGCAGATGGATCTCCGGATTGTTCTGCCTCACAGACAGTGCAATCTGCTTTAAAAGAGTCGTCTTACCCGCTTTCGGCGGCGACACGATCATGCCTCTCTGCCCCTTTCCGATGGGAGACAAAAGATCCAGGATCCTCATGGCCGTGCTTGTCTTCCCGCATTCCATCCTCAGCCGTTCATCCGGGAAAATAGGAGTCATATCTTCAAAATTTTTCCGGCGCATTGCAGTCATAGGATCAATCCCATTGATCTTTGTCAGATATAACAGAGCGCTGAATTTCTCCTGCTGCGTCTTAATCCTTGTATGGCCTTCCAGGATATCCCCCGTTTTCAGATTAAACTTCCGGATCTGAGACGGAGATACATACACATCGTTCTCCCCGGGCAGATAATTAGCGCTTCTGATAAACCCATATCCGTCCGGCAATACCTCCAGTATACCATGTGCAATGACTCCGCTGTCCAGCTTATCAATATCGTGAAGCTCTTTATCTCCTGTATTTGCGGACATCTCTTTCACTGCTTCTTTATTTGCCCGCCTTTCTTTTTCATCTTCCTGTAACATTAACTCCACTATTTCCGCTTTCTTCGCCGTGGAGATACCTTTCATCCCCCTGGCCTTGGCAAGATCTTTCAGCGTAGCTAACGGCAGAGATTCATACTTTTCTCTCATCATATTTTCCACTCATATTCCTTTCATCATATTCGTATGGGGACTTTTGTCTGACATGACTTGTCTGAAATATTTTATAATTATACTACATATCTTTCATTTTTGAAAGTCTTTTTTATGATTGATTTGCAGAGTTCCGGGTGATATATTATAAACGTACCGTATGCCTGCCGGAGGAATTACAGGCAGGCATACGGCAGCAGAACAAGAAAAGGAACATCCTATGAAAATGCGCTGGGGCGAAAAACGGTATCATTCACTGGACTATTATCTGAAACATACCTACGGCGAAAAACTATATAAAATATCCCTGGACGGCGGTATGACCTGCCCGAACAGAGACGGCACCCTTGGGACGCAGGGATGTATCTTCTGCAGCGCCGGCGGCTCCGGCGATTTTGCCTCTGACAGGGAGCTGACCATTACAGAACAGATCAGACAGGGGAAAAGGCTTGTGGACAGAAAACACAGCGGGACTTCTTACATTGCTTATTTTCAGGCATATACCAACACCTACGCCCCCTGTTCTTATCTGAGGAAAATATTCTGCGAGGCAATCCGCCATCCGGACATCCGGATCCTGTCCATTGCCACACGGCCGGACTGCCTGGACCGGGAGGTAATTGATCTTCTTTCAGAACTAAACAGGATCAAACCGGTCTGGGTGGAGCTTGGGCTTCAGACCATTCATGAACAGACTGCCCGGTTTATCCGCCGGGGTTATCCTCTGTCTGTATTCGAGGAAGCGCTCAGTTCTCTGCGTCTCGCCGGAATTGATGTGATCGTCCATACAATCCTGGGGCTTCCGGGAGAAGATCTGCCTCAGATGCTTGACACCGTCCGTTATTTAAACGAGAAGGATATCCAGGGCATAAAGTTCCAGTTATTACACATATTAAAAGATACCGACCTTGCAGAGCATTATCTGGCACATCCTTTTTTTGTCCCCACCATGGAAGAATATTTTCAACTGCTCGGCAAATGTATCTGTAACCTGCATCCGGATATCGTCGTCCACCGCCTGACAGGCGACGGGCCAAAACAACTCCTTATCGCGCCGTCGTGGAGCGCTGACAAACGGAAGGTATTAAATCATATGCAGAAATTTTTTAAGGAACAAGACATTTGGCAGGGAAAGGAGTTATCCTATGGCAGAAACTTTTAAATTATATAAACTGATCATCCTGTTCATGCTGGACCGGGTGGATTTTCCTCTGACCAACTCACAAATCTCTGATTTTGTCCTGGACGAAGGCTACACAACTTATTTTAAGCTGCAGCAGGCAATTTCAGAGCTTCTGGATTCCGGGTTCATCCGGGAGGAATCCACTCACAGCCGTACATTTTACCATCTGACGGAGGAAGGCGCCGCTACGATCCAATATTTTAAAAATGATATTTCTCCCGACATACAGAAGGATATTCATACATTTTTAAAGACACGGCAGTACGAATTAAAAAATGAAGTCTCCGTCAAATCCGACTATTACCCCATTTCTTCCGGGGAATATGCCGTCCGCTGCCAGGTGATCGAAAAGGGTACTCCCCTGATCGACCTTACGCTTACTGTGCCGGCCCAGAGCGAAGCGGAGACACTGGCCAACAACTGGACCAAAAGAAATCAGCAGATCTATGCTGCGATCATGAAGGAGTTATTATGAATATCAGAAAATTAGGTGAATTATATGTGAGCTTCTTTAAAATCGGCGGTCTGACCTTCGGCGGCGGACTTGCCATGCTCCCAATGCTTCAGAGAGAAGTAGTGGCAGACCGGAAATGGTGTACGGAAGAAGAAGTCCTGGATATGTATGCCATCGGACAGTGCACCCCGGGGATTATCGCCGTAAACACCGCCACCTACGTGGGATATAAGCAGGCCGGATTCATCGGAGGCGTGTCTGCCACCCTGGGCATCATCTCCCCTTCTGTCCTGATCATATGTCTTGTGGCGTCCATCCTGCAGAATTTCCTGCATCTGCCGACGGTCGTACACGCTCTGTCCGGTATCCGGATCGTAGTATGTGCGCTGATGCTCAATACAGTTGTCACGATGGCCAAAAAAGGAATCAAGGACACACTCGGAGCCTTCCTTTTTGTCGGAGGATTCATCCTGGCATGCTTTACACCTGTGCCGACGGCACTGATCATCGTCCTTGCCGGAATCGCCGGCGTTATCGCACAAAAAGCAGGAGGTAACAAAAAATCATGATCTATCTGACACTTGCATATGAATTTTTTAAGATCGGTCTTTTTTCCATCGGAGGAGGCATGGCCACCCTCCCGTTCCTCATGGATCTGACTGCAAAATATGACTGGTTCACAGCCAGTGAGCTTGCCAACATGGTTGCCATCAGTGAAAGCACTCCCGGACCTGTCGGCATTAATATGGCTACTTATGCAGGCTATAATGCCGGAGGCGTCCCCGGTGCAATCGTTGCCACACTGGCTCTGACGGCGCCGGCCTTGATCATTATCGTGCTCATTGCAAGATTTCTGGAAAATTTCAGCGAAAACCGTACGGTAAAAGCAGTCTTTTACGGAATTCGCCCTACCGTTGCGGCCCTGATCGGCTACGCAGTGTGGGAGCTTTTAAAAATAGCCCTTGTAACTGCCACAGGCACTGTCCTGAAGATCAACTACATCAGCCTGCTGATCTGTATAACATTTTTCATATTACTCCAGATAAAGGGACTGAATAAGCTTCATCCTCTTATATGGATCATCGCCGGGGCTGTAGTTGGTATTGTTCTGAAAATGTAGATACAAGCCCATGCATATCGATGCCGGCTTCTGTCAATGCAGGAGAAATTCACTCATCACACAATTGCTGACATCAATCCCACGCTCACTGAGACGCAGATATCCGTCTGCGTCTTTTAATAACCCAAGCTCTGTCATCCGAAGCATCACATCCCCGTACACACTCTCCGGGGGACATCCAAACTGCTCTTTAAATGCCGCTTTTGATATGCCGTCTGTTTTACGAAGCCCCAGAAACATAAATTCTTCCATCTGTTCCTCCCGGCTTAAAGCTTCCGGCTCTTCTCCTTCGATCCACCTGCTGTTATTCATCAGAGAAGCCGCCCCTGTACCTACGCCCAGATACTCAGCCCTCTCCCAGTATCCCAGGTTATGGCGGCACTCAAAGCCGTCTTTCGCGTAATTCGATATCTCGTAGCGGTGATACCCGTACGCTTCAAGGATTTCTTTTGTCCTGTAATACATCAGCCGCTCCCCGTCCTCATCCGGAAGAGCTTCCGCAGCCGAAATCGTATCTTTATCCGGACACCTGCCATCACACGAAAGATTGTCTTTTTTACTTCTGTCTCCGTATTTCTCAAAGAAAGGCGTCCCCTCCTCTATGATCAGGCTGTACGCCGAGATATGCTCCGGTCCAAGCTCCGCAGCCGCCCGCAAGGTCCGCTCCCAGCTTTCCACCGTTTGGCCGGGGATGGCCGACATCAGATCCACATTTACATTCCGAAACCCTGCCGCCCGCACCAGACGCCAGGTACGAAGGAATTGTTCAAATGTGTGAATCCTTCCAAGTCTCAAAAGCTCCCCATCATCCGCAGACTGAAGCCCGATACTGAGACGGTTGACTCCGATACGCCGGTATGTCTCAAGCTTTTCCATATCCACCGTTCCCGGGTTCATCTCTACGGTAATCTCGGCACCCCGCGCAACCGGGAATGTATCTCTGACCGCGGAAAATACAGCCTCCATCTGCTCCGGCTCAAGAATGGACGGCGTACCGCCTCCCACAAAAATAGTGACAATACGATAAGCCTCTGCGAGGCTTCCGTATGAACGGATCTCCTCGCAAAGGCTCTCTACATAACTCTGCCGTTCCTGCCCGGCGGCAGGGGCGGACAGAAAATCACAATAATAACATTTTCGGATACAAAACGGTATATGAATATACAGCTCTAACGGTTTCATCTATTTATCATCCAACTTCAATACACTCATAAAGGCCTTTTGCGGAATCTCTACATTGCCCACCTGACGCATACGCTTCTTTCCTTCCTTCTGCTTCTCAAGAAGCTTTTTCTTACGGGTGATATCTCCGCCGTAACATTTCGCAAGGACGTCTTTCCGCATAGCCTTTACAGTCTCTCTTGCGATAATCTTGCTGCCGATGGCCGCCTGGATCGGAATCTCAAAAAGCTGTCTCGGAATTTCTTCCTTCAGCCTTTCACACATTCTGCGTCCGCGCTCGTAAGCAGTCTGCGCGTGTACGATAAATGAAAGGGCGTCTACCTCTTCTTTATTGATAAGGATATCCAGCTTCACAAGCTCTGAGCGGACATAGCCGTCCATTTCATAATCAAAGGAAGCATAGCCTCTGGAGCGGGACTTCAGCGCGTCAAAGAAATCATAGATAATCTCATTGAGCGGCAGATGATAGCGCAGCACTGCACGGGTTTCCTCAATGTATTCCATGCCGTCGTAGATTCCCCTCCGTTCCTGACACAGATCCATGATCGCTCCGATAAACTCAGAGGTCACCATGATCTCTGCCTTCACCACCGGCTCCTCCATATACTCAATCTCGGACGGATCCGGCAGATTGGAAGGATTGGTCAGTTCAATGACCTCTCCGTTTGTTTTATATACCTTGTAAATAACACCCGGAGCTGTCGTAACCAAATCCAGATTATATTCTCTTTCCAGACGCTCCTGAATGATCTCCAGATGCAGAAGGCCGAGAAATCCGCAGCGGAACCCAAATCCAAGGGCAATGGACGTCTCCGGCTCAAACTGAAGAGACGCATCATTTAACTGAAGCTTCTCCAGCGCATCTCTGAGATCCGGATATTTGGCCCCGTCCGCCGGGTACATACCGCAGTAGACCATTGGATTGACCTTCTTATATCCCGGCAGCGGCTCACTGCACGGCTTCTCTGCATGCGTGATCGTGTCACCCACACGAGTATCTTTTACATTTTTAAGGCTGGCAGTAATATACCCTACCATACCTGCACTTAACTCCTCACACGGAATAAACTGTCCGGCCCCAAAATAGCCCACCTCAACAACCTCTGCCTTTGCACCGGTTGCCATCATGAGGATGGGGGTCCCTTTCTTTACCGTTCCCTCCTTGATTCTGCAAAATACGATCACTCCTTTGTAGGAATCATAGAGAGAATCAAAAATCAACGCCTGAAGAGGTGCGTCGGCATTTCCCCCCGGGGCAGGTATCTTCTCCACAATCTGTTCCAGCACATCCCCTACATTTAAACCTGTCTTGGCCGAGATCTGAGGCGCATCCATGGCCTCAATGCCAATGACATCCTCAATCTCCGCCATTACACGTTCCGGATCTGCACTTGGAAGATCCACTTTATTGATCACCGGCATTACATCCAGATCGTGATCCAGCGCCAGATACACATTGGCAAGAGTCTGCGCCTCTACGCCCTGGGCGGCGTCCACTACCAGGATCGCGCCGTCGCAAGCCGCCAGACTCCGGGACACTTCATAATTAAAATCCACATGCCCCGGCGTGTCGATCAAGTTAAAGATATACTCTTCCCCGTCCTTTGCCTCATAAACGATACGGACTGCCTGTGCCTTTATGGTAATGCCGCGCTCCCGCTCAAGCTCCATATTATCCAGCACCTGGGACTGCATCTCCCGGCTGGTAAGAAGCCCTGTCATCTCTATAATACGGTCTGCCAGAGTAGACTTCCCGTGGTCAATATGCGCGATAATACAAAAATTCCTGATTTTCTTCTGATCTATTCCCGCCACTTACTTGATTCCCCTTAATTCTATAATATCTTTCCTGCTGTATTTTTTCTCTGTACAGTATATCATGGGGTACTGTACTTTACAATGAAAAGTTCTACCCCCATAACATCCCCCAGGCGCCCTGTTTTCACAAGTTCCTCCGTCCGGGCCGCTTCCTCCATGATATCCCTTAATTCCCGGCTCCTGAAGGCTTTGCACTGTTCCACATACTTGCCTGCCACAAACGGGTGCAGCCCTGCGTCCCTGGCGATCCCGGCTCTGTCATACCCTTTTTTCGACAAGTCTTTTACATGCAAAAGAAGCTTAAACTGACGGCTTAAAAGATACAGTATCCGCATAGGCGGTTCCTTTAACGCCAGCAGGTCATAATAATAATCGAGCGCTTTCTTCTGGCGTTTCGCCGCCACCGCTTCGATCATGTCAAAAATCTTGTTGGTGATCTGCGTCGTGCAGATATCGTTCATATCCTGCACTGTGATTTCTTCCTGGCCAAGAGTATAGGAAAACAGCTTTTCCAGTTCCTTGCTGATGTTCTCCATATCTGTGCCGACTTTAGAGAGCAGAAACTTAGCGTCTGCCTCTCTCATCTTTTTCCCCTCTTTTTTGACATTTGCCGCGATCCAGTAAAGCAGGGTCTTCTCATCCTGGCGGGACAGCTCCGTCACACGCCCCTTGGCTTTTACAGTCTTATACATCTTCCCGCGCTTGTCCACCTCATTTTCCACAAATACAAAGCATACCGTCTCCGGCAGGCTCTTCATATAATCTGCAAGTTCCGGCGAGGCGTTCTTAAAAAATCCCGAGTTTTCCACCACGATCAGTCGGCGCTCCGCAAAAAACGGCAGGGTCTCGGCAAGATCAATCAACTCCTCCGCCCGGATACCCTTTCCCTCATAATAGGCATAATTCACCGTGTCATCCTCCGGGAGGATGGCGCGGGACAGTTTATTTTTATACTGCTTTTTCAGATAGGATTCCTCCCCGAAAAGGAGATATACCTGTTTTAGATTACCGCTCTTGATATCTTCATTTAAACTTTTCATATATTCCCTGCCTTATTCTCTCTGTTAGAAGTATATCGGATATCACTTATTTATTCAACTATCTTTACAGCATAATCATTTTTTCAATAATCTTCTGATAAAATTCTTCCCTTCTCCCGCTTCTCTTAAGATCTTCTAAGATCTTCCCGTCCTTTAAAAACAAAATCCTTTTACAATAGCTTGCAATCTGCGGATCATGTGTAACGATCAAAATAGTTTTTCCTGTTTCCCGGTTGATCTCTTTCAATGTCTCTATAACAAGCTGAGAGGATTTGGAATCCAGATTACCGGTGGGCTCATCTGCCAGTATCAATTGCGGATCCATTGCCATTGCCCTGCAAATCGCCGTCCTCTGCTTCTCTCCTCCGGACAGTGCATAGGGTTTCTTGTCAAGCAATGCCTTCAGGCCGAATTTCTCTGCAATCTCCGAAACTGTATGAAGACTTTTCTCATAATCCGCTTCGTCCAGAATCAATGGCAGCATTATATTCTCCCTGACTGACAGACTGTCCATAAGATGGAAATCCTGAAAAATAAATGCCAGTTCTTTTCTTCTTATCCCGGCCAGCACATCTCCATGCAGCTGTGCGGTATTCACTCCTTTATACAAAATCGTCCCTTTGTCCGGACGCTCCAGCATCCCCAGAGTTTTCAGCAGTGTAGTTTTTCCGCACCCGGAACGTCCCATGATTGCTACCAGTTCCCGGGGCTCCACCTGAAACGTGAGGCCGCCCAGCACAGGATAGATGATCTCTTCTCCCCCGAATGCGGCATGATAGCTTTTTTCCAGGTCAGCAACATCCAAAATACATTGATTATTTTCACGGCTCATCTTTCAACCCCCTCCTGATCCTCCTGCAATGGCTGACAGCAAAAACTACTATTACAAGTCCAAATATAAATATGATTACACCAAACAAAACTAAAATCTCCAGTACATACCGAACATTCCAGAAACGTTCCATGTTCTTAAGGTATATTTTTTCTGCGATAAACACAAAAGACACCCCCAGCCCATAGAAAACTGAAATAATACCCGGAACCGCGATCTCATTTCTGATTGCTCTCTTCTGTTTTTTATCCGGTATTCCAGACTGGAAATACAACTCATGCTTTTGTTTCAGCTGGTCAAAATCATTTTCCGTCTTAATCCCGAAGACAAAAAGAGCACATATAAATAAAATAAGTATATTCATTCCATTCGCCGCAGCAAGAAGCACTTTACTATGCCGCTCTGCCTTCAGCAGAAGTCTTTTTTCATAAATAAGGTTACTGTTATCCTCCGGGCTGAAGAAATTTTTCTGGCTATGTTCTCCTGCGTAAGAGTATATTTTTTCTGTCACTGTCTGATAATCGCGGGGAATCTGCATCATAACAGCTAAATCAGCCCCTTCAGCCTTCCTGCACACCTCATCAAAATAATCATCTGAAAAAACAATGATATTTTCCTGATTTGCAGCGCTCAGGATACCTGTCAGAATACGATCCTCGCAGCCCGTTATCTGATAATCATTTTCAAACTGATTGCCGGGTATTATACTGCCCTGAACATAAATCCATAAATCATTTTTTGCACATCCTATATAAAGATCCGGTGTTTCCGTATTATAGTCAATTCCCAATGAATTCCTGTCCGCCCTGTCTCTCTGATACACCACATAAATTTCCCGCCCCTCCAGGTCAAGGTGCCTGTTCGTCCATGCTTCATACGCAGAAGCAGAGATTGCCATCTGCTCGGCAAAATCACCTGTAGCAACCCGGAAGCACGGCTGTTCTTTTATTACTGCTCCATGTTCCCTTTCCAGATGCTCCAGAAACCCACGATCCTCTTTATTCGCCATCCACACGAGATCATATGGAAAATTTTCAGGAGCCGTAACAGGGATATGATCCAGCAGTGATACAAAAAATGAAAATGCAATCACAAACAGGAATGCAGCAATTGTAAAGGATGTATTTATATTGTAAAAAAACTGCTGATACCAGTTATCCAGCCAGATGATCTTTTTATAATATGGTTTCCCCTGTCTTCTGATCCTGTCAAAATGATTCCCGCTCATTGTCATCATTAGTAAAAACAGCCCCGCAAGGGCTGCCGTCGACGGTACGGCTTCAGCCCCCTTGCCCCAGTAAAGCCCCATATTTACAAAAGAAACTATTATTAACGCAGGGCCGGCACATAAAAGCAGGAAATGCCTTTTATAGTTTCTCCCGCCTCTTCTGCCCAGAGTCAGAAGGGCCTCTATTCCCAGACATGCAATCGTTTCATCAAAAAAAATGAATATCATAATATAAGTGACCACCTGCACGATAATCACCATCTGCCAGGGTGATGTCCCATAATACAAATTGACTGTCATATCTGAAAATATCTTTAATAAACCATATTTCAACAATCCGGACAGCAAAATTCCAAACACAATCCCTCCGCCAAGGGACAGTACAAAAACCCCTCCATACTCACAGGCGACAAACATATACCTATGCTTCTTTTTAATCCCCAGGCTATTCAACACTGCATAATCCCCCGCCCGTCTCCTGATATAGGACAAAAAAACCAGGATCATCAAAAAAACAGTAATCCATACGTAAGGAAAAATGTTTCCGACAGAATGGTCACATCCAGGAAATCAGAAAGACGTCCGTCAGCCATCAGCGATAGGTAATCCACCAATGCTGAAATAGTAAAAGTAATTGAGACTTGAAACATCCCGCAAATTATCACCATCAGATAACTTTTTCTCCGTCCCCAAAGACCTTTCAAAAAAAGAGATCTCATAGCCCCTCCTTCCTCAGCAGCTTCTGTCTATTGTCTGGCTGCTCTGACAAATCAATTTCTGTTGTCCTCAAAGGTAAAAACTTCCTCAACAGTACGGCCAAATACCTTTGCAATATCCATAGCCAATTTCAGGGACGGATTATATTTCCCATTTTCCAGCTTCCCGATCGTTTCCCTGCGGACTCCCACCATCTCAGCAAGCTCAGCCTGCTGCAGGTTCATTTCCTTTCGGAACTCATGCATTCTCGTTTTTAATACCGGCATCGCTTACTCCTTCTCTAATCTCCGAAAGTGAAAACCTACAAGCAAATCTTCCAGCCCCGCCAAAATAAGAAATGTGGGTGCAAACAGCCGCCCCCATTCGACATGCAGCGGCATTGCCTGAACGAAACCTGCAGCCACCCAAATAACCAAAAATATAGTCTGTGTCCATATCATTGTCAACTCCCTGGCCTTTGTAAGGTTACGGACCGACATCTCATCCTCGCTCTCTGTTGAGCTCAATCCCACTCTCAGTAAGAGAAAGACTGCAAAGGCCACAAAGACCATACTTATGTTGAAACAGACCGGATTATCCGGTATGTCAAATATTCCTGCACCGATCCATGCAATGCCGTTCAAAATTCTGCTATACCTGTTTTGAGTAAGGATTGTCATCTGCTTCCCTTTGTTATCCTTCACTTTCTCCCCTATTTCGTTCCTTTCGCTTCCATTTATACCCTTTTTACTTTGCATTTCATCTGATTGATTCATATCTTTCATACAGCCTCCTTTTTACGTGATATATTTACCTCTTATGAGATAAATATATCACATTCCAAACAGAGGGTCAATATGAAATTTTTGCAATTTTGAAAATAATTCTTGACTTACACTTGCATATAATGTATTTTATATATGACCAAACCAGTATTTTGAGTCATATATGGGAGGAAACGATATGGCAAGAAGCTTTACAGAGCGCGAGAAAGAAAATATTAAAAAAAGTTTGCTGGAAGCCTGTAAAAAGAGCTGGACACAGTACGGCTATAAGAGAACAGGAGTTGATGACCTTTGCAGGCAGGCGGGCATATCAAAGGGGGCATTTTATCTTTTCTTTGAATCGAAGGAAGCTCTCTTTTGCGAGGTATTGTGCTCCGTACAAGAACAAATCTGCAATGCGGCATCTGAGATAATGGAAAAACACAAAGATAAGTACGGCGCTGCAGAAGCCTTAAAGCTCATTTATCGGGAATATGATAAAAATAATTTTTTGTACGATTCGGACAGTACAGATTTCACAATTCTGACGAACAAGCTATCAGAAGAACAGGCAGCAAAAATCGGGGAATCCAATAAAATGAGCCGGCAGCTTTTTGGGGACCAGCCGTATTTGAAATTCAAAGTTGATGCGGATCTGGCAATGTCAGTGATTTACTCTTTAATCATGAATATTAAAAGCAAGAATATTCTTCCATACAATCACATGGAAACCTTTGACTTTATGGTTGACCATTTGATTGAAAGTATATACGAATAACAGGAGGTAGAAAATGAAAACAGAAGTTATAAAGAAAAATAATACAGAAATTGCAGTTGTGAGCAGTGACGAACTGCTGATCACAGATACTCAGTCGGCATTAGACTTGATCATGACAGTAAAATACGAAACGGGCTGCACGAATATTGCCGTGAACAAGGAAGCGATTGTAAATGATTTCTTTGTCTTGAGTACTTGTCTGGCAGGAGAAATATTGCAGAAATTCATCAACTATGGCGTGAGGTTTGCTATATACGGTGATTTTTCAAAATATACCAGTAAGCCATTAAAGGATTTTATGTATGAGAGCAACCAAGGAAAGGATATTTACTTTCAGCCTACCGCTTCCCTTGCTGTTGACAAACTCTCCGGCTTCGTCTTTTGAAGCCTGGAGAGTTTTTTACATTTTCAAAAATACAGATTGACAAAAATAACCTGCTAACTGTCTGACAAATTTAATTTTCATTGCCGGACGGCAAGGTTTGCATGAGAGTAAAGAAATGTTCCGGCTCACCGGTACTAAAGTATTCATACCACGCCTCTAATGTGTCTGATTGGAAAACACCCATATTTTCAATAATTTGCTTCGCCCACAGTAAAGCTCCGGTAGAACTTGCAGTAATAAGATTGTTATCTGTTACAGACGGCTCGTCTACATAAAAACTCTGCCCCTTGTAACCAGGTGAAACCATTTCAAGAAATCCCGGTCCATTGCTGGTATGCCGGCGTTGATCCAGCAACCCGTAATCAGCAAGTGCAGCAGTCGCTCCGCAGATTGCACACACCGCTGCACCTACCGCGAGTAATTCGGCTGCTTTTTTAATAATAGTTCCATGTTTCGGGTCCTTCCATCTATCTGCTCCCGGTAAAAGCAGCACACTTGTTTCACTTACTACAATATCATCAATTGAACAATCGGGCACAACTGTCAGCCCTCCCATTGTTTTGATGGGGTCTTTAGAATTGCTGACTGTTGTCAGCAAAACACGCTGTGCGTCCTTTTTAAAGAACCGGCCGGAATTTAGCTCCGAAATAACATGCCCCAGTTCCCAGTCGGCTAAAGTATCAAGAACATAAACATAAATAGTATACATAAATCCCTCCATTTTCATTGTTTTGTTGATTTGCCTGCTTTTTTATTGTAGCATATGATTATTGACAACTATATGGCAACAATATGAAGGAAAAGGCGGCTTCCATATGAAAATTGACAGGCTTGTTAGTATTATAATGATACTTCTTGACAAAGAGCGCATAGGTGCACAAGAGTTGGCCGATCTGTTTGAAGTATCACCTCGCACAATCTACCGGGATATAGACGCCATTAACATGGCCGGTATCCCTATTCATTCAACACCAGGAGTGGGCGGAGGCTTTGAAATCATGCAGAACTACAAGATTGATAAAAAAATCTTTTCGGCTGCTGATCTTTCCGCTATCTTAATGGGGCTTTCCGGCCTTTCCAACATGATACGAGGTGAGGAACTGATAAATGCCCTTGCGAAAGTAAAAAGCTTTATCCCTGCCGACAGAGCAAAAGCTATTGAATTAAAAGTAAATCAAATATGTATAGATTTAAGTCCTTGGACGGGGAGCAGAAACATACAACTGTACTTAGAAATCGTTAAAGCAGCTTTGCAGGAAAGCAGGCTGCTTTCGTTTGAATATGTAGCCCACCACGGAAATATATCATCACGGACAGTCGAGCCATATCAGCTTGTATTGAAAAGCAGTCATTGGTATCTGCACGGGTATTGTCACAAAAGAAATGATTTCCGCATGTTCAGACTATCCCGTATGTCAAATCTGCAAATCCAGGAAAAAACTTTTATCCCGCAGGAATATCAAAAACCGGCTTTAGATTTTGCGGAAGTCCTGGAGACCATGCAAACAAAAATAAAAATCCGTGTTCATAAATCGATCATGGACAGGGTACTTGATTTTTGCACCTACGAACACTTCTCACCAGACTGTGAAGAATATTACATTGTCAATTTCCCATTTATAGAGAATGAATACTACTACAATATTCTTTTCAGTTTCGGGGATAAATGTGAATGTTTAGAACCGTTACATATCCGGGCAGAAATGAAACGCAGAATACAAAAAATTGCTGCCCTGTACGAAAATTAGATCAACCGTGAAAAAATGACAGTTTCCTGTGTGAAAAAGTTCCTTCCTCTTAAAAGCACTAACATATATAGATAAAATTAATAAGTAATGTTTAAATATTATAATTATCTATTTGATGTAAACTGCTAAAAACAATATAATTAAAATGCTAGTCATTAACTAAATGAAAGAAAAGAAAATCTTATGAATAGAGAAAAGAAAATCGTTTTGGCAACACATTGTTTACTTAACGTGAATGCAAAGGTATATGGAATTGCAAACGCAAAAGGCGGGTCAAATTTAATAGGAGAATTGATTGCTAAAGGCTATGGGATCATTCAATTGCCTTGTGTGGAAATGGCTATGTACGGTTCTCAACGTTGGGGCATTGTATATGAACAAAATGATTTTCCTGCATTTAGAGAAAAATGTGCTGAGTTACTAAAACCAATTGTGTATCAAGTTGTGGATTATGCGAAACATGGTTACAAGATAAGTGCAGTAATCGGTGCAGATTATAGTCCGACTTGTGCGGTTAATATTACACCAAAAGGTGATTGGGGCGGGGAGTTTATTGAATTAAATCCATATCAGAAGAAAATTGAGAACCTTCGCGTCGAAAAAGGTATGGGTGTAATGATGGAAGAATTGAATAAATTAATAAGTGCAAATAATATAGAAACAAACTTTTATGCTATAAATGAAATGGATCTGCAATCGTATCAAGAAATACTAAATGTGTTGTAAAAATACTTTTACATAAAGAAAAAGAGAGTGAGGGTTTGAAAATGAAAAAAAGAGTTTTGGTCATTGCATTAGTTTCAGCAATGATGACATGCATGCTTACAGCGTGCGGTGGAAATGGTGGTTCGTCTGATTCAAAATCCGCAAAAGAGGATACTTCTTTGGATGATTTGAAAAAAGCTGGCGTAATGAAGGTTGGAATGTGTCCGGAATACCCACCGTTTGAAACGATTAATGAGAGCGGTGATATTGAAGGATTTGATGTGGATCTTGCTAATGCAATCGGTGAAAAATTGGGTGTAGAAGTAGAATTCGTAAATACACCGTATGAAGGATTGATTGCCGGATTACAGAATGATGATTTTGATATTATTATGTCTGGAATGTCTCCGGAAGAAGCTGACGCCGCATCTGAAACCTTATGTGTGACAGAAAACTATTATGCAATTTCTGAAGTTATTCTTACAAAAGACAAAAATATTAAGTCTAAGAAGGATTTAGAAGGGAAAAAGGTAGGCAGTCATGCAGGAAGTACTTCTGAATATGCTGTACAGAGTCTTGAAGAGGATGGAATTAACGTTGAATCTGCACCATATAACAGACATTCCGAAGCATTTGCCGATCTTCAGAATGACAACATTGATGCACAGGTTGTAGAAGACACATGGGCAAAACAAAAAGTTGAAGCTGGCGGTGATATTATTATTGTGGAAGAGCCAATCAATGAAATCAACGTAGCAGGTGTAATCGGAAACGGAAAACAGCAGTTTACCGATGCCTATAACAAGGCGCTTAATGAATTGAAATCAAGCGGAAAATACGATGAGATTGTAGAAAAGTGGTTTTCATAATATATGATAATTTAGGGAAAGAAGTGATCGCGAATGAATAAATTAGATTTTACAATTCTTGTACCATATGCTTCACTGCTTCCAGCAGCCCTGAAAATAACGATTGAAATTGGAGTGGCCGGCTTTATGCTGGGCACTTTAATTTCTATTATAGTAGGCAGCTGCAGAAGTAAAAAACTGCCTAGCATAATTCAATTTATTTTGAGCATCTATGTTGAAGTATTTAGAGGCACCCCTCTTTTGGTTCAATTATTTTTTGTTTATTATGGATTACCAAGTTTAGGAATAAAATTGGATCCGATAGTGGCAGCGATAGTAACTATGGGACTGAACAGTGGATCCTATCTGTCTGAAAATGTTCGTGCAGCCATTCTTGCGGTAGACAAAGGCCAATATGAAGCAGCACATATGCTTGGTTATAATTCTTTTCAGACCAATATACACATTGTACTGCCACAGGCGATGAGAATAGCTATTCCGTCATTTATGAATGGATTTTCTTCAATTATTAAAGAAACATCAATTGTATCCGTTTTACCGGTAGTTGAATTGACAAAACTAGGAAATCAAGTATATGCAAAAACATATCATCCGTTTGAAATATATATTTTGTTAGGAATCATATATTTTGTTCTTACATATTCATTGACGTTCTTTGCAAAATGGTTAGAAAGAAGGGCTTCGTTATGGCAGCAATAATACAGGTAAAGGGATTAAAAAAATCATTTGGAGGGAAAGAAGTACTGAAAGGAATTGATCTGAATATTGAAAAGGGTGATGTCGTAGCTATTGTCGGCTCAAGTGGTTCGGGAAAGAGTACACTGATTAGATGTATAGCCGGATTAGAAGAATTTCAGTCTGGCGAATTGTTTTTAAAAGAGAAGCGGATCACTAATAAAAATGATACTGTCGGAATTATAGGAATGGTTTTTCAAAGCTTCAATCTGTTCCCGCACTATACAGTGGAAGAAAATATTATGAAACCATTAATGACAATCAAAGCAATGTCCTATAAAGAAGCAAAGCAAAAGGCCGAAAAATTGCTAAGAAAGGTAAAACTCTCAGAGGCAGCATTACAGTATCCCTCAACTCTTTCCGGAGGACAAAAGCAGCGTGTTGCCATTGCCAGAGCGCTGGCAATGGACCCTGAAATATTGGCATTTGATGAACCTACATCGTCCTTAGACCCTGAACTGGCACATGAAGTATTTCAAACGATCAATGATTTGGCTCAAGAGGGACAGACCATGTTAATTGTAACACATCAACTTAATGCAGTCAGCCATTTTGCGACTCGTGTTGCATTTTTGCACGAAGGAAAAATTGAAGCTGACGGCAGCTGTGATGAAGTATTTCATAAGAGTGATAATGAAAATGTTCGAGAATTCTTAAAAATGGTGGAATTTAGTAATTTATAAAAATTGGAATGTTATTTAAGAAAGTGTCCCATTTTCGTTTATGTTCAAAACGGCAAATGAGACATTTGCCGCTTTGAAACACTATCTTGAAAATGTAAGGCTGGATTCCTGCGTTCCCTATGTATTAGTAAACAATACTGTGAGGCCTGTTTCTGATAATTGAAAGTGTACCTGCTTTGCAAACCATATATGAGATATTGCCGCTAATACGCTGTTTTGTAGTTGTGAATCTTTTCGCCATGATATCAATTATAAGTCTGCTCTCTGTTGGCCCATTTACAGATATATAATTTTGAATTGCTGTTCTAATAGTTACATTCATTTTCAATCTTCCCTTCCTATTTTACTACATATTGTGCATGTCTTCCATAATTTGTCATGCCCACATATCCTATTTTTTCAGGGCATACATCTGTAACATAATTAAAAAACTGCTTGCCAAATGCACCTGCAACGCCTCTTTCTATTGTCCATGATTCCCCGTATAATTTTGGAAGCGTAAAGGTAGTCCCTTTTTCATACTCACCTGATTCACATTTTTTCATCACCCGGTCTACAGCCTCCGCAGGCGTAAATATTGTTTTTACATTAAATAACCTATTTCGCACACAATCCTGAATAGAAACACCATCCTCCTTTGCCATTTCCTTTAACACAGCATAGTACTCATCATTTAACGAAAATTTAACTGTTGGCATATTCTTGTCCTCCATAAAAATTGTCACAGGGATCTCATGCAGGGCCCTCGACTACTGTTGAAACCAATATATCACGCATGGACCTGCATGTCAATAGAGGAGAACAATTTTTGCAAAAAAATCTCAAAAAAACAGCACTTTAAATTCATACTCAGGACTGCCTCCATATCGCTTAAAGGCTTACGGTAATTAAAACTATATCTGATTTGATTTATTATTTTTGTGCCAGCATGACTCTGCACCGTTTTTTATAGCATGCTATCCCATATTTCAGGATGTTCTCTACCCCGTCGTCAGCCAGGTCGTCCTCATATCTGGTATACTCAATCTGTTTCAATGCCTCCTTACATGCCCTGTCCAAATCTCCGTCATGTGCATATTTCACTTCTATGATAATCCCCATATCTCCGGTATCCGGTTCCGCAAGGATATCCGCATAACCTTCACCCATTTCCCGGTTGGAAGAAATCCCCCATCGGTTCTTCACTCCCAAAATTCCTAAAAGGATACCATGATAAAAGCTTTCTTTCATTTCCGTTCTTACAGCTGTGTCGCGAATACTGATGGTCTTCCTTAAATAATCATTGAAAATCTGTTCTACACTTTCTACATTTTCATTCTGCAGGGCGTCACAGAAATGGTTCAACGTATCCTCGTCTTCCCGGACATTCTCCTTAAAAAATTCCATAATCTGCGTCACATAAATATCCCGAATCTCCATATTGGGGATTGCCAGTTTCATCTGCCTTCCCTCTGCTTTTCCCCGCTGGGTCAGATAACCGGTGGTAAAGAGCAGGCTCCAGATATTATCAATCGTCTGGTAAATCTCCGAGTATGTGAGCTCCTGATGAATTTCTTTCATAATGACATCACCTGCTATCAGGCGCTCAATCTCCCGTTTGGTCGCAGCGTTTGCCGATTCTTCTATAAACCGCTTCACTGCGTCATTACTGCTGGTATTGATCCAGTAGTTTTCCGGCTGTACACGCGGTTCGCTTCTGATCCTGTCACAATGGTTCAGCACATCCCACGGGCAGTACACCGATGCATTTCCAAACTGATACCCGTCATACCACTTTTTTACTTCCTCATAATGATCCGCTACATCATAATATTCCAGGAGTTCTCTCACTTCTTTGTCTGTAAAGCCAAAGTACTCATCAAAACGCTCATCTGCAATCGATAACACTTTCAGATTATTAAGCCCGGTAAAAATACTTTCCTTGGAAATCCGAAGGCAGCCCGTCAATACTGCAAGTTTCAGGCTGTTATTTGTTTTGAGCGCCTCTCCAAGGAGACTTCGGATCAGGGAAAGCATCTGGTCATAATATCCATTCGCATGAGCTTTTGCCAATGGAACATCATATTCATCAATCAGCAAGATAACTTTTGTACCATGATGCTTTTCCAGCATTTCTGACAATATTCTCAGGCTGTCACAAAATGTAGATTCGCCCATATCGCTGTTCAAAAGGCTCTGATATTCCAATTTGTCTCTCTCACTTAACACATCACTCTCCAAAAGATATTGCACTTTTGACGCCGTCCGTCTCACGGCCCGAGCTCCCATCCGAAAGGCCATCTCAAAATTGAGCGCATCAATCCCTTTTAATGAAACAGAAATAACCGGATACTTCCCCATATATTCCTCACAAAGCGTCGTTTCTTTTGAAATTTCCAGCCCGTTAAAAATACTCTTATCTCCATTCAGCGAGAAAAAGTGTTCCAACATACTCATATTCAACGATTTTCCAAATCTCCGAGGGCGAGTGAACAGATTCACCGCTCCCCAGTTATGAAGTAATTCGACAATAAGCCCTGTTTTATCGATATAGTAAAAATCTTCTTTCCTGATTTCTTCAAAATTTTCAATCCCTATCGGAAGTTTCTTCTTTCGCATCTCCATCTCTTTCCACGCTCCTTCCATCATCTCTAAGCCATTTCCAGCTGTAGATTATTAAATACATTATAGCAACTACGCGGCGGCATTTCCATAGCAATCTTCCGGCTGTTACTGTTCACTTCGTGACCAGTAACTCCCAACTTTCATTGTTTCCCCGTCTTCAACCTCCACGATAAGTGCCCCTTTCTCCTGTGTAGAATAAACCTTACTTCCTACATCTGCAAGCCTTTCTATTGTTTCCTGGTGAGGATGCCCATACCGTTTTTCCTGCCCCGCTGAAATAAACGCATACGCAGGTTTGACCTGCCGGAGAAATTCCTCAGATGATGAATTCTTCGAGCCATGATGCGCCACTTTCAAGACCTCCCATGTACACCCCCGGTATTGCTCTTCCAACTGCTCTGTAAGCTGCCCTTCCCCTTCTCCCTCCACATCCCCGGTCAGCAGCATATCAAACTCTCCGAACTTAACTGCCAATACCATAGATGCCGCATTCCCCGATTCGTATCCTCCTTCCGCAGCCCGTACCTCAGGTTCCCGTATCTCAGACTCCCTATGCTCTGTCTCCGTTCCTAGCTTCCCCGGCTGTATACATGTAATCGTCATATTCCCTTCCCGGATACTCTGTCCCGCTTCCATCACAGCCACACGAATTCCATAAGCTTTCGCCTTCTCTGCCAGACCTGCCAACGCCTCATCCCACACCTCCTGCACCGGTAATACCAGCGTCCCGATCTTTACCCCCATCTCCTGTCTCTCAATCAACTCCTCTACTCCATTCGTATGATCACTGTCACCATGAGATATCAGCACATAATCAATCACTCCCACCCCCTGGGATTTCAGAAATGATTCCAACCTGTACTGTCCCACCTTTTTGACATCGCTGCTCCCGCCATCCACCAGATAGGTGCCGCCCTTTGGACCTTTCATGAAGATTCCGTCCCCCTGTCCCACATCAAGTACTACGGTCGTGAGCTTCCCTGCCTCTTCAAAACGAACCGTCAGAATCACGATTCCCACTGCCCACAGGAGAACTACCGCCCAACCTGCTTTTTGTTTTCTCTGATTTCCCTGGCATCCACGATTTTCTTGTTTTCTGTGATCTCTTTTCTTCCCGCATTTTGTCACTAATAAACTTTGATTCCTTCGTTCCTCACATTTCTTCATTAATAAAATATACCTTAATATGAGCAACCCCAAAAACAAAGTCCCGTAATATACTATGATCTGCCACGTATCAGGCCTTCCGATCACAAGTCTTGCTCCCGGCAACCGAAGCATTATCTCACAGCTCATTTTATAAATCCACAGAATTTTGCTGCATATCCGAAACGGTAAAACAGATAGAGGAACAACCCACGATGCAAATAAGCTTCCTTCCATTCCGAGAAATAATAAGACAGACATCAGAGGAATCACAAAGATATTCAAAATAAAAGAATAAATAGGAAATTCAAAGAAATAATAGAGCAGAATCGGAAAGATGACCAGATTGATACCAATACTGGCTGTCAGTCCCTGCATAATCATCTGCCATACCTGTTTCCAGGCTTTCCCCAAATACACACATACAGAACTGGCATGCTGTCCGTTATTATATATTGTGGAGCCTCCCGCAATGCACGCTTTAGCGGGGCTGGCGGACTCTGTCCGGCTAAATACATCTTGCACCACCGGCACCACCGTAAGAACCGCGAACACTGCCCCAAAGGACAGCCAGAACCCACCGTCATACAGACTGAGCGGCCGCCACAGCAGCACCGCGACCGCAGCAGCAGAAAGCGCTGTCGGTGCATCGTAACGCCGTCCTGTCATTTCTGCTCCCACCCGGAACAGAAACATGATAAGCGCCCGCACCGCAGATACGGTAAGCCCAATCATAAGAATATATAATACCAAAAACAGGATGCCGCATGCCCCGCCAATCGTGTAAGAGCCGGTCAGCCTTCTTAATATCTGATAGATCCCAATCCCGATAAAAGAAAGATGGAGGCCAGAGACAGCAAGGATGTGAGCAATCCCGTTAATCTGATAAAGTGTCTTCAGATCTTCATCCACTCCCTGTCTCTCCCCCAGAAGCACGGCAGACAGTGCACCGCCGTCCTCGTCGCCCATTGCTTCATAGAGATGGCCTCTCCACTTCTGCCTGAACCGATGCAGGTGATTTTTTATTCTTTCTGATAATGTATACCGGCCGTCCCCTGTTTTCTGTATCGACTCCGCCCATACACTTGCATGGATATTCTGTTTCTGATAATAAAGCTTGGCATCAAAATTCCCCGGATTCGGTGCAGGCTGAAAAAACCGGATACTCCCCTGTATTGTCAGAACGTCTCCGATACTAATATTGTGTTTTTCTTCATCGTATATGATCAGTCTGGATTCCTTCAGCGATTGCTGATGATATGGAATAGAATTGTTTTTAAGATATAAAACCTGATATTTTTCTTTCTCTGTCTTGTCGTATACACGCCCTGACAAAACAATGTCTTGCTGATCCTCCAGGTAAAGCTCCGTCTCGGAGGGACGAAACTCTTTCATCAGCTTCTGCCCTCCACAGACGATTCTAATACCGATTATCAGACAAATAAGCAGGCAGATACTGCACAATCGTCTGTTTTTCAATCTTTTTCTTCCTCTACATAGTCAAAATCCGGTGAAAACGGCCTGCTCAGATCCACGCTTCCCTGATAGACAGCATTGGACTCTCCATTCACCAGGATCTGTACCTGGTCTACCGTATGATTTTCGGCAATGGAATTTACCAGCGCATATACTGTCAGATTGGGGTCAACCTTATATGACGTATTCAAAAAACCATCGTCAAAATTCACATAGCAGATCCGGTCTCTCACAGACACGCCAAGAATCTCCGTCTCCGGTGCGATCACAGGATACAGTCCGTCCTTGGACGGTCCTTTCAGGAGCTTCTCCACAATCAACTTTTCCTTTGACATATTACTGTTATAACGGACACTGACACTTTCCTCCAGCAGCCTGTCCCCTTTTTCATTTGCAAAATATAATTTAAAATCCCCTGCCTGATAGGTGTGAAGAGACGACCCTACATTCTGCACAAAATCCTCTGCACGCATATACCCCATATCCTGGCCATTGTGATCCTGAAGCGGCATATCCTGCACAAAAAACCGGACATACTCAACACCGGAAATCTGCACCAGCGTCTGTACCACGGCAGCTCTTAAAAGCAGTTCCTCGGAACTGTTAAGCTCACTGTATGCACCGTCGAAATACAGGTTCAGCGTCGTATCCTTCAGCTCCCATTTTATTACCGAGATTCCCTCAGGAAACGGACTTTTATAATCTACCGAGTCTGTTTCCTCCTGTAATACCTCCAAAGTACGGGCAATTTTATCTTCTTTGGAATCCCCGTCGAACTCATAGCTTTCTTTTATCAGTCTTGTTCCCTCCACATTCACATAATAAATGCGGGGTTCGTTGTCTCCAATATATCTCCTGCCGCTGCATGCAGTCAGAAGAAGCATGACAAGCAGGATACTGACTTCCAAATATTTCCTTTTCATCACTGCTTCTCCCTTCCTACCACATAGATCAGAGGAATACGTACCGTAAATGTGGTTCCTTCTCCGACCTGGCTGTATACTTTGATAGATCCTCTGTGCATAACCACCGCACTTCTTGCGATGGAAAGCCCAAGCCCCGTGCCGCCGATCTCCCTGGAATGTGACTTATCTACCCGATAAAAGCGTTCAAAAATATGGTCTGCCTCCTCCTGCGCTATGCCGATACCGGAATCCGCCACTTCAATATAACAGAATTTATGGTCTGCATTTAAGGAAACATGAATCCAGCCATTTTCTTTATTGTACTTGATCGCATTTTCCACAAGGTTGGTGAGAGCCAGGGACAGCTTCATCTCATCAATCTCTGCCGTCACCGGCCGAAAACTCTCAAACACCACCTCAATATTGCGTGTAGCCGCAATCGGCCTTAAGCGCTTCAGGATTCTCTCGATCAGTGCATTCATATTTTCCAGCTTGATATTCATGGTATTTGCCGTCTTGTCCATCTTTACCAGAGAGAGCAGATCATTGATAATCTTATCTTCTCTTTCAATCTCCTCAGAGAGATCACTCATAAACTCCTTATAAAGCTCGGCCGGCGCATCTTCCTGGAGCAGCAGAGAATCCGCCAGCACCTTCATCGAAGTCAGCGGTGTCTTAAGCTCATGGGATACATTAGATACAAATTCCTGGCGGGAATCATCCAGGATCTTCATCCTTCCCAGCATCTTGTTGAATGCCTCAGACAAAAGCCTGGTCTCTGTATATGCCTTCTCGTGCAGATAATTATTCTCATACCCTTCTGTAACGGCGGAGATTGAAGATGTGATTCTCTCAAAAGGCTTCACCATCAGAAACCCGCACACCACCGCCAGGATCATAATGATAATCCCCATGGTAATCTCTGTAATGTTGGAATTTTCCCCCAGCACATTCAGGCTGTCCGCAATGGGATCCGTGGAAATACTCACCAGCATAACCCCTGTCACGCGGTCTGTTGCAAGGTCAATAATCGGGGATGTCACCTCAATATATTTGTTCCTGGCATCATAATGGCTGGTTCCCTTTCCCTCAAAAAGGCATAGGATAACATCCTCGGACACGATTGTTTTTCCGTTATCCATATCATATGTATCTTCTATTATACGGTATCCATTGTCGATCACCATTACCCGCCCGTTATAAATGTTCGATAACTGGACAAGCTCTGTCCTGATAACCTCAGACGTAACCCCTTTTGAATAGTCGGATGCACTCAACTGGTTACAAAGAATGGTACATTGATTTTGTATCTCCGCAGTCCGTACCTCTACTGCACGTTTCTCATAACTGTTAAGGATCACCGCTTTCATAATCAATCCCGGTATGATACCGGCTATAATGATAATAACAATAATCCGAAAACGGAGGCTCCTTAACATATTTGTCCTGATATATTTACTAACCTTTGAAATAATAACCCACTCCCCACTTTGTATATACATACTTTGGATCACTCGGATTTGCCTCCACCTTCTCGCGAAGCCTCCTGATATGTACATCCACTGTTCTTGCATCTCCCGGATACTCATACCCCCAGACGATGTTCAGAAGATTTTCTCTGCTGTATACCTTATTCGGGTTCATAGCCAAAAGTTCCAGCAGGTCAAATTCCTTGGCAGTGAGGTTAATTTCCTTTTCCCCGATAACGACTCTCCTGCTCTCACAATCAATCTTCATATCCCGCTTCACAATCACCTTATCATTAGAAGACTCTCCGTTCTTCTTGCCGACACGCCTCATGATAGCCTTGATCCTGGCTTTGACCTCCAGGATATTAAAAGGTTTGGTTATGTAATCGTCGGCGCCATATTCAAGCCCGAGAATCTTATCCATATCCTCTCCCTTGGCCGTCAGCATGATGATCGGCACGTCAGAGAACTCCCGGATCTGCTGGCACACTTCAAACCCTGTATATTTGGGCAGCATCACATCAAGAAGGATCATATCATATGCATTCTCCCTCGCAAGCTTCAGAGCCTCCTCCCCGTCATAGGCACAGTCTACCTCCATTGAGTCCTGCTCCAGGCTGAAGCGGATCCCTTTTACGATTAATTTTTCGTCGTCAACAACTAATACTCTCTTCCCTGCCATTTTGATTCTCCCTTATTAAACTTTGACCTTATGAAACTTTAATCTGGTCCTTTACTTTGTTATAAACTCCATCCTTAATGCCTTCTACTTCTTTTAACTCTTCCGCAGATTTAAAACTCCCTTTATCCTCTCTGTACCTGATAATCGCCTCTGCCTTTGCCTCTCCGATACCGGTGAGGGTCATTAATTCCTCCCTGGACGCAGTATTGATATTTACTTTTCCGTCCCCAGCCTCCGGACGCTGCAAAAGATCCGCCGGTGCCTGAACCTCTTCGCCGGACGGCACATAAATCTGCTGACCGTCTGTCAGTATTTCCGCCTGATTTAAATAGGTATCTGCTGCCGCCTCTGTCAGACCCCCGGCAGCCGTTATAGCCTCATACAGGCGGCTGTTCTCTTGAAGTTCATATACTCCCGGGTGATGCACCTGCCCGCAGACATGTACATAAATACTGGCTTCAGCCTCTTTCTCCGATGCTCCCTTTTCCGGAACCCCGTCATCTGCCCCGTCCCGGGCCGCTTCCTCAGAAGCTGCCTCTATTTCCGAAAGTGCAGACTCCTCCCCGGCCTTATCGGAACAGCCTGTAAACATCCAGATACAGGCAACTGCCGCACACACATACATTCTTATAAAATTTCTACGCATAAATTACTCCTTTACAGTCTGTCGGAACTGTAAATACCCCTCTTATGCCCAGACAAATTCATTTTACTATTTCCATTGGAAAATTGCAACTCCTATCAGCGCAATCAGCATACCGATTACCTTGCGCCACTGGATCGGCTCTTTTTCTACTCCGAACATCCCCATAAGCTCTATCGCATATGCCACGATCAGCTGTGAAACTACAATGAGCAGCGCTGCCTTTGCAGGCCCCAGCTGTTCCATACTCTTGATGACTGTCCAAGTAATCCCTGCCCCGATCACACCGCCGAGAAGCAGGTATTTCGGCTCTACTCTGGCAAGAGCTGATACACTGTCCCTCCCGGCCACAAACCACGCCAGCA
The DNA here is from genome assembly GCA_910578865.1 of uncultured Dorea sp. Classification (GTDB taxonomy): domain Bacteria; phylum Bacillota; class Clostridia; order Lachnospirales; family Lachnospiraceae; genus Dorea_D. Next base: position 33,566 of record CAJTRM010000008.1, read on the forward strand.
GACAGGCTGCAAATGCACTCAATTGTACCCATCCGTTGCTGACCCACACGCCGGCCTCCTTCGTAACCTGTGTATTAAAAACCCCCTGCACACTCATAAGAGCACCGGACAGAATTGCAATTAAAAAACCAATCATCCTGATATACCTCCACATTTTTGTTAATAGTATATCCAGACGACTGGTTTTTATTTACAATATTTTCTTCAGTTTCATAATCATTTCGTCCACATGCTCTTTTTCAATCACCAGCGGAGGAACCAGACGGATCACATCACTTCTGGCGCTGATGATCAGAAGCCCTTCATCTAACGCTTTCGCGATTGTCCCGGCTACCGGTTTCGTCATTTTAATTCCCTGGATCAAACCCACGCCTCTGCGCTCTACCAGTGTTTCACACTCTTCTACCAGCCGGTCCAATTGTTCCGCCAGATATGCCCCCACCTCGCGCACATGGGCACACAGTTCGCGCTCTTCAAAGATCTCAAGAGTCTTCGCCACCGCCGCACAGGCAAATGGATTTCCACCATAGGTAGTCCCATGATCGCCAGGTTCTAAAGAATATTTGGCAACTTCTTCCGTCATTCCGAATGCTCCGACCGGGACGCCGCTTCCAATAGCCTTGGCCATCGTAATGATATCCGGCCGCGTCCCATAGGACTGCCATGCAAACATAGATCCGGTACGTGCCATACCGCACTGTATCTCATCACAGATCATCAGGAGCCCTTCTTCATCACAGATCTTTCGGATGCCGGACATGAATTCCGAAGTGGCCATATGAATGCCGCCCTCCCCCTGAAGTGGTTCCAGGATAATGGCACAGGTACGATCTGTAACTAATGATCTGACACTTTCAAGATTATTGAACTCTGCAAATGTAACCCCCGGGATCAGCGGTTCAAAAGGTGCGCGGTACGCCTCATGCTCTGTCACGGACAATGCTCCCATACTCCGTCCATGGAAGGAGTCTTTCATAGCAATAAATTCGTAACGGCCGTTTTCTTTCTTCCATGCATATTTTCTGGCCGCCTTCAATGCACCTTCGTTCGCCTCTGTTCCGCTGTTTGTGAAGAATACCCTGTCCATCCCGGAAGCTTTCAAAAGTTCCCGGGCTGCCTTTGCACAGGTCGTATTGTAATACAGATTTGACGTGTGCATCAGCCGGTCAATCTGACTCTTTAACGCTGTGTTCAGCTCCCGATCTGCATACCCCAGTCCTGATACTGCAATCCCGGCTGCAAAATCCAAATATTTTTTCCCTTCTGTATCATACAGGTACACGCCCTCCCCACGGTCAAACACTACCGGGAAACGATTGTAAGTATGTACCAGGCTGCGTTCTGCAGCTTCCATATAATCATTCATACCATCAATCTCCATAATAAAACTTCTGTTCACTGTCGTTTAAAATCGCAGTTCCGATTCCTTTATTTGTAAAAATCTCAAGCAGAAGGCAGTGGGGAATACGGCCGTCCAGAATATGCACCCTGGAAACTCCATGTTCAATGGCCTCTATACAGTTGTGCAGCTTCGGAAGCATTCCGCCTCCTATATACCCCTTCTGCATCAGTTCCCGGGCCTCAGACACCCGGAGCTCTGAAATGAGAGTCTGCGGATCCTCAGGATCCTTGTAAACGCCCTCAATATCCGTCAGAAATGCCAGCTTCTCTGCCCTCATAGCCCGGGCAATGGCACACGCCGCATCATCTGCATTTATATTATAAGTATTGTATTCCCTGTCCAGGCCTACCGGGCAGATGATCGGCAGAAAATCCTTTTCCAGAAGATCATACAAGATTTCTGCATTCACTTTCTGAATCTCTCCTACAAACCCGATATCTTCACCGCCGGCCAGTTTCTTCTTGACCGACAGGAGTTTTCCGTCCTTTCCGCTGATGCCGATGGCACGGACACCGAGACTTTCTACCAGCTGCACAAGATTTTTATTCACCCTCCCCAGCACCATCTCTGCCAGTTCCATCGTATCTGCATCGGTAACACGCAGCCCGTTTACAAACTTCGGCTCCATGCCTACCTTTCCGACCCACCTGCTGATTTCCTTGCCGCCACCGTGTACAATGATCGGCTTAAATCCTACCAGCTTCAGAAGGGTCACATCCTGTATGACCTGTTCCTTCAGCGTATCGTCCACCATTGCACTGCCGCCGTATTTTACGACGATCACTCTGCGGTTAAAACGCTGGATATATGGGAGCGCTTCTATAAGCACCTCTGCTTTATCCAGATATTTCTGCATATTCTGATCCATCTTTCTCACCTTTTTGTCTACTGTTTTGCTGTCAGTTACTATGTTGTCATCCTGCTCTGTTTTCAGCCCTTTATGCTTTGTACATCACCTGTCCGCCTTACACATTAGCTCCTGTAATCTGCATTGATTTCAATATATCCGTGGGTCAGGTCACAGCCCCATGCGGTTGCCTGGCATCCGCCCATCTTCACGTCTGCCACAGCCGTCACCTCTGCCTCGGAAAGGATCCTGGTCGCCTCTTCTTCGCTGTAATCAACGGCAGTCCCATCCGCAATGATCTGGATTCTTCCTGCCTTACTTTCAAAGAACAGATCCACCTTCTCCGGGTCAAACTGCGCGCCGGAATAACCCATTGCACACAAAATCCTTCCCCAGTTGGCATCATGCCCGGCAATTGCCGTTTTCGTGAGGTTGGAGCACACAATTGCCTTTGCCAGCACCTTCGCCTGCTCTACGCTCTCACATCCGATTGCCTTCACTTCAAAAAGCGCGGTCGCACCCTCACCGTCCCCTGCGATTTTTTTCGCAAGATATTCATTGATGGTGTGGAGCGCCTCTGCAAATTTTTTATAATCTTCACTTCCATATATGATTTCTGCATTTTCTGCCATGCCATTTGCCAGCAGGAGCACTGTGTCATTGGTGGAAGTATCCCCGTCTACAGAAATCATATTATAAGTGTCGTCCACATCCTCACTCAATGCTTTCTGTAAGGTCTCCTTAGAAATCACCGCATCTGTAGTAATAAATGCAAGCATTGTGCACATATTCGGATGAATCATGCCCGATCCCTTTGCCATACCTCCGACAGTCACTGTTTTGCCTCCGGCTTCAATCTGTACCGCCAGTTCCTTCTCACAGGTATCCGTCGTCATAATCGCCCTGGCAGCCTCTGTCCCATTTTCCAGAGAGCTGTTTTTCTTTCCTGCCAGCGCCTCGATTCCTGCCACAAGCCTGTCAATCGGAATCTGTTTTCCGATGACACCGGTCGAGCCGATCAGGACACCATCGGCAGAAATATCAAGGGCTTTTGCCGCCGCTTCCGCAGTATCCTTACAGTAGCCAAATCCTTCTGCTCCTGTACAGGCATTGGCAATCCCGGAATTTACGATCACTGCCTGCGCCTTTGCCCCGCTCTTAACCACCTGCTGATCCCATCTCACAGGGGCCGCCTTCACTATATTTTGCGTAAACGTCCCTGCTGCCACACAGGGAACCTGGCTGTAAATCATTGCCATATCTGTTCTGTCCTTATACTTGATCCCTGCCGCCGCTGCCGCCGCCTCATATCCCTTTGCCGCTGTAACTCCGCCTTTTACTTGATTCATAATGCGCTCTCCTCCTCTACTGAATAAATGCGGTAATATTTTTATCATTCAATGTAAAATCATAATAATTCAAATCTTCACGCTTTGTCCAGCCAATTTCCTTCCAAAATGCATTTCCTATATCATTTTGTGTAAATGCAATCAGCGATACTTTATTGATCTGCTCTTCCTTCAGCGCTTCCATGGCAAATACTACCATAGACTTTCCAATTCCTCTCATGCGGTAGTCTTTATGAACACATACATGATAAAGGCATCCCCGCCTTCCGTCATGCCCGCACAGGATTGCGCCAACCACCCTGCCGTCTTCTATGGCAACCACACTGGTGGCCGGATTGCGCTTCAGGAACCGCTCCACGCCCTCTCTGGAATCATCCACGCTCCGGATTCCAAATCCTTTGATACTGTTCCAGAGCTCCCGTACCTGGCCGTAATCCTCCATTGTCATTACTCTTACCATGTTATACGCTCCTTCTTATACATTTCTTTCCTGTTCTCTCTGCAATGGTTATTTTAAGGGAACATCGGCACAAACTCAAGCCCCTGCGACTCTTCAATTCCGAACATCAGGTTCATATTCTGCACTGCCTGACCTGCCGCGCCCTTTACCAGGTTATCCATGGCTCCCATCATAATAATACGGTTCGTCCTCGGATCAATTTTAAAATTAATATCCACAAAATTGCTGCCTTCCACCCATTTCGTCTCCGGACAGACATCCGCATCCAGCACACGAATAAATCTTTCCTGCTCATAATATTGATCGTAAACAGCTTTCACCGCTTCATACGTGACCTCTTTTTTCAGCGCGGCATACTCCGTCACCAGGATCCCTCTGTTCATCGGCACAAGATGAGGGGTAAAGTTAATCAGCACTTCTTCTCCCGACGCATAGCCAAGCTGCTCCTCAATCTCCGGCGTATGCCTGTGGGATGCGACTCCATACGCCTTAATATTTTCATTCACCTCACAGTAGAGATTCGGAAGCTTAGCCCCCCTGCCGGCACCGGAAGTACCTGACTTCGCGTCCACGATCAGCGTACTCATATCAATAATTCCCTCTTTAGCCAGAGGATATGCCGTCAGAATCGAACAAGTCGTATAGCACCCCGGGGTGGCCACCAGCCTCGCTTTCATAATATCCTTCCTGTTCACCTCACACAACCCGTAAACTGCTTCCGGGATAAACTGCGGGCTCTTGTGCTCGATGCCATACCATTTTTCATAAATATCCACATTTTTAATACGAAAATCGGCGCTCAGGTCAATGACCTTTGTTTTCGCCAAGACATCCTCACTCAAAACCGACGCGCAGAATCCCTGCGGCGTAGCGGTAAATATTACATCCACCTGGTCTGCAAGCTCTTCCATATTGTCATCCAGGCACTTATCTTCTACAATCCGGAACATGTTCCGGTAAACATCCGCATATTTCTTATCTATGTAGCTTCTGGAGCCATACCATACAATCTCAGCTTCTTTGTGGCCCATTAAAATTCTGACAAGCTCGGCGCCGGCGTAGCCGGTGGCACCGATGATACCAATTTTAATCATACTCTTCTCCTTAGGGGACGTAGTATTTTTCAACTTTGCTACGTCCCAAATTGTATTTTGCTATGTACCTAACCTTAAAACACTTGCATAATTATACATCAAATATGTATAGTATGCAAGCGTTTTTTATAATATTCTCTGTTGCATTGTAACAGTTCAGCCTACGCCATTCGCAAAACCGCACTTACGTGCTTTTCGTTGCTTTGCAACTCTTTTTGCTCATAATCAGGCGCTCCGCTCATAGCCAGGATAACGTGTTCATTCATGCAAGCATGATTCACACGTTATCCTGGCTATGGCTGAACTGTTACGTTACCTTCCACTTTTAACATATTCTACATGCCAAATATCCCGCACGCCCTCTCCATATGTTCCATGATCTTCACACCAAACGGACACCGTGTTTCGCAGGCGCCGCACTTCACGCATGCACCTGCCTTTACCTTCAAAGCGTTGTAATGCTCCCGCACAGTTTCCGGAACCATATGCTGTGCCTCACAGAGATCTGCAAACTTATTCACCGACGCTATGTCAATCTCCGCAGTGCAAGGAGCGCAGTGTCCGCAGTACATGCATTTATCTGTGAATCTATGTGCCGGAGTGCTTCCGAGAAGCCCGGCAAAGTCTTTCTTCTCCTCCGGCAGCTCCGGATACGCTGCTGCCTCCAGAAGCTCCTCTTTTGTGCGTGCCCCGGCCAATACACAGGCCACAGCAGGCCGCGTCAGGCAATAATGAAGGCACTGTGCGGCTGTCATTGCCACGCCGAACGGCGACTCACCGGCGTCCAGAAGAGCGCCTCCGCCATAGGGCTTCATAACCGTCAGCGCCACCCCTTCACTCTCGCATAAACTGTAAAGTTCAAGGCGTTCCGGGTCTGTGCAGGAAAGCACGTCCGGCTCCTCGTAAGTCGATTTTTCAAATAAAGTATTTACATCCTCATTGGGCGGGAGAATATCATACGCAGGATTCACACTGAACATAATCGCATCAACCTCGCCGCTTTTTGCCGCTTGGACAGCTACCCTCGGGTTATGCGTGCTCATACCTATATGATGTATTTTCCCCGCTGCTTTCAGTTTTCTCGCATATTCAATGACCGGCCCCTGAAAAACCTCGTCGTAATCCCTCTGCTCATCCAAATAATGGATCATGCCTATATCAACATACTCTGTCTTTAACCTCTCGAACAGATCATGAAACGCCTCCTTCACGGTCTCTATATCCCTTGTACGTTTATACTGTCCCCCAATCCACGCGGAGCAAAGGTGCGCCTGGATCACAAACCGGTCTCTCCGCCCCTCCATTGCTTTTCTAAAACTGTCGCGGATATAGGGCTCCGGATTATACAGGTCAAAATAATTGATCCCCGCCTGAAGCGCAGTGTCAATAAGATCCTGTGCAAATCCATCGTCCCTGTTGACAAATGCTTCGCTTCCAAGTCCGATTTCACTGACCCTGATACCTGTCCTCCCTAACTTCCTGTAATTCATCCATTTCTCTCCTCTCTCTGCATCATAATAGCTAAAAATAACACATTAAAATTTCACACTCTGACTGCTTTTATTTTATCAGACCTGCAGCCCTCTGTCATTGCCTTTTCCTCTCATCAGCAGACAAAAAACCTTTTCTCCGCCGGATCTGCCATCTTTTCTATATTCATTTTCCATGCATATCGTGCATATTTATAACTTTTTCCAATTTCCTCTTGCATAAATATAAATTTTGTTGTATAGTAATCCTTGCGATTAAGAAATGTATATTTATTTAAGAAAGTATATTTTAAAATTGTTAAAATGTATTTCAGATTCAGGAGGTTTTACATATGAAAGAAAAAGTTGTACTTGCATATTCCGGCGGACTCGACACTACAGCAATCATCCCATGGCTGAAAGAGAACTTTAATTATGAAGTTATCTGCTGCTGCGTAGACTGCGGGCAGGGAGAAGAACTGGACGGACTTGAGGAGCGTGCGAAATTATCCGGCGCATCCAAATTATACATTGAAGACATCGTAGATGATTTCTGTGACAACTACATTGTGCCATGCGTACAGGGGCACGCTGTCTACGAAAACAAATATCTCCTCGGCACATCCATGGCCCGCCCGGCAATTGCGAAAAAGCTGGTTGAGATTGCCCGCAAGGAAGGGGCTACCGCTATTTGCCACGGCGCTACCGGTAAAGGCAACGACCAGATTCGTTTTGAATTGGGAATCAAAGCTCTGGCGCCGGACATCAAGATCATCGCCCCATGGCGTATGACCGATGTATGGACCATGCAGTCACGCGAGGATGAGATTGCATACTGTAAGACGCACGGTATAGACCTTCCGTTTGACGCGAGCCACAGCTACAGCCGTGACCGCAACCTGTGGCACATCAGCCATGAAGGGCTGGAGCTTGAAGACCCTGCATGCGAACCTGACTATGCCAACGTCCTTGTGCTCGGCGTTACGCCGGAGCAGGCGCCGGATCAGGGCGAGTACGTGACCATGACCTTTGAAAAAGGGGTTCCGAAAACTATCAACGGCGAAGCGATGAAAGTATCTGACATTATCCGCAAGTTAAATGAGCTTGGTGGGAAACACGGCGTCGGCATCATTGATATCGTAGAAAACCGGGTAGTCGGCATGAAGTCCCGCGGCATCTATGAGACACCGGGCGGCACCATCCTCTACGAGGCACACCAGCAGTTAGAAGAGCTGGTCCTGGATCGTGCTACTTACGAAGTAAAAGAAGAAATGGGCAACAAGCTGTCCCAGATCGTATATGAAGGGAAATGGTTCACCCCGCTGCGTGAGGCTGTCCAGGCATTTATCGAGAGCACACAGGAGTATGTGACCGGCGAAGTAAAATTCAAGCTTTACAAAGGAAATATCATCAAGGCCGGAACCACCTCACCGTACTCCCTGTACAGTGAATCTCTGGCAAGCTTTACTACCGGAGACCTCTACGACCATCACGACGCCGACGGATTTATCAATCTGTTCGGACTGCCGCTTAAGGTCCGCGCAATGAAGATGGCAGAGGCCGAGAAAAAATAAGAGGAACCGGCTCACACGCTGAATCGGATTTCACCCTCTCTTGACAAAACATACTGTCAGGAGAGGGTGATTTTTTTGAAAAAAACTTTTGACCCGGAAGTCCTTATGATACAATATTACTGAAATTGTATCTTAATTTCCAACATTGGAGGACACCGGCATGCAAAATACTATCAAAAAAGCCCTGGAAATGCTCTTTCACTCTCAGCCATTTTCAAGAGAAAATGAAGAATTCAGGGAAACCCTTTCACTTCTCGCCGTACAAAAATATGAACATTCTCTGAGTGAGGGACTCTCACCGGCACAAGCCGCCGGAAACCTTCTGATTCACTTTGATACTGTGGAAAATGCAGTCTCCTGCCTGGAGGCTGAGGCGCCCGCCCATTCGTCAGACACAGCTCTGGATGCAGGTGCAGTATCAGAAGAAAATACATTCCGAAAGATACAGAAAAAGCTCTGGAGACGCAGTTGTGACTTCTCCCTCCTTCTTGCACTCTTCTTCAATTGCTGCCTGTCCCTCATTCTGAATCTGTCAGTTTCATTCCCCAGCATTGCATTCATTGAATGGAACTTGTTCGGAATACTGGTCTTCCTGACAGCCGGAAAACGCAGGCATACTATTAAACAATACAATTTTTTACTTCCGCTTTTGCACCTGCATGCAGAGGCATAGCAGAAGAAAAATATGATTTGTACACCAAAAAACTGACAAATACACTGTTTGCCAGTCTCTCTTTTATTTTCTTGTTAGTATATCTGACTTTAAAAAATTATTTTTGTAGAAAAAACTATGCAGGCTTCTTCTGCAAAAGACGGACAGAAGAATATAAGGCAGAGTTGCGCCGGATCTGCTGTTCGGAGCATGACAGCAAACTGTTTGACGCTGCTGCAGAGCTTAGAAGCACACAGGCTGTCGGATCTGAATTAACGAAAAACAGGAACTGCAGGTGCAAGCGGTTATCCGTCTGCACCCCGGCTCCTGTAAACACATCTCTTTTATCTTTTCTTTTTATTTCTTTTTTTCTTATTTCTTTTTCTTCCTATTTCCTTATTCTTCCTGCCGCATCCCAGATCACACACCGTAATGATCACCGCCCCGACAGTTACATAGATGTCCGCAAGGTTTGCCGTGAGGTCGGAAAGAAATCTGCTCTTACTCTTGACTCCAAAATAATCTATGACCTTTCCTCTGGCCAGCCGGTCGTAAATATTACTGACTGCACCGGCAGTGACAAACACCATGCCCAGCTTTCGGAACCATTTACCCTTTTTCAAAAGCAGCCATGCGTCATACAGCAGGACTCCCATACCGCTTGCAGCGGAACCGGCCCTTATCACTCCGGGATACCTGTCCAGCGCATTCAGCAGCAGACCCCTGTTATACACCTTACGGAGTACAATCTTCGGCATGCGCGTCTGCCGCTCCTCGTTTTCTGAAAAGGAGTTTTCGATATACTCCTTGATTCCCATATCTATACAGACAAGAACCACCAAAAGACTGCCCAGCCACATCAGCATCATACCGTCCCTCTGATCCGGTCAATCTCCTCTGTCAGCTTTGTGATCTCTTCATTCCGCTTCTCAATGGCTTCACATACGGCAACATAGTCTATATCTGAAATCTCTCCATCGTTGAATTTTTCATATACCATACGACCGATGTCCATATGATCTCTGTCATTGGCACGCTTTAATGCACGGATATCGCTTTTTAACCGCTGGATCTCAAGGGTATCTTCTGTTTTTTTTCCCAAATCAATTGCCACATCCGAGATCTTTCTTCCCAACTCTTCAAAAAAATCTGCCATCTCATCTTTCTCCTTTTCTCTTTTCCTGTCACTGCTACAGCTGCCTGAGAGTATCCAGCAGACGATAAAGGTCCAACGTCCCATATCCCCATTCTTCATTTGGATAATTCATCTCCGGCCGCTGTTCTGCCCCAAGCACAATCAGATTGCGGATCTGGCTTGTGCTGCCTCCTCTGGCTCCGGGCTGCTGCTCAAACCATCCAAGCAAAAGAGCCACCGCCCCTGCCGTAAGCCCTGTTGCGGCACTGGAACCACTTCGGGTTACAAATCCTCCGTTTAATCCGGCTCCCGTAATAGACACGCCAGGCGCCGCAAAATCCGGTTTCACCCGTCTGTCTCTAGTATAACCTCTCCCGGAATTAATATCAACTGCATTATCTCTTCCATTATAATATGCTACTGTCATTGACCCCCTTCCCGTCCCGGGCTCTGTCAGCGTCACATTCGGATCAGCTTCAAGAAAATAAACCTCTCCGCTCAAAAATTCCTGAACCGGAAGCCACATATGGAAATCTCCCTCTGACATCTGAAGAGGCTGCACCTGAATCCTCCATATTCCGGGCGCCGGATCTTTAAACCTCATGAAAATAAGCTGTGAATCATTGTTCTCCAGCAGCAGGCGGTATTCTACAACCACCTCTGTCCTTTCAAATGTAAACAGAAAATTATACCGGTATCCCTGCCTCAGGGAGATCTGGCGCGTCTGTTCCCCGGACGGCGAAGTGATGGACATCGTAACAACATTGGGGATCTTTGACCAAAGCTCCGTGACGAACCCGCCCACTCCTTCCCCCACCCTCAGCTCTGCCGTCGCTGTACTGTTTTTACCGTCAAACACATGGTAATAATGATGCCTCAGCGACGCCTCATTTCCTGTTCCGACCACGACACAGTGATTCATCTGCAGCGAATAATTATCCAGCATAAAAGATAGCAGAGAAGTACCATTGTGCCCGCCGAAATTCGTCCCGAGCGCAATACAGATTACGAGCGGCATATTCCGTTTTCTTGCAAGGTCATTCAAATATTTCAGACCCAGCATAATATCATTTTCCTGATAGCACACGGCATCCTGACGTATCCCATAAAACTCTTTCAGATATGCCTTTGCCCTTTTCAGCTTCACCACTGCAAGGGCAGCCTCCGGCGCCGCACCCAGAAACTGATTCTCCACATCAGCGCTTCCGGCCGCCACACTTGCCAGGAATGTGCCGTGTCCGTCCTCATCAGAGCTCGGGACAATCTCCAGGGGATTCTCTGAACGGAGAGCCTCATTAATATCTTCCTCTGTATATTCACTTCCGAATTCCAGATCGTCCGGAAGGTTTCCGGTCTGCACCGTCTGATCCCAGATCCCTGCGATCCGCGTACTTCCATCGATATTGCGGAACACCTCATGCCGGTAATCAATGCCGGTATCCACGAAACCAATCATAATATTCTGCCCCATAAGGTTCAGGGTCGGATAATTCTGAAGCGCCGTGATCCCTGCGTCTTCCAGAGCCTCCATATCCATCAGTGCATAGCAGTTGGGGATAGAATTATACCAATATCTGTCAATGGTGAGCGGTTCCAGCACAGAACTGTCCACAGATTCTGCCCGGTATCCGAAATCCATAACCTGCGTACAGACCTGATCAGGGGACGAACCGTATGTCTCATCCCCCCGGAATGGTGAAAAGATAAAGTCCCAGTAATCCTCTGACAATATTTTCTCCCGGCATGTGAATTGATTTGCAATAAAATGATCCATTAAAAATGCCTCATATACTTTTTTATTAAGTATATGAAGCATTACGGACAATATATGTAATTACTCTTCTACGGAAGGCGCTGAACCTCCTGTCCTCTTAACGTGATGACGGGCCCTCCTGTCCCTTCAATATATTCCCTTGTAATAATCACATGGCCGATACTGTCGTCCTTGGGGATCTCATACATGATATCAAGCATAAACTCCTCAATAATGGCTCTCAGCGCCCTTGCGCCCGTATCCTTCTTGATTGCCTTCTCAGCAATCGCCTCAAGAGCTTCATCATTAAACTCCAGTTTCACCTCGTCCAGTGCAAGAAGCTTCTGGTATTGTTTCAGGATGGCATTTCTTGGCTCCTTTAAGATCTTGATCATCATATCCTTATCAAGCCCTTTCAGCGTAAATACAATAGGAAGACGTCCCAAAAATTCCGGAATCATTCCGAAATTACGCAGATCCTCTATGGTCACCTTCTCCAGAATCGTCTTATCCTTATCATATTTATCCTTCAGATCCGCCCCGAACCCGATGGACGCCTGCTTCGTAAGCCTTTCTTTAATAATCCCGTCCAAATCCGGAAATGCTCCTCCGCAAATAAATAAAATATTCTTCGTGTTCACCGTGGTGAGCGGAACCATGGCATTCTTGCTGTTAGCCCCCACCGGCACCTCCACATCGCTGCCCTCCAGAAGCTTCAGCATTCCCTGCTGTACAGACTCTCCGCTTACATCCCTCTGATTGGTATTTTTCTTTTTGGCTATCTTATCGATCTCGTCAATAAATATAATCCCCTGCTCCGCTTTCTGTACATCATTGTCGGCCGCAGCAAGCAGCTTAGATACTACACTCTCAATGTCGTCTCCTATATATCCTGCCTCTGTAAGAGAGGTGGCATCTGTAATAGCAAGCGGTACATCCAGAATCCTTGCCAGCGTCTTGACCAGATAAGTTTTACCGCATCCGGTAGGTCCTATCATCAGCATATTGGACTTTTCAATCTCAATATCATCCATTGTATCGGTAGCCACCCGCTTATAGTGATTATATACAGCAACCGAGATCGCTTTTTTTGCATACTCCTGCCCTACAACATAATCGTCCAGTCTTGCCTTGATCTTATGAGGGGACGGCAGGTGCTGAAGATCCACCAGGGGCTTCCTCTCTTCCCCTTCCTTTTTCTTCTTAAGCTTCTGCTTCTTCGGGATCGCCTGCTCCAGGTCTGACATATTCATGATCTGTATTCCCGGAATGTTCAGCAGCTGACTGTAATCAATCTGTCCGCTGTTCATGGCATCAAAGCTTTTCTGCATACAATCACTGCATACCGAGATATTATTCGGAAGATCTATCATCTTTCCGGCCACACTCTCCGGGCGTCTGCAGATAAAGCAAACCTTTTCGTACTCGTCCTCCTGCCTGTCGCCCGTCTGTTCTGCACTGACAGTTTCGACCTTTTCCAATTCGTTCTCGTTCTTATTTTTCTGATCAGACATATTTTCCTTCTTTCTACCGTTCTCCTCTGGTCATCTTGATAAAATCCTCTTCTGAAATAATCGGTATCCCCAGCTCATTGGCCTTTTTATTCTTGGAGGAAGCAGACGTCACGTCATTATTGATCAAGTAGCTGGTCTTAGATGTGACCGATCCGGTAACCTTACCTCCAAGGCTCTCTATCAGTTCCTTCACTTCACCGCGGTTGGCAAAATGCTCCACGCTCCCGGTTATCACAAACTGAACTCCCTTTAATATCTGTTCCTGCTGCTCTTGTTCCTCCTGCGGAATCCGAAGCTCCTTCAAAAGATTCCGGAACCGTCCCACATGAGCCTCACCGGCAAAGTACCCGGTAAACGCCTTCGCGATAACGCCTCCGATGCCGGGGATTTCGCTTAACCTCTCTTCATCAGCCTGAAGCATTGCATCCACATCGTAAGCGAATTCCCTGCAGATGACTTTTGCATTTGCCAGGCCGATATTTGCGATACCCAGCCCATAGATCACCTTCGGAAGTGTAGTCTCTCTGGCTTTTTCTATGCTTGAGACAAGATTCCGGTACGATTTTTCACCGAATCCTTCCATGGATTGTATTTCCTCCTGATACCGGTTCAGATGGAACAGGTCTGCAAATTCCCTGATATAACCCCTGGAAATAAATTTCTCAAGAGTAGATTCTGACAGCCCTTCTATATTCAGCGCGTCTCTGCTCACAAACAGGGCAAAGGATTTGATATGCTTCGCCTGGCAGTCAGAGTTCAGGCAGTAAAGCGCTTTGGCGTTGCTGACCTGACGCACCTCTGTTTCTCCGCCGCATACCGGACACGCATCCGGTATGTCTTTTACGCCGCTCCGGGTGTAATTCTCCGCGATCTGAGGGATGATCATGTTGGCTTTGTACACCTCGATCTCATCTCCGATTCCCAGCTCCAGCTCTTCCATAATACTGATATTGTGGACGCTGGCACGGCTCACGGTAGTCCCTTCAAGCTCCACCGGTTCAAAGACCGCGACCGGATTAATAAGCCCTGTCCTCGACGGACTCCACTCAATCTCCACAAGCCTCGTGCTGCGGGTCTCATCTGCCCATTTAAACGCATAGGAATCCCTCGGAAATTTGGACGTCTGACCAAGAGATCTCCCGTACTCTATGTCATCATACACCAGTACAAGACCGTCCGATGGAAAATCATTATTTGCAATCCTGGCAGAAAAATCTGCCACACGCTCTTCTACAGTATCGCTTGTCACCTCATAATGCTCTACCACCTCGAATCCTTGCTCCTTCAGCCATTCCATCTGCCGGAGCCTGGAATTCTGAAAATCTGCCCCCTCCGCCTGTACAATGGAAAATGCATAAAACTTCACATTTCTTCTGGCAGTAATCTCATTATTCAGCTGCCGCACAGAACCGCTGCAGAGATTTCTCGGATTCTTGTACCTGGACTCTGCATCCTCGATCTCCTGGTTCATCCTCTCGAAATCCCGATAACCGATCACTGCCTCGCCCCGCAGGATCAATTCTCCCTGATAGCCGATCTTAAGCGGTATATTTTTAAACACCTTTGCATTATTGGTGATTACCTCACCCACTTCTCCGTTTCCGCGTGTCACGGCTTTATACAGTGCTCCGCCTCTGTACGTAAGTACGATCGTCAGACCGTCAAGCTTCCAGGACATCATTGCTTTTTGTTCCCCCAGAAACTCCTTCAGTTCTTCCACATCCTTCGTCTTATCCAGGGACAGCATAGGACGCTCATGACGTTCTTTGGGAAGTTCACTCAGGACCTCATACCCCACATGAACCGTCGGACTGTTAGACAAAGTAATTCCAAGATCTTTCTCCAGCGATACCAGCTCGTCATAGAGTCTGTCATATTCAAAATTACTCATGATCTCTTCGGCATCCTGATAATAGGCACGTCCGGCCCTATTCAGCAGTTCCACCAGTTCCTGCATTCTTGCCTGCTTCTGCTTGCTCATATAATACTCTCAGCTCCTGTTCTGACAATTTTCTCACGGCTCCCGGCTTCAGGCCGCCAAGCTCCACATTCATAACCCTTACTCTAACCAGTTTTCTTACTTTATATCCGAGCGCCCCGCACATACGCCTGATCTGCCGGTTCAGCCCCTGAGTCAGCACAATGGAAAATGTATATTTGCCTATAGCAGACACTCTGCACGGCCTGGTCACAGTATCCAGCTGCTTTTCCCTGTCCACAATGCGGACCCCGGCTCCCATCATCTGCAGGAATTCCTCTGTCAGAGGCTGATCCACCGTCACCTTATATTCCTTTTCATGGCCGTACCTGGCACGCATCATAGCATTAATAAGGTCGCCGTCATTGGTCATGAGGAGAAGTCCCTCTGAATCCTTGTCAAGTCTCCCTGCATAGGTCACACGCACCGGATAATCCAGAAAACGGACAATGCTGTTCCGTACTCTCCTGTCTTCTGTGCAGATAATTCCCGCGGGCTTATTCACCGCCAGCACGATCTTTTTACTGCCGTTCTCTACAACCTTCTTCCCGACCCGTACTTCCTGTCCTTCTTCCACCTTCATCCCCGGCACGGCCGTTTTACCGTCCACAGTCACCTTACCGGCCAGAATCAGCCGGTCGGCCTCCCGTCTGGAACAGATTCCGGCTTCACTGAGATATTTGTTCAGTCTTACCATTTTTTATCTCCATACAGCTACTGATATCCTGATACTACGATTCAAAATAGATTATAACATACTTATGCCCGGAAAATAACGGGGATTTTATAATTGTCTTTTTATCTCCTCATTGTTATAATAAATCCAAACTCTAATGATAAAGGAGCCTGAAAATGATCACGATCGCCCTGAAAACAAAGGCCTGCATGTCTCACCTTCTTTTAAAAGAAACCTTTGACGACTTCTCTTTTATCGAAGGGGAGATCACAACATTCAATAAATTTTCCATCGACGGATTTATGCACCGGAATTTCTTTGAAGAACCTCCGGAATCCTCTCATTCCTTCTGGAAGGACGTCCGGGACTTCTGCTTTTCTGTCATCCGCGGCAAACGCACACCCTTAAGCTTTAAAATCATACTTTCTCTGGCGCCGGAGCGTTTTGCATCCTTTCTTTCAGACCACGAAATCAATGGTTTTCGTCCGGAGGACATCCAGGGAATGTACCTGAATTTTTCCTACGACGGAACTATGCTGCAATGCATCACCGGAATATCCATGCACATATTCACCATGGACAAGACCCTGGAAAGAGAATGGGATGCCTGGGCCCGGAAGCTTCTTTGCGAACTGGATCTGGATGCTTAATAAGATTGCCGTACCTGTGATTTTTAATGAACCGGTACGGCAATCCAATCATATTCGGTTATCTGTTATTTTGTGAGCAGCAGCATAATCTCATTGCTCCTCTGTACAAATGCAGTCATTTCTTCCGGATTCAGCGGCTTATGCGCCAGCATTGCCAGATCATACAGCTGCCTGCAGATAATGTTTGTATTTTCTCCATCTCTGTGGTCTACGATATAATTTACCAGCGGATGATTAGCATTGAGGATCAGTGTACTCTCGCCTCCCATGTCCATGCCCATACCGTTCATCCCGTACATTTTCATCATTTCCTGCATACGGCGGTTCTGCTCGGACAGCGTGATCATTGACGCAAGATGATCATCCTTTAATTTCTCAATCCTGACATCCAGCTTTTCATTGCCAAGCTCCTTGCGGAAGATTTCGATCAGGCTGTCAGACACCTTCTTAAATGTCTCCTTGTCTTCCTCTGCCACCTCTTCTTTTACATGTTCCGTCACATCGGCATCAATCCTCTGGAAACGGATTGCAGGATTTCTCTGCTCCAGCTGTGTAATAAACGGAGAATCAATATTGTGGTTTAAGATCACCGCATCCTGCCCCTGGCTCTT
Source organism: uncultured Dorea sp. (assembly GCA_910578865.1). Lineage (GTDB taxonomy): Bacteria > Bacillota > Clostridia > Lachnospirales > Lachnospiraceae > Dorea_D. The sequence goes on from CAJTRM010000008.1 coordinate 50,730, forward strand.
AAAGAGATTAATATACTGGCTCTGTTGGATCTCATCGGTAATATAGTAAACGGTTGTCTTAATCTCCTCTACCTTATTCTCATCCGGATTCTCATCCTTCTTGTCATTCGGCTCGACTACTTCCCCGCCGTTTTCCTCGATGCAGTCCTTAAGAGTCAGATATTTGTGCTCAATATTCTTAAAAAGGATCGCATCCTTCATCTTGTCACAGAACTTCTCATCCTTCAGGCAGCCGAACTTAATAAACGGACTGATGTTATCCCAATATTTTTCGTAGTCTTCTCTCTTTGTTTTACACATCCCGGAAAGCTTATCCGCAACCTTTTTAGAAATATAATCTGCGATCTTATTTACAAACCCATCGTTCTGCAGGGCGCTTCTGGATACGTTAAGCGGAAGATCCGGGCAGTCGATCACTCCCTTTAATACCATGAGGAATTCAGGGATGACCTCTTTAATATTATCCGCGATAAATACCTGATTGTTATACAGCTTGATAGTTCCGTCAATAGAATCATACTCCGTATTGATCCTCGGGAAATACAGGATACCCTTCAGATTAAACGGATAATCCATATTCAGGTGAATCCAGAACAGCGGCTCTTTATAGTCCAAAAATACCTTTCTGTAGAACTCCTGATAATCCTCGTCGGAACAATCATTCGGGTGTTTCGTCCAGAGAGGATGAATGTCACTGATGGAAACCGGCCGCTTCTCAATCTTGACCTTCTCCCTGGCCGGCTCTACCTCTACCATTTCCTTTTCGCCGTCTTCATTTTCCTTTTCTTCCATCTTTGCTTCTTCATGGATATGTTCAACGACCACATCGTCTTCCTTCAGGTCGGCCTCGTCAATGGTCTCATATTCCGTCTCGGCATTTTCTTTAGATAGGAAGATCTCAACAGGCATAAACGAACAATATTTCTCAATGACTTCTCTTACCCGGTACTCATTTGCAAACTCAAGGCTGTCGTCGTTAAGGTAAAGAGTCATGGTAGAACCTACCTCCGCCTTCGTCCCTTCATCCATCTCATACTCTGTACCGCCGTCGCTTACCCAGTGTACCGGCTTTGCACCTTCCCTGTAGGAAAGAGTATCAATATGAACTTCATCTGCCACCATAAAGGCAGAATAAAACCCAAGGCCGAAATGCCCGATCATATCATCCTCTGTAGTCTTGTCCTTATATTTCTCCAGGAACTCCGTAGCGCCGGAAAAAGCAATCTGAGTAATATATTCCTCTACCTCTTCCGCCGTCATGCCGATACCATTATCCGTAAACTTCAGCGTTTTTTCTTCCGGGTTGACCTCAACCTTAATACTTGGCTTATAGCCGTCCGGGAGTTGATACTCTCCCATTATGTCAAGCTTCTTCAGTTTTGTGATCGCGTCACATCCGTTAGATACCATCTCACGCACGAAAATATCATGATCCGAATATACCCATTTCTTAATGATCGGAAATATGTTTTCGCTGCTGATTGATAAATTACCTTTTTTCACTGCCATTGTTATCACTCCTACTTTCTATATTTTAGCGGATATCCATCCGCCTGTTTTACCTAACAGATATGATAATACGCCGGAAAATAAAAGTCAACAGCAAATTAGCACTCTTTTAAAAAGAGTGCTAATAATTCCGTTAAAAATATTAAAATTTTATAAATCTATTCAATGCTCTTCAGTGATTCCACCATATTAATCCTTTTCAGCTTAAAATACATCACTCCATTTACGATCAGAGAAAATGCGATCGTAAACAGCAGGCTGTAGATATAACTCGGCAGATTAATGTTTCTTCCGAACATTGCTGCATCCACTTCCACCGTCTCAATGATGAACAGGTGCAGCACCTTCCCGAGCCCTACACCTGCAGCGGCTCCGAGCAAGGTAAGCAGGATATTTTCACGGTACACATAAGCTCCTACCTCAAGATGATAAAATCCCAGCACTTTTAAGGTAGCCAGCTCACGCTGACGCTCGGTAATATTAATATTGTTCAGATTATACAGCACCACAAATGCCAGCATCCCGGCAGATATAATCAATACGATGATCACCAGATTCAGGCTTTTAAGCATATCGTCAAGCTGCTTCTCAATCTCATGCATATAGTTGACGCTCAGCACCTCTTTCCTTGCCAGGAGTTTCTCTCCCGCCTCCTCAAGCTCTGCCTTGCTGTAAGAATCACTGACGGCAAACAGGATATTATTGTACTCCGGCTGCGCCCCAAATACCTTTTCATAATAGCCCGGTGTCAGGTACATGTAATGCCCCATATAATTTTCACAGATATACTGGATTCTGACCTCCTTATCCCCCATATCTTCGTCCCTGATCAGGATAGAATCTCCCGCCTCCGCGTCCAGGAGTTTCGCTGTTTTCTCACTGATAATGGCTCCCTCGTCTGACAGTCGGTATACCTCCTTCGACCTTCGGTCACGGAAATGTATATATTCATCGCTCTCCCCGGGATCCCCCAGAACAGTAATGTAAGTTCCATGCTCATGGTTCCCGTTTTTCAGAGTAATATTTTTCATATAGCAGTCCATATGGCGCTCTATATCCCCATTTTCCTGAAGATACTCCTCCAGGCTCCTGCGTTCTTCCTCTGCAAGGTTCTCCTGAAGGATTATGCTGCCGTCATAGACCTGGATCTCCGCGTACTGTATCCCTGCAATCTCGAATACCGAATCCTTAATGCCATACCCTACCACCATCAGCGCCATACATCCGCCGATTCCGAAAAGTGTCATAAAAAACCGCTTTTTATAACGCATCAGGTTCCGCACCGTAGACTTCCATGTAAAATTCAATCGTCTCCAGATAAATCCGATATATTCCAGAAATACACGTTTCCCGATCCGCGGCGCCGGCGGCCGCATCAAGGAAGCCGGATGCTCCCCCAGTTCCCGGAAGCAGGAGAACAAGGTAGCCAGCGTGGTGCACGCCACAGCCGCAAGGGAAGCCTGGACGGCGTAAGACCAGTCATAGGGAACCAGGATCTCAGGGAGATGCTGATACATAATCCCATAGGCATAGATAATAATATAAGGAAGAATCTTTTCACCGATCAGCACCCCGATCACACTGCCCCCTGCCGTCGCAAGAAGTGCATATCCCAGATACTTGGACACGATGGCAGACTTACTGTACCCAAGCGCTTTCATAGTTCCGATCTGAATCCGCTGCTCTTCTACCATACGCGTCATACTTGTCAGGCTGATAAGCGCCGCCACCAAAAAGAAAATCACCGGGAATACTCTTCCGATCGCACGCATACGGTCTGCGTTTTCACCGTACCCGTCATGCTCCGGCAAGGTACTGCGGTCATAGACATACCATTTGGCTTCTTCTATATCTTCCAGTTCTGCCTCTGCATCGGCAATCTCCTTCTCACCGTCGGCAATCTCCTGTTCCGCCCCCTGCTTTCCCTCCTCATACTCCCTTTTTGCATCCTCCAGCTTCACTTCATTCTCTGCAATTTCAGATTCTCCGCTTTTTAACGCAGACTCCTGCTTTGAAATCTCACTCCATCCGGAGTCTATCTGAGACTGCCCGGAGGTGATCTGGCTGTAGGCGCTGTCAAGCTTGCGTTTATTTGCATCCAGAACCGCTTTGGAGTCTGCCAGCTGACTCTCGGCAGCGGCAAGCCCCTGCCCGGCCTTTTCCTTTTCCGCCCTCAATTCCTCTTCTTTACTTTTGTAGCCTGCCTCTCCCTGCTCTAATCCTGTCTCTATAGCTGCAATCGTACCCTGTAAGTTTTGAACCTCATTTTTCAGCGACTCCAGCACGGCCGGGTCAGGGGTGCCGGCTTCCAGGTTCCGGATCTGTTCCTCTAAGTCGTGTACCTTTGTCTCAAGCCATGTAATCTGAGCCTCGCCTTCCGTCTTTTTCTGATCCAGCTGCTGCCGGTACAGCGCCAGACCTTCTTCCCCCTGCTTAAGCTGAACCTGTACTTCTGCCTTTCGTGACTCAAACTGCTCCAGCCCGGCCTCATACTCCGCTTTTCCGTCCTGCCATTTCTTCAGGCCGTCCTGGTACTGTGCCTCTGCGTTCTTAAGCTCCTTTTGTCTGGATGTCAGAGTAGTCTTTGCCTCTGACAGCTTCGTTTTACCGTCTTCTATCTTCTGCCTTGCATCGTTTAGCTCTGCCTGTCCATCCTCAATCTTAACCGCCGCGTCATTAAGTTCCGCCTGGGCCTTTGCCCGGCCTTCCTCCAGTTCGGCTCTTGCATCCTCAATCTCCTGTCCTGCGTCGTCAAGGATCTCCTGTCTCCGGATCTTTCCCCGCTCTCCGGTGATCTCCTCGATCGCATCCAGTACCGTTTCTATCTTCTGGTCATAATCCTCTGTATACGCAACAAGCTCTCTGGCTCCCTCCACCTGAACGTAGGCCTCCGTATACACCTCCAGTGCAAAGGTTTCCTCCGGGACTACAAGAAATCCGCTGATGCTTCCGCTCCCGATGGTCGTCATGCCCCTCCCGAAGGATATATAGCAGGGACTGTTCCCGGTTCCCACCACCTTATATTCCTCCGTCTTCAGCGTATCTGACACAGGATCTTCTGTCCCGCTTTTCAGTGTAATAATATCTCCTACCTTGTAGCCCATATCATCATCCGCCAGGCACTCCCCCACCTGTTCCGGCAGGCGTCCATCAGACACCGTCACTTTATTCATCTCGCCCTGCTGCGTCATTACATGAAACACGTACTGTTTTTCCCCGGTATCACACAGAAAATCACCGCTGTAGGCCCCCTCGGCCCGCGCTACCCCCTCTACCTTCTCAAGCGCCTTAATATCATTTTCCGTAATGCCAAGGGTACTCACTGCCTTGATGTCCATAAGCCCGGCCTGGTCAAAATATGCATCGCCTGTAATACGCATGGACGGTTCGGAAGCACGGATCCCGGAAAAAAATGCCACTCCGAGCGCTACAATAAAAAGGATGGATATAAACCGTCCCGGGCTCTTTCGTATCTCCATATAAAAATCTTTACGTGTCGCTTTTGTCCCCATCTGCCACCTCTGTTACATTACCATTCAATCGTCTCAACCGGAACGGGGCTGGGATTCACTCTAATCCTGGAAACCCGCCCGTTTTTAATCTGGATCACCCGGTCCGCCATCGGTGCGATCGCTGAATTGTGCGTAATCAGTACCACCGTCATCCCCTTGACGCGGCAAGTATCCTGCAGAAGCTTTAAGATCGATTTCCCTGTATTATAATCCAGCGCTCCTGTAGGCTCATCGCACAGCAGCAACTTCGGGTTCTTCGCCAGCGCCCTTGCAATGGACACCCGCTGCTGCTCCCCTCCGGACAGCTGCGCCGGAAAATTATTCAGCCTCTCGCCGAGCCCTACTTCCTCCAGTACCTCCCTGGCGTCCATGGGGTCTTTGCAGATCTGAAGAGCCAGTTCCACATTCTCAAGTGCTGTCAGGTTTGGAATCAGGTTATAGAACTGGAACACAAACCCAATGTCGTCCCTTCGGTACGCCGTCAGCTGCTTCCCGGAATACGAGGCAATATCCTTTCCGTCCACCAGGACTCTGCCCTCCGATGCCGTATCCATCCCCCCGAGGATGTTAAGCACTGTCGTCTTGCCCGCCCCGCTGGGACCCACTACAACGGTAAACTCCCCTTTTTGAATCTCAAAATCAATCCCGGCTGCCGCAAGGATCTCCACTTCTCCCATCCTGTATATCTTCTTTACATTTTCTAACGCAACATACCCGGCCATAGGCTCTCCTCCACAGATTAATTCCCTTACTATGCCTGTCTATTATATCATTTATAATGGCGGAAGAGAAGTAAAATTCCTTTATTATTAAAGCCGCAGATGCAGGCGGTCATCCCTTTGCATCTGCGGCTTTTTAGCGCCGTATGGCATCCCGTAATTATTCTTTTCCGTTAAAGCAATAGGTACAAAGCCTGCACGGCTCAATCCCGATGGACTTAACCAGATCATCCAGACGGTGGTAGCGCAGTGTCGTAAAATTCTGCTGCTTCCGAATGTCCTCGATCATCTGTGCATACCGCTCTGTGGTCGGGTCTGCATATTCATCCAGAATCTCCTGAGGGCAATTCTCCCCTTCCCGCTCCCGGATCACCCTTCTCGTGATCAGTTCCAGATCTGATTTGGACCGGGAAAAATTCAGGTACTTGCACCCATATAACAACGGCGGACATGCAGGGCGGACATGTACCTCTTTTGCCCCGCTCTGGTACAGGAATTCTGTAGTCTCACGCAGCTGCGTACCTCTCACGATCGAATCGTCAATCAGGAGCAGCTTTTTATCTTTGATCAATGCCTGGATCGGTATCAGCTTCATACGTGCAATCAGATTACGCTGATCCTGGCTGGTCGGCATAAAAGAACGCGGCCAGGTAGGCGTATATTTGATAAACGGCCTTGCATACGGAATCCCAGATTCATTAGCGTACCCGATCGCATGGGCTATGCCGGAGTCCGGTACGCCGGCCACAATATCCGGATGCACAGAGTCCCCGTCACGCTTTGCCAGCATGCTCCCGCACTGATACCGCATCTCCTCCACATTGACGCCTTCATAGCCCGAAGTAGGATACCCGTAATATACCCACAGGAAAGAGCAGATCTTCATCTCCTCCCCTGCTTCCTGCAATACCTCGACACCTTCCGGCGTCACAAATACAATCTCCCCCGGACCGAGCTCCTTATAGTCACTGTACCCGAGATTAATGTAAGCATGGCTCTCAAAGGATACGCAGTATGCATCCTCCTTATGCCCGATGACCAGAGGCGTCCTTCCATATCTGTCCCGCGCTGCATAGATGCCGTCCTTCGTCATGAGCAGCATCGTCATAGAACCGTCTACCAACTCCTGTACATATCTGATCCCTTCCAGGATGGTTTCCTTCTCACAGACCAGTGCTGCGATCAGTTCGGTCATATTTACCTGTCCATTGGACATCTCCTGAAAATGAGAATGAGCGCTTTTATATAACTGATCTAAAAGTTCATCCGCATTATTGACCTTTCCCACCGTTGTGATCGCAAAACTTCCAAGCTTTGAACTGATGATCAGAGGCTGCGGCTCAAAATCTGAGATACATCCGATTCCGAGATTCCCTCTCATCTCTCCCACATCTTTATCAAATTTTGTTCTGAATGGTGAATTCTGAATATTGTGTATCGCGCGGTTAAAACCATCCTCACCGTGTGTCGTCATTCCCGCGCGCCTTGTCCCAAGGTGTGAATGATAATCTACACCATAAAAAAGTTCCAGCACACAATCATGTTTCGATGCTACACCAAAAAAACCTCCCATATACTTTCTCCTTTATTATAAATGCTCACATTGCTTTTTTTACATTGAGATTGTAGCACATAGATGCAAAAAATGTCCAGCATTACTTCCCATAAAACATCTCACAGCAAAGCCTCTCCATCTGGTCATGCACAGACGGCACATCTCTTTCATCCGTCAGCGTAACGATAACGTCGCCCACATAGAGCCTTGTCCTCCCTTTGGGAATAATCTCCTCAGCTCCCCGCTGGATAGCCACCAGAAGGCAGTTGTCCGGCCATTCAATTTCTCTGACAAGGGCGCCTTCCGCCCGCGCTCCCTCCTGGACTGCATAATTCGTCAGAATCTTCTGTCCGTGACTCCTATTCACTGTTTTTCCCTGCCTCTCAAGAAGCCTCTGAAGCAGGCTCTCATAGATCGGTTTCGACCTCAGAAATGTGGCGACAATATAGGATACCACCGCCACAATAGAAAGTGACAGCATCTGGCTCAGCGAACCGGTCATCTCAAAGATCAGGATAATCCCTGTCAGCGGCGCCCGTACAATCGCCGAGAAGAAGCCTCCCATGGCCAGCAGCACAAAATTATTCACATACATTTCCTCCAGCCCGAAAAACCTGACGCCTGCAGTCGCAAACGCCCCTCCGATAAATGCACCCAGTACAAGCAGCGGGAAAAAGATACCGCCCGGCGCCCCTGAGCCAAAGCAAACGGCTGAAAAAAGGAAACGGCCGATCAGCAGGAACACAACTGTCCCCAGTACCATATCCGTATGTGTCAGTTCATCAATAAGTCTATGCCCGCTGCCGAGAAACTCCGGCATCGTAAATCCCAGGATGCCGGCACAGACAAAAGGAATCATAATTTTCGCCGTAGTATTCAAAAAACCTGCTTTTTGATACAGTTCCTGCACTTTCAGGGTAAACCAGTTATAGACGGCGCCGAGACAGCCAAGTATAATCCCCAGCGCCAGAAGCATCCAGTAATATTCCGGCGGAAGGACCTTTAAAATATCAAACTGAAAGACTGACTCAGCTCCAAGCACCGTAGAAGCAAGGAAATCTGCCGTCAAAGAAGCTGTCATCACAGACAGCAGAACAGATACAGAAAAGTTCTTATGCACTTCCTCCAGAGAAAACATCACACCCGCAAGAGGGGCATGGAAGGCTGCCGATAATCCGGCGCTGGCCCCGCAGGTCAGCAGAAATTTCTCTTCTGTCTTCCCTCTGTCAAGCCCTCTGGAAACTCCCTTTCCTACCATTGCCCCGAGCTGGATAGACGGACCCTCCCTCCCAAGGGCAAGCCCGCCTAACAGGCAGAGGAAGCCTCCGAAGAACTTTGCAGGAAGCACCTTCCACCACACCTGATCCAGTTTTCCTGTCATTTCTCCCTCAAGCTGAGGAATACCGCTGCCGGATATCATCGGTTCGTATGTTACCAGCTTTGCAACAATTGCAGCCAATACAAGCAGCACTGCAAACCACCCGGCGATCCTGACCGGGCTTTTCCCGGCAAATGCAAGGATACCATCGAGCCATTCACCGGCATACCCCAGCCACATGCGGTACAAAAGTACCACTAATCCGGCAAGGCCTCCTACTAAGATTCCTTCCCCGATCAGGATGATCTGAAATCGTTCTGCACGCCTGATCGTGCCTGATGTATCTTTACCCACGCATATTCCCTCCTGCATCCGGTCCCGATCAGGATCTTCCCTGAGATCGGACCGGCTGATTAATTTCCTGTCGGTATGTAAGGCCTTAAGGCACCGGCCACATTACTGATCGGCATAGTCTGCAGCCAGACCTTTCCCGGGCCGTTGATGATCGTATTGAACACGCCCTCGCCGCCGAATAACATATTTTTAACACCCGGAACATTTTTGATCTCCATAGTGCAGCCTGCCGTCATAGCCGCCAAATGCCCTGTATCTACTACAATCTGCTGTCCCGGCTGCAACTCATACTCTACAACATGTCCGTCAAATTCGGCAAACACAGTCCCCTGTCCGCTGACTTTCTGCATAATAAATCCTTCTCCTCCAAACAGGCCTGCACTGAACTTCTTGTTAAAGAACACGGAAAGCTGTACACCCATCTCCGCTGCAAGGAACGCGCTCTTCTGGAAGATCATCTCCTGCCCCGGGCTGATATGGAACGGCCGGATTGAACCAGGAAAGCTGGAAGCGAATGCAATCATCCCCGGACCGCCCTGTGCAGTATAAATGTTCTGGAACATCTTCTCTCCGGAAAACATTCTTCCGAGAGCCTTGCCCAGCCCTCCGTTGGTGGTAGTCTCCATCAACATATTCGGAGACATCCAGGACATGCTCCCGCCTTCGTTGATCATCTTTTCTCCGCCCTCCAGCTCACAGATCACGACCGGAAGCGTCTCTCCCAATATCTGATATCTCATACAATATACCTCCTGTTTTACATGATACTGTTTTTATCATAATACTTCTGCTGCGTCACTGTCAATGATGCCCTTTTGCCTTCTTTCCTCCCGCCAGCGCACAATAAAGCACGAATCCGAGGAAAACCACTGCAGCCGCCATCCATACAGCAAATGCGGCCGTACTCATACTGCTGAACTTATCGTAATAGCCCTTCAGATAAATAACAATAATGATCAGAGGGATCCCGTATCCGACATATCCTTTCAACGCCTCCGGGAATTTAAGTCCCTCTCCGGTATTTACTTCCTTCAGGAACCGTTCCCAGCCCCAGCCGTTCTTCCTTGTAACGAACAGCAGATATCCCAGGCTTCCGAGCGGAAGCAAATTGTTAGATACAATAAAATCTTCCAGATCCAGTACGGTGCTGCCCTCTCCCAGCGGCTGAAATCCTGCGAGAATATTAAATCCAAATACACACGGCATGCTCAGTATAATGATCAGGAGCATACTCACAATTACACTTTTCTTTCTGGACCATTTTAAAAGATCAATATTAAATGAAATTATATTTTCAAACACGGCTACCAGGGTAGAAAATGCCGCAAATGTCAGGAACAGGAAAAATAAAGCGCCCCACCAGCGCCCTCCAGGCATCTGTGCAAACAGGTTCGGAATAGTAATAAAAATCAGGCTCGGTCCGGAATCCGGCTCGATCCCAAAAGCAAAACATGCAGGAATAATAATAAATCCGGCCATTAATGCTACAAATGTATCCAAAACCGTAATATTGACAGCCTCTCCGGTCAGGCTACGCCCTTTACCCATATAGCTTCCAAAGATCATCATAGCGCCGATTCCGATAGACAAAGTGAAAAACGCCTGACTCATAGCGCTGAAAATTACATTGCCGATCCCAATCTCAAACATTTTTTTAAAATCAGGTATCAGATAAAATTCTATTCCCTTACCTGCCCCTTTCAGGAAAAAGGAGTGTATGGCCAGCACTACCATAATAGCCAGCAGTGCAGTCATCATGACCTTAGTTACCCGCTCTACTCCGTTTTGAATCCCATACCAGCAGATTGCAAATCCAAATACGGTAATAAGGATCGTCCAGAAAGCCATGACACCCGGATTTGCCAGCATGCCGCCGAACCCGTTCTGCACATACTCTGCATCTGCCCCCGCAAACTCACCTGACACGCTGCGATAGCAATAGTACAACATCCATCCTCCCACGGTAGTATAAAACATCATAAGCAGATAACTTCCCAGAACACCGATCCATTTCGTATAATGCCATTTCGTTCCCTCCGGAGCCAGCTTTTCATAAGCAGCAGCCACGCTGTACCCGCTGCCACGCCCGATAGCAAATTCACTTGTCAGCACAGGGATTCCCAAAACAGCCAAAAACACCAGGTAAATCAAAATAAAAGCGGCTCCTCCCATCTCGCCGCATAAATACGGGAATTTCCATACATTTCCGATTCCGATGGCGCATCCTGCTGATACAAGAATAAATCCCAGCCGCGAACCAAATTTTTCTCTCTTCATCCTCTTTCCTCTCTTTTCCTTACTATACTGTAACTTTTTTATGATAAACTTATCCGGGAGCTTCTCCCGTACGGCAGGATCTAATACCTCCGCAGTGTATCATTTGTGTCATCCGTAGTATTCTCAATCCTTTTAATCACTACATAATACCCATTGTCCCCGCTGACCTTCACAAGCACACGGTCGCCTGCCCGGCGCCCCATAACTGCTTTCCCCAGCGGTGATTCTATACTGATCAGACCCTGCAGGGAATTGCCCCGTACGCTGGTAACCAGGCGGTAGGTCTCTGTCTCGTCATCGTCTTCAAAGTAGAGGTCAACCGTATTGTTGATGCCTACCTCGTCCTCCCTGGATGCATCCGACACAATCTGTGCATGCTTCAGCATTTTTTCCAGATAACGGATACGGCTTTCGTTCCGGTTCTTATCCTGCTTTGCCGCCTTATATTCAAAGTTTTCGCTCAGGTCCCCCTGGGCTCTGGCCTCCTTAACTGCCTCCAGCTCCTTTTTCCGCACCACAAGTTTGCGGTACTCGATCTCTTCTTTTATCTTTTCAACATCACTCTTTGTCAAACGTTCCCCCATACTTTCCCTTTCTCCGGCCTCCTTACCAGTATTCAAATGAAAAGATACGGATTGTACAGCACAAAGTGCCCTGCAAATGCCAGAAACATATACATCTGCGAAGAACCTTTGACATACCTTGCCGGCAGGCGGATCTCACAGGTGGAAACTACCATCTCCATATCGTCAATATCTACCGTATCCAGTTTCAAATGTACACCGAAAATTTTTATAAATACTCTCCAGAACAGATAGCCGATAATCGTTCCGCCTACATTTGCCGTCAGATCGTCAATATCTGTAGCCCGGAAATTCAAAAGCTGTGAAGCCTCAATGACAGCGGAAAACAACAGCCCTGTTACCGCTATCCTCTTCAGATTCCGGCACTCTTTCCAGATCAGCGGCAGCAAAAACCCAAGAGGCATACACATAATAATATTCAGGAAATATCCGATCCCCACACCATCAAATGGCCTCAGGTTCATGGTTCCGTCCGCTATAAGCCCTCTTCTTACAATCATATCTCCCAGAACGCCCACACCGGTAACCCTGAATACCATCCAGATGTAAAGCAGGAAAATATAGACCCATATGAAATAAACCGCCCGGAACTGCTTCCCTCTCCTGCTCCCTGTATACAACAGAACAATCTGATATAATAAACAAGGCAGAAATGTACACCCCAAACTATATATAACAAAAAAATATTCTCCCATCATCCTTTCCTCCTCTTGCAGACTGACTTTATACTTTACAGTATAAAATCCATTTCTTAAGATTCGCGAAAGGAATTTATTAAAGAATTATGAACGAGCTGCCCCGAAATACTGATCTATCCCGTCTGCGATCCCGGACGCGATCCTGGCCTGATACTCCGGCGCCGCCATGCTCTGATCCTCCTGAGGATTGGTCATATAGCCCATCTCCACAATTGTGGCAGGAACCTTCGCCCAGTTTATCCCGCTCATTGTATCGGTCTCCCAGACACGTTCCTTTTTTGCCCCGGTAGCGGCTGTCGCGCAGTTCAGCACATTCTCGGCAAGCGCTTTGCTTTTCTCATACAAGTCTCCGTTATAAACATTAGACGCAGTCTGACAGATGGTCATCATGCCGCTGGCGCTGCTGCTCTCCGAGCCATTGGCATGTACACGGATAAATGCGTCCGCCCCTGCATTGTTCGCCACCTGGGCGCGCTCTGAATTGGAAATGTCAACTTCGTTCGTCTCGCGCACCATAATCACTTCATAGCCGCGGGCCTTTAATTCATCACGGAGCTTTAAAGACACCTCCAGCGTCAGCTCAAATTCCGGTTTCCCCGTAGAAACACCGCTTGTCCCAGAAGAAACCTTGGCTTTCATCTCCGATGCCCCCGGGCCTACCGGCTCTTTCTCACTGTTCCCTTTGCTTTGATGCCCCGCATCGATGACGACAAGGTATCCGTTGCCCGGCTTTTGCAGTTCCTGATCCTGCTCCTCTGCCTTTTCCAGTTCAGCTCCCTCCTCTTCTTCCTGCTCCTCTTCCTGGTCCTTTTCCTGATCCGGTTCTTCTGTATTGATCACCAACTCTTCCACTTCTTTCTCTACCATCTCATCAATGTTCTTTTTTTCTTTCTTTTCCCCGCACCCTGACAACAGCAGGGTCAATACGAGCCCAAATAAAACTGCCTTTTTCATTTTCTGCTCCTTTGCCATGTTCCCGGCTGCCGCTGCTATTTCAGTTCCGGCAGGTCAATCTCTCCGTCGTATACAACCGCAGCAGGCCCGGTCATGAAAATATGCCCGGACTCCTTGTCCCACCGGATCCGGAGATCTCCCCCGATAAGCTTCACTGTCACCTGATCTTCCGTCATCCCGTTTAAAATACTGGCTGCCGCCACTGCACATGCGCCGGTGCCGCATGCAAGCGTTTCGCCGGAACCACGCTCCCATACCCGCATTTCTACCGTATGCCTGTCCGTCACCCTGGCAAATTCCGTATTGATGCGGTTGGGGAATCTCTCATGATTCTCGAACAGAGGGCCTACTTTCTCTATCTGCAGGCTTTTTACATCCTCCACGTATACAACAATATGGGGATTTCCCATAGACACTCCGGTCATACGATATTCTTTACCGCCCACCAGGATCGGTTCATCCACGATCTGCTTCTGCCCCTGCGTCACCGGCAGGATTGGAATCTCCTCCGGCAGAAGTTTGGGAGCTCCCATATCGACCTCCACCAGACTGACCCTGCCGTTTGCCACCGTCAGTTCAAGATGCTTGATTCCCCCCAGCGTTTCCACAGATATTCGTTTCTTATTTGTCAGGCCGTAATCATACACATATTTCGCCACGCAGCGGATACCGTTTCCACACATCTCTCCCCGGGAGCCGTCTGCATTGTACATTTCCATCTCAAAATCTGCCTTATCCGACGGACAGATCAGAATCATCCCGTCAGAACCGATCCCGAAATGCCTGTCACTTACGAACCGGGCTGTTTCAGGCGGATGCTCTATCCTCTTTTCCATACAGTTCACATAAACATAATCATTGCCCAGCCCCTGCATTTTTGTAAACTTCATATCGGTATCTCCTTTTTATCAAGTCATAAATCCAGACAACCGGGAAGGATGACCCGTCCCGGTTGTGTTATCAATTGTATATCAACAGATTTCTATACCTTACTCTTCCTCATCCAGCCAGTAGTCTTCTCCCTTCCGACAACAGGTATTTCTGTTATTGCTGAAACACCTGGTCCCTCTCTTGGCCGGCGCCAGCAGAAACCCCTTTACTACACCGATCAACACACAACATAAGATCACAAGCACTTTCTCTGTCATTGTCCAGTCTCTTGTGAAAAAGTATTTGATTTCTTCCCATACAGCTTTCATATCCGCTCCTCCTGATCCGTTATCTGATACTCACCTTCGGTTCTGTTTTCTCATTATATTCCATTTGACCTTAAAAGTCAAAGGCCACTGATGTTTTCATTGAAAAACAGACCGCACTCTGTTACAATAATATCTGTCTACAATAAGCGGAGGAGTGATTTCACTATGGGACTTGCAATACCTATTGAAACCAGTGCACGGCACATCCATATGTGCCGGGAGGATTTTGAAAAAATATTCGGCGCAGGCCGTACACTTACCTACAAGGCAGATTTAAGCCAGCCCGGACAATATGTAGCCGAAGAACGGCTGACGGTCAGAGGACCGAAGGGATCTTTTGAAAATGTCGCAATCCTTGGGCCTTTCCGCCCGGAGACACAGCTTGAGATCTCCATGACAGATTCGCGCAAATTAGGTATTCCGGGAATCATCCGCCAGTCCGGCGACACAAAGGACACTCCGGGGTGCACACTGATCGGACCTGAAGGGACCCTGGACATTGATCATGGAGTCATTGTGGCCAAGCGTCATATTCATATGACCCCTGTCCAGTCCATCCAGTTAAATGTAAAAGACGGGGACGAAGTATTTGTGATTATGGAGAGCTACGAACGCTCCCTGATCTTCGCGGATGTCATCGTCCGTGTAAACCCTGACTTCGCGCTGGCCATGCATGTAGATACGGACGAAGCTAATGCATTTGCCAATGACAGCAGCCCCACCGGCGTTATCCTGAAACTGTTCGGAGGAAGAACCTACAATCTCCAGAAATGGGCCGATGAATTACAAAGCGGAATTAACCGTCTGTAGTCCCGGCACACAAACCCGGCACTGCCGTCAAGAAAGGATCTATTATGGATAACCGTGTATCTGTGATCAGTATTATTATTAAAGAAGACGAGGCCGCCGGCGCTGTAAATGCACTGCTGCATGAATACCGCCGGTATATCGTGGGCCGTATGGGCATTCCCTACAGAGAGCGGGGCGTTTCTATTATCAGTGTCGTGCTGGACGCACCGGGGGACGCGACCAGCTCCCTTTCTGGAAGGCTCGGCATGCTCGACGGAGTCAGCGCAAAGACACTGACCGCCAGACTCTAAGATCTGCAGCAATCAAAAACCGGTGAAAAGGCCCTGAATCCCTTAACAGGGCATACATGGCCTTTTCACCGGTCTTTTCTTCATAAAATGTATTATCCCTGTTACATGGACTCTACAATCTGCTTCACAAATACATCAAGCTCTTCTTCCCTTTCATTTTTCAGAGTTGACTTGAGAGACAGCTGCATATCAAGGATCTTCATCTCCTTCATTTCTTCTAATTTCTTTATGATCTGCCTGCCTGCTGCCGGCGCCCACGTCCCGTTTTCCACAACTGCAACAGTACGTTTTTTTACAGCCAGGGCGGCCATGTCATTCAACACATTTTCCATCGGCGGGAAAATTCCGCCGTTGTATGTCGGACAGGCAATTACAATATGGCTTGCCCGGAAAATCTCAGAGATCAACTCTGACACATGTGTCGAGGATACATCATAGGCCGCGATATTTTTTATGCCCTTCTCAGCCAGCTTGCCTGCCAGAGCATTTACCGCCCGTTCTGTATTACCGTAGATTGAGCCGTAAATAATGACAACTTCCCGATCCTCAGGCTCATATTTGCTCCACCTGTCATACTTTTCAATGAAATATTCAATGTTATTCCGCCATATCGGTCCGTGAAGAGGACAGATCATCTGAATATCAAGAGCCGACGCCTTCTTAAGCAATGCCTGTACCTGCGCACCGTATTTTCCCACAATATTTGCATAGTAACGTCTCGCATCCGCCAGCCAGTCTTTTTCAAAATTGATCTCATCATTAAAAATATTACCGTTTAACGCACCAAATGTTCCGAATGCATCCGCAGAGAACAAAACCTTTTCTGTCTCGTCATAAGTCACCATAACTTCCGGCCAGTGCACCATCGGAGCCATCACAAAGCGCAGTGTATGCCTCCCCGTCTGCAATGTATCCCCTTCTTTAACAAGCATCATGCGTTCCTCGGGAAGAGTGTCAAAAAACTGACCTATCATCTGCGCCGTCTTCACATTTGCCACAATCTTCACATCCGGATACCTGTATATGATCTCCCCGATATTCGCACAATGATCCGGCTCCATATGATTGACTACAAGATAATCAACAGGCCTTCCTTTCAAAATATACTCTATATTTTCCAGAAACTGCTGCGATACACAGGCATCTACAGTATCCATCAGCGTAATCTTCTCATCTAAGATGAGATAAGAGTTGTACGAAACACCTCTCGGAATGGGAAAGATATTCTCAAAAAGAGCCAGCCTTCTGTCATTACAGCCGACCCATACGATATCTTCCGTTACTTTTCTTGTATTCTGCATATCTGTCATCCTCCTGTTATCAAAATTTGCGTTCCTATTATATCATACTTTCCTGATTTTGGATGTACATTTTTTCATCCAACAGGAAAATACTGAAAAAAATCATTTATCCTTAACCTGCCTTCCGTCCACATCCATATGGTAATGTTCCTTATAGATCATCTGAGAAACCGGCACAATTCTGTAGCCTTTTTCTCTCAGCCCGCATATGAGCGGCTCCAAAGCTTCCGCTGTATACTTAGCCCCGCTGTGCAAAAGGATGATAGAACCTTTTTTTAATTCCGGATGTTCAAGTACCGAAGAGATAATGCGGTCTTTTCCATAGTCTTTCCAATCCTGGCTGTCCACATCCCAGTTAATTGTATAATAGCCGTTTTCTTTTGCATTTAAGATTACTTTATTGTCATAGGCTCCATACGGAGGACGAAACAGCTTCATCTCCACTCCGGTCAGCGCTTTTACCTTTTCATGAACCTTCAAAAGTTCCTGTGTCTTTTCTTTTTCTGAAAACTGGGTCATATTTTTGTGCTGCTCACTGTGATTTCCCAGATCATGTCCCTCCCTCCAGATCTCTTTTACATCAGCAGGGTATTTTTCCACCCAGTCTCCGGTCAGGAAAAATGTAGACCTGATATTATGCTTCCTCAATATATCTAAAATCTCCTGCATGTCCTTGTTGCCCCACGTAGCGTCAAACGTAAGCGCCACTTCTTTTTTATCCGTCTCCACCGAACATACGGGAATCTCATTCCCATTCCTATTGCCGGATACAGATACATATTTTGACGTATATCTGCAGGCGCCGGCAATGACCAGGGCGCATAAAGCCGCCGCCTTCATACATGTGATCCATCTTTTTTTACTGTCTCCGTCCATAAAATAAACCTCAAACATATACCATTATTCACAGTATATGCTCTGAGGCTTTGTCTTACATCATTTTACATCAAATCAAGTTCAACAGGGCAATGATCTGACCCCATCACATCTGTCAGAATCTTCGCATCCTTAAGCCTGTCCTTCAGGCTTTGGGAAACGCAGAAATAGTCAATTCTCCATCCTGCATTCTTCGCCCTCGCACTGAATCTGTAGGACCACCAGGAATATACCCCCTCCAGATCCGGATAAAAATACCGGAAAGTATCAATAAACCCTGCATCCAGTAATTGTGAGAATTTTTCCCTTTCTTCGTCTGTAAATCCTGCATTCTTGCGGTTGGTTTTCGGATTCTTAAGATCGATCTCCCTGTGGGCTACATTCAGGTCTCCGCAAAAGATAACCGGTTTTTTTGCCTCCAGCTTCTTAAGATAAGCAAGAAATGCCACTTCCCACTGCATACGGTAGGGAAGTCTTGCAAGTTCATTCTGGGAATTCGGCGTATATACGGTGACCAAATAATACTCTTCATATTCCAGAGTAATGACTCTTCCTTCCCGGTCATGCTCACTGACGCCGATTCCAAAGACAGCAGACAACGGCTCCTGCTTTGTAAAAACCGCCGTGCCGGAATATCCTTTTCTCTCGGCATAATTCCAGTACTGACAATACCCCGGAAGCTCGAGTTCAAGCTGTCCCTTTTGCATCTTAGATTCCTGAATACAGAAAATATCTGCATCGGCTTCCCGGAAAAAATCCATAAACCCTTTTTGTACACATGCCCGGATACCATTTACATTCCAGGAAATAAACTTCATATACCTTTCCTCCCAGCTGTTAATAATACACCTTTCTTAAAAACAGTCCTCTTGCCGGAACAAGAAATCCGGAAAGACTCCTGTCCTCTGCCGCTATCACTACCGGCAGCATTGTCGCATCACGCTTCCCGGTCCCGATCTCCAGAAGAGTACCGGTGAGGATCCGCACCATATGGTACAAAAATCCCGTTCCGTAGTATGTGATCCGAACCTTTTCTCCCGTGCTCACGATCTTAATATTCGTAATCTTCCTGATAGGATCTTTACAGTCTTTATCGTCGGTAAAGCTCGTAAAATTCTTCGGCCCCAGCAGATACGGCACTGCCTCGCGCATGGCTTCAATATCCAGCTTTTCCGGATAATGGTAACAATATTTCCTGGAAAAAACATCCGGCTTCTCCCTGCAGTCAATATAGTATTCGTATTTTTTGCCTTTTGCACTCTTGCGGGCATGGAACCCGTTGCGCACAAGCTCCACCTTCATAATACGGATATCATCGGGAAGATACCTGTTCAGGGATTCCTTCAGTTCCTGGGTATCATACAGCTTGGACAGTTTCACACTTGCAATCTGCCCGCGCGCATGCACGCCGGCATCTGTCCTTCCGGACCCGTCCACCTGCACTCTGTAGCCTACCAGTTTCCCGATACTCCACTCTAACACAAACTGGATCGTATTGTCAGTCGTAGCCTGGCGCTGCCAGCCTTGATACCTGCTTCCATCATAGGAAATGGTCAATTTATACGTTCTCATATTCAACTATCACCCTATTTCAGTATTTTTTTCAATTCATCCATAAATGTGTTTACATCTTTAAATTCTCTGTATACGGAAGCAAAGCGTACATAAGCCACCTCGTCCAGATCCTTTAACACATCCATCACGATCTCGCCTACCACGCTGCTCTCAATTTCTTTTGCCTCCAGGCTGAATACCTTTGTCTCCACCAGATCAATGACTTTCTGGATCTCAACAGCGGACACAGGCCGCTTATAGCATGCCCTGAGTATTCCTCTTTCTATTTTTCCACGGTCATACTGCTCCCTGTTGTTATCTTTCTTTATAATAATGAGCGGAATCGTCTCAACCTTTTCATAGGTGGTAAACCTTTTGCCGCAGGCATCACAGGAACGACGCCTTCTGATAGAATTCCCGTCTTCCGCCGGCCTGGAATCAATGACACGGGTATCCGGATTACTGCAATATGGACATTTCATTTCTCTGTTATCCCTTTCTGTTCTTCTCTCCTTAAGTATATCTGGTGCTGATACAGAAGTCAAACCACAAAATGAAGATTTTATCGTTCCTCATGAATCTCCACAAGAATAATATCCGGACCGATCCTCTTAATACATTTAAAAGGAATCACATATTCCGAACCGTCACTGAACAGCCCGCAGAATTTTCCGCATTTCGGCACAATGACAGCCTCAATGCATCCACTGCATTCATCTATGATCAAGTCCACTACATAACCTAATTTGCAACAATCGCACGCATTGATTACCTCTTTATCCTGAAATTCACAAAAACGCATACCTGTGCACCACCTGTCCGCCTCATACCCCGGCTTACTCTAATACAGTATATGCCGCTCTTTATTATTTGCAATCTGTCCAGCTGATAAAACGGCTGATTTTCGTGAAAACCCGGGACTTCCGCCACAAATGAAAAAGAAGTGTTTTCTGCTGCTGCCTGTCCCTCGCTGTCAGGCACAACCACACGCTTTTATGGCAGAAAACACTTCTTTGCTCTATTCCTGAATATCAATTACAGCTACCGGGCAATCATCTCGTGCCTCCTCGGCCGCCATTTCATATTCCGGTTTTACCTCGTCATATGCTTCGGCAAGGCCGTCATCATTAAACCGGAATACCTCCGGACAGGTTGCAACACATGCTCCACATGAAATACAGCCCTCATTCACTCTTGCTTTCATTGGCTACCTCCTTACACTTTTTCAGATAGTATACCCATTTTTTTACATTTATACACTGTAATCTTCCCCTTGACAAAGCGAAATGATGTTCCTATAATAAAATATGTATCAGCGGACGAAGTCCGTATGCCTGAAAGGGCGCATGATAAAAGAAGACAGTCTGCGAACCAGCAATACAATGCATATCAGGGCTTGTACTGGTTTCGACGGGGGTCTGGAAGTCGGAGAAGCCATCCGTAGCGGGACACTACGTTAAAAGTTCCAATTAAATATAAACGCAGACAATAGAGAATTAGCGTACGCAGCCTAATCAGGCTGCAGTCGGCCCAGGATCATCCGCTGTCCGGGGTACCGGCTTCAAGCAGGCGGAGCACTTCGTTTCCAAAGCTTTGAGGGAATGGAGGACTTCATGAAGCTACTAAAATCAACAACCTGTCATTAGGTGGTTGACGGAGGGAATGTTAAATTAATGACTGTGATGGGAGATGCTCTGGTGGATGGGCTTTCGGACGCGGGTTCAACTCCCGCCAGGTCCATTTGGAAAAACGCCGCTGCAACGGCGTTTTTCATTATTTTTCCCATAAAAATCACCTGAATTACAGGTTGAATGGAAAGTCCTGCTTAAATGGGGTATACTAAAATTATCAATAAAATTTTCAACAAAAAGAAAGGATGACAGATATGGCAGCATTACATTTGACAAAGGATAATTTTGAAAAAGAGGTACTGCAGGCAAAAGAGCCGGTACTTGTTGATTTCTGGGCTACATGGTGCGGACCGTGCCAGATGGTAGGGCCGATTATTGAGGAGATTGCTTCAGAGATCACAAATGCTAAGATCTGCAAGGTCGATGTCGATGAACAGCCCGAACTTGCAAGGCAATACCGTGTAATGTCCATCCCTACTCTTATGGTCTTTAAGGACGGACAGGCCGTAAAGAGAGAGGTCGGCGCAAAATCAAAAAGCGAAATTTTAGATATGATCAATGCATAAACCAAAAGCCTCCCCGGCGTACAGAAGCCCAGACCTCCTCTCTGTACGCCGCAGGCTGCAGAAACAAGGAATACAGATATGACAAAAATCGGAGTTGTGCACGGCAGATTTCAGGTACTTCATTTAAAACATATGGAATACATCCTGGCTGCCAAAATGCGATGCAAAAAACTATTTATAGGGCTTACCAACCCAGATTCACTTCATACCGGCGATACTGTAAATGACGAGAACCGCTCGGCCCGATCAGCCAATCCGCTGACTTACTATGAGCGTTATGAAATGATACAGGGCGCCCTGAGGGAATTTGGAGTTCCGGATTCAGAATATGATATTATCCCATTTCCCATCAACCGTCCGGAATATATCCTTCAGTATACACCTAAGGATGCAGTATATTATATGGGTATCTGCGATGAATGGGATGAAGAAAAATACAAAATTCTCCGAAGCCTTGATCTTGACATAGAAATTCTGTGGAGAAAAGAGGCAAAGGATAAAGGGATCACATCTTCCTGGATCCGAAGCTGCATAGCACTGGATGAGGAATGGGCCCACCTGGTACCCAAAAGCGTATACCGCTATCTGACCGATAACCGTCTGGATGAGCGGGTAAAGCGCTTAGAACGTATCCGAATAGATGAAAAAAACATGGATTACAGTTAAGTTAAATTGCAATCAGGATTCAGAAACAGAGCCGTAAATGCAAATTCTGCATTTACGGCTCTGGCCTCTTAGGGTGAATTTAATCTACAAATTTTACTGCTGTCCCGTAAGCCATAACCTCTGCTGCTCCCTGTACAACCTGGCTTGATGTATAGCGAATGTTAACGACAGCATCAGCGCCGATGGCCTCTGCCTCTTCAGACATTCTCCTTGTTGCGACAGCCCTTGCTTCGTTCATCATCTCCGTATAGGAAGTAAGCTCCCCGCCCACAAGGGTCTTAAAACTGTTGACAATATCCTTCCCAAAATGGACAGACTGAATCATACTGCCTTTTACCAGGCCAATCATTTCAAACTTTTTTCCCTCAATATAGTCTGTATTTACCAGTATCATTGTATATCCTCCTTTGAGCATCTGTATTATTTTATTAATACAATTATACTACTTATCCTGTTCAAATGCAAGGACTATTTTTTATATTTCATCCGCATACTCTCCGTTACAGATTCAGTACGTCCTTTATCGTATAATACCCTTTCCCCTGATTCTTCAGAAACACGGCACAGTCACAGGCTCCTCTTGCAAAACATTCCCAGTTGTAAGAATGGTGGGTAATCTCCAACCGCTCACCCATGCCTCCAAAGAATACTGTATGGCTGCTTGGAATATTCCCTGCACGCAGAGAATGGTACCCGATCGTACCGGGAACTCTCGGCGACGCACCTTCACGGCCGTACACGGCTGCGTCCTTTAACTCTCTGCCAAGCGCCTCCGCCATAATTTCTCCCATCTCTTTTGAAGTTCCGCTCGGTGCATCCTTTTTCCACTGGTCATGCATTTCTAGGATCTCAATATCCAGCTCGTCCCCTGCTGTGCGGGCAACAAGTTCCAGAAGCCTGTTCATAATATTTACCAGCTTGGACGTATTGGCAGCATAAAGCATCGGAATCTCTTCCGAAGCATCCTGAAATCTCTTCATTTCCTCCGGTGAAAATCCGGTAGTGCCGCACACAAGACCTTTTTTGTGCAGGAGTGCAAGCTCCAGCACCTCCATTGCCGTCTCCTTTGTCGAGAAATCAATAATGACATCACAGGCATCAATGACACTTTCAAGCTCATCTACAACCGGAACATTTAATTCTCTCCCTGCCATGGCAACCGTACCCAGATCACTTCCGACATACTCCCTCCCTTTGGGAGCCACACCTGCAACCAACTCCATATCCTCCCTGGAGGCTGCCACCTGTGTAATTAATTTCCCCATTTTCCCTCTTGGTCCGATCACGATTATTTTTACCATATGTACTCCTTCCCGATATAAAATGCATTCCACTATTCTAAAAATAATGTCCGTTAAAATAGTACCTTTTAACTGCTTCCATTCCGTAATGTATAATCAAGTTTATTTTAGCATATAATTGAAAATAGAAAAAGTAAAAATAAGACTTGCATTCTGCGACATGATTCGATAAAATATGACTATCGGGGTATGGCTCAGTTTGGTTAGAGCGCACGGCTGGGGGCCGTGAGGCCGCAGGTTCGAATCCTGTTACCCCGACTCAGCAGGAGGCATGGTTCCCGGAACGGGATTCATGCCTCTCTTGTATTACAGGGATTTTTCAGCATCTCCGATGCTTTCCGGGACGTTTCTACTCTGTCCGGTAATCCCGCAGATACTGACTCACCATACGTAGTTCCTCCTCATCAATCCCTGCAGGAAATCTACCGGTATGTGCCCGTTTCAGGCATTCCTCACAGTCCATCCAGATTCTCTCTTCTCCAGCACCTTCCTGCAAGCGAATGCTGCTCTCCCCTGTCAGTTCTGCATGCACATAAACACTGACGATCTCCCGATCCCGAATCCTTTTTCCATATAATACTCCTTCAGCCTCTCTGCGGTGAGAACCCACATAGTGAAGTTCTTCCTCTGCTGTAAGATCCAGCTCTTTCTGCATCCTTCTGACAGCAGACGCAGCAATATCCTCCCCTGCCTCTACATGACCTGCCGCAGGAATGCAATATATTGCCGGATGAAAGCCGTCCGCATCTTTCCGGAAACAGGTATTACAGCCGCTTTTCCCCCGGAGCAGCACATCATAACTCTCCTTATGGTTTTTCCGTATCACCCACACATGTACCGATGCATGAATACTTCCTTCCCGATGCGCCACGCCGCTCTCTCTTACCATACCGGTTTTCGTGCCGTCCTCATTTAAAACATCCAAAAGTTCCATAGCCTTCCCATTTAACGCGGCAGATTCCAGCGTATCGTGGCCATTATATACCAGCTTGAGGGAAAAAAATTCCTGCTTTTCATCCAGCAGCCGGAAAAAGATCTTATCCCCTTCCCACAGATTCAGCTTCCATACATCCTCAATCTCTACCCAGGCAAGCTCTCCCTCATCACAGCTTATCTGCTCTCCCTCGAATCCGTCTGCCGTAAATAAAGACATATATTCTGTAACACCGCTGCCGGACACAAATGTCACCATACCCCTGTATTTATAGGATGTAAGTGTATATCCGGTTTCCTCCTTCACTTCCCTCAGGAGACATTCCTCCGGGCTCTCATCCGGCTCAAAATGTCCGCCTACGCCAATCCATTTATCTTTATTTACATCATTTTTCTTCACGGTTCTGTGAAGCATCAGGTACTTTTTTTCTTTTTCTATATAACATAATGTGCTTAGTTCCGCCATTCTTTCTCTCTCTTCCTTTCCTGTCCACGCACTTGTGCCTCCCGGCTCTTTTTCACCACAAACGGTAGACGCACACGATCCGATAGTCTATAATAGTTACTGCCTGTCTGGCCGTATACAGCCAGTTTCCATGTTACTTATCTATCATAACGAATTTGGGAGCAGATTTCAATGAACCGTACGATAAATTATCCTATAACAAAAGAATATGACGGTCTCCGCGTGGAGCAGTTTTTGAAACGCAGAGGCTATTCCTCACAAAATCTTTCAGAGATCAAACGTATGCCCCGGAGTATTCTTGTAAACGGCTGCCACTATTATATGAGGGACTCCTTAAAAACAGATGACCAGCTGACTGTATGTATACAGGAAACCGGTCGTTCTGAAAAAATCCCTCCGGTCATGCTGCCTTTAGATATTGTATATGAAGACGAAGACATTATTGTCATCAACAAGCCTGCTAAAATGCCCACTCACCCTTCCATGAAGAACTACACCAACTCTATGGCAAATGCTCTGGCATGGTATTACAGTCAACAGAAAAAACCGTTTATTTTCCGCTGCTGCAACCGGCTGGACAGGGACACTTCCGGACTCACTGTAGTAGCGAAGCATCTGGTAAGCGGCAGCATTCTATCCTGTATGGCAAGAGATCACAATATACACAGGGAATATCTGGCACTTGTGCGCGGCTCCTTAAAACCTGCCGCCGGAACAATCGACGCACCGCTTGCACGAAAGGAAGGAACCGTTATTGAACGTACGGTAGACTGGACACACGGGGAATATGCCGTCACCCACTACCGGGCGGTAGCAGAAAAAAACGGGCACAGCCTTGTTTCCTTATGCCTGGAAACAGGCCGCACCCATCAGATCCGTATTCATATGAAATATCTGGGATATCCCCTTATAGGGGATTATCTTTATAATCCTGACATGGAACATATCAGCCGGCAGGCACTCCACTCCCACCGGCTTGCATTTACTCATCCTATTACCGGCAGACAAATGGATTTTAAAATACCGCTGCCGGAAGATATGGCCAGGATACTACGCTGACAATATCTCTTTCATTGCATCAAACAGCTTTTCCACATCGATCGGTTTTGCAATATGGCCGTTCATGCCACATTTCAGCACCTCCTGCCGATCTTCTTCAAAAGCATTGGCAGTCAGCGCCAGAATCGGTATGGAGGCCAGTTTCTTATTTTCAAGCCCCCGGATCTCCTTCGTCGCCTCATAACCATCCATCACCGGCATCTGAAGATCCATGAGCACCAGCTGATAATACCCGGGCTCAGATTTTTTCAGCATCTCTACCGCAATCTGTCCATTTCCTGCAATCTCTGTAGTAAATCCCGCATCGCCCAGTATGGCCGCCGCTATTTCCTGATTCAATTCCACATCTTCTGCCAGAAGGATACGGCCTGTAGCGATCTCATCTGTCTCCCAGACAGTGCTCTTTTCACTCTCTTCGTCTTTATTGATGATAGAGTGCAGGCAGCTTCTTAACTCTGACAAGAACAGAGGCTTACTGCAAACAGCCGAAACACCGGCTTCCTTTGCCTCCTCCTCTATATCCGACCAGTCATATGCAGTGAGGATGATAATGGACACATCCTCTCCCATTTCTTTTCTGATCCTTCGCGTCACCTCAATACCATTCATATCCGGGAGGAGCCAGTCAATAATATATACACTATAATTATCCCCACGCATGACTGCCTGATGAGTACGCAGTACAGCTTCTTTTCCGGATAACGTCCATTCTGCGCGCATACCGATCTGCTGCAGCATGTAGGATACACTGTCGCAGGTATTAAAATCGTCGTCTACTACCAGAGCTCTGCAATTCTTCAGTTCCGGTATATCATGCTGCTTTTTCTCTCCCAGATCCAGTCTGAACATAAATCTGACAGTAAACTCTGTACCTACCCCCTGCTCACTCTTCACGTCAATCGTGCCGTTCATCATATCGACAATATTTTTTGTGATAGCCATCCCAAGACCGGTTCCCTGGATTCCGCTGATCGTAGAATTTCTTTCACGCTCGAACGGTTCAAAAATATGGTCTACAAATTCCTTGCTCATGCCAATACCTGTATCTTTAATATAGAACTCATAATTGGCATATCCTTCGGGCGCTCCGGCTTTCTCGGTGATCCGCATACTCACGATGCCCCCTGCCCCGGTATATTTAACAGCGTTGCCGAGCAGATTCAAGAGCACCTGGTTCAGTCTCAGCTTATCACAATAGATTTCCTCATCCAGTACATCTACCGTGTCAAAATACAATTCAAGCTGCTTTGCATTGATATCTGCCTGCAGGATATTGCGGATTTCATGCAAAATATCCGGAAGACTGCATGGTTTTTCATCCAAATGTATTTTGCCGCTCTCAATACGGCTCATATCAAGGATATCATTGATCAGGCTGAGCAGATGATTGCCTGATGTCATAATCTTCTTAAGGTACTCTTCCACCTGCTCCTTTGAATCAATATGTGTGATCGCCAGAGCTGTAAATCCGACAATGGCATTCATAGGTGTACGGATATCATGGGACATATTGGAAAGAAATACACTCTTGGCTTTGCTTGCCCGGTTAGCCTGCATAAGGGCATCTTCCAGCAGATTTTTCTTTTCCATCTCACTTCGGGTTTCCTCATCCACGCTATGGATCCCCAGAACGATACCATGGTTTTCGTCCCATGAACCTACGCGTACTACCTTCATCTGATAGTACTTGATCTCTCCGTCCCTGAAAACACGGTAATTCGCATAATACAGTTCCTTCTCCAGCATCTCGTTTTTCAGTCTTTCCTGAGAAAAGGCCTTCGTCATCATCTCCCTGTCATCTTCATAAACATAATTCTGTATGTAATACTCCATTGTCTTTGACAAGGACATCTCTCTGTCCAGAACAGGGCCTGACACGCTTCCCTTATTGTCCTCCCGGCGGAGCTCAATACCCATACCCGAATCAAGGTCAAAAAAGCAGACAAAATTATAATCAATACTCAACGCCTGTACCCATTCCATACGACGTCTTTCATTCTTTTCTTCCAACAGCTTCTGCGCTGTACAATCCAGAAGGAAACGCTGGTAAAACAGCTCCCCGTTCTCTTTCAGGAGCTTTATATTGCCCATAATATGCAGGATCTGCCCATCTGTATGCCGTACTCTGTACTCCAGGCTGACACTGTCGCCTTCCTTTTTCAGGTCTCTGATAGCTTCCTGAAGTTTTTCTCTGTCTTCCTCAATTACAGAGGAAGCAATCACATCGAACCCTTCCTTCATCAACTCGTCCTGAGAGGAATATCCCAGAATCGTAAGCGCTGCCCTGTTAATACTGATAATGCGGCTTCCATCCAGAGTATGGCACATGACTCCGCAATCCATAGCGGTAAAAATTGTCTCGAGAGTGCGGTTCTTTTTAATGATCTCCTGCTCATAAGCACGCTCTTGTGTTATGTCGATAGCTACTCCCACCGTCCCCATTACACTTCCGTCAAGGTCATATAACGGAGATTTATATGTCGTAAGCGTTCTCTTGCCATCTCCGGTGTCGATCAGTTCCTCAGAAACACAGGTCTCTTTTCTTCTCATAACCTCACGTTCCGATTCTATACAGGCAGGATCATCATATTCAACATCCCATATATAGGCGTGGCCGCGTCCTTCAACTTGTTTTTTTGTTTTGTTTACTGTTTTACAGAAGCTGTCATTGACCTTTTCATGTATGCCTTCTTTATCTTTATACCAGATCAGATTGGGAATATTATTAATGGTAGACTCAAAAAACTGGCTGGTCTGCCAAAAATCCTTCTCCCTCTTATATGTCTGCTGCCACCTCAAAAAGCGGAAGCGGACTTCATCCTCCTCCACAGGCAGCGTCCATATATCCTTAATCTCCGACAGTCTGTCTGCCAGAAGCGCAAACCGGCTCTGATCCATAAGCAAAATCAGCTCTGCTCCCTCTGCTTTGCCTGAACATAATACCTGAGATGTCTCTGCCGCATCCATATCCTGCAGGTTGGCAAATATGACGTCCGCCCCGGACGCCCGCTCTTTGTCTGGTTCAATGCTTTCTACAAATTCATGTGTAAAATGTTCAAACGGCAACATTTCCTTTATGATTTCAAACGCTCTGCAATTCTGACCTGTTAAATAAAACCGAACATGACAATGATACATACCGGTTTCCTCCCTATGCACTGCAAATTACCCAACTATTATTATTTTAGCAAACATACTGTCTCTGTGTCAATATTTTGCTGGTAACAGTTCAGCCATAGCCAGTATAACGTGTGAATCATGCTTGCATGAATGAACACGTTATACTGGCTATGAGCGGAGCGCCTGATTATGAGCAAAAAGAGTTGCAAAGCAACGAAAAGCACGTAAGTGCGGTTTTGCGAGTGGCGCAGGCTGAACTGTTACAAAAGCTGAAACTATTCAGTGTCTTAAATCAGCGGATACTTATCAGTCAGCTCTTTTACAAGTGTCCTGGCCTTGTCCACTGCATCCTCTCTCTTTATTACCATCGTGATCGCTTCTGCAATCGTATCCATATCTTTTTCTTTCATCCCGCGGGTCGTAACTGCCGGAGTACCAAGCCTGACACCGCTTGTAACAAACGGTGAACGCGGGTCATTTGGGATCGTATTCTTATTACATGTAATATGTGCCTCATCCAGACGCTTTTCCAGTTCCTTACCGGTAACCTCCTCTTCGCTCAGATCCACGAGCATCAGATGATTGTCTGTTCCTCCGGACACGATTTTTACCCCCCGTGCCATAAGTCCCCCGCAAAGTGCCTGTGCATTTTTAATGACCTGCTGCTGGTATTCTTTGAATTCAGGCTGGAGCGCCTCTCTAAAGCAGACCGCCTTTCCTGCGATCACATGCTCTAACGGCCCTCCTTGGGTTCCCGGGAAAATAGCCTTGTTAAAGTTAAACTTTTCCGCAGCTTCCTGATTGCATAAGATCATGCCGCCTCTGGGACCGCGCAGCGTCTTATGCGTTGTTGTTGTCACAACATCTGCATACGGAATGGGGCTTGGATGAAGCCCTGCTGCCACAAGCCCTGCAATATGAGCCATATCTACCATAAGGTACGCTCCGGCTTCGTCTGCAATCTCCCGGAATCTCTTGAAGTCTATCGTTCTGGCATACGCACTCGCCCCTGCAATGATCAGCTTCGGCTTGTTGGCAAGTGCAATCTCCCGCACCGTATCATAGTCGATCACTCCCCGGTCATTAACTCCATAAAAAGAAGTCTCAAAATATTTTCCTGACAGATTGACCGGTGACCCATGTGTCAAATGCCCGCCGTGGTCAAGATTCATGCCCAAAATCTTATCCCCCGGCGTAAGAAGTGCAAAAAACACTGCCATATTTGCCTGCGCTCCGGAATGGGGCTGTACATTTGCATAGTCACAGCCAAAAAGTTCTTTTGCTCTGTCTCTTGCCAGATTTTCTACTACATCCACACACTGACAGCCGCCATAATACCGCTTTGCCGGATACCCTTCCGCATACTTATTGGTCAGCGGGCTCCCCATTGCCGCCATGACTGCCTTGCTCACCCAGTTCTCGGATGCGATCAGCTCAATATGGGTATTCTGACGCTCCATTTCATCGGTAATTGCCTGTGCGATCTCGGGATCTGTATTTTTAATTTCTTCAAATGTATACATCATTCACCCTCCTTTTCTCCTTTATTTTCATTATATCTTTAAGGAAATCTTCTTTCAACATTTACTTTCTATTATTATACCCGGATCTACATGGGGCAACTCGCCCCATGCGTCGTATTTTTTCTTGAAATGCAACGACAGGAATGTTTAAATTATTCGAGAAAAAATATAGGGTTATACTCCATTGACACAAAAGTTTTGAGAGTTGTCCAATCAATTTTTAATTCTTTATTTCAAGGGGGGGGGGAATCTTATGAAGTTTTTAGCAAATCAAAAACTTGCCACACGCATTAGTATTATCACTACAGCGATTACCTTTGCAGGCTTGCTGCTTCTCTGGTTCATCGTGGCTAATCGTGTAGCCTCTGCGGAAGAATATGTGACGGCCTTTGCCTTAAGCAGTGAAGTCCAAGATCTTCTCGCCAATCCGGAAGACCCCGCGCTGCTGCAAAAAGGCCAGAAATATACAGAAGACTTCGCGGCGGTCAAAGGGATCTTTGAAGGACTATATATCAGCACCCCCGACACATATGTGCTGACCCACACATCTCAGGGGGGCTATCGGGATAACTACCCAGGAAGGCGACTCCTTAACCGAATTCCAAAATACAATTCTCGCGCAGCCACAGCTGACCAATCTCGGTATTATGGAATCTCCGGGAACCGGAATATTGCTTTCCAAACACAGGGGCATTGATCGGCCGGTCACTGGATGATGTAAAAACAGGAACAGAATCTATTTAAAGGGATACTGTAAAAGCAGCCATATAGAAGGCTCAACAACTTTTACAGTATCCCTTTTTTATCTCCGGAACTTCATAAATATTTGAAGTGCTATTCTTCTACAACCGCGCTGATCTCTACAGATGATACACTGTCTCCGTTCAGCCCGATCACAAGCTCTGTATCTCCGCTTTCATAGACCAGCTTGGACGCAGATTCTTCAGAAGCCTCTCCATAAGCCTCTGTTACCTCATCCTTCGTGCTTCCGATACTGATGTCTTTGTCTGTAGAAACCGTATCATCCATAAATACAACAGACAGTACATAATCCTTATCACCATCCGGATAAGTATTCAGTTTGAACCCCGGATAAGTATATACTTTATCCAATCCTTCAAAGGCACAGCTCTCAGACTCGAAATAATCATCCGCCTCGCCCAGCTCATCTACAACCTTGGATGCGTCCGCACCCATCTCAATCTTCGTGGAGCCGCTGGTAAAGGAATAACCTCCGCCGGAAGAGCTCCCTTTGTCTGAACCGCCGCATGCGGTCAGCCCAAGAGCTGTAATCAGTGTTGCTGCTGCAAAAATTTTTTTCATGTTTTTCATTATTTGTACCTCCTTAAGTAATTTATGAATCTTTGCAGTCCTTCTGGAGATCTGCAAATCTTACATCGTTTTCTAAAAGCTTACGATTTCGCCGTATTCTGACAGTTCTTTCCGCTGTGCGGCTTCCATCTCTTCATAAAACCGGATTTTTTCTTCATAAACCTTCTGATATTCGGGATCAGACCTGTGATCTGTAAGGTCATAATTCTCCTTCAGATATTTCCCAAAGTAACCGGTAAGCTTTTCTGCCCCTGCCAGATTCATATGCAATCCGGCATCGTAAGTATCTGTGTTGTAATCAATGCCCACTTCCGAAGCAAGCTTCTCATAATTAAAATAATCAAGTCCATGCTCCCCGGCATATTCAACGATTTGTTGATCCCACTCATCATACCAGTGAGGGAAAAGACTTGGAGATTTGACGAGGACAAACGCAATCCCTTTTTCTTCACACAACTCCCTCATCCTGTCCAGGTATTCCATGGCATAACTGCCAAGGGTATAATCCGGCAGAATATCCGGTTCCGGGAATCCTTCGGCAGGTCTTACATCCACCCGCATATAATAGCCGTTGTGAGAGATCTTATCTTTGCGGAACATATAGGTAACGTCCTCGGCCGACAAATCAGACCATCGGGAATGATACCTCAGAATTGGAAATATATAATCCAGAGTATTCTCCTTATCTGTCGCAGATGCCTCAATGGCATCCAGCTTCGTCTTTGAAAACTTCATTCCGTCGAGCGTCATGCGGTTATAGGCCTCACTCTGAGGCTCATCATACTTAAGAGCCAGCACATTAAATACCACAACCTTCGGCGTCTCATACCGAAGCGTATCCTCCAGAAGATAATAAGACTGCCAGGTTAACTGCTGTGCAGAACCTCTGATATAACTGGTGATCCCATATTCCTCATATAATGAAATAGGCGAAAAATTTTCATAGACTTCACAGTCCCCCACAAACAGAACGTCATGGTCCGTGGTCTCCTCATAATATTCAGCTATTAATGCACCTTCCACAATGTCTGACATATATTTGGGCATCAGCAGCCTTTGCAGGAAGAACAGCGTAATAAACAGGACGATCAAAAAGGATGCAGCCTTAAAAACCCAGGCGGATGATTTCTTGAATTTCCCCATAATATGCCCCTCCTAAAACTGATTGTATATAAATTGGCTCTGGTCAAAGCCGATTCCATACGCACCAAAAATAATAACCGACAGAGCCAGCACAAAAAAGACCGCATATCTTAAAATCTCAGGGCCTGCAAAGATGAGATCCCGCACACTGCCTTTCTTCTCCTGCAGCAGGCTGACTGTAAACAGCAGAATAAGGCACAGAAGCAGCAGAATATAATCTGCACCGGTAAGGCCCAGTTCCAGAAACGCCTCCGCGTGTAAATCACTGAGACGAAAATGTGTGAACATATTTCCAAACATACGGAACGTAAGCGGAACGTCGCGGTAGCAGTCGAACATACGAAGACTGCTCATCAGCAGAATCGTACGCAGGATTTCAAACACGCCGTACCACTTCTTCTCTTTCACGTCGTATCTGTCGTGGAACTTTTTGTACAGAGGTTCACATTCCTGCGAGATCATAATAACTACAAAGTTCATAAGTCCCCATACGATAAAGTTCCAGCTTGCGCCATGCCAGATACCCGTCGTAAACCATACTGCGAAAGAGGACAGATACACAGGTACACGCTTTCCAATGAAATCTCCGAATTTCGCACGGGAGGCTTTGGAAATGTTCAGCATTGGTTTACACACGGAGATCGGATAGAAGATATAATCCGTAAACCAGGTTCCCATAGTGATATGCCATCTTTTCCAATATTCCTTGATATTTTTTGAAAGATAGGGCCGTCTGAAGTTTTCAGTGACGGTAATGCCCATCGTCTCTGCAATTCCGATCGTGATGTCAATACCTCCGGTAAAGTCGGCATACAGCTCGAACGCATAGAACATCATGCCCACAAATACAAATCCGCCCTGATAAACGTCAGGATTCTGGATGATGGTAGTCACGGCACTTAAAATCCGGTCCGCGATCACAGCCTTCTTAAAATATCCCCACAAGATCCGGTAAAGTCCATAAGATACCGTCTTTGTGTCAAACTCATGCCTCGCATAGAGGGACTTTGCAAGATCACTGTACCTGCTGATAGGCCCCTGTACCAGCTGCGGGAAAAAGGATACGAATAAAGCAAGCTTAAACAGATTTTTCTCCGCACGGCATGTCCCGCGGTATACATCAATGATGTAGCCCATCGTCTGGAATGTGTAAAAGGAAATCCCCATGGGAAGCACCAGATCCACGAAAGAAATCTGTCCGTCTCCTCCGAAAGCATGCAGGATTCCGTTAAAATTCGCAATCACGAAGTTTGTGTACTTCAATACCGCCAGGATCCCCAGGTTAAAGAACAGGCACACAAGCAGCCACTTCCACTGCTTTGCTTTTACAGAAGCCTTGTAGGCTTTCTTCTCTTCACGGCTGAGAATCCCTTTATTTTCTTTTATATATGTATCCTGCATCTCCCTTAAAGTATCCAGCCTGCGGCTTACCAAATAAGTAGAAACCGTCGTGGCGCCGATAAAAAGCAGATAGGACGGGCCGGCAATAAAGTAAAATGTATAACTGGCCGCCAACAAAAGCGGCCATTGACATTTCTTCGGCAGAAGATAATACAGCAGAAAGACAACAGTGATAAATCCAATAAAGCTATAGGATGTAAACAGCATAGCAACCCCTACTCGTCTTCCAGCCGCACGATCAATTCATACAGTGCCTGTGCAGAATTGAAATTATCGGGCACAATCTCCTCGGCGGGAATCACAACATCGAATTCGTCATTGATCTCTGAGATAATGCTGATGATATCGAAAGAGTCGATAATCCTGCCGTCCACAAGATTGCTGCAGGTTTCAAAATCAACTTCCGGGTGCAGATTTGTTAAGATTTCCAGTAAAGCTTCCATAATGTTCTCTCCTTATTTTTTCTTGTTTTGTGCCATATCTTTTAATGTTACACGGTCAATCTTACCGTTCGCTGTCAGCGGCATTTCTTCCAGTGCATAGACCTGATTCGGGATCATGTATCTGGGAAGCGTCTCCCTTATATGAACGATAAGTTCTTTTGTTTCAATTTCTCCCGTATAGAAGAGAATGATCTTTTCTTTCTCTTTATTATAAATACAGCATGCACTGCGAACGCCCTCAACCATATTCACATGTACTTCAATCTCCCCAAGCTCGATCCTGTGCCCCATATGCTTAATCTGATAATCTTTTCTGGAGATAAATACCAGCTCCCCGTATTCATTTAATTTTCCGATATCGCCTGTGCGGTAGATCAGTTCATGGTAGCATTGGTTCAGCGGATTCTGAACAAACACCTCGTCCGTTTTTTCAAAATCTTTATAATATCCAAGAGTCAAGGCCGTACCCCGGATACAGATTTCCCCGGGATCACCGGCTTTCGGTATGTTATGATCTTCATCCAGAAGAAGGATTTCTGTATTTTTAAAAGGACGGCCGATCGGAATTGCCTCTCCTTCTTCAAAGTCACGGTTTACCTCGTAATAACAACTCATCCCTGTTGCTTCCGTAGGCCCGTACAAATTGATAAAACGCGCATTCGGCAGGGCAGCTTTCCACAGACGGAACTGCTTGATCGGAAAGACTTCGCTTCCGAATGCAATCGTAGTCAGATATTTCGGGACTACCTTGTCAAATGTTTTCATAGAGGAGATCATCGTCAGCGCGGAAACAACCCAGCAAACAGTATTAATCTTATATTCATTCAGGAATTCCACCAGCCTGACCGGAAACATAAATAATGATTTTGGCGTCAGGTATGTGGTCGCCCCGCATTTCAGACTGGAAAACAGTTCCTTTAAGCATGCGTCAAAATACAGCGGCGTCTGATTCGCCAATACGGACTCATCCGTAATGTGCAGCACTTCTGTCAGATTCTCCACGTAATCAATGACAGACCGGTGACACGCGACGACGCCCTTTGGCACGCCGGTGGAACCTGAGGTGAACACAATATATACCGGATCTGTATCAATTGCCTGCTCCCGGACGGCACTGAGCCGCTCCGGATCCGCCGGTTCCCGGGAAATCTCGTCATAGAGCAGAACTTCTCCGCTAAAATCCTTGAATTCCTTCACATGCTCAACGGTCGTCTCATCACAGATCACAACCCTCGGCTTGAGATTCTGGAAAATCAGGGAAATCCGAAATGCCGGCATCTCTTCGTCAATAGGAACGTAGAAGCAGCCGCTGTAGACCACTCCCCAGAATGCGGCGATCATATGAGGATGTTTCTTCATATATATAACGACGGGTTCTCTCTGATATCCTTTTTTCAAAAGACAGGTCCCGATACTTCCGGACACGTCCGACACTTCCTGAAAAGTCATGCCCATAGATTCATTGGCAAATGCAAGTTTATCCGGATATTTTTTCACGGTCCTTTCCAGGTATTCTAATATATTTCTCTGCATATTTCCTACTCCTTGGCATTATGTAATTAAATTCCGGTAGTTTTCCTTCAGCCTGCCCCGGCATCTTAAAACAGATCTCTGAGCCAAGATCTCCATCACATCCAGATACCCGCCCCCGATGGGAAAATCCCGCTTAATCAGGGACAGTTCTGTACATCCCAGGATGACTACCTGTGCGCCCTGCCTTCTTAAATGCGAAGATACTTCCCGGAAACAATCTATATCGACAGGTCTTCCGGCTTTTACGTCCTTATAGATCAGCTGCATGACCATCTCCTGGTATTCTTTTTCCGGAATATGTACTTCAATCCCCACATCCTCTAATTCCTTCTGAAAGATACGGCTTCGGATCGTTCCGTCGGTAGCCATGAGCCCGACGCTTTTGATATGGTTCCATTCCAGTTCAATCCCTGTTTCCTGGATTGCATGGATGATCGGGACAGGAATGTTCTCAGACAATTCCTTGTGAAAATAATGCGCCGTAATACAGGGAATACTGATACAGGCAGCCCCCTGTACAGCCAGTTCCTTTCCGATCCGTATCATATCCCGAACCGGATTTTCCTGGCTTTCCCCAAGGATATAGGATGTCCGGTCCGGAATCCCGGGACAATTATATGTGATCATTTCCAGATGATCCTGATCTCTTTGCGCATCGGTCATTTGAATGATCAGTTCCATAAAATACACCGTTGCGGCAGGCCCCAGGCCCCCTATGATACCCAGTGTCATATTCATTCCTCCTACTTGACCGTAGAATCTTCCGTCGGAGTGGCAGGATACAGGCTCTGATCGAAAATATGACTGTTTTTATGAGCCTTAGAATATTTAAGGATCTGTTCATCCGTCTTCATGAAGAAATCGTCATCACCGCCTGTGCGCGGAGTCGTATCGAAATGGTACCAGCCGTCGCCGCAGTCAATCAGGCTCCAGTAATGACTGGAATGACTGGTATCACTCTTCACCACATCAAGATTAGGAATCTCCGCCTGTGTCAGCAGCGCCTTTGCCGTAGCAAAAAAGACAAAACAATCTCCGGAGTTCTGAGTAAATCCCTGATGGGCCCCGTTCGTCCAGCTGTCCTTATCAGATTTGTTGACATATGCAACATTGGCTCTTACCCAATCATAGATCGCTTTTGCTTTTTCTTTTTTGGTCATACCCTTTGTAATGATTTCTTTCAGAACTTCATCTGCTTCCTCCAAAGCTTCTTCCGGCGCCACGTAATTTTTCGGTTTTTCTTTAATTGTAATAGTAGTGGACGCTTCTGCCTTATTTCCGGCCCGGTCAACGGCCGTGTAGAATACATCATATGTACCTTCGGTCTTAGTATCTACTTTGCTGTTGTCAACAGTTACATCTATGTCACGCACACAATTATCTGTGACAGTGATAGAAGATTTGTAGGAAATCGGTTCCCCGATGAACCCGGTCAGAGGCGCCACGCCGTCAATGACGGGAGCCTCCTTGTCTACGATCACTTTTACGTCGGATTCCACCTCTGTGGTATTGCCTCCCTCATCTGTCAGAATGACAACCGCAGATATTTTGCCCTTTTTAGACAGGTCAGGTTCTTTTTTGAAAGAGCATTTGACATCCGTGGCATCCTGTATATTTTCAACCAGTTCTTTCGCTTTTAATTCTCCGTCCACATCAATAACTACGGAGACAGGCTCCCCTTTCGGAGCTTTTGTATCCTCAACGATCAGGCGCGACTTACGCTCCTTCCCCTTGACTTTCAGTATGATTTCATGTTCACCCACATGATCAAGGCTGATTTTCGAGATATCTGTTACAAATTTGCCTTCTGTCTTCTCTTTTTTCAGAAAATCCTTAACATCCAGTTCTTTCCCGGCCTCCACCGTAACCTTCCGCTTAACAGGGCTGGAAAAAAACAGAAGACGGAAGATTGAAATAACAGCGATCAGGGCAATACACATACATGCCAGCCGCACTGATAGTGCAATCAGCAGACGTTTCCTCCGCCTGCGGCGTTTTTCTTCACGGATCTTTCTGCGCCGCCTTGCCTCTCTCCGTCTTAAAATCTCCTCTTCGTCAGGCTCCGGCTGCATGTCATAATCGCTGCCGAATCTATAGCTTTGAGCGCTCCTCCGATATACCGGCTGCTGTGGCTGTTGCCGCTGTCGTTCATTGGCCTCCTGACGGGCATGGTCAGCATACGCTGTCTGACGGTAACCCTGATATTCCTGAGCATAACCGGCACCATCTGCTGTCTGGCGGGCATTCTGATATCCCTGAGCATAACTGTCAGCATAGGCTGTCTGATGGGCATTCTGATATCCCGGCTCATATTCATCATACTGCCAGGCATCCTGGTGGCTTTGAAAATCTCCCGGCTGGTCATCGTATGATTCCTCCGCATAAGCAGAATAATCCAAATGATCCAGGGAACTCTCGGAATAATCGTCGAATCCCTCCGAATAGTCGTCAAATTCTTCATCATAATTACTATAGCTGTCTAACTCATCCGGGCCAAATTCTATGTAATCATCGCCGCTGTATTCTTGGTAAGCAGTACTGGAATAATAATCTGTACTTGTGTAGTACTTTTCCTTCTCCCTATATGTACCCATACTCTCATACCTTTTCTACCGTTAAAATGTAACAGTGCGCATTTTGCCATATTTCGACATAATAATAACATATCTTACATATTCTACCTCTCTCCAAGACACTTTGTCAATATGAAAAGGTACCCTTCAGGGCAGATATTCCTTCGCCTTTTCCCCATATGACCAAAGCAAAAACCGCCGGATATACTGCCCGGCGGCCTACTCAATATCTTTTCTGTACTTTTATTAATCCTGCCCTCTCGAAAGCTTTTTTACAATTTCGCAGAAATCCTCTTTCGCAGCCTCATATTTTGAGGGATCACGCAGGATTGCCGAAGGATGGTAGGTTGCAGTAAGCGCACAGTTCTTTCGGTATGTCCAGGTCCCATGCTGCCGGGTAATTCTGAAGTCCGGTGAAATGATCCGCTTGGCCGCAACACGGCCAAGGCAGACGATGATCTTAGGTTTCAGAAGAAACGTCTCATACTTCAAATATGGAAAGCATGCTTCTTTTTCCTCTTCCTTGGGCTCACGGTTGCCGGGAGGATGGCATTTCAAAATGTTGGTAATATAAATCTGTTTTCTTTCCAGTCCGCAGTCCCGCAAGAGTCTGTCTAATATTTCTCCCGAACGCCCCACGAACGGGATGCCCTGCTGATCCTCCTGTCCCCCGGGGGGCTTCGGCAATCAGCATAATGTCCGCCTGATAATCCCCTCGGCCCATAACAGGCCGATGCCTGGTTTGGCTCAGCAGGCAGCCGGTGCAGGCGGCAATATGCTGTTCAATGTCCTTCCATGTATATTGCATAACTTATCCTTCCTACTACAAAAAATAATTAACTGCTTGCACTTTCATATCTGTGTACTCCATATGACCAAAATGATAATGCAAAAAAAGTAAAAATACACACAATTGCTGCTCCAAAAAACAGACCCTTTACTGACAGCGCCCCTATAAGTGCCTGTGTCGGCAACGTTGCAATGATTCCATATGGCAATACACAATAAAAAATAAACTTATAAATTCCATAAAAAGCAATCCCTGGTATTTTCAAACACAAGTCAATCGCTGTCTCCTCAATTTTCGTTAAATTGTTTACAGAGAAAACAAAAAAGGCAAAGCATCGTATCAAGAGTTCCATGTCGTAGTACAGTATCGTCATCATAAAAACCAGAAACAGATATGTAATAATATTAGACCATGAAAACCCCATGTCTGTTTCTTTCACCCCATACGCAATAATACATGCACTGAAAGCCAATAGCGGTATGGAACCTGGATTTATTTTTTCAAAAGTAATCCGCAACAGCGGATTTACCGGTTTGGTCAGATACAAATCCAGTTCACCTGTTTGTATTTTTTCAGGTATGGAAATCACTCCAAAAAAGTAAATTATCATGTTAAGGGCATTGATCAGGGAAAATGTTCCTACAAAAACAAGGATTTCTCCATGCCCCCATCCACGAATTTTATCCACATGCCCGTAAATTGCCTCAAAGGCAAAGAGCTGAACCAGAAAATAACTGGTGTCAATAAAATACGGTCCAAAGAATCCCAACCGGAATGTCATGATATGGGATAGCCTTAATTTCATTAATTCTGTCAAAAATTTAAAATTATCTTTCATATTCCTGCTCCGTCATATTTCATTCGATAATGTTCATAAGTTACTTGATTTAAAACAATAAAGAAAATGCACCATATACTTAAAACAAATAAGCCCGTCACTGCTTCATCCTCACATTTTCCTATAAACAGCATACTTGGGAGATATGTAACATAATAGAACGGCAGAAATCTCATGCCGGCTATCATCCATTCCGGCAAAAGTGCAAGGGGAATCACCGCTCCTGTCACAACTGCTGATAAATTATCCTTTATCATGA
Organism: uncultured Dorea sp.; assembly: GCA_910578865.1. Taxonomy (GTDB): domain Bacteria; phylum Bacillota; class Clostridia; order Lachnospirales; family Lachnospiraceae; genus Dorea_D. The sequence goes on from CAJTRM010000008.1 coordinate 91,817, forward strand.
GAAAGGTACTGATCTCCTCAAATTTTAAAGTTAAAATCCCAAGGAAATAATTGAGCAAAGCCATAAACAGCAGACCTAAAACAACCATGATAATTCCGCATAGCAATATCTTCAAATTGACTGTATGTACAATAGAAATCCCGAACAAACAAAACCACAGAACAGTTGCTAAAAAGCCAATACCTGAAGAAAATGCAAGCTTCCCGACCTCCATCGCCACAAAATAGCCCTGTGTCTGTACCGGTATCACCATATATTTTGAAAAAGTGCCGTTTCTCAACATCCCCGTCATCTGCCGGCTGATTTCAGAAGACTTTTCCATCTGGAATAGATAGGAACTTATGATATAGTAAGAAATCATGGTGTGAAATTTCAATCCTGCTATCTGCTCTTTTCCTTCAAACAAAATACTCCATAAGATCCATGCAAACAATATCTTAGCCACTGACAGAATCACATCAACAAATACATCTGCTCTCCAGATTAACTGCGCTTTCATATATGCCCCGGCAATTTCCAAATATTTCTTCACGTTTTACACCCCCTTATAGATACGCTCTACTACAGAGCCTATTTCTTCTTCCTCAATTCCAATATCCCGGATCGGATAATGACCTATATACGATTCCAGAACTTTTTCTGTATTTTGTTTTGGCATTTCAAGCACCAGTTTGTCATTTGTTTTTTCTAATATCCTGCAATATTCCGGGATATCAGGCTCTACACTATGCTCAAAGTATATAGTCATTTTCTTGCTCTTCTGGTATTGTTCAAATAACATATCCGTATCGCCGTCATATATTTTTCTGCCGTAATTTACTACAATAGAGCGTTTGCATAATGCCTTAATATCCTCCATATAATGTGAAGTCAGCAGGATGGTCGTCCCTCTCGATTCATTTATATTTTTCAGGAAAGTCCGAATCTGTTTACTTGCCACAGCATCCAGTCCAATTGTCGGCTCATCTATAAAATTGGGTACACCCTCTCCATCTCTTATAAACACTGGCTCTAACGGGAAACACATCAGTGTATTGTGTTCATTTTTGTGAGAAGTCTGTTCCTTTCTCATGGATTAGTGTTTTATTCTAACCACAACAACCGGGAGTGTTTTCCCGGCTGTTGCAGATTATTTTCTTATTTTAATTACAGATTTTTTAGTAGATTCAAATCTTTTTTATTCAACGCTTTTTGCAATCTAATGTTCTCTTTTTCCAATTGTTCTTTTTCTCGTTTTAATTCCCGGACCTGTTGCTCCAGTAGTTCGATTCGGTTTTTCATCACAATGCCCCCGATGTATCTTTTGGGATCAATCATTCCGGCCTGCTGTTCTAATGCCCGGTCCATTTCTTTTCTGACGGTTTCGTTCTTGTAAAAGAATCCTCTGGATAACCCTGTCCGCTTTACTAACTTTGGTACAGTTACCTTTTCTCTGTCCGTGAGCATTTGTCGGATTTCTGTCACTGCGCGGTTTACTTTTTCCTCACTTGTTTTCCGGTTACAAGCTATCATCATATCGTATTTGTTCATACTCTTCCTCCCATCCGTCCAGACATTCCAGAACCATCTGCGATAACCTGTTTCTTGCTTTTCTTGTGTCATTTGCCAGTATCTGGTTACTCATTTTTCTATAATATTTTACGTTCTTCAGACTTTTGTGTCCAAGTAACCTTGCAATCGTCCAGTCATCCAGATGCATTTCTACAAGCTTTACTCCGTAGACATGCCGGTACATGTGCGTGCCGAATGTAAAATAATTTCCATTATCATCCCTTAGATTTTCCCGATGAATTGCTGCTGTAATTCTTCCCTGGATCAGTGAGTAGGTCATCGGTTTTGTATGGTCATTTTCATTTGTAAAAATGTATTTACACTTTCCATATCTTTCTTCCGTATAATGGATGGCTTCTCTGATCAAAGCAGCCAGTTCCTGACTGATTGGTTTTTCATAAAAATGTGTTTTCATCTGGTAAATTCTTATCAGTACTTCACCGTTTTGTTCCATCAGACAGTCCGTTTGCAATGTCAGCGTATCTGATATTCTTGTTCCCAGCATCTGATGGATCGTCATGACTCTGGCGGTCTGTATATCTACTTTTACCAGGAACTCATTAAACCTCTTTAATTCTGCATCTGAGTAGACCTTAAATTCTGCTTTGATATTTGGCGGAATATCCCTGTTCAATATCAGATCTTTTGCCTGTGGATATTGGTAGATATCTGCTACCATATTGAGGATTGATCGAAGCCTTGTTATCTCTGATCGATACCTTTTTGTTCCTGTATCCTCTGTTTTCATATATACCAGATATTCTTCGATAATCGTTCTGTCAAAATCCGTGCAGGATTTTACATTTTTCTTATGCTCATTCAGATATCTGGAAAATCTCCGGATGGCTGTCAGTTCCTTTTTTACAGTCTCCAGGCTTTCTATTCTCAGTTGAAAATATACTGCTTTTTTAATTTCTTCCTTCAACTCTGGCTGACTGATTCCTGTAAAAGATATCGTTTTCCTTGGACGTATCAAATCCTGCTTCACCTGTATGTCAAGTTTTTCAATTTTCCAGACATCTTTTGTTATTTCGTTTACATCCGCATCTCTTAAGTCGGTTAAATAATCAATCAGGCATTCTATATACCCCAGTGTTCTGGCACGTTGCGTTCCTCTTCCGCCACACTTATTTTTAAATGGTGCTGTCAGGGACAATCCTTGCTGCAGGAGCCAGATTTTCATCTGCTGCATCCATTTTTCTTTATCCCAGTCCAGAAAACTCTCCGGCCGGTTGTTTTTTTCTTTCAACATCCTGCATAAATGATGGTAAAATCTTCGTTCTGTATAAAATTTTTCTGCTACGAGGTTTTTACCTCTGTATTGCAGGAACTCCCACATTTCTTCCTGCATCTGCTTTGTCGGCAGAAGTTCCAGATCATAATTGGGGTTTGTTCCCATACGTTCTTTGCTGAGATCACTTGCTTTCTGATAAGAATCCAGTTCCTTGATATAAAATCTATTTTCCACGCTTGCACCTCTTTATTCCGGAAGCAAGACTGCTTCCTTCTTTTGCGAAAAGTTCCTGATTTGCTTTGGAAATTCTCTTCGGCATATAGTCCACATATTGCTGTGTCATTTCTTCATAATCATGTCCCAGATAATCTCAGACACTTTGAAGTGGCACTCCATCTTCATAAAACATGGTTGCTATCGTATGCCTGAAATCATGGGATTTGAAATTATATTCCTGAAACAGCTCATGATTTTCATTAAATATTTTCTTCATACTCCATCGAAAACTGGAGTAATGATATGCTTTTCCCTTTTGATTCTGGAAAATATAATCCTCAGCACCAATCCCGTATTTTTTATATATACTTTCATGATTTTATATAGAATTTCCGGGATGGGGATTCGCTTATATGTCCGCATTTTTATTTGATATACCTGTATCCAGGCGTCTCTCCCCTGCCAGTAATAAGCATTCCCTTTCAGGCAGCATACTTCACTGATTCTCAGTCCTAACAGCATAGAGTGCAGTAAAATCAATCTCGGCTTTTCCGGAAAATCTTTTAAATGTTTTAAAATACTTTCATAGGTTTCCTGTTCTACACTCCGGTCATTATGATGCAGGATTTCCTTTTTCAGATAATACTGGTAATTAAAAGGAACTTCTTTTATGATATTTTTCGTCTGCAGATATTCATAAAACTGATAGATTGCTATGATAATATCATTGAAATAGCTTGCTTCCTTGTAGTCAATTATTTGAAAATATTCTTTTATTTCATTTTCTGACACCTGTTTCAAGCTGATTTCGGTTGTGTCTTCCAGCCAGATAACAAAACTTTGAAGTTTGTAAAACTCCTTTTGTATTACATGCAATGCCAGATGGGTAATACCCAGACAGTATTTCATATACTCTTGAACCAGTTCCCGGTCATCCTTCTTTTCTAAAAGAAATCGTTTTTACAGGACTAGACGGATTCACCCGGTATTCTTCCAGATACAGTCTTTCCATAAACCAGACCGTGGAATCCCATGCAATATTTTTTGCATGGCAGAAAATATATTCCTGACACGCTCTAAGCTCCTGTTTTGCGCATTTCTTTTTATAGTCCGTGTCCCCATAGTTTTCAATTTTGTCGAACTGCTTCTGTGTAAGATATCTGAAATCTTCAATCTGTTCCTGCATGCAAAATTCATATACACTTTTCAATCCGTTTAGATGTCTGGTGCATTCTTTCATTGTTATTTTCTGTTGCACGATATCTTCCAGAACCGTTAAAATCTGCTGTTTGCATATATCTGAACCTTTTACCCTGAAATCCCAGACCAGCTTACTAATATCTGTCGTATATTCATATCGTTTTGCAATCGCCGGATTGGGATGATACCGCAGGAACAGAATGTCATGGAGCAGTTCCGGATGATTCCGGGCATTCCACTTTCCTTTTAAGGTCTGCGCATTTTCTATGATCAGCCGCAACTTTACACGATCTATTCCGAGCAGATAATTACGCACCGTCGAATCCACATAATATTCTCTCAGATATTTTTGATATCCGGCTCTCACCTGATAATTGATCTCTGACAAGTGCCAGATCTCATTCTGAATCAAATATGTTTCCAGACTGCCTTTTCCACATTTTTGTTCATAATATTCATCTAATTCCCGTTCCAGTCCTTCAATCAGTTGTTCCCGCTCTGCATTGGATAGGTTCTGCTCTTCCGGCACAAAGGCATACAATCTTGCCGGCATTTATTTTCACCTCCTGCTTTCCAAAAATTGATTGACATTATAAAGATTGGAATATCGGCGGTAAAATTCCTGACTTGCTGTCCTTAGCTTGTCATCTAAAACATTCAGATATCGTATGGTTGTATCCAGATGTTTATGCCCTAATGCCTGACTGATCATTTCCAGCGGCCAGTCTGCTTCCCACCTCGTATTTGCATAATATCTCCGAAGCATGTGTGGGGTGATCTTGATTCCGGTCTTTTTCTCCATCCTCTCAAACATATCGTAAACACTGTCTACCTTCATTGGTTTTCCTGTCGTATCCCCTTTGATGTTGATAAACAGATATTCCTGTTTTTGCAGGATGTCCCAGTATTCTCCGATGTAATAAAGCAGGAATTCAAAGGTGTCATCGCTGAGACGTCCTCTTCTTTCTTCTGCATTTTTTGCCCTTGCATCATTCTCGTTGTCCTCTCGGAAATTCACCCTGATTTCATGGGTTTCGTAGTCGATATCTTTTGTATAATCAATTCCTAAGATTTCACCGATACGAAATCCAAGTTCTGATGTCAGCAGAATCAATACCTGATCCCGACAGTTCGTGCAGGCTTCCAGAATCGTAATAATTTCATTCTTTTCGGCTGCTCTCACATCCCGTTCCTCTTCTTTCAGATATCCTTTAAAAGAGCGGGAACGCAGTGTTCTTCTGACTCCGATGGCATTTGCTTTTGTAATAGGCTGGTTATAAGAAAGAACGGATAAATAAGAACCGTTATTTCTGACCGCTTCTAAAAAACAATAAAATCTGAACACTTCTTTTAAGCGTTACAGGTTTTATTCTGTGGTCCATTTTCCAAATTGTCGGTATGCTTTCCGGCTTTCAGCCATTTCAGATATTCTGCGAAATAATCATATTGTGTTTCGTAATCCATCGCATAGATATCTTCTGCTTTCTTTTCGTTTTCCAGCAGATATTCCCAATAATAGGCAAGGGCGAATGCATTTCTCCGTATCGTGTTCGGAGAACGATTCGCCCTGACCTGATGCATTAGATATTTGCTTGGGAGCAACACGATTTCCAACGATTCCATATCCCGGATAAAGAAATATTTTACCGAGCCTTCCCTCTGTGTTTCCACTTTGTATCGTTTCATACTGCTCACCGCCTTTCCTCTAACGCTATACACAGTATACCCACTTCATGCCGAAATAGCTATTCATCAATACCAACAATCCCACCGAAAACGCCCTTGAAATACCACCAAACTTTTCGTGCAAAATCTGCTTTTTCTGTAGCAGAACCACGAACGGTTACAGGTAGTATTCCACGCCTTTCCGGTTTCGGATAAAGTGCTGGACATCCTTGATATCTTTTGCCAACTTACAGCTCGGAAGCGCACACATCACTTCCTCATGATACCTGCCGCCTTCTCCTGCTCGCTCGTCTAAAATGGACACGACACAAGTATCTGTCTCAGTGCGGAGCGCCCGTCCGAATCCCTGTCTTAGTTTTTTCTGCATGTCTGGAACAATCACTGCCTGAATATAATCTTTCAGGCTGGCATATTCCTTTTTCTGTGCTTCGCTGATGGGATCAGGAACAACAAAGGGCAGTTTTACAATGATCAGCGAAGATACCATATCTCCAGGGAAGTCTACTCCTTCCCAACAGGAGCCGGCTGCAAAAAGGACAGCATTATCCATCTGTTTAAATCTTGTGATTTCTTCCGGTGAATGTCTCCACACCTCTATCATCGGGAACGGAATTTCATCCCTTAACATCTGGTAAACATTTCCCATCAAATGATAAGATGTGAACAGCACCAGCGTATGTCCGTAAATCGAACAGATCAGTGAATGGATATGGCCTGCTATTATCTCTGCCTCTTCCTGACTTCCTCTTCTGCATTTTTTCAAATTCTTGGGCAGATATAAAAGACAGTTCTTCTGATATTCAAATGGGGAGTCTGCCACATATTCCCGTACTCTCCGCACTCCCTGTAGTCCTGTCATTTTCCGAATATGGGAAAATCCCTGTCCGGTTTTTAAAGTTCCGCTTGTCAGGATTGCTCCCATTACCCTGCTCCACAACATCTGGTCGAGATACTGTGGAATCCGTCTGCTGGATGCACACAATATGATCCTGTGATCATGGTTCTGCTTCAGATGCAGTACATACTTCTTATCCTGATGGAAAAAGCATTCCAACACACTTCTGGTTTCTTCCAGCTTGTTTCTGATCCACTTTGGAATCTTCTTTTCTAATTTTTCTATGATCTTATTCATGGTCTGTATCCCCTCATATAAATACATTGCACACTCTTCTGTCATGTGGAATTCTTCTTTTATCCCATATCTGGTTCTGTGGTTTTCTCCTATGATGTCCAGCACCATACGGATCGTCCCAGACAGTTTTCTTATCTCCGGGCCTTGGTACTCTTTCCCAAGATAAAAGCAGACTTCCCGGATATCGTCATAGCACAAACTCTTGCCGAACATCTGCTTTGCCGCATCTGGCAGCTTATGTGCTTCATCGACAATCAATGCCCTGTAGTCTTTTAATAACGGACGATAATCCTGCAGCCTGTGATAACCATCAGCCAGCAGATAATTGTGATTGCAAATCTGAATGAACATTTCATTATCTCTGGAACGCTCCAAATACTGCTGATACCTGCATGAGCCTCTTTTCGGGCAGTCTCCCGAACAGAACTTGGGTACATTCACCATTCTTCGGTCAAACCCACTTAAATTAGATACTTCGTCCATATCATAATGTTCTTTTAACGACAGCAGAGCTTCTTTCTGCAACGCATTTTTGTTTTTTTCTTCGATTGCAACGATTCGTTGCATTAATCTCTCATCACAGACAAAATGCTCTTTCCCTTTCCGTATCACAGCTTTGATAGGAGTCTGAATCGTCCCGTTCTCCTGAAGAATCCGGGAGAGAAAGGGAATATATTCCGTAAGAATTCGCGCCCGGATTGTCGTTGCCGTAGCCCTCCATAAGGTTAATCACGCCCCAGATACCAAGCCCGGCTCCAAGTGCTACAACAAGGGTCTGCAAAACGTCTACTGCGCTATTGAAAAATGCCATAAATATATCCTTTCTGCCGCGTCTGCGGCTGTCCGGCAAGCGGACAAAAGGCGGTCAGCGTATGCCGCCGCACAAAAAAACCGCCCTCTGGTAAAGGCGGCTGTCCCCGCGCTGCGTAAGTTCTGCGGCGCGGCGGTATTCAGTTGTAAGGGGTGCGGCTCCTGCCGCTGTGTACTGCGCCGGAAAGTAGGGGCGCGTATCATGTAGCCGATATTGATATATGTGATTGCTTCCATTCCTCCTTTCGGTGTCCCGCTGTGCTGCCGGACGGGTATTATTCAGACTTGCGGGAAGTGAATAGCTTGCATAGCAAGGTGTTCGCTTCCCGCAAGTTCACAAAGGGGTAGCTGCCGCAAGGCAGCGTATCGGCGTTGTCCTTGTAGATTGCTTTTAGCTGTGACTGGCTCTGCATAAGTAATGCAAAGAGGGCGATTCCGGCAACCGCAAAGCGCAAAAAAAGCAGGAAACCTTGTTGCTGATTTCCTGCTCGGTGTGCCGTCCTCTGGCGGCGGTTATTCAGTTGTCAAAAGGCATGGAATGTGTAAACGATAGGCTCCTTGTATTCTTCTGTACAGGTCATGGAAATTTCCCCCTTTCCTCTACAAATGCGTGGATTGAAATTTGATTTTTATGATAGTAAAGGGC
>CAJTRM010000009.1 GCA_910578865.1 uncultured Dorea sp.
TCGATTCAAGAAATTTTCAGGGTTGTTGTCTATTATTTAATTATCAAGGTCCTTTGCTGTGTTGCTACTGTCTCTCGCGACAGCTTTAATAGAATATCACAGGTTCCATATATTGTCAACAACTTTTTTAATTTTTTTATTTTTCTGAAATGTCAAGAAAAAGTTGAACTATTATTATTGAAATAATGCACAAAGTTTCCGTGTGGAATTTGTGCATTATTCCCACTTGGCATTATACCAACCTATCATTGTATTGTCTAGCCTTGGATTTCTTGAATAGTCTGATTATTATATCTGATCAATATTTATGTGTCTGACTAGCGCGACAATTAAAAACCTTGAGCACCAGATCCGAATCTCTGCAGATAGAATTGTCTGAATATTAAAAAGATATTAACAGGACTATCAGGGATCCTGTCTCCGGTTCCGCTCTTCTATAACCCGTAGTTCCTCTCTGAACATTTCTTCTGCAGTAGCATATCCCAAAGATCTCCTTGGTATAGTATTAATCCACTCTTCTACTTGTTCTACTGTCTTATTACTATACCTGGCTATCTCTCTCCCCTTCGGTATGAAACGCCTTATTATTCGATTTGTACTCTCATTTAAAGGGCGTTCATAGCTGCTATACGGATGCGCGTAATAAATTTTAGTATTCTTATCAGCTTCAAATTCATACAGGCGAGAAAACTCTGTACCATTATCTGCAGTAATGCTCTTAAAGACTTCATCAAAATATGGATATTCATTCTCCAGCTGCCGAAGGGCATGATCTACGGACTTCATACCCTTATCCTTGATCTTCCGGATAATTTCCCTCTTTGTCTTACGCTCCGTAAGAGTCATCAGGACATTACCTGCCTCACGCTTGCCTATCACTGTATCTATCTCCCAGTGGCCAAACTCCTCCTTATCATCAACCACTGCCGGACGTTCTTCAATGCTGCGGCCTTTTAAACGCTTATGCCTACGGTCGCGCTTTGGCTTTCCAGTATCTTTCTTACGGCTCACCTTTTCCGGCAAGTCAATATTTTTTATACGGAGATAACCACGCGCTACATATGTATATAATGTAGTCGTACATACCATTTCTTCACGCTTAAATAACTGATCCTTCCGTACACGGCCTACGATTGAATCTAAGGAATGCTTATAAAATATGACCTGGTCTTCTACATAAGCTAAAAAAGCCTGGCATTTCTCCTTCTTAGTATCACAGCCACATTTCTCCATATGCCGTTCATAAACTGCCTGGCCACACTCTGGCAGATATACCGTCTTCTCAAAATAACCTTTAATGACTGTAGTCGTACCCCTTTTTAATTCATTACGTATTGTATTACTGGCTCTTCCCATGATCTTGCCAATTTTATAGGGCGTATAGCCCTGTGCATGTAATATTGCGATCTTTCCACGTTCTGCCTCACTCAAATGCTTGCCTTTACGATCGACGAATAAATACTCAACCGTCGCACTCATTTTTATCTTATACCTTACCCTCTATGTATTCTAACCGGACGTTCGGATGGTCGACCCGCCGCCCTGTTAGGAACCGTCGCACCATCCGCCCCCTTACGGGGACACTGATTTTTAAAACTATTAACAAAGAAGAATTTACCAAATTAGTCGGAAATTTACAACCCTTTACCTAATTTTTCCATTATTTTCTAGTTCTTATCATTGACTATTACTATATCAATCTTCTTTCATCTATTTTATCCGCCCCCACATTGCAGGGGCGGGATGAAATTTAGAAAAACTCTGTGGCCATGAAATCATTTATTTCTTTTATCTCTTCATAAATTTCCGTCATTCGCTGTTTGTCCCCAGCTTCCTCTGCCTTTTCATATGCATCCATCAATTCATTTTTTTCGTTGATTATTTTTTCATACATATTTCCTTCTTTCTCCCAGAGTTTTGCCCCTCTGGGCAGGCACTTCCAACTTAAGCATTTAAACAGGCTTCTACATGTTTTTCAGCCCCCTCCGGGCTCCCGAACCAGTCAACATAAACATCCTTATCCCTGGCCTCTGTATAAGTATTCCCTGGCTTTTCTGATGCTTTCACAATATCTGTAATATAAGCAGTTACATGTCCGTCATCATAATAAGATGACGCCACACAATACCAAGTCCTTTCTGGCTTTCTCTGTATTGGCTGCCTCTCCTCTTCCTCTATCATCCTCATAATCTCCTCAATAACCTCTGTCATCATGCTATCCCTCCTATGCACTCACTAACAACTGTCTCTCCTCAAGATCTTCAAACGGAATATATACAATCTCAGATGTATTGTCTGTCAGATCCTTCTTAACAAAATACGCACTTCCCATATAGACATCAAAATTTATATTCATGTAGTGATCATTTTGTGTATCAAAAAACCTTAACCAGCATGTATGTCTATGCGTTACAAACTCTGTGTCCTTCATCTTTGGCACATTACCGATCAGATCTCTGACCAGGTTATACATATTTGTCTTATTTAACTTCTTTACCTTTGCCATACCCTCCTCACTTTCTCCCTGCATTGCCCGGCAGGGACGGGATGAATTATCGACATGGAGATTCTATAGTATAATTTCCCTCTCCAAGCATTTCATTTCCATATTCGATTGCTTCTCTGTAAGTCGAAAAATCCTGTGGCATTTCGTCCGGATCGTTCGGGAATACAGTGCAAAACCATTCTTCGTTCATATCTTCCCTTCTTTCTCCCGGCGCAACCCCGCCGGGTGGTTTTTATCTAAAAATGAAAAATCTGTGTCTTAGGAAAATTTCTTTCCTGCTGATTAAGTTGTGATTTTGTTTTGGTGTTGTAAACTAAAGGCTCAATAAAAATTCTGTATTCAATTCTTACTGTATGATTCTTGTTTTCGAATAAGTGCTCCTCAATCTTAAAGATGTTCTTCATTTCTATGTCCTCCGTTTCTTACCTTGTAACTATATTATAGTATATAACCCCATATATTTCAATTGACATATTATACAAATATAACCCCATATATTTATACATTTTGTATATATCCCCATATCGTTTTATATGTTATACTTCTTTCAAGGAGGTTCACAACATGGGAGCGAAATACACAGAAGCACAAGCCGCCGCAACCAAAAAATATTTAAAGGATATCGGCGAATACAAATTAAGAGTCAGTAAAGACGATAAAGAAAAGTATATGTTAGCAGCTAAATCTGCAGGAATGAGTTTAAATCGTTATATCATTCAGGCAATCGAAGAAAAAATGCAACGCGAAAACAATTAAAGGAGAGACTTCAACGTCTCCCCTTTTTTCATGCCCTCCCGCTCCGCTGCTTCTTTGCATCCTTTAAGCCCTCCACAACTACAGTTATGTGCCGCATAACCAAATCATTCTCCAGATCTACCATGCAACTGTTGCATACCTCTTCCGGGCTCCTGGTGTCTGGTTTTAAAACTTTCGGCTTATAATCCTTCTCCAGTTTCTTCACTACATCCACCACATCATATGCCGCTGGCAAATTGATAACATTCGACTCCAACACAGAAAGCAACATCAAAGCAGAATAACTATTCTCTCCCCCATATTTTAATGACAGTCCATTGATCAAGCCAAGCACTTCCCTGCGGCTGATCAGATCATTTTCTCGATCTTTTAAATAGTTCACTCTTATACCTCCAATTCATTCTTATTAAATTCAGACAATTCTCTCTGCAGAACCCCGGATCTAACAATCGAAGTTCTAAATTGACACTCTTTTCTGACAGATACCCTATTTTCTCAGCTCCTGCAGAAAGAGTTATCTGATAGCTTACTGCAGTAAATTTACGAAATCAAACGGTGTCCGCCGTCCATCCCAGTCAACAAAGCCCTCTTTAAATCCTTTTATCCTTGACTGTGCTGTATCCTGCATCTGTCTAAGTTGCATCTGCTCCGCTTCCAGCTGCTTAACACAAGATTCCAGGATCTGCATATGCCGCCGATCTAACTTGGTACTATCAATCAAATCCTGAATGACACACGTACCCATGATCTTATCAACTTCAAGATAAACCTTGAGTGTTGGCATTACAGACTTACTAAGCCATGCCAGACGCTCATAATAATCTTTCTCCTCCGGCTTCATAGCTAACTTGAGTTTACCAACATCACGCATAAACCAAGCCCAGGGCTCCCACAGGTCGTATCGTCTGACCCTTGTGTCCTTCCCACTTTCCGGCTTTTTCACAAAACGAACGCTTTCGTTCAATGCCTCCATGGCAATCCTTGACACGTCCCGGCGTTCCACCATTATTTTAGCGAGGTTGACGGCGCGCTCCTGGCGGAACCGCAATTCGTAACGATTCCAGTTATCATCCGGTTCCAGCCCCAACTTCTCAGCCTGTTCATAGCCTTTTTCATAGAAACACATGAAAAACTCACTATTACGGCTGCCAATATAGAGAGTGTCCCCGCGCTTCTGGCCAGCCTCTCCGATTGAAAACCCTACATGAGAATCACCGACCCGCATGCGTGTAACAATCAGCCCCTCCCGGGCAAGCCTTGCAAGTTTCGCAATCTTAAAGTACGTCTTACGGTCATCAATGGCCAAATCAATTCTGGGAAAGTTTACCCCATAGCTTAAGGCACGTTCCAGGAAGTCATACCAGGTCTCTTCATTGGCCACCAGGAACTTCTCAAAGTTCCGGCAGCCCTTCCCAGCCATGACCACCTGATAGCCGTTGTCCTTATTCTTCCCCGATGGTTCATATACACGTATATCATCAAAACACATTAAGGCACGGTAACCCCGGATACCGCCCCGGAAATCATTGGTCATCAAAAAATGAGGAATCCCGAGAAGCTTCTCGGAGATCTCCTCCGGCCGTAACCCCTTGACTGTTAGCTGGCACCAGTCCACCATAACACTTAAGGACTCCAACGGCACACCGTTTACCGGAGTACCTGTATCTGGACATTTAACCCCCCTATTAGTAACCGGGGGTTTAGGCGCTTCGCGCCTAGTTCCTTCTGGCCTCATCATAAATCACCTCACTCATAATAAACCCGGCTTCGCCGGTCTCCTGGACTTTTGTATCCGTGCTTGCCTCTCCGCTTGCCGGCGTCGACGCGCACGGCTCCACGCCCAGGAGGGCAGCGGCTGCATCAATGAACTGGTAGCCATCAGGCACCAGCGGAGCATAAAACTCCTGAATATAGGCGTAACCGTCCATATAGATATACCCCCGGCCACGTACGCCCTTGTTTCTTAACTTCTGTTCGGTCGCGCCGAACGTCATACGGTAGCCCTCTGCAGACATCTTCCCAAGGCTCACCCTCAGTCCCAGCTGATCCCGGACATTGCCAGAAAGGTACTCTGCATCCGGCCGCTGGGTAGCCAGCAGCACAAATACCCCAGCCTCCCTGCCCTTTAGCACGATCTGCATCACCTGGGCTTTAAATTCGTCCTTCTCTTTCTTCGTCAGGCTGTCAGCAAAAGCCACATACTCATCAAGCACCAGGATCACAGGCGGCAGATCATAATGGGTAAAATCCCAGCCGGACACATATCGGCGATTCGTCTTGATCTCTCTCTGTCTCTGCTCCATAATGGAAACACACGCCCTCACGTTCTTAATAATCCCGTCCGGTGTTACGGACACGTCCGGCAAGACATTCTTATAATCAGCAAGAGAAGAGTTCTTCGGATCACAGATAAACAACTTTGCCCTCATAAGTAAAAACGCACGTAAAAGGATATTCAAAAAGAAGGTCTTACCGCCTCCCGTTCCGCCATTAATCAACGCATGGGGGATCTTAGAAATGTCCCAGGATACCCCATGCATCAGCGGGATACTGTATTTTTCCGGCACAACATCAGCAATACAGATCCTGAGCCTGGCAGCATCTGCCAGCAGCCGGAATGTCCGGTAATTTAAACGGTCTGACACATCATAAATATTTAAAGCATAGACATCCTGGAGGAGATCCGGCAACTTGTCGAGCTCTCCGGATCCGTGGAACTTACTGCCGTCTAAACGGACAGTAATATCAACCATCCCTCCGCGCTTCCGGTAATAAAACGATGGGAAATAAGTAAGCTCCCGCTTCACTGTCTTCCGCTCCTCTGCAAACATGTTCGGTGTCAGGATGTCATTGGTCAAGTACCACTTAGAAGCATAAATCAGGGCACAGAGCCGCTGCAGGTTGGCCACGTAATCCCAAACAGGGAACAGAATAACCAATAAAACAGCGAACAATACACCGCTGAACAGAGCACAGCCTGCCAGGCACTTCCCGGCAGACATCCAATCCATCCCCTGCAGGGACTCAAGCCCCGGTACTTGTATATCCCCTGTCCATAAACAGATGCACACAGACAACAAAAACAAGACCAGGTACACCACTAAAAAACAGTGATACAATAAATGCCGCCAGCCCTGCCGGATCCTCACCCCCTTGTAATGAAGATCTATATAATGTAGTCCGCCTTTCATTTTTTCACGCTCCTTCGCTTTTTTTATGCAAACAATAATTGCCCTTCCTCCATACCCACGTCAAAAACTCTATCATTACCACACAAATCAGAAAGATTCACTTTTACTAATGCCGCTGCTACAGGAGGGCACACAGCATTGCCACATCTTTGCACTTGCTCACTACGCGAATATTTCTTACCATCAATATCCCGATCTATAATATAAGCACCTGGAAATCCCTGACATCCATACAGTTCTTTCGGTTCCAGCATTCTCAGGCCGATATCAATGATCTGATAGTCTACGCCCTCAACCGTCACCAAGCCAAATCTGTCATGTGTTGGAATGGTATCCAATGGTTCATTGACGTCCTGGCCTGTCCCCTGACCGTAATATTTGATCAGAAATGCCCGGACTTCCCCAAAATGCCCCGGAGAGCATGTTACCGTGTGGAGCGGCTCCCGGATGTCCTGGCCTGTCCCCGATTTATAAAATTTGCTTAGAAAGCTGACCGCCAAACCATAACGGTTCGATCCATCTACGGTCATAATGGGATCCTCTATGGCTTGCCCACGGACTCCTCCTGCTGCCGTCTCCGAATGATACTGGATCAGTGTCGGCGCGATCTGATAATGCCCGTTAACCGGAACAATAAACGGCTCCTGGTTATCCAGAACAAATTTCTTTATCCCCCTGGCAATCCTCCGCATAGTATTCTCGGCCAGAGGGCGCACTGCCCGAATGCCGTATTTTTCTTTGATCTCCTCCGACGTATCAAAGATACTAGGGCACGGCAAGGAAAAATCTATCTGATTACATGCCCCTTCGTAAGGTTTTAGCCTGCCTGCTGTCACCTCCGGGTTATCCTTGGATGCATGGGTAGGCTCTGGCCAGATAATCGGTTTTCCGTCGCACCTGGCAATCAAAAAGAACCGTTTCCGTGTCGTCGGTGCTCCATAATCCGCCGCCACAAGTTCCTTTGTCTGAATCTCATATCTTAACCTTCCAAGCTGTTCCAAGAACCTTTTGTAGGTCTGCCCCCGTTTAGATTTAATTGGATGGTGACGTCTGTTTAGTGGCCCCCACGTCTTAAACTCTTCCACATTCTCCAAAATAATTACCCTCGGGCGAACCTTCGCCGCCCAACGCAATGCCACCCAAGCAAGACCACGTATTTTTTTATCCTTAGGCTTTCCGCCCTTCGCTTTGCTGAAATGTTTACAATCCGGAGAAAACCATGCCAACGCCACCGGATGGCCTTTGCACGCTTTTACAGGATCCACATTCCATACGGATTCACAATAGTGCGTTGTAGCCGGATGATTCACTTTATGCAGCCTGATAGCCTCTGGATCGTGATTAATAGCAATGTCCACACTCACACCTGTAACCATCTCTATCCCTGTACTCGCTCCTCCGCCTCCAGCAAAATTATCAACGATTAACTCTCCATTTATCATATAAAACACATCCCTTCCCAATCTACTTTCACAAAATTCAGACAACTCTACCTTCAGTAACTCTGATCAGACGATAAAAAGCCGAAATTGTCACACTATTCCGACTACACCGTCCAATCAGAGTTTCTAATCTAAGTCTTTACGGATATATCACACCTGCAGCAACGCCTGCAGAAGCCCCAGCAGTTCACACTGAGCGCAAAAACTGTCCATCTCCTCCTTACTCTCTGATATGCACGGATACTTGCAATATTTATCACATACTACTTCCTGAACGGTCTCTAGCCCCTCCAGCCTGGCCAATTTTGCTATAGCTCCCGGCAAGAGCCCCTCATCCCGGAGCACCAGCTTACCTCCACGCCATTCTGTATACTTCATAAAATCCTCCCTTCCTCAACCTCGTTACTACCAGCCTACATCTTTACAATCACATATTTTCCGTCCCTTGGTTCCATAATGAGCGAAAACTGGTGTGCCGTCACAAGACCGGTGGCAGAATCCCGGTAAGTTACCAAACACTCAACCAAAACCTGTCCTCTCTCCTGTTCCGTGATCTGCACATGATCGACCCCCTCACAAGCCAGATCCCGGCTCAGAGGCTTCACATCCTGCCCTTTGATGTAATACTGCAGTTCTTCTTCATTGGCAGTCGGGTAGACTTCAAAGAAAGTCTCAAGAAATTTCTGAACCTGATTCCGGGTATCGGCATCTATCTGACTATCCTGCTTCGGCAGATCCTCCCGATAGTCCGCCTTATCCGGAGCACCTACTGCATGGGGCAAGGTCAGGATGGCATAAGACGTACCCTCAACATAGACATTTACCGAATAAGCACCCGATACCAGCTGGCCGCCCTTCTCCTGGATCACCGTAAATATTACCCGATATGTCTGGCCAGCCTTCCCAGTCGGATCAATACCAGCATCCTTTCCAAATCCATCTGCAGGCACTACTTCCCATACTTGCACTGCAGATACTGCTACAGCCTCTTCCGACAGATTCACAGGCATTTGCTGGATCAAGTCCTCTTTCATGTACTCCCCCAGCATTTCCCCGCGTTCGATCTGTCCGGCTGCATCCACCGGGTAGGCAAAATAGATGACCGCGAAATTTTTTATAAATGATTCCACCCCGACCATGCTGTAGGCCTTTTCTTCAATCCTTGTCTCCTCCTTTACCGTCACCCGGTCAACCACCGTAAAATTCCGGTACAGGCTCCAAATAAAGCCAAAAACAAACAGCACCCAGCAAAGTCCTGCAACTACACGGCGCACCTGATACCTCCTTGCCCCTCTCCCTGGTTTTTGCCGAATACCCTGCAATTCTTTTTTCTCGCTCCCCGTCCCTTTCTCCGTTCTTCTCCCGCTTTCTTTTCTCCTGTCTAACAATATATCCTCTCCTTTCTGTTCACACTCATACAACCTAGTGATTCGTATAAGTGAAATGCATATAGTCCTTTGATTTCTTCCAGTCACCGCCCCAGTAAAACCCGTGCCGTTTCCAGATGGCAACCACCTTTGGCGTTACGGAATAAGGATCTACCCCTGGCCGGTAGCTCCCGCCGGTCACCCCTAACATCGGGTTAGACGTCCAATTCAGATCAATCACACAGCCGTAGCTATGATGGGATCGGTTGGCACTGGACGCCATCTGACGCCACACATATCCACCCGTATCAGACGCCCGTACCGGAAACCCTGCCGCTTTCATTTCCTGGAATACGGCCTGTATCTCATTGGCCAGTTTTTTATGTACGGTCAGGGTCATTGTACCCGATCTGCCCGAGGCATCTATCACAGGTACGGTGATCTGGGTTAGATAGTTCTGCATCTGTGCGGAAGACTGGGGGACTCCCTCTGGGAACAGCCACGTAAGCCGTGCCTTGGGATCCACTGTACCAGCTACCCCTACCGCTACACTGCCGCTGCCTCCCCCGCTGCCTCCACTCTTGACAAAACATTGATGCACTAACTCCACATAAAACATGTTCCCGTATTTATACCTCCAGCCGCCATTTCTTGCTACGGCTAACGGGTTCGTATACGCCACCTTCACACCCCCGGAATGTGTCTTTGCGAACTCCTCCGCCAAAGCAAACGTATGCTTTTTTCCATGGTTTAACACATGTTGCATATAGCCGCCGCCATAGTTATAAGACTGCAGCACAGTATCAAAATCACAGCCATACTCCTTCATCCCCTGGACATGCGTGGCAAAGATCCGGCAACCTTCCCGTATAGATTCCTCCGGGGATGAGGCACCGCAGGCCAGGACATCCACCCCAAGCCCCCGGCTTTCTACCTGCATAATAGCCAGTATATAGTCTACATAACTGCTAATCCCATTTTCATTACAACTAAAAACCACCAGATCACGGTATCTCAGCACATCCTCCGATACCTGAAGCACAAGTTCTCCTTCCGGATCCCCGGCATCCTCTTCATCACCGGACAGCATCACTACCAGTCCGGCCAATAGAAAAAAGCCTGCAAAAAGGGCAACCGCCGACAAGATCACTTTTTTCAACTTAAATCCTCCTTCCGGTACTCAGCCCCATACATATCATGCATCAGCAATGCGCTTGCAACCTTGCTAACGTCGTAAGAGTTATTTTCAAAGTTATTAAAGTTACTCCCGCTGACACCGCCTTTCTTATGTGTTTCTACCCTCCTTATCTGACTTGCATCCTGCTGGTGTTCAGCAGACCTGCCCGGTTGATTTCTCTGACTCTTCAAACCCTGCCTGTTCTCCGGGTTTGGCCGATCCTCATGGCCTGCAAAAGGTTCTGTCCTTTCATCCTGCGCCAGCCCTCCAGCATAAGGATCATTTTTTTCCAGTGTCCTATTATCCTGCCTGATGTTCCTTGGCCTTTGTCCCGTTTCCATTTGGTTCTCCAGCCTGCCCTTCAAGTCCCTGTCCGGCATCCGCGTATTTAGACTCTGTGGCTCTGTGCCCTTTTGCTGTGTCTGGCCTGGGGTATTTCCAGCAGCCGCATTATCTCCCGGTGCCGTTTGATATCCGCTTCCAGATGTCCGGTTATTATTCTGACGTGATCTGCGGGTAGAACCTCCCCCGAAACCTCCACCGGCTACCTGTGCAGGATTCGGCTTTATATTATTCCCGGGAGAATCAGCAACTGGTACGCCCCCGCCTTTTTTCAACCTATGTCCCAGCATAAATCCGCTTATCATGGTGCTAAGCCTGCCACCGACACGCTTCACCGCCCGGTCTTCCCCATCCCCGCGGATAGACATAAACCCTAAAAGTTCCGAAGACTTCATCAGAGCCCCTACATAGATCACCACCTGCAGAAACATTGTCCACAAGAAGCTGTGAGTACCCGCCAGCCGGTAAGCCACCGTTGAAAGCCCAAATACTACCGACAAGATCAACGTGATCCCAGCCTTGTTCATTAACACACCGAACAGTTTTCTTAGGTACGACGTCAGATTCCGCGTATTATTCGGGAACAAAGCGAACACTAACACCACCGGCAGGAACGACACATAGACATTAAACATCACCTGGGACAGGATCATATAAGCCACCAGACAGGCTACGCAGAAGAAGATTACCAGATCCAATAGAACGATAAAGAACGCATTAACCAGCCGTTCCCCCTGCTTGCCTACGGTCATACTCTCATTTTTGTGATCAGACACTTCCGCTTGCACAAGGTTCTCCCGTTCCTCCTTCGTAGCATTCAGCAAATTGTCAATCCGTTCCTGCCCGATCTCCTCTATATCCGTTGTACCATACTGTAATAGCAAGTAAGGCTGATACACCATGATGCTAAAGAGAGAGTCACGGATGCCGGACGTGCCGCTGTTAGTATCCCCTACTGTCAACGTGTCTGATATTGCCAGCACCTCCTGATTAAATTCCTGCTGGAAGGTGTTGATTTGTGTTAAGTAACTGCCGGAATAAGCAACCATTCCAACCCCCAGAACACCAACGACCAGAAATGTCAAGATCGTAGTCGTTGCCCGCGTAAACTGAGACTTCACCACAGCCAGATAGAAAAAATAACATCCAACCAGAATAATTAAAAGCGGCAGGAACGAAGGTAACAGCCCATGTCCCCGGAACCCGGAGGCATCCACGCCCAGCACTTTCTGCATGTTCGTACCCAAATAAGTAACTGTATCATTGATAAAGTCCAGGCTGTAAGCCTGCTCCACCAGCCAGCCTAAAAAATAACCCAAATACTGCGCGATCATCCAGATAAAATCGGCAAGCACGCACAGGATATAATCCACGTTTTTGCCGATCCCCTCGCCCCAGTTCCAGGGGAGCCAGTCCCCCGAAGTATCCACCCAGAAATCCAAGCTGTAGGCGCTCAGGGCATACTTATCATACAGATGATCCGTTGCCCCTACCGATTCCGGCAAAATCCCGGCCTGTACCGCAAGATTAGGGCTTAAAACCAAAGCAACCAGCGGGAGCAGGAGCACCAATGCAAGCCCTATAACCTGCACCTTTCGATCCTTCTTAACCATCCCTTCACCTCCGTTTTTCTGCCTCCGGCGTCTCTACCGGCGGCCTAGTATCAAATGTCTGCAGCAACGACTGGAACACGCAGTCTACACACAGGACACCTACATGCCCCCGGATGTCCTGGTAAAGACATTCCCCGTTCTCTAAAGACTGCAACGTCTCAATGTTACTGTCCGTGTATTCCAGTCCCATAAACTCCAGCGTCTTTCGGATCTCGTTTTTATCACGGCTCCGAAAAGCAAACTTCATGCCGATATTGTTCTTCATTTTTTCATCCAAAAGATCGGCACAGTTCTGCGTCCCGAAGTCAATCCCGGCGTTCATGCTGCGACCAGCGCGTACTAATTTATTAGATACCGCCTTGCCTTCTGCCACCTGAAGCCAACTCCACGCCTCATCCAAAAGCACTACCTTAAAGATGCCTCTGTCCTGGTTGATAAACTCCAAAGAAAAATAAGACAGAACCAGAAGCAGCGCAACACTGAGCATCTCACCCATGGTATACTTATCTACCGGCGTTTCCGCATCCGGCAGGGACAGGCCATGAATCAACACCACGTTCAACAAGGCAGAAAGCCGCAGGGGCTTCATCGTCGAACCATCCCCGAACAAAAGGCCTGCAATCCCAAGGTCAGAAAACGACTCCATATGCCGGGCAATGCCCCGGCTGATCTCCGTGTCTGTCTTATAGAGCTCCTCAATCACATGGAGCATTCCACAAGGCTTTCCTTCCGGATAGGCCGCCACCCTTTTTACATGCTCCTTGAGTACCGGAAAACGTTCCGGATCCCGCGGGTCATATCCCATTAAAAATGTCAAGATATCCACCGCCAGATATTCCGCATCTTTCCGGTCATTCAGGATCATAAAGGGATCACACAAGCCCCGGTTTCCTTCTTCATTAGCAATACTGATAATATTTAAATAATCTCCTAAGAAACCAAGGTCACGCTCCCAGTTCCCCCGCTCCCCCTTGGGATCAAGCACAAAGGCACGGCCACCAAACAGGACGCTGTAAAAGGCAATCAGGTTCATAGTGACGGACTTGCCGCCTCCAAGGCTCCCAATAAAAGCTTTTGCCAGGGCGTTAGTCACCGATCCGGCCACTCCCTGGGCGGCCAGCCAGGGCTTAATATAAACGCTCCGGCCGGTGTTCTTGTCGTAACCTAAATAGATCCCTTCCCGCTCCCCTAACTTGTGGGTTGCACCGAATCCAATACAGGAAAGGAAGTCTGACCGCACATAGTGGACATAATCGTCCAGGTAGCGCGGCGCACCCGGGTAAAACTCTTCGTGAAATCCCAGCTGGTCACCCAGCGGCCGCTCAAAGATCATCTTATAATTCCAGTAAAAACTCTTAACCTCTTCCACCCGCTTTAAAAGTTCATATTCCGAAGAAGCGGAGACCCTCACCAAGTAACTGACCTTGTACATGTTGCCCCGCTCCCTCTCCAGGATCGACTCAAGCTCCTGGGCTTTCGCCCTGGCATCCAGCAGATTTTCACTGGAATCATTACCGGTAGACAGGGCGCTTTCATCCAAGTCCTTTAAATCTGCTTTCTTATTCCGGGTACTTTTGACAGCATCCTTATTTGGCACTACCTCTACCTTGATAGAAGTATCAACAGGGAAGTCAAAGCTTTCCTGCTGGTAGTAAAGCACCTCCGAGCCGAACGGAAACAACAGATCATTTGTGATATCTGACAACGCCAGATAGGCAACCTTTACCTCCCTGTCCTCTGTCAAAATGTCAAGGTGGCGTTTCCGGTTCGCAACTAAACTATCCGCTAACCGGATCACATCATAGCTCTTGATCTTTGTCTCGTCTTTCTCAACAATGACTTCCGGCTCATAAGTATAGGACTCGAAAGAATCCGCTCCTTTCCCATTCAGGTGCTCAACAATATAAGCAATGTCCTTCGGCTCCGTCCGCCGGAACGTAAACTGCTTAGAAATCTTATGGTACAGCAACTGCTCCAGCCGCAGATACCGGCTGACCTCCCGGTTATCTATCCGGGTATAGTCTCCGAACAGACTGCCATCCATAGAATGTTTAAAGTCACTAAGCCCCAGCCGAAGCTGCTCCAAAAATCCGCCGCCTAAATCCGCCGCCAGCTGGAACCCGATATAATGCCGGTAGCCCACTTCATAACGTCCATGGCAGGACTCCAAATGCTCACGGATTCCGTCCAGATAGGAGCAGGCCACGTCAGAGAGATCCCCCCGGATCTCCTTCTTTGACCGCTCAATCGTATCCCCTATATTCTCTTCCACCGCCAGATCCAGCAAATGAAAGCTCGGAACATCAACCAGTGCGATTAGATGCTCCATATCCCGGGCGATCATGCCCGCCTGGTCTTCACTGATAAATGCATAATTATGAGGCATCCACTCATAATACGCGAACACTGCGCCTGTCACAGAATGGAAGACCAGGTTACTCTCCAAATATTTGATGGGGAATTTTACTTGTTTATTTGTCTGTCTCTCCAATGTCAGTTTGCCTCCTCTCTTTCTTCTTTCTCCCTGCTCTTTTTAAGTTCCGCCGCGCGTTCCGTCTGGCCTTCCGGCCTCCGTCCCTTCCTACTGTCACATACATGTCACGATATGTCCGGCCGGAAAGATCCAGGGGCTTTCCCCTGGTATATATCCTAGGGCTTGTCAAAAACCGAATACATGATTTCAGATAAGAATAGGGCTTTTTGCCGTCAAAGCCCCGTTTGCCAGCAAGCCACGCAAGCACAAACGGAAGAGCTACATGGTTCACCAGCAGGCTGTCCGTAAGCGAAAAGGGCGGGAAACCCTTCAGCACCAGGGACAGTACAAAAAATGCCGAAAACCAAAAGACCTGTGACAATGTCACAGGCCGCGGTAATGTTAAGTCATTAAAGTTATAAATCACATGTTCAATCTTCCAAACGCTGGAGTAATTGCGTATCCGCTTCATAATACCACCTGCCCCTACGAAAAAATCTGCCGGAACAGGGCAAGGAAAAGTTCCTTTACCTCCATCGTGCCGAACACGAAGCCGATCGCAATGATCCCGATCACGATCAGGCCAGCCATCTTAGAAAATTTCCTGGTCACCATGAAGTAAGCCCCGCAACAGATCAGGCCGGCCAGTACCAGCGGCTGTGTATTGGTCTGGAACCAGGTGTATACGTTCTGTCCAAAATTCAT
This sequence comes from uncultured Dorea sp., assembly GCA_910578865.1. Taxonomy (GTDB): domain Bacteria; phylum Bacillota; class Clostridia; order Lachnospirales; family Lachnospiraceae; genus Dorea_D. The sequence goes on from CAJTRM010000009.1 coordinate 15,573, forward strand.
AAGTTGTCACTCCTCCTGTTATTCAAAAATATTTTTTACTACTGACTTGAAAGCATTCTATATCTAAAAAGGGGCGACGTTACTTGTGTAACGCCTGCCCCGGCTGTCCCTGCTTTCTGTCTGCCTTTGCCTGCCATCTATCGGCTGGCAGCCACTACTTTTTACCCTTCGCTACATCCCCTCCGGCTGCCTGGATGTCTTCCGGCTTACGGCCTAACGTACCTTCTGCACCTACGCGGATGCACCGGAAACGTTCCGTCAGCACGCCGCGGGAACGGGTTGCGCCGTCCATGTTGAAAGTGCTGACCGTCGCGTATGGATCGTAACTCAGCCCCTCAAACTCAAGGTTTGCAAACTTCGGGATATCCAGGGGCTCCAGCGTCTCCACCACAACATCAATGGAATCCGCCAGGCGTTCACAACCGATATGTAACGTCACGCCTTCAATCTTCTCCTCATCGTAACCTTTGTCTTTCTCATACGGGTGCCGGTAATCAACACCGAGAAAGATCACCCGGCCTAAGTTTGCACTGATCGTCTCCCTGTTCATTGTTAATTTCATGTTACCTCCTTCTCCTGGAGCTTCGCCCTCCAGGTGGCACTCATTATCATTGTCCCTGCATTTCCGGGATGGCCTCCCGGCTACCGCAGCATCTAACGACTTCGCTCTGCTCACTCATTATCTGCTTTGGTCTGTATCAGTAATTTCACCCTCCACGGTTTTGGCCTGCCGGATCCCTTTGTCGGCAGACAGATCTGTATGGCCTGGAGCACCTGCAGCGTCCGCTGCTTTTTCCGGATCCTGGGCTGTATCTGCGTCCTCTGCCGGATCTGCCTTACGTTTCCGGCGGATACCTGCCGCTACCGCTCCGGTTACTGCCCCGGCCGCCATCAGTAGCAGCCATACCGCGATCCCCTGGGCGTCCCCGGTCTTCGGCGGCTTATTTACTGGCTTCTCCGGTTTTTCCGGCTCCGCTGGTTCCTCTGGCTTTGGGGATTCTTTTCCCTCTACGGTTACGGTCTGCCCCTCATCTTCGATATCCTTATGTTCCGCCTGCTCCTCTGGATCCGTGATGCCCTTAAGCTGCTCGAAGGTGACCAGGTCTTTGCCTCCTAAGTCCCGGGCATCTACGACAAATGCAAGCTGTACTTCCATTTCCTCCGCATCTGCGGTAAATTTAAGGTTATTCTCCACCCTCTTTCCGTCCACCAGAAGGGCAGCATTTTCCTGCTTCACCATTTCCCACCCGGTAAGCTCATACTCATGCCCCACGACCAGGCCGCTTAACGACACAGTATCAACGACCGTCTGCCGGTCTTCTGCCTGGATCACCTGCTTTCCTGTGTCCGGATTCGCAGCTTTTGTATGGATACTGATCTCCTTTGGCTCTTCCGGTTCTTCCGGTTCTTCCGGCTCCTCTGGAATCTCCGGAGATTCGTCTGTGAGTGTCCCCAGGTTAATGACCTGTTTGTCCCGGTATACCGTCACCTCAAAAGGTGGAATTAACTGGTAACCTTCATTGCTTTCACACGCCAACTCTGTCACCGTGTAAGTATCGTAGGGCAATGCCCCCAGGGAATCGTCTGGATCCGATTGGCCAAACCATACGCCGTCTTCACTAGATACACCTTGATTCGTATTCTGTGTATGCGCTGTCCAGCTGGAGGCTGTAGAAAAGCTGCCGTTTTTATCCGTCACTACCAGATGACTCTCGCCTGTGGTGTTGCTGCGGATCTCAAAAGGCACGCCTGCAAGCCGTTTATGACTGCCACTGCCGATCTTTACGCCGGACAAGTCCCCGCGCTGCACCTGCTCCCTGGATGTAATGTCTACAATGTCTTTATTCAGGATGCAAGTAGAGTCGGATACCTGGACTAAATAGCCCTCACTTGCAGACTTTTCTTTGACAGTATAGGTGTCATAAGGCAAAAGGTCGGACACGGCCTTGCCCTCTGCGTCTGTCTGTAAGGTGGCGCATTTTGCGCCGACTGTGTTGTAAACTTCATAAACGGCACCCTCCAGACTGCCCGCCCCCTGGGGCTTACCTTCGCCCGTCTCGGCGTCTACCTTGGATAAGGCGATTTTGCCGTGGGGGATCCATTTGACGGTGAGTTCGATGGTTCGGCTTGGATCATCAGCAAAAACTCCCTGTCCTAAGTTTTGTAAACTAGACGCCTCTGTCACACATACAACGGCTTGATAATCTCCCATAGATCGCGGTAATTTACCGCTCGACCATGTGCCGTTCTGAGAAAGTGGAGCACCAAGATAAAAAGTATCTCCTCCATTTACTCTAACCGTACCTGTCGCACTTGTTTTCCTAGTCATGTTATACAATGTAACTCCGCTGGGTAATTTTAAATCAATATAACTTTCCGCCGCATCGTCAAAAGTAATATTTTCCGTCCGCTGCCCTGTTTTATCATCTGTCAAATAAGCCTGTACTAATGACTTTGACAATTCAAAAACCCCCTGCGGTACAGATGGTTGTGTTTGTAAAAATTCATAAAAAGTTCTTGCCGACGCTTTAATAGGTGTACCACTATAATAATGAGATAACACCAATGAAGTAGCCACGATACCATGCGATGAATTTTCAAAACCACTCCACTGCGCCGGGCCTTCCCATCCATAATACAAGACTTTCAATATATCAGAATTATTATAGATCTCATCATAAAATGTTGTCCCTGAAGGAGGCGACCCCTTTTCATGCTCTAAACAAAAGGCCTGCCGACCGTTTACGGTAAAACTACCTACTGTTGCTGCGCCATAAGATATTTTCCCGTTATACGTGATTGTCCCTGTAGCTGCTTCTACCTTTCTTGTCACAGCAATCAAAGATAACAACATAATTAACACGATCAATACCGCTACCACCCTATGCCAGTAATTTCTCACTATTTTCAATCATTTCACTCCTTTACTTGCATACAAAAAAGCCATGTTTCCATGACTTTTCGCACATCCTATATTTACCAGTCAAAAGACCCGCTTTGACCTGTATTACCTCCCTGCCCTTTAATTTCTCCGCTGCCTTCTACATTACCTGTAAATGTCTCTCCGGCTTTATGTCCACCAGATGATCCAGACGAACTCGAACCACTCGACCCCTTAGAACCTCCTGACTTGCCAGAAGATCGACGGCTAGAACTTCCAGAACTTCCACCACTCTTTGAAGTGCTCTTACTTCCAGAAGATGAAGAACTCCTTACAGTTGCTTTGACTGGTTCTGCTACTATTACTTTTGCGGTCTGAGTCACAGTTGTCACCCCATCATCCCCGCTGATCGTATAAGTGACTGTATATTCTCCAACTGTGTTAAAATCTACAGCCGAAGTGTCTGCCGTCACTCCTGTTACTTTCTCGTCATATGTAATCCCATTCATGCAGTCTACGACCGTACCACGCGTAGTCGTGATGTCATGGAATCCCGTTACATGTGACAAGTAATCTTCTACTACTACAACCTTTACTGGCTGCTTTGTCTCATTTCCACTATTGTCAGTTACAACTACCTCATTATCATAAGATCCTGCCTTGTCATACTTAAGCCCGATACATGACAATAAGTCTTCCGGCGTTTCAGATTCTACTGGTACTTGGGAATCTTTGAAAACAACAGACTTTATGCCTGCAAGATCTTCTACAGCCTCTACCATGTCAACAGCCTTCAATACCTGGCCTACAATGACCCGATATTCCTCTCCCGGCTTCATTGTCACTGCCGGAGGCGTCGTATCTTTGACCTCAACCTTAAACACTGCCTGCTTATTGCCACACTTCGCACCTGCTTCATACTCACCAACCTTGCTATAATCCACCTTAGAAAAATCAAGTTTTGTATCCTTCAGATGCTTTTCATTAGCATCAATGTAATCCTTCGCGGATTCTGTAAGACTCTCACCAAGCTCGACCGTTACAACTTCTTTTATTGGCACATACTTATCGTACTCACGCCATGCAAATAGGCCTACTATACCTAAACAAACAACCACACAAACAACACCTATGACCTTCTTTTTACTCATAACCTACCTCTTTCTTTTCCAGACCCTACCTATAACCTACTATACCACACTATATGCTGCAAGACTACCTTATTTCAACCGTCCACAAACGCCACCATTGCCAAATGCCATACATTTTTTTCCAGCACATGGTAAAAACCATTCCGTAACATTTCCCGTCCTGGCATCCGTCTGCTTCTTGATCTTGAAGGGGCACAACCTGGGTTCTTCCGGCTCTTCCGGTATTTTGTTACCAAATGCAATATCTGAAGCTTCAACTTCATAAAAACTTGCAATCTGATTTAAAAAACTACCTTTCGGCTTTCGTCCGCCCGTCTCATACGCACCTAATGCACTTTTACTAATACCAATTCCCTCTGCTGCCTCAGCAAGTGTTAATCCACGCTCACTTCTTAAGTCTCTTAAATCCTTCATATTTACTTTCCCTTCCTATTGTCTTACCTTTTTATTTTTTCACAAAAAAACCAACAGTTCCTCAACTGCTGGCCAATTTCACCATATATCTAACCTTCTAAAATTGACAAACCTAAAATCACCAACACCAAAACAAACACAGCTCTAAGTATTGGATTATCAATAAACGCTATTAACAGAATCAATAAAACACCTATTAACGCCACTATAAGCAAAGATATCACCATGTCCTCAAATGCAGAAACATGCTTGTGAATAAAACGAATCCTACGATATTCAAAAAAACAGCCAAAACTGAACAAAATTACAGCAACAGCAAAAAATTTTATTGGAGCACATTCCTTATACTGTAACAATTCAAATGCCCCATCAAACTCCTGCTGCGCCAATTCCTGATTCAATAAATGCAGTCTAATCAAATATACTATCGCGACAATACAATATATTATTTCTCCTGACGCCTTCACAAGATACCTTCTAATCCTCATTGTATGCATTCCTTCTCTTACTTACAAAACCATCATTTTACCAACAATCTATTCCTAACAATTTCAACAATCATCAATTCCCTTTGTATCTGGCGTAACTCATTCATATATGCAATCAAGAGAAATGCTATTACAAAAGTTGTAAATAACGTCAAAATAAAAGCAATAGTAAAGCTAACCTCAACTACCTCTATCCCATTACCTACAATCGTTGACCCATACTGAATCGACTCCTGTATAAATGAAAAAAAATACTTCCACACATTCATTAGAAGCGCCAATGCTATAGAAATTATTAGCAGTACCAAAACACTTTTCTTATGTTCATATGCAGATTTCAAAGACACATATTCAAAATCTAATTCATCCGAATCCATACTCTCTAGCTCCTGTATTCTTTCTTTATACTTAAACAATTCCCGCGCCCGCCGCTCCTTATAAGAAAAGGACATTATATAGCGTTTAAAACGTTCTTTATTTTCTGCCATATCCGCCACACTCCTTTTTTAAGGATACCATATCAAAAAACAATATACAATACCACCCCACTTTTTCATTCCTTCTAATCCTACACGCCCGCTTATTGCCGTATCGTCAGGGCTACGATCCTCGCAATACTGCACTGCGCTCCCCTAGAGTTTTGATATCTCTGACTTCTCCAACAGAGTCAGCCACAAATAAAACAGATGGCCAAATCCTATATTTAATTGTCCATCTGTCCCCCTTTCCACAAAAAAAAATGAAGCTGAACTTTTTAGTTCAACTTCATTTTAAAACCCGCCATTTTTTTATTTTTTTCTTATCTTATTATTTAAATATGGATTACAATTACATATCCGGAAAGCATTTCTTTCCTTTTCCTATATAATTTACTTGCAAAATTCTATCGCTAAACCACAGCGGATTTTTATATTAACAATTTTTATATTTTCTGTCAATACCTGTAAAGCATTTTTTCTCATATTTTGTAACAGCCCGGAAATTTCATTTTTATCCCGCCGGAAGAAGTCGGACAAAAACAACGGCGGAAAGCCCGCCTCTAAGCTTTCCACCGTAATTTCAGATCATATGACTCCTATGAAATCAGTGTCCCAGTTCTTCCCCTACAAGAACCACCTTAATACGCCCGTCAAAACGGGAATGTCTTGTCACTACGATACTGCAGCACATGGTCTGCGGTGAATGGCAGTTTCCGCACCTTCCGGCTGTTCCGCACGGCGTCTGGAAATCAAATGTGCCTGCATTTGCAGGGCAGGTGAAGTTCTGGATATGCTTTACCGCATCTTCCACATCTGCCGCTACTTTGTTCATGCCTGCTACAATAATTACATTTTTCGGCCCGTAGACCAGACATGCAAGACGATTCCCTTTACCGTCAATATTTACCAGCTCCCCGCCAAGGGTAATCGCATTGGTACTCATAAGGAAATAATCAGAAGCTGTTGTCCGGAAAAAGATCTCACGGGTCTCTTCCGGTGTTTTGACTTTTCTGCGGTCTATCAGGTTCAAGTGTTCCGCCTCTTCCACCGCGCCGAGAATCCCGGTCTCACCCAATGTAACTGAGCCTCCAAAGCCTACGTTTCCTCCGTCCTTCATCATTTCCAGAACTATATCCTTTGCCTCTTCTCTGGTCTCACAATAAAAGCCTTCCATATTTCTTATCAAGAGGTTTTTGATAATAGTGCCCGCCTGTTTTTCATAGGCTTTCATTTTAGGTTTCATTCACTTTTTGCCTCCTGTATACAATGTCCCCATCCAGGTAAACAGTATTAACATTTTCTAATGCACCAATCTCCTCTGACGCATCACCATCTACAATCAGAATATCTGCACAGAGCCCTTCTTTGATCTGACCCACTTGATCCTCTGTACCAAGAGCCTTGGCTCCGTTCATAGTTCCTACCTGGACTGCCTGCAAAGGTGTAAGGCCATATTCAACCATATAAGCAAGTTCCTTTGCCACATAAAGATCTGTTCGTCCGTCTGCCGTGATATTATCTGTCCCGGCCGCAACAAGAACTCCCGTATCATAATATTCTTTGAAATGTTCTTTATACATATCTGCCGCCGCTTTACAGTAATAATATTCCCTCGGCTTCTCTTCCATACCTTCACACTTCTTTTCCATCATATGAAAAATTGTTGTGTACGGCAAAATTGTCGGTGTCCAGGAAATTCCCTTATCAATCATTTCCTGTAACTGTTCCCTTGTAATAAATGTCGCATGTTCAATCGTATCCATGCCGGCTTTTATACACATTCCGATGGACGGCTGGGTCCCGGAATGCACCATAGCTTTAATTCCGAGCCTGTGGCATTCATCTGCCGCAGCGTCCAATTCTGCCTGGCTGTATTCACAGACGTCCGACCGATGGCTTGTCATAATTTTGATCCACCTGCTTCCGTGCTTTACCCGGGTGCGAATAGCTTTTCTAAGAGCATCCGTCCCGTCTGTCTCTTCTACTCCCTCGCCCAGTCCAAAGGAACTTCCGTGCCCTCCTGTAACACAGAGAGCCGACCCGCAATATTCCATTTTCGGGATTTTGAAAAATCCCATTTCAGAAGCTGCTTTCATCGTCTGACACACACCCTCCGGCGATCCCACCTCTCTAATAGAAGTAACACCTCTTGTAAATGCATCCTGAGCATGCTTCTGGGTAATATAGGCCATCATGTAATCATTCATCACTGAGGATGCAGGCCTGCATCCCCAATGTCCCAAATGTGCATGTACGTCGATCAGCCCCGGAAGCAGTGTATGTTCCGGATATTCTATTACCTTTTGATCTGGATATAAGTCTTTCAGTTCGGAGAGTTTACCGACCTTCTCAATCCTGCCTCTGTCATTCACATATACAGCAGAACCGTCAAGGACTGTTTTTCCGTCTCCCACAATAATCTTTTTTGCTGCTATAATCATATCCCGCACCTCCGTCGCACAATTTTCTTCTGGAAAACCTTACATTTTTCCTTTTTTGTGCATGTAAATACCAAACGCCATCGTTCCGAACGTGCCTACCAGTGTCGTTACATATGTCGGTGCAGGCCCAAGGAAACTGAACACTCCGTTCTTAACCATCAGGCAGAAGCCGATGCCAAGAATCAAAGAGATCGGTACAATCTTGGGCTTCATCATGGCAAACTGTACATATACGGCTCCGAAAAGTGCCGGAAGCAAGAAGTTAAATGCATCCAGAACACCCTGCGGAAGATAGCTCATAATGATTGAGCTAAGTACAGCACCTACTGCAAGGATCGGAATGTTTACAAATACAGACGTACAGATACCAAGCGTAGAGATCAGAGAGCCTTCCGGTGTGCCCGCTTCAACACCTACTGATTTCTGTGCCATAACCGCACACGGAATACGCATGTTAGATGTATTACCTGCTACGACGTTAATATAGGTTCCTGCCGATCCTACGATCGGGAAGTTGCCGACCGGCTCCACGACCCACACAACACCGATCGCCGACGCGATCGCAAGCCATCCCGTGATCACTGCCGACCAGGGAATCTGTATATCGTAAAGAAGAACAACGAGAACTGCCGGGATAAAGCAGAACAATACGCAAATGTAGTTTGTGATCTTGGAGCTTTTGTGCAATTTTTTCAAATAATTATTCTGATATATTTCTTCTCTTTCTGCTTCTGGTTTTAACATAGTCGTCACCTTTCCTTTCTTATAATAATGCAGTGATGATCATTGCCGGGAAAATAGCAATTGTCAGATTCCACTGTGAGAGCCATTTGATCTGTTTTTTCTCTGCGATAATACATACGACTGCCATAATGCCTGCTCCCAGCAAACATGCTACTGTTGTTTTGTCAATTGCCGTTAAGTATGTTGCGTTGTTTGCTCCAAGAGAACCGACCAGCGCCGAAGCTGAAATGACAGGTAAAATGCTTCTTCCTACTTTCTTTACAATACCGTTCTGGATCCTGTCCATCTTGTCAGACGCAAAGGTACCAAATAAGATCCACGGGATAGATCCAAGGATCATTACTAACAAGGATGCTGCAAATGCGTTTTCTGTTATCTTATCAACGCCGACCTGAATTCCCGTTGCTGCAGATGCAAACTGAACTGCCATCAGCTCAAACATGGAGTTCCCGACATAGGACAGTCTCATAAATCCTACCGGTCCTCCCATGATTGCCATAACTGCAAACATACCTGCAAGACATGCCACGGACGGCCCTATTGCCGTTATCACACTTGTCTTAACTGCTGTTCTCAGCTGACTGTCCTCCAGGCCAATCTCCTTTGCTGTCTTATAAGTCTTTTTCCACATTTTTCCTGCCATGAATAATAAGAATACGACCGGAAGTCCGCATCCTAACCACATGATCGGGCTGTTTAACTGCGCTAAATTCATTTCCATTATTGTTTCCTCCTTTTACTTTGTGCTGACTCTTTCCTTTAGTTCTTCTTTTGCTTTATCTACAAGGCTCGGATCGTTGAACAGGTCTACACCCGTGTACGCAAGTGCTTTTGCTGCTCTCACTGCAATATCTGCTCCGCGTTTTCCTGCACACGCCTTTGCAAATGGCTCTGTGTGCGGCAAAGACGGATCGTCAATGCTGATCATCACCTGTATAGCCGGGAATCGGTGGGAGAGATTTCCAACATCCGTAGATGCAACTCCCGCCGGCCTTTCATAAATATCAATATGCTCTCCCATTTTAACTAGGTTATCTTCTACAAGCTTTAAGAGAATCTCGTTCGGGATCATATCCAGATACGTAATACCGATCTCTTCAATATCTACCGTACAGTCTGTGGAAAGAGCCGCTGCCTTTGCACAATTATGTACACGAGATACAAGCTCATCTAATTCTGACTTTGTTTTTGCCCGAATCCCGAACTGGGCTTCTGTCAGCTCCGGAATCACATTTGTTACGGCTCCGCCGTATGTTATGATTCCGTGGATCCGTGTATCCCCCTTCACGGTAACACGCATTCCGTTTACATTATTAAACATCTGAACGACCGCTTCTACAGCGCTTCTTCCTTGCTCCGGGCATGCCCCTGCATGGGCCGGTTTCCCATGGAAGGTAAACTTATACTGCGCGATAGCCAGAGATTTATCCCGGATCACCGTCTCTGCTCCCGGATGCATCATCATCGCACAATCAATGTCATCCATAACACCCGCCTGATAAAGAATCTCTTTTCCGCCGCCGCTTCCTTCTTCAGAAGGTGTGCCGAGAACGACAATATTTCCGTCATACTCTCCCAGTGCTTCTGCAAGCCCTGCCGCGCCTGCTGCCGCGGAAGAGCCGATAATATTGTGCCCGCAGGAATGGCCGTTTGGAAGAGCGTCATACTCACAAAGGAAACCGATGGTTTTCCCTGCGCCCGTCCCCTTTTTCTCTGCGCGGAATGCCGTTTCCAGGCCTCCCACTCCCATTTCCACCCGGAACCCGTGATTCTCCAGGAACTTCTTAAGCGCTGCGCTGGCTTTAAATTCCTGAAACCCCATTTCCGGATTGTCATAGATATACTCGCACAATTCCGTAATTTCTTCTCTGCTTTTTTCTATCATTGTCTCTACTTTACTTTTGTCATACACTTCTTTTTCCTCCTTTCATTTGAAAAACCGAGAGATCGGCAGCTTGCTCCGTCGGGAGATGAAGTCTCTTTAATACAGAGTACAGAAGTATCTGATTAACAGATAAGATCGGGACCTTTATCAATTCCATTAATTCCCCGATGATCGGCCGGAGATTATAGGTCGGGCTGTCAAATACAACCGCCTCCACGCTGCCGAAATCTGCCTCCTTTACTTTTCTGAGAATCAACTCACAATCTATCTGGGAAATTTTCATTCTGTCTTCACTTGTGCGTTCATCATATATGTTGATCAAGTTGATAACCTCTATATCATGGTTACAGAAAAATAACTGTTCCAAAAGATTCAGTTCCACTCCAAATGCGGATACAACGGCAATCCTTCTCAGGTTAAATGTCTTCAGGAATTTTTTCATTTCGAGCGCCGGCACGATAACCGGTCTTCCCGAGCGCTGTTCCAGCATGTTCACAATCTCGTAACCTCTGACTGCACTGCCCGTCATACTCGCCACAATAATAATATCCGGATCGTGGTCCGCAAACTCATCCACAGCGCCCGGAAGCTTATCAAGGAACGCCATGAGTCCGTTATAGGAGACCTTCTCCAGCGGTGCATACGCCATCACGATCTCAACATGATCTGAAAGCGCCAGCCGGAACTCTTCTTCTGTAACATGTGTTTCGTCTCCCTCTACAGAAATAATTCCAATTACAGCTTTTTTATCTTTATGCATATACTATTTCACACCTGCCTCAAGATAATGATTGATTTCCTCCGGGCTCATTCCTTTTAATCCGAAATACTCAAGCGTCCTGCCGTTTTTATAGAATTCCTCGTTATTAAGCGCTGATGCAATTGCAATCAGTCCTTCACACACCGGAGTCTCAACGCCGAATTCTTTTGCCAGAGACAGCATCAGGCTGTTTCCTGCATAAGCATCCTCTGCAATATAACGGTGATTGACATCCGTCGGGCCTTCCAGCCCTCTGAAGATTGTTAATTCCGGATGCTGCTCATACTCGAGCAGATCATAGATCTGTCCTGCCGCCCTTCCCGCGGTGATTCCCATTTTCTCCATAACCTTTACTTTTTCTTCGTCTACCGCGCTGATCAGTGCTGCCACAGACGGTGACAGGCCGTCTCTGTATAACCGGAAATCTTCCGTAGTCTCCATCTTGGTGGTTCCCAGGATACTCCCTGCAAGGTGGATCGAGGTATTTGGTGAGTTGAGCGCCGTTTCAAATACATTTTTCACTGCATGGCACGGATAAACTTCCTTCATAGCCTCTATATATTTTTCATTGTCCCTGGCCGGAAATGCAGACATTCCTTTTTCTTTAAATGGAAATGCACTGATCAGTTTCCCGTCCGGAAGCATACGGCACGGATAAATATTTCCCTGCATCTCCCCTACAAGTACCTTTTTGTCTCTGATCTTATTTTTTAAAATGACAGACGCACAGTTTCCTGCCGAGAAGCACACTACCTGTCCATCCTTCAGATACGGAACCATCAGATCCATAAACCCTTCCTGTCTCTGAGCCATACAGCCGATCAGGATATACTCCGGATCTTCCATCGCTTCCTCAATACTGGTAGTAATATTGCTGAGCACTACTTTTCCGTTTGCGGCATTTCCGGTGATCTCTACATATCCTCTTTCCTTGACCTCCATGATCTTAGACTCGTGGCCTTCCACTTCAAAAAGCGTCACTTCGTGCCCCTTCAGGGACAGATCCGCAGCCATCATAATTCCGGTTCCACCGCCGCCCATTACGGTAATTCGTCTCATCGTGTTCCCTCCTCATCTTCTAAATTGCAAGTAATTCGTGAATGACGGACATGTCCTCTACATTTTCAATATTCAGGACGAAATCAATCAATTTTTCTGCCTGTTCCGGAGTAACGGCAAAAGAAGCTTCTCTGCGGAATAAGTCGCAGAACTCTTCTCTTGTTAACATATCAAGCGGATGTCCTTTGTGTGTTCTCTGCGTTTTCTCGTATACTGTCCCGTCTTTCATTCTGATGGTGACTGTTTTCTCCGGATGGCTTCCGTTCTGATAGTAGTGGAAACACTCTAACAGTGTATCTTCTTTCCCCGGCCCGGATTTTACTTTCCTGCCATACTCAAGGATCTTCGGATCTTTGAATAATTTTTCTTCATACCAGTTAGGACCCGGCTGCGGATCAATGAGTGCCGCTGCGATCACATACGGGATACTGAACTGCGCTTCCATAAGACTCTCAAATCCCTCCTCACAGAAGTGCATGCGGTACTGTGTCGGAGGATTTACTGTGATCTCTTCAATATCATCAGCTGCGATATTGTTTTCTTCTACAAGCAGCTTTACAAGCTCCACCGGTGTCTGTACCCACATATTGCCCGGCCAGTGTTTCACAAGGATGTCCATCAAGTAGTATATATTCTCATCAATTCCTTTATTCAGCCATGATCTGTCTACTGCCTTTGTAAGCTGTTCGCAGTACGCATAAGGAATGTCAAAACAATCCATCAGATTCGCCACACCTTCTTTTGCACACATAGCTGCAAGCACACCGTTCTGTGCAGTCACACCATACTCATAATGATATGCGTTGCTCATGGTACCCTGCTGTAAGTTAGACGGCATCTTTGCATACAAGACACTCATCCCGAATGCTTGATTCATCTCTTCTTTCGATAAGCCCATTATCTTTGCCGCTGCGGCAGAAGCGGCAAAGATCTGCCAGTTTGCCAGAGCCCATCCCTGATTATGGTCAAAATCATCGGCCGGCTGAACTGCCATTGAGACTCTCTGATATACCTCAAGTCCTGCAGCCACGCCCTCGATAAATTCCTTTCCGCTTTTCTTAAGGCCCTCTGCTGTCGCCATTGCCGCCGGAACGGCGCCTGAGTTGGGGTGGCCTGCCCATGCACAGTCTTCCCAGTCAAGCATGTCCGCCAATGTTCCATTTGCAAATGCTGCACTTGCCATAGATAACTTCTCTCCTCCAAGCCATACTGACGCCTCCCCGCCTGCACCGCCGTTTGCCGCTTTTGCAACATTCACTGCCGCGCGGGACAGCCGGATCGGTTTTGCCGCAAGGGATACTCCAAGCGTATGAAGCGTTAACATTTTCACCCTTTCAATAACTTCCGCCGGAAGTGTGTCATACTGAATATCTACCGCATAATCCGCAAGCTTTTGTGTATACTTTGTATCATTTGTTGCGAAATATTTTCTTCCCATTTTCTCATAACTCTCCTTTCCCTATGATAAATCAATTACCGTTCCTATATTTTTCTCTTCTGCGCGTCTGTAGATCAGTTCCCCCACCGCAATATCCAGCGCTCCCATTCCCATGTGTGTGTAAACGATGATCTCGTCATCATTTTCCCGCCCCGGACATTTTCCTGTCGCGACTTCACCAAGATCTCCGTATACATCATCCATGCTCAGATTGTACGGTTTCAGATACGGCGCTTTCACGATCTGGTGGTAATCTGTGTCTTTGGATCCCATGAACCATTTGTCGGCTTTTCTTGAACACTCCGGATCAAGATCATGGAACGAATACAGGCCGGACACGAAAGTCCCCTTCTTCAGCCACTCATACATAACGATTGGTTTTCTCGCCGTCGTAACAAGCATTACGATATCCGCCGGCTCTACCGCTTCTTTTGCATCTGCAAATGTACGGATCCTGATCTGATCTCCGAATTCATCTTCCACTCTTTTCAGCGCTTCCGGGCTTCTGTCACAGACTCTCAGTTCTTCCAGACCCGGAAAAGCGACAAGGAAACTCCGGATTCCGGAAATACCTTCTGCACCGCAGCCGACAACAGTGAGAACCCTGGAATCTTTCCTGGCCAGATACTGTGCGGCCACGACGCCGTGTCCCCCTGCCGTACGCATGGTAGTAATGGGAGTCGCCTCGATCATTGCATATGGCTGGCCGTTCTCTTCATGATTTAAGATCAATAGGTTCCCATAAGAGGATGGAATCCCTTCCTGCTGGTAGGTATACATATTTACCCATTTCATTCCAATGATCTTTTTGTCTTTCAGGTGGGCCGGCATGGCAAGGATCATATTCGCATTTTCCTTTCCGTTCCAGATCGGTTCTTTTACCGGATGGAAGATTTCACCATTTCCCAAAGCTTTAAAGGTCTCGTCAACAACCTCAAGTACCTCTGCCGGCGTCACTAGCTTCTCGGCCTGTGATTTAGAAATCATTCTTACATTAATCGGATAACTCATTTGGATCATTTCCTTTCGATTTATTTTCTTACCCAGTTATATAAGCAAAGTATGTGCCAATTTTTCTATCGATTTTAACTTTTCCCTGTTTTTCAGCACAAAATAACTTTTATTTGACAATTTATTTTCTGATATTTATAATTACTATTAACTTTCGATATTAATATTAGGAGAATTTAATACTCTATGAAACCAAAATCCAGACGAGAAAAAATATACCAGGCATTGACAGAGGCGACCTCCCGTTTTGACGTCAAAAACCCCGAGGCACATATTCACTCCCTCCGTATTGATTCACTGGCTTCCGCAACAGAGATAAGTCCCAACAACATTAGTATGGAGCTGAACAAAATGTTTGCCGACGGGCTTGTCATGCGGGTAAGGGGTCGGCCGGTCACTTATTTTATCATCTCTGTTTTGGAAGAAAAGCTAGGGCAGCTGCTGCCCACCTATGAATTTCCGTCTATAGATTCGTTCTACGATTATCTGCATCCTTCCGAGGCTTCGGGCGGCGGTACAGATACAAACAGCCTGAATGCCACTGCCAGGTCCGACCTGGATTCACTGATCGGGCACAGAAGGAGTCTGCGTTCTCACATTGAACAGGCGAAAGCCGCCATCCTGTATCCGCCTCACGGTCTGGACACGCTGCTTACCGGGGCAACCGGTGTCGGAAAGAGTCACTTTGCAAACGCCATGTATGATTATGCAAAAAGAAGCGGGCGGATCTCCTCCGGCGCAAACCTGATCACCTACAACTGTGCAAATTACGCGGAAAATCCCCAGCTCGTCATGTCCCAGCTGTTTGGATATTCCAAAGGTGCGTTTACCGGAGCGGACTCTGACAAGCCGGGGCTTGTGGAACTCGCAGACAAAAGTATCCTCTTTCTGGATGAGATTCACCGTCTGAACCCGGAAGGACAGGAAAAATTATTCATACTTATGGACCGGGGAATCTTCCGGCGCCTCGGTGAAACATCCAAGACAAGACGCGCTGATGTACTCCTCATCTGTGCAACCACGGAAACTCCCCAGGAATCTATGCTCAGCACATTCCTCCGTCGAATCCCCGTGCATATTAAGCTCCCGAACCTTGAGGAACGTTCCATTGCGGAACGTCTCCAGCTTGTATTATTCTTTTTCTGGAAAGAAGCAGTGAATCTGAAAAAGGAAATTCGTATTGACCGGAATATCCTCAGCACATTTGTCCATTACCACTGCCCGAACAACATCGGACAGCTCTCCACGGATATCCGCCTCACATGCGCCAATGCACACTACAAACATCTTCTCGAAGATAAAGATTATCTGGAAATTGAGTTTCACAACCTGGACCGGAATATTGCTCTGTCTCTTTTTACGATCGGAGGCAGCAGTAAGATCATTGATACGCTGCTTCAAAATGTCCCCATTGTCATCCACAGTAAGGATACGCTTCAGGACTGTTACAACAAGTATCTGATCAACGAGTCATAATTTCCCGCTCCGATACGCAAAAAGGGCGGCCCACACAAGTAGGATCCGCCCTTTTACGCGTAAAATTATACAGTAAACAAATCTCCAAGAAGAGAGAGGTCGTCATATTCTTCGATGCTGCATAATACATCAATTGCTTTCTCTGCCTTTTCTTCTGATAAAACTCCCGCTGTCTGTAACCTGAATCTTTCTATGAATTCTTCGCGGCTCATCATATTAGCCGGATGTCCCGGATGACAGTCCATTTCCTGAGAATAAGAGTTCCCGTCTTTTGTTTTTATGGTTACAACCTTCTTTGGGTATGTACCTGCCCTGAATTTTGCAAAGGAATCCATAAGCTGCTGCATTTCTCCGTCGCTCCCGTGGATCTTCTTCGCCAGAGCAAGAACGCCCGGATTTTTCAGATTTTCTTCGGAATACCAGTCTGCACTTGGTGTCCTGTCATGGAGCATGGCCGAGATGACATACGGGATACTGAACTGTGCAAGCATCATTGTCTCATATCCGTCCTCTTCCAGCATCATTCGGCCGAATGTCGCCGGATCAATAATGATCTCCTCTACGTCATCCGGTTTAATATCATATTTCTCCGCAAGCTCTCAGACATGGTATTATGAGCAAGTACACTCGGAATCACACTGACAATTGCAGAGATGCCCAATGCCTGGTTGACTTTATCACTGTCCAGGCCAAGGATCTTACATGCCGCTACTGTCCCTCCGAACACCTGCCAGCTTGTAAGCCCCCAGCCTTTGAATACGTCCCAGTCCTTTGGAGGCTGTACTACCATGGAAATTCTCTGATATACTTCGTAAGCCGCCACAATCGCTGTAAGGAAATCTTTCCCGCTCTTTTTATACTCTTCTGCCATCGCCCACGCTACAGGGATAATACTTGCCGACGGGTGTCCTGTCCAGGAGCAGTCTTCCCAGTCAAGAGCATCTGCTAATGTTCCGTTGACAAGCGACGCATTCGCTGCACACATTTTATCCCCTGTAATCCATGCAGTGGCTTTTCCCCCCTCCCCTCCGTTCATCTGAAGGCCCAGTGTATTAGCATTCTCCGCGATCGGTACTTTCTTTGCTCCGATAGATACACCGATCGTCTGAAGCGCGATCATTTTTGCCCGCTCAAACACTTCTGCCGGAATATCTTCGTATTTCAGATTTTCCACATAATCTGATAATGTTTTTGTGTAATTCGTTTCAATTTTGTTCATACTGAAGCTCATCTCAATAACCTCTTATAATAATATTATTTTTCATAGATCATATATAGCATTTTTCGTGCCAATTTTATTCTCACAATAAAAAAAGCGCATTTCTGCGCTTTTTTCAGGTCATATATTTTTGAAATTTTATAAATATCAAATCATTTCATAGTTGTGAGATTAATATTAAATCTCATAACCATTCTGTCTCCCGGCAAGGCCTGAGGGATATTTATATAAAAGCCAATCCCTGCTTTACCTTAGAAAATTCGTGGCAAGCTTCATAAAAGGATTATATTCATATATCATATTCAAAACTGCATTCTCCCGGATCACCTCATAGATATCCCGCCCGATTGATGTGGTGTAAAGGAGCGTGACAATAATAAACAGAACCCACACGATCACAAGCCCGCCTGCAATCCCCACGACTCCGCCTGCCAGACGATTGACAAATCCCAGCACCGGAAGGTCCGATACAATATCCAGCGCAAATACAATTGCCCGTATAATGATCGTTACCAACAGAAACGTACACAGGAATGCTACAATGTGTATAATGAGCCGGGAAAGGAATTCTCCGACATACTGCGGGAATGTCTCTACCCCCAGTTTCTCATATATTTCGCTATTATTATTGTCACTGAGAAGCGACTTGAAGATATCCGGCATCTCTGCCATTTCAATAGCCTTAACCTGCAGATCCTTCGGAATATCTGCGCCTTCCAGCGCCTCGTCCGCAGCATTTTCTGCCCCGGCCTTCTCATTTTGGTTCAGGCCGGCCAGCAGCTCCTTTGATATCCCGTATTCTGCAAGTTTCTCACTGTCTATCTCGCCATTCACTATATCTTCTATCTTAATTCCATATTCTGCAAGCTTCTCTTCACTGACCCCGGCCGCCTTAAGCACCTTCCGCACCATATCCTCAGACAGGCCTCCTCCTTCCGTGACCTGCTCCGTTGCCGCATCCGCCATCGCAGCTACAACCTGGTCTTTGATCATTGTGTCCACCGGTGTCTTTTCAATAATCAGCTTTACCACAAAAGGGGTTGCAAAAAAGACGATCACCACCGTCAGCAAAGTTGCAGCCAGCGATACCGCAATCTTAATCGCACCTTTACACACGCCCACAATGATACAAATCAGAAAAATTGCTCCTATTGCTAATACTACCCAGTCCATATCTTCTCCTTATTTTACAAGCCGTATGCTTTCCATACCGTTTGCATTCATCACAATGTATTTATTTACTCCCATTACAGGAACTATTTCAAAAATTTCGTTATTCATTTCTCCCTCAAATTTTTTCACTCCGCTCCGCAGGAATATACTGCACTTCTTACCATCATACAATATCACCTGACTTCCGGATATCTTGGCATTTTTAAAACTGCCCGTAAACTCCTTGGACATTACCTTTTTCCCTGCCGTATTGTAAAGACAAAGCTCATGCCCTTCCTTTCCTTCATTTTTCAAAATCATCCCTATGTATTTTTCGTTATGAAACACACTCTGAATTTCCTTTTCAATCGTGACAGTCGTCACCTCTTCCGGCACTTCCTTCCCTTTAAACAAGGTAAGGCAGTTATCTCCCACCACTGCCGAAACCGACTGGTTTAAAAAGAAGCCTGTGACCGCTACACTGTTTTTATACTCCTTACTGGCCACTTCATGATCCGTCTGCTCTTCGCCTTTTTCACCAAAGTTGTAATAACCTACCCTGGATTCCAGCTTCCCTTCCTGCACACGGAGGTAGATCACCTGCATCACTGTAGCATCCGCTGAAATGGATACATCCAGAGGATAGCCCGTCCCAACCAGAGATGCCTGATGTTCCACAAGGATATTGCCCGCAGTGTCATAACAGACAATGCTCGGTGCAGATTCATTTTTCAGGATCACGCTCACGATTCCCTGTTCAGATACCGAGAGCCTTTCAATAGGAAGTGTTGTCTGAATCTCGCCCTTAAGCCCGTCCTTCTGAAAGATCATTATCGTATTGCCTCCTTTGTCTGCCACTGCGGCCGACATCTGATTAACATTCACAAAGGGACTTTTGATCTGACAGGGCTGGTTCCATTGTTCCTCTCCTTTTTGGTTCAGATAAGAAATACCGTCTCTGCTATATTTCAATACTCCCCCGGCAAATTCTTCATAACTGTTCTCTGACACCCCACTGATCTTATATGTATCCGTAACCTGTGCCAGAGTATACGTCTGCAGATGTATAATAAGAAATACAGCGACAGCCGCCGCCAACACACATGCAATTCCTATCATAACTCTTCGCCTGAACTTTGATTTCTGTTCTTTTATCTGCCTTCCCAACTCCTCTTCAGACATATTCTGACTTCTTAATTCTGTCATCAAATCTTCAACAATTTTATCTGTAGTATCTCCCTGCGGTCTCACGACATGCAGGTGTCTGTTTTTTCGGTGTGCCATTCGTATTCCTTTCTGGTTGTCATTTGTGTACAGTATATCATATTTTTAGATTAAGGTAATAATAATTTTTGCCCGATAAATATTAAGTTTCCGTCCGAAAGTCCGTTCATCTTACAGATAGCCTCTACATGCCCTGTATCTCCGTACAGTTTAACACTGATCGTGTCAAGGGTATCCCCCTTCTGCACAATATAAAAATCATCATTCCCCAATTCCTCCTGAATGGTGGACGTCTCGGGTACGGTCCCTGCCGTCACGGCAGTTTCCTCCCCGGTTTCCCCGTCTATAAGGACTCCGTCCTGATAACGTTTCTCTTTTGCCTCAGCCTGTCCACTCCCTTCAGACGAACTCAAAGCCAGTGATAACGTCTCTAAAGTATTCTGTACCGATTCCATCTTGTCAAAGTTATTCATGGTTGAGATACCAATTGCCAGTACAACCACTACAAGCAGTATGCTCATAGCATATACGAATCTGGAGTTCTGTCTCTGTTCTCTGTACTCCATCTTCTCCTTTACTGTACTACGAAAATCCTTTGCAGCTCGATCCTCAACCACTTCACTGGGTGTAACGCCAATCATTTTACGTGTATTAATCATATAATTCTGCATAGAGGGATTTTTTTCATAATAAATGTAGTGTCCCCCCATCTGCATTAGTTCGCCGTATTTGTAGGCATAAAAAATCTCGTCTGACTCCAGAGCGTCACGCCATACAAACACAGTATGATCCTTTGCAAAGGATTTATTGTGAATTCGATTGACCCCCTTATTAAGGCCCATGGGATGACCGGTCTCTATAAGCCCCCACCCCACCAGTTCCTGTTCAGGGAAAAATTCCTTTCTGTCTTCCTCCACCTTATCCCAGGTATCTTTCTTTATTATAATATCATTTCCGTTAACTTCCAGTTCCTTCATCCGGAGCGCACCTGATATGTACACTACGTTTTGTCCCTCCACAGACATAATTTCTCCTATAAGCGCCGCCCCAACCGGACTGTCAATGGCTTTTTGCCGCAATTGATTGAGATAGGTATCTACATAGTCCTCTACATATATCTTGGGCTCATCGCAGACATTTCCTATCTGCCTTACATTCTTTGGAAATTGTTTATCCATATAATCCTCACCTCTGCTTGCATATTTTTGATTATGATAGCATAGGTATCCTGCGTATTTTAGCAGTTCGTGGGGCTTGTCCTCAGAAGTTTACGGGGGGATTTTGGGATTTTCGACGGGGTACTTTATGATGCGGCAGGAAAAAAGCAACAGGGTGCCGAAACTGTTAAAGCCGCAAATGCAACTGCACGCCCAGTTACATTTGCGGCCCTTACAGGTTCACGCACCAATTATACGAATTCTTTCACCTTTTTATAGATACTGTCTGCATCCAGACCATATTTCTTAATCAGCTCACCGGCCGGCCCGGACTCGCCGAACATATCATTTACACCGATCTTAAGAACCTTTGCCGGCGCTTTTTCAGCGACCACATCGCAGACCGCACTCCCAAGTCCTCCGATAATAGAATGCTCTTCTGCCGTCACAATCTTCCCGGTCTTTGCTGCCGCTGCAATCACCGCTTCTTCATCCAGCGGTTTGATCGTATGCATATTAATGACCTCGGCGCTGATCCCGTCTGCCGCCAGCTTCTCTGCCGCTTCCAGAGACTCTGATACTGTAAGGCCCGTGGCAATAATCGTAACATCTGTCCCTTCTCTCAGCGTAATCGCCTTTCCGATTTCAAATTTGTAGTCCGCGTGATCATTGATCACCGGAACCGCCGCCCTGCCAAAGCGCAGATATACAGGACCTACATGCTTATAAGCCGCCTCAACCGCCGCCTTTGCCTCAATATCATCAGAAGGGTTCAGTACCACCATCCCCGGGATTGTCCTCATAAGAGCAATATCCTCATTACACTGGTGGGTTGCTCCGTCCTCCCCGACAGAGATACTTGCATGGGTCGCACCGATCTTTACATTTAACTTCGGATAACCCACAGAATTTCTGATCTGCTCAAATGCACGTCCTGCCGCAAACATTGCAAAAGAACTTGCAAACGGTACTTTTCCGGTAGCTGCAAGCCCTGCTGCCACGCCTACCATATTGCACTCTGCAATCCCACAGTCAATATGCCTCTCAGGAAACGCCTTTTTAAACGTGCCGGTCTTGGTTGCAGCCGCAAGATCCGCATCCAGTACAACAACATCCTCATACTTCTTTCCCAGTTCTACCAAAGCATTACCGTAGCTTTCTCTTGTTGCGATTTTCTTTACTTCTGACATAATGCTTCACCTACCTTCTCTAAATCTGCCATTGCAGTTGCATACTGCTCGTCGTTAGGAGCTGCCCCATGCCAGGAAGCCTGATTCTCCATAAAGGACACATTCTTTCCTTTTACCGTCCTGGCAACGATCGCTGTCGGCTGTCCTTTCGTCTCTCTTGCCTCTTTAAAAGCTGCGTCAATCGCGTCAAAATCATGTCCGTCAATGTTGATCACATGGAAATTAAACGCCTCAAATTTCTTGTCAATCGGATACGGTGAATTCACTTCATCAACGGCGCCGTCAATCTGCAGGTTATTGTTGTCCACAATCACAACAAGATTATCCAGGTTCCTGTGCGCCGCAAGCATGGCAGCCTCCCACACCTGTCCTTCCTGAATCTCTCCGTCACCGAGAAGCGTATATACCCTGTAGGAATCACCGGATAATTTTGCAGAGATCGCCATGCCCACCGCCGCTGAAACACCCTGTCCCAGAGAACCGCTGGACATATCTACACCAGGGATGTGCTTCATATCCGGATGCCCCTGGAGGTAAGATCCTACCTTGCGAAGCGTTTTCAGATCTTCCACCGGGAAAAATCCCCGGTTTGCAAGAGTGGAATAATATCCGGGAGCCGTATGTCCTTTAGACAGCACGAAACGGTCCCGATCAGCCTTCTTCGGATCCGCCGGATCAATATTCATTTCCTCAAAAAAGAGGTATGTGTAAATATCTGCCGCTGAGAGGGATCCGCCCGGATGCCCGGATTTTGCACTGTGAACTGCCGTGACAATGCCTTTCCGGATCTCATTGGCTGTCTTCATTAAATCTAATTTGTTCATAGCGTCCTCCTTCATTAATCTCCGAAAACTGCCCTGTAGTCAGCCTGGAATTTTTCGATACCTGCATCTGTCAGCGGATGCTTCGTCATCTGCTCGATCACCTTATACGGCACAGTCGCGATATGAGCGCCTGCGAGTGCACAGTCTGTTACATGGACAGGATGGCGTACACTGGCTGCGATGATCTCTGTCTCAATCCCTGCCACTTCAAAGATCTGTGCAATCTCTGCGATCAGGTCTGTACCTCTTACAGATATATCATCCAGACGGCCCAGGAACGGTGAAACGTATGTTGCCCCTGCTCTTGCTGCAAGCAGCGCCTGATTTGTAGTGAAGATCAGTGTCACATTAGTCTTGATCCCTTCTTTGGAAAGCTGGCGGCAAGCCTTTAATCCTTCTACCGTCATCGGAATCTTAACTACCATATTCGGATGAATCTTCGCAATCTCTCTTCCTTCTGCGATCATTCCCTCTGCGTCAACCGTCGTAGCTTTCACTTCCCCGCTGATCGGCCCGTCTACGATAGACGCAATCTCTGCGATCACTTCTTCAAACACCTTTCCTTCTTTTGCAATCAGGGACGGATTTGTTGTTACACCGCAGATCACTCCCATATCGTTTGCCTTCCTGATGTCTTCAACATTGGCTGTGTCGATGAAAAATTTCATTTTTTAATCCTCCTTATAAAATGTGTGAATCCCTTCTCGACTTATTACTCTCGTATGTAAAAATTATAGCTTATGGCAGGAGTATCGGTCAATAGTGCATGTATTTATTAATAATTATATTTGTTAATATTTTGAGTTTATTAATTGCACGCGTCCTGTATCACTGTCAGGTCTTCCGGCCTAACAGTGTTTATTAATAATAATTTCTCAAAATGCATTAATTATATTTTTTGTTCATTCTCCTTTTCCCGGACTGCCCCGGATAGGAGGTTGTGCCCCGTACAATAAGCTTCGGCTCATATTCCACATGATATGTACTGATTGGCTCAATATCCGTATATTTGGTATTGTGGGACATAATCTTTTTCATAATAATATCACAGGCATCCCGGCCTTTAAATATTACGAAATGTTCGATTG
Source organism: uncultured Dorea sp. (assembly GCA_910578865.1). Lineage (GTDB taxonomy): Bacteria > Bacillota > Clostridia > Lachnospirales > Lachnospiraceae > Dorea_D. Next base: position 39,654 of record CAJTRM010000009.1, read on the forward strand.
TCGTAAGGGCCACTTTATGCATACGGGCAAACAGCGTATTATCGCATCCCATAACAGATATGTCCCCCGGAACCTTTAATTTTGCTTCATGAAGTGCATCCAGGATCCCGAATGCTATCATGTCGTTCAGCCCTACGATGGCAGTAATATCCCTTGTTTCACTCAAAAGTTCCTTTGTAAGCTCATAACCGATCTTATATTCTGAATCTATATGGGCAATATCTGAATCAATCTCCTCTTTCGCAGCCTTGATGATCACATGATCCTTAATTCCGGCCTCTGCAAACTCCTTGAGAAATCCCTCTACTCTTTTAGAGCGTTGTTTCTGCCTTGTAGTAAGCGGCGGAGCAATATAGGCCACCTTCCTGTGCCCCAGCCCAAGAAGATGAGCGGCCATCATCCTGCCAAGCTTGGAATTATCAAGCTCTACCGCATCTACATTCAGTTTTTCATTCTGATTGTTGATGATGGCTACCGGGATCTGCCGGGAAATCTCCTCCACAAGCCCCATAAAACAGCGGCTGGGATTGCAGGTATAGATAATGCCGAGAGGCTTTAAGCCCCACATCATCCTGAGATACCTCTCCTCCATCTTAAGATCCCGCTGGGTATTGCACACAAACAAACCAAAGCCCTGCTCCTTTGCGCTGGACTCAATCCCCTGAAGAAGCATGACATAATACGGATTCGTCAGATTGGAACAGAACACCACCAGCAGCTTCTCTTTTCTGCCCCCTTTGCGGGCCTTCCTCTTCTGGGGCACATACCCCAATTCTTCCGCGGCACGTTCTACCTTCTCGATCGTCTCCTTTGAAAAAGAGACATTATATTTTTTGTTCAGTACCATAGATACTGTGGACTGCGACACACCCGCCGCCCTTGCAATATCTGTGGAGGTTACTTTTTTCTTTCCCAATTACAGCTGCGTCCTTCCTTCCAATGCCCGCAAAAGCGTAATTTCATCAATATACTCCAGATCTCCGCCCACAGGGACGCCGCTGGCTATACGGCTTACCTTCACCCCGATCGGTTTGATCAACTTGCTGATATACATGGCCGTCGTCTCCCCTTCCAGGCTCGAGTTCGTGGCTATGATCACTTCATCTACATCCCCCTCCAGACGGGTGATCAGCTCCCTGAGCCTGATATCCTCCGGTCCGATCCCCAGCATAGGGGAGATTGCTCCGTGAAGTACATGGTATACGCCGCTGTATTTTCCCGTTTTTTCATAGGCTGCCAGATCCCGGGTATTCTCCACCACCATGATTGTTCTATGATCTCGGTTCAAATTGCTGCAGATCGGACAGACCTCCTGGTCTGTCAATGTGCAGCACTCTGTACAATATCTTACATTCTGCCTGGCCTCTACCATCGTGCCTGCCAGCCTCTTTACTTCTTCCTCCGGCATATGAATCAAGTGAAAAGCCAGCCTGGCCGCTGACTTTGTACCTATGCCCGGAAGGCATGAAAGCTCTTCAATTAATCTGCTTATCTGGTTACTGTAGTAATCCATCTCTTCAAATACTCCCTGATCTAAAATAATCCGGGCATTGCTCCGCCCATTCCACCTGTAAACCTGGACATTGCACTTGCAGACTCTTCGTCCGCCTTATCAAGCGCCTCATTGATAGCGGCAACGATCAGATCCTCCAGCATTTCAACATCGTCCGGATCTACCGCCTCTTCGTCAAGCTTCAGACGAACCAGCTTTTTACTGCCGGACACTGTAGCCTCCACTGCACCTCCGCCGGCTGTGGCCGAGAATTCTTTTGTCTCCATCTCCTTTGCCTGCTCTTCCATCTGACGCTGCATTTTCTGCGCCTGTTTCATTAAATTTGCCATATTTCCCGGCATTGCTCCGCCCGGGAATCCTCCTCTTTTCGCCATGATCTGTGTCCTCCTGTTTTCCCCGGCAGAAGATGATCACTCATCCTCCACCGTAATTTCCATATGAATCAGACTTTCAATGTCTATAAAATGATCCTCGAACCGCTGGCCGGTCTCCATAGAGCGGACATCCAGTTCGATCTCCTTGCCGATCTTTTCTGCGATCAGCTGCTGTATCTCCTCTTTGTGCTCCTCTGTCCCTACAACTCCCGCGCTTACTTCATCTGGCAGGACTATTATCAGCCGGTTTCCTTCCCCGGCGCTGAGCCTTGCCTTCTTCAGGTATGTCCGCAGCATAGGAGAGGCATCCTGTATCAGCCGCCGGAACTCCTTGACCACCTCTTTTACATCCTCGTTCAATGCTTTCGGAAGCTCAGGTTTCTTTCGGTTCTCCGCTGTATCAGCCGGGGCATCTGTATACGCCGGTATCTGCTGCCGGGGTATTGCCGTGACTCCCTCCTCCAGCTGCCTCTCAACTGCACGTATCCGGTCAAGAAGCGCATCCTGATTCACTTCCATAGCCGGCCTGCACAGCTTAATAAGGGCAACCTCCAGAAGCACTCTCTTCTGCGCCGCATATTTCAGCTGTCCGGTAAGATCCGAGAAGATTCTAATATAACGGATCAATGTATCATTGTCAATCATCAGAGCTTCTTCTTTCAGCCTTGCCAGGTTCTCTGCCGAAACATCCAGCACATCCTCCATATCCTCCGAACACCGCACCAGCAGCAGGTTCCGCAGATACCATGTAAAATCCGCCGCCACCTGAGACAGCTCCCTGCCCTGCATCGTCAGTTCATGAACCGTCTCTACTACTGTATGCACATCCATTCCGATCAGATCACGCAAAAGCCGGCTGAACACCTCTGTGTCCACTGCGCCCAGAACCTCCAGCGCATGATCATAGGTAAGCTTCTCACCGATGTAAAATGCGGCGCACTGGTCGAGCAGGCTCAGAGCATCACGCATGGAGCCGTCCGCCATTCTGGCAATATAGCGCACCGCTTTCTCTTCTACATCCCACTGCTCTTTATCAATGAGTTCCTTAAGCCTCCCTGCGATCGTATCAACCGTGATCCTTTTAAAATCGTAGCGCTGGCATCGGCTCAGAATCGTTATGGGAATCTTATGGGCTTCTGTGGTCGCCAAAATAAAGATCACATATTCCGGCGGTTCCTCCAATGTTTTCAAAAGGGCATTAAAAGCGCCGATAGATAACATATGCACCTCATCTATAATATAGACCTTGTATCTGCCCTCCGTCGGCCTGTATGCCACTTCCTCACGGATCTCCCGGATATTGTCCACACCGTTATTGGACGCTGCGTCGATCTCAATTACATTCATGGACGTACCGCCGGTGATGGAGCGGCATATATCACATTTCCCGCAGGGGCTGCCCTCCACAGGATGTTCGCAGTTCACCGCTTTTGCAAATATTTTGGCCACGGTCGTTTTGCCCGTTCCCCGAGTGCCGCAAAACAAATACGCATGTCCGATACGGTCTGCCTTTATCTGGTTTCTCAAGGTTTTAACAATGGCCGTCTGCCCCTTTACATCTTCAAATTCATCCGGCCTGAATTTCCGGTATAATGCCATATATGACATTCTGTTACACTCCCCATTCTATCTTTCTCTATTTGTCTCCGAAGCTGATTCCCGTCATCTTAGCCTCTTTGATAATGCTGGACTCCGGATCTACATACTTCAGCTTTCCTGCGACCTCCGAAAGAGGAACCCGCACAATTTCATTATTCCTGACGCCGACCATATTTCCAAAGTCCCCGTCCAGAATCATATCTGCCGCCGCAGCTCCGAGCCTTGTAGACAGCACCCTGTCATACGGACATGGAGAGCCTCCCCGCTGCATATGCCCCGGCACCGTAATGCGGATCTCCTGATCCGTCTTCTTCTGTATCCGCTCAGCCAGTTCATACGCCACAGACGGATACGGATGCTTTTCTTTTTTCTCTTTCAGTTCTTTCTTGGAAAGCTTTGCATCCTTCTTTGAAATAGCTCCCTCGGCTACTGCTATAATGGTAAACCGTTTGCCGGCCGCCTTTCTCTTGTTGATGGCCTCTGCAATCACATTTGTATCGTATGGGATCTCAGGAAGAAGAATAATATCCGCGCCGCCTGCGATCCCTGCATGGAGTGTAACCCACCCCACCTTATGTCCCATAACTTCGATAATAAATACACGGCTGTGGGAAGTTGCAGTTGTGTGAATCCGGTCAATCGTGTCCGTTGCGATATCTACCGCGCTCTGGAATCCAAATGTCATATCCGTTCCCCAGAGATCATTGTCGATCGTCTTTGGAAGAGTAATGACATTCAACCCTTCCCTGCTCAGCATGTGTGCTGTTTTATGTGTCCCGTTTCCGCCCAGCACAACAAGACAGTCCAGATTCAACTTATGATAGGTGTGCTTCATAGCCTCTACCTTATCAAGTCCGTTTTCGTCCGGCACACGCATTAATTTGAAAGGCTGTCTGGAAGTACCGAGAATGGTTCCGCCCACGGTCAGTATACCGGAAAAATCTCTGGATGTCAGCATCGTAAAATTGGAGTAGATCAACCCCTTGTATCCCTCCTGAAAACCATAGATTTCTACATCATCACGCTTTGAACAAATCCCTTTTACAACACCGCGCATTGCTGCGTTCAGCGCCTGGCAATCCCCGCCGCTGGTAAGCATTCCTATTCTTAACATATGACCGCTCCTTTACTGTAAAATTTTCATATATCTCATTGTCCGGACTAAAAACTGCCCCTTTGATTAAAAGTATACATTATTTTTGCCCGTGAAACAATGGAAAGAAACGATTTTCACATCCCATACCACGGAAAAAGTGGTATAATATGGATGGTACCCTCAGTGTACAAAGGGATACACTTGTACACTGAGGGTATCAAATTTTCAGACAGAAAGCAGGTAAAAAACTTGGATAAGTTAGACTTAAAATTATTGGCACTGGCCGCACGGGGACATATCGTCCCTGACCGTTCTCTTTTGAAGACACCAAAACAGATTGATGCCATCAAAAAAAGTGCAGCCCTGAATACTGCTGTACTTGACCATGTTGCCGCACATATTCAAAAAGGCATGAACACTGCGCAGATTGATAAACTTGTGTATGATTTTACAACCGGACACGGCGGAATCCCTGCCCCCCTCAACTATGAAGGCTTTCCAAAGAGCGTATGCACATCCGTCAATAATGTCATCTGCCACGGAATCCCCAATGAATACGAAATTCTGCAGGAAGGGGATATTGTCAATGTGGATGTATCCACAATTTTAGACGGATATTATTCAGACGCCTCCCGCATGTTCACCATCGGCCCCCTGGCGCCGGAGGCAGAAAAAATCGTCCGCGTCACCAGGGAATGCGTGGAACTGGGTCTGAAGGCTGCCAGACCATGGGGCCACCTCGGGGATATTGCCCACGCCATCAATACCCATGCCCGGAACAACGGATTCCGTGTAGTGGAAGATATCGGCGGGCACGGAATCGGGCTGGAGTTCCACGAAGAACCCTTCGTCAGCTACGTTACCCCCAAGGGCACTGAAATGGTACTTGTGCCGGGCATGATCTTTACCATCGAACCTATGATCAACGAAGGCAGTCCCGATTTTTTTATCGATGAAGAAGACGACTGGACGGTATACACTATAGATGACGGACTGTCCGCCCAGGTAGAATACATGGTGCTTGTTACCGAAACCGGGGTGGAAGTATTGACCCACTAAAAATAAGATCAGAAGATCAGAATCAAAAAGGATCCGTGCATATGCACAGATCCTTTTTTGATTCCCGAAACACCTCTACTCCTCCAGGGTCTTCAGCACCAGCGCGGAGCGGGCGTTCATATTTACTACAAGCTCACCGTCTATAACAAGATATTCTTCATATTCCGTCGTGTAGCCTTCCTGGTAGGTGTACATCAGACGTTTCATCCTTCCTTTCACGGGAACCTCTGCCCGCCAGACAGGCACAGTAATCTGGGAAAGCTCATCCCGGTTATTCAGGATCACAACGATCTGCTCTTTTTCTGTGAACCTTCCGTATGCAAGGATATCCTCTTCCCCCAGAAGGATATGGACTGCTCCGGTACGGAGCGCCTGATGTTCTTTATGGATCCGGATCATCTCTCTGTGGAAGGAAAGCATCTCCTGATCTTCATTCCCCCATGGGTAAGTCCGCCGGTTGTCGGGATCTGTAAATCCACACACGCCGGCCTCATCACCGTAGTAGACTGTGGGCGCACCGATCCACGTCATCTGGAATGCAACCGCTTCCCGCATAACCGCCGGATTTACAAACTGATTTGCTGCTTCCGGGCCAAGTCTCTCCACACGGCCCACTACACGGTTTGTCCTTGTCAGAAATCTGGAATGATCATGATTGGACAATTCATTCATGGAAACCAGGAGAGACGGCGTCAGCATCGCGGACATAAAATGCAGCATTGTCCCGGTGAAATGATCCGCATTTCCTTTCAGCTCCGGACGCATTTCGTCACTGTGCTTTTCCATCCCGGTCAAAAACCAGGTGATAGGCTCCATAAATGCATCATAATTCATGATCGTATCCCACTCGTCGCCCTGAAGCCATTCACCCGGATCTCCATAATGCTCTGCAAGTATTATGGCATTGGGATTGGCAAGTTTTACCGCCCGGCGAAACTTCTTCCAGAACTGATGATTGTATTTGTTGCTGAATCCGAGATCCGCCGCCACATCCAGCCGCCACCCATCCGCATTGTACGGTGGTGACACCCATTTGCGGCCGATGCTCAATATATAATTCTCCAGCCTTGCGGAACCCTCGTAATTAAGCTTCGGAAGGGTATCATGCCCCCACCAGCCATTGTAGTTCCCGTTATACGGCCATTGCTCCGCCTCATTGTTATAGAATTGAAAATAGTTGTGGAATGGACTTTCTCTGTCAACATAAGCGCCTGGTTCATAGTCTTCCTGGCCTTCATAAATCCTCTCGCGATCCATCCATTTATTGAAAGAACCGCAATGATTAAACACACCGTCCAGAATAATCTTCATCCCTCTCCGGTGTAATTCCTCTACCAGCTTAATAAAAAGCTGATTGCTTGCCTCCAGGTTTTTGCGGGACGCAGTCCGCTTCTGATACATCGTGGCTCTGGAGTTATCCGTCTCACCGTCCGGAAGGGTCTCCCCGCCGTCCTCCGCAATCACTCCGTAATGGGGATCTATATAATCATAATCCTGAATATCATATTTGTGATTAGAAGGCGAGACAAACAGCGGGTTAAAATACAGGACTTCAACGCCCAGCTCCTGAAGGTAGTCCAGTTTATCTATGACTCCCTGAAGGTCGCCGCCGTAAAACTCCCGGACGCCCATGGTATCCGGATATTTATCCCAGTCTGTCACTTTCCTGCTGTAGCCCCCGATATAATAATACTCGTTGTCCTCCACATTGTTGGAAGGATCTCCGTCGTAAAAACGATCCGTATAGATCTGGTACATTACGGCACCTTTTGCCCAGTCCGGAGTTGAAAAACCGGGAACGATCCGGAAATCATAAAACGAAACAATCTCTTTGGCAAGTCCGCATCTATTATAGTACCAGACATTTTCGCCCTCACAGATTTCAAAACTATAGTAAAAAGGATCTTCACCCAGTCGCCACACGATTTTATAAAAATCGAATTCCCCTCTGGTCTCTTCCTTCTCCATATCGTATCTGCCTGCCGCCGTCACCAGCTTCACCTGAATGTCATCATCCTTTGCGGTCCGGAAACGCAGCGTTACCTTTTCATCAAATCCCGGTTCTATCGGATCTACATACCGTTCTGTTCCATCGCAAAATAATGCCTGTTCCTTCATGCAATTCCCCTCTCTGCCAACAAGTATTTCTGTTATTTATTATGCTTCAGCAGGTTCCTCCGAAAACAATGCTTCAAACTCTTCCCGGGAGATTTTCTCCTTTTCAAGCAGAAGCTCCGCACATGCACGAAGCACATGACCATATTCCTGTATGATCTTCTTTGCCCTGCCGTAGCAATCATCAATGATACGTTTTACCTCTTTATCAATCACGGTAGCTACACCTTCGCCGTATCCTCTGGATGTATGTGCAAGATCACGTCCGATAAATACTTCGTCATTGTCATTGTCATAATTGATGAGTCCCACAGCTTCTGACATCCCGAATTTCGTAACCATGGATTTGGCCAGGCTCGTAGCTTGTTTGATATCCTGTGAAGCCCCGGTTGTAATATCGTCAAAGACTTCCTCCTCGGCCACACGTCCCCCAAGAGCAACCGTAATATCCTGAAGCATTTTCCCTCTGGTATCAAACATATCGTCCCGCTCCGGAAGCGGCATCGTATATCCGCCCGCCGCGCCGGTAGGAATGATGGACACACTGTAGACCGGACCTACATCCGGCAGCACATGGAACAAGATCGCGTGCCCCGCCTCATGGAATGCCGTAATCCGTTTTTCCTTATCTGAAATCACACGGCTTTTCTTTTCCGCACCGATCCCGACCTTCACGAATGCCCTGCGGATGTCTTCCTGCACAAGGTACACCCGTTCTTCCTTCGCCGCCAGGATAGCAGCCTCATTCAACAGGTTCTCAAGATCTGCCCCTGTAAATCCTGCCGTCGTCTGTGCGACCTGTTTCAAATCCACCTCTTCGCTGAGAGGTTTCCCTTTGGCATGAACCTTCAGAATCTCTTCCCTGCCCTTTACATCCGGTCTGCCGACCATTACCTTACGGTCAAAACGGCCCGGACGTAAAATGGCGCGATCCAGAATATCCACACGGTTTGTGGCCGCCATAACTATAATGCCTTCATTCACTCCAAATCCATCCATCTCTACAAGAAGCTGGTTCAGCGTCTGCTCCCGCTCGTCGTGGCCGCCGCCCATACCGGTTCCCCTGCTTCTTGCAACTGCATCGATCTCATCAATAAATATAATACACGGTGCATTTCTTTTGGCTTCCTCAAAAAGGTCACGCACTCTGGAGGCACCCACTCCTACAAACATTTCCACAAAATCAGAGCCGGAAATTGTAAAGAACGGCACGCCTGCCTCCCCTGCCACGGCCTTCGCAAGCAAAGTCTTTCCTGTTCCCGGAGGCCCTACAAGCAGCACTCCTTTAGGGATACGTGCTCCAACCTGTATATATTTTTTGGGAGATTTGAGGAAATCTACAATTTCCTCCAGTTCTTCCTTCTCTTCACTGAGCCCTGCCACCTGGGCAAATGTAATCTTTTTATCCCGTTCAGTACTGAGTCTTGCACGGCTCTTCCCGAAGTTCATGGCCTTTGAGCCCGCTCCGCCTCCCTGACGGTTCATAATCATAAAGATGAGGAAAATACCGGCCACCGTAAGAAGCACTGGAACAATCGTCGTGACAAACCAGTTGTCCTGAGGAACATCCGGCATATCATAATCTACATCACGCTTATCCAGATACTTCTGGATTTCATTGACGTCCGATACATACAGATACATCGTCTCCCCTCTTTCGCCGGCTTCGCCTCTGAGTTCAATATCAACCCTTCCTGTCGGCACGTTCTTGTTCTGAACGACCGTAATTTTTTTTGCGTCTTCACTTACAACCAGCTTTTCAAACTGCTTTCTGGACAATTCATTATCTTTTCTCTCAAGGTTTCCCGTCACCCAGAACATCACAATAATAAATATTGCGAATGCCAACAGCGCAAAACCATTTACACCTTTGTTCTTTTTATCATCCAATATCATATAACCCCTTTCTACTCCACACCTTCTACAACACCGATGTATGGTAGATTTCTATATTTTTGTGCATAGTCAAGTCCATATCCCACCACAAATTCATCCGGGATCTCAAATCCTACATAGTCCACCTTCACGTCTCTCACCCGTCTGTCCGGCTTATCGAGAAGTGTACACAGCCTCATGCTGTTCGGGTTTCTTTTCTTCAACACATCCAGAAGATAATAGAGTGTCCTGCCGGAATCAATGATATCCTCCACCACAATAACATCCTTTCCCTCCAGCGTCTCATCCAGATCCTTTGCAATCCTGACTACGCCGGTGGAGGAAGTTCCGTCTCCATAACTGCTGACGCTCATAAAATCCATTGACACCGGCACTGATATTCTCTTTGCCAGTTCACACATGAAAAAAACGCCGCCCTTCAGTACACAGATCAGGTGAACCTGTTTTCCCTTGTAATCCTCACTGATCTTCTCTCCCAGCTCCCGTATCCTTTGTTCCGTCTCTTCCTCAGAAATCATTACTCTAACTGTCTCCGCCATCTTTTTTTCCTCCGTAAAATTCCACTTCCAGGATTCTCCTGGTTTTATCTGTAACCTGGTATGCCTGATTCTGCCTGTACCCCACGATCCACATAATATGGCGTCCATCTGCCAAAAGCCATACGGCATCCCTCTCGGACTGTGGGATTTTCTCGTTAATAAAATACTGTTTTAACTTCTGCGTACCGCCGGATGTCTGAATGGTAATGTAATCCCCCGGCTGTCTGTGCCTGATTTTTACAGTATTTTTTATTATATCATAATCAAACCATTTCGTGTAGTTTTTTTCCGGAAATATTACCCCCTTTACAGGTTTTTCAAATATGTCCAGCCTGAACATTTCTCCCGGCTGTTCCTCCTCATTCTTCCCCGTTTTGTCCGGAAGAACTTCCTTGTTCAGAAGCTCTGCTCCTTCATAGCACCGGCATGCTTTCACGCCATGAGGAAGGTCCAGCATCCTCCCTGTCTGCCTCTCAAGCAGTTCCGACAGCATCTTAATATGGATCCGTTCAATGTCCTTCCGCCTGCCGGCAGCATCACAAAGTGCTTCGTAGAGTACATATTCTCTCAGTTCATCAGGCACCTGCATATATGCCTGCTTTTTAATGGTCAGTTTTTCCTTCCCCGGTTCCACACACAACGCTTTGTATCTCAGGATCTCTCTCTCTATATAGCCCCCCAGACTGTACAGCTGTTCCATAGTACGGCACATATGGCTTATACTTTCTCTGTTGACACGGGACTCCAAACGGGGAATAATTTCATGGCGAATCCAGTTTCTTGTGTAGTGAAGGTCAACATTCGTTTCATCCGTACAATAAGATATTCCCCTTTTTTTCAGATATGATTCAATATCTTTGCGTTTCAGACACAAAAAAGGCCGTATCCACTCCCCGTTTCTGGGTGCTATCCCCTTAAGACCGCGGAAACCTGTCCCGCGGCAGAGGTTAAAAATCAATGTCTCTGCATTATCGTTCTGGTGGTGAGCCAGCGCGATACGGGTTCCTCCGCATGCTTCCAGCTCCTTTCGGAAGCATGTCCTCCTGACCTGGCGTCCGGCCTCCTCCTCGGTCATTCCGTGTTCTCTGGCGTAAGCAGGCACATCCTCCGTGCAGACTTTCAGTTCAATCCCCTGTTCTTCACATAGCTTTCTCACATATTTCTCGTCGGCGTCCGCAGCCTCTCCACGAATCCCATGGTTGACATGCACGGCTCTAAGGGAGAATCCGATTTCCTCCTTAAGCTCTGAAAGCATGAAAAGAAGGCATACGGAATCAGCCCCTCCCGATACGCCTGCAATCACAATATCATCTTTTTCAAGCATCTGCCATTCTTTAACATATGCCTTTACTTTTTGATACATATATTTTAAATACCCTTATCCATTCGTGATAAATCAAATATAAACAATTCCACTTTAAAAAGCAAGTCTTCTTATAGCTTCCATATCCCTACTGTCACGATCGTCATATCGTCCACCGGAGTTTCCTGGCTCCATTCCAGTACGTGCTCCAAAAGGTGATGGGCCAGTTCTTTCGGATTTACAATATTGGTCTCCTCAATAAAAGTACTCATAATATTCTCCTGCTCCCCTGCCGGAAGGGCGTCCATGACACCGTCCGTAACCATAATGACAAAATCTCCGGAATCCAGTTCTTTTTTCGTTACGTCAATTTCAATCTCCTGCAAGACACCGATCGGGAGAGTAGCAGAACTGATCTTCTCCACCTCTCCCTTTTTCTTGATAAATGTAGTGGATGCCCCGGCCTTTACAAACTCACATGAGCCATTATAGAGATCGAACAGACTGACATCCACCGTGCAGAACCTTACGTCCTCCCGTCCGATCACCAGCGCCGTATTCATCATCTGGATAGCTGTTTTCACAGGGAACCCCGCATCCAGAAGTTCTTCCAGCATCTCTACTACCATAGTGCTCTCCTTAAATGCATCTTCCCCGGACCCCATACCGTCCGATAACGCAACGCCTTTTTTTCCGCCGGGAAGATCCGTCATCAGGAACGTATCCCCGGATATCATGTCACAGTCCTTCCCAATCCTTGCCACCCCCTGAAGAGTGTGGAATTTGGCTCCCTCCACACACGCAACTGTGCTGTACTCTTCCCCAAGGATTGGCCTTTCCCCCTGTTGGGGCGTCATAACGCGTCCAACGCAGCGGCCTACTTCCGCAGCCATTTCTTTTGTCACAATACAATGCCCTTTTACGGCCTTTACTGTAAGATGGATTTCATATTTTCCCTGAGGTGTGATATAAAAAACACAGGACAGCATTTTTACTCCGTGTTTTTTGAGATGCAGCTTCAATTTCTTTTCCAGATGATCATCCTCGAAAATACCTGCATCCAGCTCCCGGGTAGTATACTGTATCATCCTCGCGAAGCTTTTGATCTGCCCCACATACCCTTCGCGGTTCTGCACGATCTTATTGTTCCACATCAAAATCTGTTTGGCATTTTCAAACACTTCAAGAGTTTCTCTCAAAAACCGGGGCGCCATGAGGCACTGCTTCTGCAGCTTCCGCTTTAGTTCCACATTAATCTCTGCACCATAATCTTCTACCGTATACAAAATCTCACACAGCATCTGATAAGTAGTTATTTTATTTTCTCCCAGACACTCCTCTTTCCGTTCACAGCCTTCGCATACTTTACCTGTAACCTTTTGAAACATATTTTCCAGTTCTTCTTTGGAAAATGTTCCCTTATACCCTTCCAGTGTTAAAAATGTTTTGGACAGATGGATCAGGGAATCTGCAAACTTGTCCATCTGCATGACATACGGATTTAAAAAAACCCCTTTTTCTTTTATTTCCGCCATACGCTTCTCCCTTTTTACATATTTCTCTTAAAAATACAAAAAGCTTTAGAATTTTCATTCTAAAGCTTGTCATCTGTACTTTATGTATTATTTGGCCTTGAATATGATCTCGTTCTGATACACCAGCCCTAACTTCTCTCTGGCTACCTCCTCAATATATTCGTCTGTACCCACATATCCTTCCAGGTCATCGATCTCGGAAGCCCTTGCCTTTTCCTGTTCAATCTGCTCCTCGAGCTCCTGCTCCTGTGCCCGGTATGCCTTTTCCTTTGCCCGGAGTGTCACAGAATTTGCGGACACCACCGCAATCAACATCAAAATTACTGCGCTGATAGCTAGTACGCTCCTCTTATGATTCTGTACCGGCTTACCCTGCCGCTTCACGCGCTCCTTGTTCTTCTTTTTATTCATAATTATTTATCCACCCTTATATCTGCAAATGTGCAGGATTTTCCCCTTAATATCATACATCATATCTTCTTTTTTTTCATTTCGCAAGTTTTTCAGAAGATTTATTTCTCTTCCTCTCGTAGATTTTTTTCCGTGTCTTTTCAATCTTCCAGAGGATAATCGATGAAACAACCGCTCCCAGTACAATACCTAGTACAAAATACCAGCGGACGCTACCATCACTTGTATGGTAAATCTGCACAAACAGATAAACTGCAGCGCCGATCCAAAACAGCATATCCTCAATCTCAACTGCATAAAGGCTGTGTCTGACAATGCTCCTGAAACAACAAATGCAGCGGTATGACAAACGGACGACAGCGCCTGCTATCACTGCCAGCAAAAATATCATAACCTCTTCTCTTATTTCCAGCATCGCAGTTCTACCTGAACAGCTTAGAAAACAGATTATCCGCCTGTTTTCCGCCTGCATGTATTTCAGAATAGGCAATACTGTCAATATTTCCCGACATATCCACCTCACCCTTCTCAAGGCTCAGTTTATTCACATGCAGATCCGTTCCCTTCACCATCATCATGCCCTGTTCTGTCTCCAGCAAAATCTCATTCAGATCAAAGGAAAGTACGTCTATCACCCCGGTTACCAGACTTGTCTTCCGGTTATTTACGACCAGTTTATGATTTTTCTGTGTCGTTCTCTCTTCCATACCATCACAACCTTTCTTAATAATCATATGAAGGGTTGTTTCTTTTTATTACAAATATTTGAACAAGTTCCCCGCTTCTTCCTTTTTGGTCGTTTCCTTGATGTCCAGCACTTCTACCCTGACCGACTTTGTCCCGAACTGAATTTCTATAACGTCCCCGATCCTGACCTTGACGGATGCCTTCGCCACATTTCCGTTCACAAGGACTCTCCCTGCATCGCACGCTTCGTTAGCCACAGTCCGTCTTTTGATCAGGCGGGAAACCTTTAAAAATTTGTCCAATCTCATATCTTTCACCCGTTCCTTTCCGCAAACACAAAAAGGACGGAAAGCGCATTGACTGCCTCCGTCCGTAAAAATTATCCGCGCTATGTTTTCACCAAATAACATTAGCCGCAAGACTATTATACCATTTCATTTCCGATTATGCGTTAACAGCATCCTTTAACGCTTTTCCTGCTTTAAATTTTGGAGCCTTGCAAGCTGCAATCTTCATAGTCTTTCCAGTCTGAGGATTCCTTCCCTCTCTTGCCGATCTCTGGCTTACTTCAAATGTACCGAAACCTACTAACTGGATCTTATGGTCTTTCTTTAATTCTTCTGTTACTACATCAACAAAAGCCTTTAATGCTTTTTCTGAATCTTTCTTTGACAATTCTGCTCTGTCAGCAATAGCTGCAACTAATTCTGTTTTGTTCATGGATAATTTCCTCCTCTTGTTTAACTATAGAATCCTCAAATCATTCTATTTTGATGGCTGCATGTCCCCACGCGTATTCACCCTATTCATTGTTATACCTGTTTTCCCTATGTTTGTCAAGGTTTTTTACAAGTTTGCTCCCATTTACCGGGGTTTTGACATTTTTTACCACTTATAAAATTCTTTATAAATGAAACTCAAAGATATTCTCCAAAAATCTTTCTTTTTCTTTTGTCTGAAAAATTGCCGTCTGCAGTTTCTCAATACTTTTTATGGAAATCCATGCCTTATTAGAGTGATAGTAGGAGCTTGCGATCTTCCAGAATTTCTCCGGATATGCCAGCCGGATCTTCATATATTCCATCTCTTCTTCCGACAACGGCTTAATTGCCGAGTAGGCATTCAGTATATTGTCTCCGAGCCTTTCTTTCCACCCATGTTTTTCCATTATTTTCCTCAGGAAGTAATACAGATCCTCCACCTGGACATCCCGCTTAAATTTCCCGAAATTTGTCGTAGCTTCTACTCCCGGCCTGTACTCTTCTCTCTGCATCAGGATATTATGATAATTATATTCCCCATGAGTCATGCAGTAGTTTTCTGCACTTTCCTGATACAGCCTGTCATAGCCGGAATGCTCTAACAAATCTTCTGCTGCGTCTGCCCACTGGTACATCTGATCAAAGCATTTCAAAAAAGCAAATTCAAACTCTCCCTTCGGAGACTGGCCGCGCATAAACCTGCGGACTTTTTTCAACTCTCTGCCATGCCTTAAATACACTTCTTTCATATGCTCTGACAGCGGTACCTTCTGCTCCAGGTTCTTTTTCATGATCACATGAAGCTTTGCCAGATTCCCTGCCGCCTCCAAAAGCTCCGGAGTTTTCCTGATATCACACTCACGCCCCTGGAACCAGCGTTTTAATATATATTTACTCCCATCCTCCAGACAAACAATAGTATTCCCTGATCTGTCCGGAATCATACGGTCAATATTTTCGTATCCCTGTTTTGCCAGATGTTCATGTAGCTCACAAAGCACAGGAATACGATTTTCCGATACTGACACCTCCTTTAGCAGAAACAGCCCCTGCTTTGTGTCGCATAAAACAGCACCCCTCGTCTTGCGGGTGCTGATTACGTCAATATTATACTGATCTAAAATATTTCGTTCATATTCCTGCATATCTTTCCCCTGCACTTTACTTTACATATTCTTTCTAAACGTATGTTAAAAACAGGGAAAATATGAGTTATGGAGAGCTCTTTTTTAAAAATCCTCCTTAACCCGCTTTAGCAATTCTTCTTTTACATTCAGCTTCGGATCCTCAATCACAGCATCCAGAAGCTCTGTAAGCTTCTCTCCGATCTCCTTCCCCGGACTCATTCCGGCGCTGATCAGGTCTCTGCCGCTTACAGCAAGTGTTTTCAATGACACACACTGTCCGGCCTCTGTAATCTCATGATACAACTGCTCTATGTCATCCAGATTCTTTATCTTTTCCTCTCTTTGATACAGGCTCTGTGCAAGCACATCCGCACGGCGCACCTCCATATAGCAGGGAAACAGCTCTTCACCGACTCTGGCCATCATGCGCCGGACATTGCGCGATGTCGCAGGCATACGGTAATCATGGCACCGCACCAGCTGCGATACCTTACGCAAAGTATCATTATCGAACTTCAGTCTTCTTAATACCTGCCGTGCGATCTCCTCGCTCTTGGCAGCATGCTTTTTAAAATGTGCGACACCGTCGGCATCCACCGTCTTAAGCGCCGGCTTCCCCATATCATGAAGAAGCATAGTCAGCCTCAGCACTTTGTCGGCCCGGATATTCTGAAGGGCGCACAGCGTATGGTCTCCTACACTGTACATATGGTGGGGCGTCTCCTGCCCGGTCGCCATAAGCCTGTCAAATTCCGGCAGAAACTGCCCGGTTATTCCAAGTTCCCAGGCAGTCCTTAAAAGCTCCGGATGATCAGATACCAGCATCTTTACAAACTCGGCCTGAATCCGCTCCGCACTGATCTGCCGGAGCGTCGGAGCCAGCTCTCTCATTGCTTCTCTTGTGGTGTCTTCAATCTTAAAATCAAGCTGCGCGGCAAAACGTACCCCCCGCAGAATACGGAGTGCATCTTCCCGAAACCGTTCTTTGGCCGTTCCGACACAGCGTATGATTCCGCTGTTCAGATCCTCTGTCCCTCCGAAAATATCCACCAGGCCTTCTTTTTCATTATATGCCATCGCATTGATGGTAAAATCCCGGCGGAGCAGATCTTCCCTTAAGTTCCTTGTAAATACTACTTCCTTCGGATGCCGGCTGTCCTCATATTCGCCGTCAATACGGTAGGTTGTCACCTCAAATCCCTCATGATCCAGAAGCACCGTCACTGTTCCGTGCTCAATTCCTGTATCAAAGGTCCTGTGAAACAGCGCTTTTATCTCTTCCGGTTTCGCTGATGTGGTAATGTCCCAGTCTCCGGGCGTTCTTCCGAGCATAGAATCTCTGACACATCCCCCCACCGCATAGGCCTCATAGCCATTCATCTGAAGAGTCGTAATAATCTTATGCACTTTTTCGGGCAATTCTATTTTCAGGATATCCACAAGCCAAAACACTCCTATAAATATTTAGTAAGATTTGCCCCAGTATGCCATATGCTTCGCTGGCTTTCCGCACCAGATACATTTGTCTGATATCATTTCCTCATCCTCGATCAGACATCTGGTTGCAGCCCCGCCGGTCACATATTTAACCTCGCCTTCGCATTCCGGATCTCCGCACCAGCAGGCCTTCACAAATCCACGATTTGCCTTGAACTTCTCTTCCATCTCTTTCATATCCGTCGCAGAATCAATATGGTTGTCCAGGAAGGCCTTCGCCTTATCATACATATCTTTCTGCTCCTGCTCTAAGATCTCACGCAGCTTTACAGCAATCTCGTCCATAGGAACAACCGTCTTTTCACGATTGTCGCGGCGCACAACAATCACCTGATTGTTTTCAATATCCTTTGGCCCGATCTCAATACGTGTAGGAATACCGAGAATCTCCTGCTCAGCAAATTTCCATCCGGGGCTCTTCTCAGAATCATCAATCCTTACTCTGTAGCCAGCCTTTTTAAGTTCATCCATCAATGCATAAGCCTTGTCAAGTACACCCTCCTTATGCTGGGCGATCGGAATGATCCTGCATTCAACAGGTGCAACATGCGGAGGCAGCACAAGCCCGTCGTCATCTCCGTGAACCATGATCAGTGCACCGATGCTTCTTGTGGACCAGCCCCATGAAGTCTCATATACACTTTGAGGTTCATTATTTTTGTCAATATATTTAATACCGAACGCATCCGGGAACCCGCTGCCGAAGAAATGGCTCGTCGCAGACTGCAGTGCCTTCCCGTCGTGCATGAGAGCCTCAACGGTATAAGTATCCTGCGCTCCTGCAAACTTCTCGTGTTCTGCCTTCCTTCCGGATACATATGGAATTGCCAGTGTCTCTCTGTAACAATCCTCATACACATGGAACATCTGGATCGTACGCTCCTCTGCTTCCTCATAGGTTGCATGGATCGTATGTCCTTCCTGCCACAGAAATTCTCTTGAACGAAGGAAAGGCCTCGTGGTCTTCTCCCAGCGAAGCACAGAGTTCCACTGGTTCCATACCTTCGGAAGATCTCTGTAGGATTTTACCGTCCTTGCCCAAAGATCACAGAATAACGTCTCAGACGTAGGACGGATACACAGTCTTTCCTGCAGCCTCTCCATGCCTCCGTGCGTTACCCAGGCAACCTCCGGGGCAAAGCCGTCCACATGGTCTGCTTCCTTCTCAAGCAGGCTCTCGGGAATCAGCAGAGGCAGAGATACATTTTCCACGCCTGTTTCTTTAAAGCGCCTGTCCAGATCTGCCTGGATCAGTTCCCAGATTGCATATCCGTTCGGCAGATAGTTAAGACATCCCTTAACACTTGAATAATCACACAGATTTGCTTCACGCACAACGTCCGTATACCACTGTGCAAAGTTTTCATCACGAGGTGTAATATTTTTTACTAATTTTTCCTTTGCCATGTCTCTTTTCTCCTTCTCTTTTTAAGCACATTTGTGCGGAACTCATTGCTCCGCAGGATCTCTCACCAAGAGCGCATTATTAAGCATTTTATATCATACAAAAACGCCGACCCCTGCGCTCCCTAAAAAGGGACCGAAAAGCTCGGCGGTACCACCCTAGTTAACTGCAGGCTCTCCCGCAGTTCTCTCCATTCGCCGTTAACGCCGGCCAAAACGCTGCATTTTCATACAGAGGCTCCAAGGCCGGTTCCACATAAGTTCCAGGCAGGAATCTCACACCATATGATCCCCTCTCTGAGCCAGCTTACATGTACTAATCCTCTTCGCAGCCAAAAAATATTGAATTAATCGTAATTCTAATCTATCAATTTTCATTTGTCAAGGGAGAAACTGCAAAAAAGTGCCGCCCGGCAGCCATAAAAACGGCCGCCAGACGGCATTCCTTTCAGATATTTTTTACATTTCAACCGGTCTGTTCAACGCCTCTTCGTACTTCTCGAGGATGATGCCCTGGATGCGTTCTCTTGTCCCTGAGTTAATTGGATGTGCGATATCCCGATACTCTCCATCCAAAGCCTTCTTACTGGGCATAGCAATAAAAAGTCCTTTCTCGCCCTCAATAACTTTGATATCATGTACTACAAACTCGTCGTCCATTGTAATTGATACCACTGCTTTTAATTTGCCCTCTTTTTCCACTTTCCGCACACGTACATCTGTAATCTGCATTTCCTCTTTTGCCCCTTTCCTACTTACGAGCAGCCGCACTACAGTGCATACCTCTCGTTCTTTTCCACAACTACTTTCACACCATTTTCCCCGATGTGCCGTGTATTTGCTCTGATTGTATCACGGCTCTCTACAATACAGTTTTCAATATACGTATTGTCCCCCAGGTAGACGTCATTCAGAATAATTGAATTTTTAATCACACAATTATTTCCGACAAAGGTCTTCTTGAAAAGAATCGAATTCTCCACTGTTCCGTTAATAATACTTCCACTTGCAACAAGGCTGTTCTTTACAACTGCGCCGGGGTTGTATTTTGCCGGCGGCAGATCGCTGACTTTTGAGTATACTTCGGGATGTCTCTTGAAGAAATAGTTTCTTACCTCCGGTTTCAGGAAATCCATATTTGTCCGATAATATGCGTCCACCGTTGATATGCTGCTCCAGTAATCTTTTATTTTATAGCCGTATATTTTTTTCAGATTTTTATATCTGATCAAAATATCGGTTACAAAATCATGTCTGTCCTCTTCTGCGCAGTGTTCAATCATCTCAATCAGCAGTCTCCTGCGAATAATATAAATTCCTGTTGAGATCGTACTTCCATGTGCCACCATCGGTTTTTCCTCGAACTCCTCGATGCGCATAGATTCACTCATTTTTAATACTCCAAAACGACTTGCGTCCTCATTGTCATTCAGTTCTTTACACACAACTGTAATATCTGACTTCTTTGCGATATGATATTCCAGCACTTTATTATAGTCCATCTTGTAAACCGCATCCCCGGACGTAATAATGACATAAGGTTCATGACATTTTTTCAGGAAATCCAGATTCTGATGGATGGCATCTGCCGTTCCTCTGTACCAGTATCCGTTGTCCGCCGTAATGGTGGGCGTAAACACATACAACCCGCCCTGCTTTCTTCCGAAATCCCACCACTTGGAAGAATTCAGATGTTCATTCAATGAACGTGCATTATACTGTGTAAGTACAGCAACCTTCTGAATATGAGAATTGGACATATTACTCAGGGCAAAATCAATTGCCCGGTAGCTGCCCGCCACAGGCATAGCCGCTACGGCTCTCCTGCGGGTCAGTTCCCGCATCCTGTTACTGTTTCCGCCTGCCAAAATAATCCCTACTGCCCTCATATCCTCTCACCTGCCTTTATCAATGTCTCTCCGCTCTCCAGGATTCCGTCGGGATAATCCTCTTTGGACGTAACTCCGCTGATAGCAGTATTCTTTCCAATCTGTACATGGCCCGGCACAACCGAATTCTCTCCGATCGTCACAAGACCAAACGAATAGACAGCCGGCTTCAACTTGTTGGGCACCTCTCCGCCGATCCCGAGGACTGCATGATTGCCGATCGTACACTTCTCAGCAATAATGGATTTGTCAACCACACAGCCTTTCCCGATCTTCACATCTTTCATAATAATAGAGTCACGGACCACTGCCCCTTCTTCAATCACCACTCCGGAGCCGATCACACAGTTGTGAACCTCTCCGTAAATCTCTGAGCCATTGCCGATAATACTCCTGTTGATCACGGCATGTGAAGAAATATACTGCGGAGGCAGAATCCCACTGTTAGTGTAGATCTTCCAGAATTCCTCATACAAATTGAACTCCGGGATTATGTCAATCAACTCCATATTGGCTTCCCAGTAGGAGCCAAGCGTTCCTACGTCCTTCCAGTATCCGTTATACTCATAAGCAAACAGCCTGCGCTCATTCTCATGGCAGTATGGAATAATATGTTTGCCGAAATCACATCCGGGCTCGTCCCTCAATGCAATCAGGGCCTCCCTTAACACCGGCCAGCTGAAAATATAAATGCCCATGGATGCCAGATTGCTCTTTGGCTGCGGCGGCTTCTCCTGGAACTCGGCAATACGCCCTCCGTCTTCCGTCACGACAACACCGAATCTGCCTGCTTCCTCAATCGGTACCGGCATAGCCGCTATCGTCACATCTGCTTTATTTTCTTTATGATAATCCAGCATGATCTCATAATCCATTTTGTAAATATGATCGCCCGATAAGATCAATACATAGTCCGGATCAAATGTCTCCATATAATCCAGATTCTGATAGATCGCATTAGCAGTACCTGTATACCACTCACTGTTGCTGCTCTTCTCATACGGTGGCAGAATCGTCACACCGCCAAAATTACGGTCCAGATCCCACGGTATTCCAATCCCTATGTGAGTATTAAGCCGGAGCGGCTGATACTGTGTCAGCACACCGACAGTGTCTATCCCTGAATTAATACAATTGCTCAACGGGAAATCTATAATCCTGTATTTTCCGCCAAAGGCAACCGCCGGTTTAGCAACTTTTGCCGTGAGAACACCAAGCCTGCTGCCTTGTCCACCTGCCAAAAGCATTGCTATCATTTCTTTTTTTCTCATGCCATCACCTCTTCACAATAGTTAGTTGTTTATAGTATAACATAGTTTTTACAATCCGTGAACAAATTTTACAATTTTTGAATACATTTTGTGAACTTTTTATGAAAATATACCAAAAAATTTCAACTTGGTTTTTTTACCATATATGTTTATAATAATATGATAGAGACAAAAAAACTATGACCAGATTATGCACAAAATGCAAATGCTGGACGGGAAGGTAATTTATGTATAAAATCAATTTTAAACAACCGGTACACGTACATTTTATTGGAATCGGCGGCATCAGTATGAGCGGCCTGGCAGAGATCCTGCTCCGGGAGGATTTTACCGTTTCCGGCTCGGATAACAAGCCCTCCCCGCTCACAGAACAGCTTGAAAAAGCGGGAGCCTCCATTTTTTATGGTCAGAAGGCTTCTAATATTATAGAAGGGATTGACGTTGTTGTTTTTACCGCGGCCATCCACGAAGACAACGAGGAATACCAGGCTGCCAAAGCCAAGGGACTTCCTATGCTGAGCCGTGCCGAGCTCCTGGGACAGTTAATGACAAATTATGAGGTCCCTATCGCCGTATCCGGAACGCACGGCAAAACAACCACTACTTCTATGCTCTCCCACGTTTTACTCAGCGCCGGGCTGGATCCCACGATTTCAGTAGGAGGAATCCTGAAAGCTATTAACGGTAATATCCGCGTCGGCCATTCAGGAGTTTTTGTCACAGAGGCCTGCGAATACACTAATAGCTTCCTGCATTTCTCTCCGAAAATCAGCATTATTTTAAATATCGACGAAGATCATCTGGACTTTTTCAAGGATCTTGATGACATCCGTCATTCCTTCCGCAGGTTCGCGGAACTTCTGCCGGAGGACGGAACCTTGATCATCAACGGTGATATTCCGGACTACGAGGAGATTACCCGCGGGCTCTCCTGCAACGTCGTTACTTATGGTTCTGATATTGCTATGAATTACCGGGCTGCCAACATCTCACATGATGAAATGGGCAGAGCCTCCTTTGATTTTATAAAATCCGGGGAATTTACAGCCCGGATCACTCTGTCCGTCAACGGAGACCACAATGTATCCAACGCCCTCTCTGCCCTTGCAGTGGCAGATATCCTTGGTATTCCGACTGACACGGCGCAGCAGGGACTTACAGATTTTCACGGCACAAAACGCCGCTTTGAATACAAGGGCACCTTCGACGGCATTACGGTCATCGACGACTATGCACACCACCCCACAGAGATTACCGCGAGCCTTTCCGCTGCCCGGCATTATCCGCACCGTGAGATCTGGTGCGTATTTCAGCCCCACACTTACACGCGGACCAAATTGCTGTTTGAAGACTTTGTAAATGCATTGTCCCGGACAGATCACATTATCCTGGCTGATATATACGCTGCCCGCGAGACCGACACCCTTGGCATATCTTCTGAAGATCTCGCAGACGCACTCAAGGAAAACGGCGCAGACGCCTGCTATCTTCCTTCCTTTGAAGAGATTGAAAACTTCTGCCGGGAAAAATGTCAAAATGGTGACCTGTTGATAACTATGGGCGCCGGAGACGTTGTAAACATTGGGGAAGCGTTATTAAAATAAGAGTTATCCACATTTTCCACAGAATTTTATCCACAAAAAACCTGTTTTTTGGCTCAAAAATTTCTTTTTTGCCTGTCCAACTGATGCTATAATATCTCTACGACACTTTTGGGGGAATCGGGGAGTATTTTGGGAGGTATATGCGGAAGCTATGAAGAAACTGACTTTGACGAATCACGCGCAGAATAATACGACCGTACTGGAAAATGAATTTATCGACCGACATATGATTAAAGCCAATGGAGAATATGTGAAAGTATACCTGCTTCTCCTTCGGCACCTGAACGATTCATCCTCGCCGCTGACAATCTCAGAGATCGCAGATCTTCTGGACGTCACAGAAAAGGATGTGATCCGCGCTCTGAATTACTGGAAAAAGCAAGGGCTCTTAGAATACGAAGCAGGTGAAGAAGCCCCTCATACCAAGAGAACTTCCTCGGCGGCGGCATTTGTCCAGGGACTTCCGGAACGGCCTTCGGATGTGCCTGACATCAGACAATACAGAAGCAGGAAGGAATTCAAAGAACTGTTATTTGTAGCGGAGCAATATCTGGGGAAAACATTGTCCGCTACAGATATCGATGCCATTACATATTTTTATGAAACACTGGAGATGTCCGCCGACCTGATCGAATATCTGATTGAATACTGTGTAGAAAACGGTCATAAGAGCATACACTATATTCAGAAAGTAGCGCTCTCATGGCACGGACAGGACATCAAAACTGTAGAGCAGGCTAAGACAAGCTCCATCCTTTACAACAAGAACTGTTATTCCATTCTGAATGCATATGGAATTAAAGGGCGGGCTCCTGCCGCTTCGGAGATCACTTACATCCGGAAATGGAACGAGGAATATACTTTCCCTCTGGAAATTATCCTTGAAGCCTGCGATCGTACCATGAATATGATTCACCAGCCCAACTTCGACTATACAGATTCTATTCTCAAGAAATGGCACGACAAAGGTGTCCGCAGCTTAAATGACATCGCTGAACTCGACGCAACCTTTACGCGTGAAAAAGAGCTTAAGAAAAAGAAGACAGCAAAGGCCGCCGGCAACAATAAATTTAATAATTTTGAAAATCACTCTTATGATATAAATGATCTTGCACGCAAGCTGATACAACAATAGGAGACCACCATGCTATGACTCTCTCGAATGCACAGTACGACCATCTGATGCGTACTTACGAAAAAAGACAATTGGATAATGAACACAGGCTGCATAAAAATTATGAGACAGCCTGTCTGCATATTCCAGAGCTTGCCCGATTAGATGACGCCATATCTTCATGCAGCATAGCACAGGCAAAACTCCTCTTAGACGGAGATTCCTCAGCGCTTGATGACCTGAGAGAACAGATTGCCCGCCTGTCCGTACAGAAAAAGGAGCTTCTGGTTTCTAACGGATTCCCGGAAGATTACCTGGAACCCCATTATTTCTGTCCTGACTGCAGGGATACGGGTTATATCGGTACAGATAAATGCCACTGCTTCAAAAAAGCAATCGTGGATTTATTATATATGCAGTCAAATCTGCAGGAGATTCTAAAGAAGGAAAACTTCTCTTCGTTTTCCTTTAAATACTATTCCAGCAACCATATTGATCCCGTTACCGGAAGATCTGCGCTGGATGCAATTAAGACGGCAGTGAACACCTGCCATGAATTTGTAGACACATTTTCTGATGAATTCCGCAACATACTATTATTCGGGAGCACCGGAGTGGGCAAGACATTTCTCTCCCACTGCATTGCGAAGGAATTGATAGATGCATGTTATTCCGTTATTTATTTTTCATCTTCCGAGCTGTTTGAATTTCTTGGGAAAAACACGTTCGGGAAAAATGACGGCCCGGACAAAGATACTCCTGAGGACATCTATGACAGTGATCTGTTGATTATTGACGATCTGGGGACAGAATTTTTCAACCGATTTACTGCATCGCAGCTTTTTGTGTGCCTGAATGAACGTATCCTTCGGAAGAAGTCAACAATCATTTCCACCAATCTTACGCTGGAGGACATTGAAAAAATCTACTCTGCACGGATCTTCTCCCGGATCAGCAGCAGCTATACGGTACTGAACCTGATCGGAGATGATATCCGCATCCAAAAAAAATTATTAAATCTGGGAGGTACGAAAGATGTTACGCCGTAATGAACGTGTTCTGGACAATATTCCAATTGGGGCTCTGGGAATTATCTGCCTTGACGGCTGCAAAGACATGGGGAACAAAATTAATGATTACATCATCAGATGGCGCCGCGAGGACGGCCACGAATACAAGGACGATGTTGTATTTAACGGCTACGAAAGGGACAATTACCTGATCGATGCCCGGGTACCGCGTTTCGGATCCGGAGAAGCCAAGGGGATCATCGGAGAGTCTGTACGGGGCATGGACTTATATCTGATCGTCGATGTATGTAATTACAGTCTGACCTATTCACTGACCGGAGAGATCAACCATATGTCGCCGGATGACCATTTTCAGAATCTGAAGCGTGTCATTGCCGCTATCGGAGGAAAAGCACGCCGCATCAATGTGATCATGCCTTTCCTTTATGAGAGCCGTCAGCACAAAAGAAGCGGGCGGGAATCTCTGGACTGCGCCATTGCCCTTCAGGAACTGGTCCGCATGGGTGTTGACAACATCATTACCTTTGACGCACATGACCCAAGAGTACAGAATGCCATCCCGTTAAGCGGCTTTGAAACTGTCCGTCCCACGTATCAGTTTGTAAAAGGACTGCTCCGCACCTTTAGGGATCTGCAGATCGACAGTGAACACATGATGGCCATCAGCCCGGACGAGGGGGCCACAGAGCGGGCCGTATATCTTGCCAACGTGCTGAATCTTGACATGGGTATGTTCTATAAACGAAGGGACTACACCCGCATTGTAAACGGACGCAATCCAATCGTTGCCCATGAATTCCTCGGCTCTTCCGTGGAAGGCAAGGACGTTATCATTCTGGACGATATGATTTCCTCCGGGGACAGTATCCTGGATGTAGCAGGGCAGTTAAAGCAGAGAAAAGCCAAACGGATTTTTGCCGCTGCTACTTTCGGACTCTTTACAAACGGGCTGGAGAAATTCGACAAAGCCTATGAGAATCATATTATTGACGGAATCCTTACGACAAATCTCATCTATCAGACTCCGGAGCTGCTGAACCGCCCATATTATATCAACTGTGATATGAGCAAATATATTGCTCTTATGATCGATACCCTGAACCACGATGGTTCTGTCAGCAGCATCCTGTCACCTAATGAACGTATTCAGCATATTGTAGAAAAATATAAAAACGGAGAGGAAGTCTAACCGACTTCCTCTTTGATATACGGAATACCCATATGCTGAAGCATCTGCTCCTCTCTTCTCTGACAGGTAAAGATGAATACCTGTTTTTTATTTTCCCAAAGCCACTTCAGTGCATTGGCAAGCCTGCTGTCATCGTAATAAATAAATGTATCATCCAGAAAAACCGGAAGTTCCTCTTCGTACAAAATCTCTGCCGCCGCCATTCGGAGGGCAAAATGTATCTGTTCTATCGTCCCTCTGCTTACCTGATCTATCCCGATCTTCCTGCCGCCGCTGATAAGGCTGATCTTCATCTGATCTTCCACCACCAGACGGCTGTATCTGCCTGCCGTTATACTTCTTACAATCTCCGAAACCCGTTCATCCAGCACATGCCCCAGCTGATCCTGAAGTTCATCGGAAAGCTCATTGATCCTGCATATGGCAAGCTCAATAGCTGCCTTCCTCTTCTCATGAGTCTCAAAGGCACTTCCCAGTTCCTCCAATTCCTCCATCTGCTCTCTCAGGTTGCCGTATATAGTTCTTTTATCCCTGATTTCCTCACTGACGCGGTCTCTCTCCCATATCAGCTTTTCCAGTGAAGCCTTCTCTTCTTCCGGCATAATCTCTTCCAGGATCCGCTCCGGCTCTGTTTTCTCCTGCTGTTTGCCGACCTTAAGCCGGTTCCACACATATATGACACAACACAGAGAGATAATAATACATACCAGATAGTTCCACGGCCTGGGAACTACAAACAGGGGAAACAGGCTGAGCATAATAAACAAAAGGATCTCCACGGGATGAACGCGCCATTTCGCCGGCCGAATCTCGTCAATCACACCCTTTCCTTCGCTCTCCTTCTCCTTCTCTTCCTTTTCCCTCCGGCTCTCAATTTCGTCCTCCAGGTTCCCTATCTCATCTTCCAGCTTATGTATATCCCTCCAGACATAGGACGCTTCCTGCTCCGTCCGTTCTCTCTGAGTCTGCTTTTTCTCCAGTTCCTCCCTGATCTCCTTTTCAATCTGTTTCTTTTGATCCTTCAAATACATGAGCGCACGCTCCAGATCCATATCTCCGCCTCCTGCTGCATAATAATTCATTGCAAAATTGCGAAGCTCTGCTCCCAGAGTGCGGTCCGGTTCTATCTTTAATTGTCCTACGGAGATCGTATTATTATAAGAAGAAAGCGTCATTCCGCCAAGGAGCATATTCATGTCTCCGTTGTCCACCGACAATTCTTCCCCGTCATCCTCACAGATCAACTCCGCCCTGCGGGAATGTCTTCCAAAATTCCTGTGGATGCAGAACATCTTGCCTCCGCTCTCGAATCTCAGCATTCCCGAATAATTGCCCGGATTCTCCCACGGCTCACAGAGACTGAAGGTGTCGTTATATGCGGCACGCCCTCTTCCTCTGTCTATTCCGAAAAGCATTCCTCTGATAAATGTATGGATTGTAGATTTTCCGGATTCATTCTCCCCATAAAACAGGTGGATTCCGTCTGCAGCCTTGATATTTTTATCTGCAAATTTGCCAAAATTCTTAATTTCCAGTTCGCGTATCCGCATATTAACCCCTTCTTGTCTCCATGAGCGCCTGAACCCCTTCACACATTGCCAGGTACTCTGTACTTTCCCGGTCATAATCTTTAAGATCCATGATCAGCCGTCCAAGAATATTATCCTGATTCTGCCGAAGTATGTTCTCAAAGTCGTAAGCCGGTCTGGTCTGATCCACAATCTCAATGATATTTCCGGACACATGATCAGGCTGAAACTGAAACAGTATCTCAGGATCCCGGAACCCGGTCAGTATGATCTTGTAAATATGCTCCGGCCCTTCGCTGCCGATTTTTTCCCGAATCGTCTCCTTCACAGAAAGAGCCGTCATACCGGCAGACACAGAGATCCGCAGATGCCGGTATTCCCTTGATGCATGAGGGACAAATCTCGTCCTGCACCCCTGTTCCGTAAACTCTCCGATCACATAACCGTGGCGCCCCACGTCATTTTTATCAATGGGCTCCAACGCCCCGCAATAGATCATTTTCTCCGGACTTAGCACACAAGGCTTATGGATATGGCCGAGGGCAATATAGTCATATCCCTGACGGAGCAGAGTCTCCTTTTTAAACGGCACATGCTGCTCATCACCGCCGTGAAGCATCAGGATCTTCCTGGGCTGACGGCTGTCCGGCCTTCCTTGTTCGTACGGCCTTTCACGCATCTCCCTCGCATGGTAGCTAAAGCCAAAAACAACCGTTCCAAGTTCCGCAAATTCTACCTTCTGCATCTTCTTCTCCTGCAGCATATGGACATTTGACGGCCACGGAAAGGTACGGTAATAAGAATCTGCCTTCAAATAATCATGGTTTCCCGCAATCAAGACCACCTGCGTTCTGGTCAGTTTCCCGAACAGATAGGCGGCTTCCTTTAATTCACGCAGTAAAGGCTGTCTGTGAAACAGATCCCCCGCAATCAGCAGCAGGTCGACCCGTTCCTCCTCACAGGCTTCAATAAGCCGCTCAAAGCTATTCCATATTTCTGCTTTCCGGTTTGGAGTGTACGCGTTTCCGGCGTCCGGGCTTGCCCCTAAATGCAGATCGGCGGTGTGTATGAATTTCATCGACCTTTCCTTCCTCCTTCTTCCTCTTTGACGGCAGTATTACAATAAACTGAGTCTTCAGGTCATCACTTTTTGCGCGCACGCTCCCCCCATGGAGCTCTGCGATTTCCTTTGCAATGGCAAGCCCTAAGCCTGCGCCTCCGGTTCCGCTGGAACGGGAGCCGTCTACCCGGTAGAATTTTTCAAATATAGTCTGGAGCATCGTGCCCGGAATCTTATCTCCTTCATTGCTGAAGACAATCTCGATATCATCGTTTTTCATGCCGGCATGAATCTGGATCTTCGTTCCCTCATAGCAATAGGCAATGGCATTTCTCAAAATATTGTCAAATACCCGGGCAAGCTTATCCGGATCTCCGCTCACTTCCAGATTCTCCTCCACCTCCACCTCGCAGCTCAGCTGCTTTTCCTGAAGCACGCCGTATAGCTCATCCGCCAGCTGTTCCAGCATCAGGGACAGATTGATCTCAACCGGCTCCAGTTCAATATTCTGCAGATTATAGCGTGTAATATCAAAAAATTCATTGATAAGCTCGCCAAGACGGATGGATTTTTCATGTGCGATATGTATATATTTCTCCCGCTCCTCACTGGCCATCTCCGGATGGCTGTCAAGCATCGTCAGATAAGCCACGATGGATGTGAGCGGTGTTTTCAGATCATGGGCAAGGAACAGTACCAGATCGTCTTTTCGCTTCTCTCCCTCAATAGAGTCCAGCTCCTGGCGCTTTAAGGTCGCCTTAATCTCATTTAACCGGATCTCAATGGGCTTTAACTCCGTGATCAGGTGAATCGGCTCTGTAGAGTCCGACACAATATTCTCAATGCCGTCCCCCACCTGGTCCAGATAAGTAGTCATCTTAGACAGTGCGACGTAAAAGAAGAGGGCAAATAAAAGAAGAAAGCCCACCACCATAAAAAACGTCTTGTTCCCTCCGATCAACCTCCAATAAAGGGAAATAGCTGTCTCTTCATTGACATCAAAAAACATGAGAATATCCACAAATGTCTTCCCGAACTTCTCATTATAGACTCCATCGATCACATAATCCAGCAAAAAGCCGCCGACAAGCACTGTCAATGCCGTGACAAGCACCGTCTGCAGCAAAATACTGAATTTTAATTTTCGATAGTTATTCTTCAACTTTATACCCCACTCCCCAGACGGTCTTGATAAAATCAGATTTCCCGGTCGGTACATTCATCTTCTCACGTAAGTGACGGATATGTACCATTACTGTATTGTTGCTGTTCTTGTAATATTTTTCATTCCACACCTTCTCAAAAAGCTCCTCAGAGCTGATCACCTTGCCTCTGTTCTCGCACAGGAGCCACAGAATCTCAAATTCTATCGGAGTAAGTGTAAGAGGAACCTCATTATAAACACACTCATGGGATGTGCGGTTTAAAAACAGGCCGGCAAAATCAATAATATCACCCGTGTCCTTGCCGCCGTCATTGTACTGCGTATATCTGCGGAGCTGGGCCTTGACCCTGGCAACCAGCTCCAGCGGATTAAACGGCTTCGGGATATAGTCGTCCGCCCCCAGTGTAAGACCGGTAATCTTATCCATGTATTCTGTCTTTGCCGTAAGCATGATCACGGGAAATGTATATTTCTCCCGGATCTGCCTGAGGATCTGAAATCCGTCCACATCCGGGAGCATAATATCCAGAATAGCCAGGTCAATCTTCATACCGTCTATACATCTGAGCGCTTCCTCACCTGTATAAAATTTGTGCACACTGTACTGGTCCCCCTGAAGATACAACTCGATAACGTCCGCTATTTCCTTCTCGTCATCAACAACTAAAATATTCATGTTTACCTCCTTGTAACCGTCCAAAAGTACCTGTCCTATGAGCAAATGCTCTACAGTTCGCAGTTATTTACAGTCCTTGGGAACGGGAGCACATCACGGATGTTGCCCATTCCGGTGAGGTACATCACACATCTCTCGAAGCCAAGCCCGTACCCGGCATGTCTGGTAGAGCCATATTTTCTGAGGTCAAGGTAAAATCCGTACTCTTCCTCCTTCAACCCCATCTCCTTCATACGGCCAAGAAGCTTGTCATAATCATCCTCTCTCTGGCTTCCCCCGATAATCTCGCCGATTCCCGGCACAAGGCAGTCCACGGCCGCCACTGTCCGGCCGTCACCGTTCTGCTTCATATAGAAGGCCTTGATGTCCTTCGGATAATCCGTTACAAACACCGGACGCTTATATACTTCCTCGGTCAGATAGCGCTCATGCTCGGTCTGCAGATCGGCGCCCCAGGAAACTTTATATTCAAATTTATCATTATTTTTTTCCAGCAATTCAATGGCATCTGTATACGTGATTTTTGCAAAATCAGAGGATACCACATTGTGAAGTCTGTCCAGAAGCCCCTTGTCCACGAAAGAATTAAAGAAATTCATTTCCTCCGGCGCATGTTCCAGCACATAATTAATGATATATTTTAACATAGACTCCGCAAGCATCATAATGTCATCGAGATCCGAAAATGCAATCTCCGGCTCTACCATCCAGAACTCTGCCGCATGTCTTGTGGTGTTGGAATTTTCCGCGCGGAAGGTCGGCCCAAAGGTATATATGTTTCGGAATGCCTGGGCATAAGTCTCGCCGTTGAGCTGCCCGCTAACAGTAAGGCTTGTCTCCTTCCCGAAGAAATCCTCTGAGTAATCAACTTTCCCCTGCTCATCTCTTGGGATATTTTCCAGATCCAGAGTCGTTACACGGAACATCTCCCCCGCGCCCTCACAGTCACTGCCTGTGATCAGCGGTGTATGAACGTACACGAATCCTCTCTCCTGGAAAAACTTATGGATCGCATACGCAGTCAGAGAACGCACGCGGAACACTGCCTGGAACGTATTCGTTCTCGGCCTGAGATGCGAAATCGTCCTCAGGTACTCAAAGCTGTGGCGTTTCTTCTGAAGCGGGTAATCCGGCGCGGACGCCCCCTCCACCTCTACAGTCTCCGCCTGAATCTCAAACGGCTGCTTTGCCTGCGGTGTAGCAACAAGCGTTCCTGTCACAATCACAGCCGCCCCTACATTTAACTTGGAAATCTCTGCAAAATTATCCATAGTGTCATGGTACACGATCTGCAGCGGCTCAAAAAATGTCCCGTCATTTACTACAATAAATCCAAATGTCTTGGAATCACGGATACTGCGTACCCATCCCCCGACAGTAATGGTCTTATCCAGGTAATTTTCTCTGTTCTTGTACAAATCTCTGATCGTAATCAAATCCATATCTGTAATACTCCTTCTTCTATTCATCAGAGGCGCAGCTTGCCGCCCCGGCATCATTTTGTGGTATTATACCACATCTGAAGGGAATTTAAAAGGCACAACCTCAGATGGATATAAGCTCCCGTTTCAGCGGCAATAAATAAGAGGGCTGCTACTTACAGCCCTCTCTGTTTTATCTTTGTCTGAACTCTTCCATATCCGGCGCCCGCTGTCTGGCCGGCCTATCCAAGGATCGGTTCCAGCCCTGCGGCCAGCTGATCCTTCTGTGCCTGTGCCTCCGCAAGATCCTTGCCAAGAGTAGTATAGTAGATCTTAATCTTCGGCTCTGTACCGGAAGGACGAACGATAGCAGTTGCTCCGTTCTCCAGCTTGTAGATCAGTACATTTGCCGCCGGAAGCCCTGTCTCCTCTGTCTTCTGATAATCAACGGCCTGCACAACCTTAATTCCGGCAATCTCTGTCAGCGGCTTCTCGCGCAGCCCCTGCATAATCCCTGCCATCTTATCCATTCCGCTTAAACCTGGGAATTCAAAGCTGTCCACCTTATTCAGGTAACGTCCGTATTGTTCATAGATCTCTTCCATTCTCTGTTTCAGAGAACTTCCTATGCTCCTGTAGTACGCAGCCATCTCACAGATCAGCATGGAACCGATCACAGCATCCTTATCGCGCACATACGGGCCTGCAAGATAACCGTAGCTCTCTTCAAACCCAAAGATGAAGCGCTCTACCTCTCCGGCCTCTTCCAGCTGTGCGATCTGATCACCGATCCACTTAAAGCCTGTCAGAACGTTCCGGAGTTCAACACCATAATGTTCTGCAACAGCATCTGCCAGCGGGGTAGATACAATAGATTTAACAGCGATCGGCCTCTGCGGCATGGTTCCCTTTTCTTTACGTCCTGCACAGATATAGTCAAGGAGCAAAACTCCCACTTCATTGCCGCTTACAAGCTCATAAGAACCGTCCGGACACTTCATTGCGATCCCCACACGGTCTGCATCCGGATCCGTGGCCAGCATCAGATCCGCACCTGTCTCTTTCGCCAGGTTCAGCCCCTGTTCCAAAGCCTCGAAGATCTCCGGGTTCGGGTAACTGCAGGTCGTAAAATATCCGTTCGGATACTCCTGGTCCGGAACGATCGTGACATCAGTAATGCCAATATCCTTCAAAATCTGGGTCACAGGAACAAGTCCTGCCCCGTTTAACGGGCTGTACACTAATTTCAACCCGGCAGTCTTACACAGTCCCGGGCGCACCTGATAGGACTCGATCGCCTCATAGAGGGCCTTTTTACAGTCATCCCCCACAAAACGGATCAGACCTTTCTCCACACCCTCCGCAAAAGAGATGTATTTTGCCCCTGTAAGGACGTCTGTTTTCTGAATCTCTTCATATACGATCGCGGCCGCATCATCCGTCATCTGGCACCCATCCGGCCCGTAAGCTTTGTAGCCGTTATATTTTGCCGGGTTATGGGATGCCGTGACCATGATCCCTGCGTTGCATTTATAATACCTTGTCGCGAACGAAAGAGCCGGCACCGGCATCAGCGCATCGTAGATCCTTACCTGAATCCCGTTAGCAGCCAGCACGCCTGCAGACGTCTTGGCAAATATGTCACTCTTCAGACGGCTGTCATAGCTGATCGCCACCGTCTGGCTGCCCCCCTGTGTCTTCACCCAGTTGGCAAGTCCCTGCGTTGCCTGACGGACAACATAAATATTCATACGGTTTGTCCCTGCACCTAATACTCCTCGAAGTCCTGCTGTTCCGAACTTCAGGGCAACCGCAAAACGCTCCTTCATCTCATCATCATTGTTTTCGATCTTCAGCAGTTCCGGCTTAAGATCCGCATCCTCCAGATCTGCCGCCATCCAGCGCTTATACTCTTCCTGATACATTTTGACCACTCCCTAACATTCATTTTTCATGTTTTTGTACAAAATCACAAAAATCTAAGTTAAATATACCATGTTTGGGAAGCAATGGCAATGATACATTTCATTTAGAAAATGTGCTGCATGCTAAAAGTCCATAGGTTTCTATATCCGTTAATCTTACATTTCCGCCCCGGGTACACATCTTTATCCTGTTCTGCTCGTTTCCAGCAAAAACATTATTGGAATGATTATTCTTATAATCATCTGTAAATATCTCGACAGAACTCTGGTCGGAGAAAATATGTACGTCCAGCTCCTTCTTCCCTTTCAGATACATAGTACTGTGAGAGACGCCCACACTCCAGCCGTCACTGTTGTTTCTGTCCACAGACAGCTCTGCATTCCTGAAGTCAAAAGTACACACCGTCTTCCTTTGATCTCCGCACCTCAGATAAAGAAGCAGCGCATCTGCATCCGTGTTTTCAAGGTCGATCCTGAACTTTATCTCAAAGGACACTCCGTCCCCTGCCTTCACTTCTGTCTCTTCTTCCCCTAAAACCAACTGCTCCAGGCGTTTTTCATCTGTACGGATGGATTCCAGCTCCTTGATCGGCAAAAATCTGAGCGTTCCATCCTCTGTCTTCTGTACTTCTCTTACAATATTGAAAGAACCACACCATCCTTCCTTATATGATGGTCCCCAGTCCTTCCAGAACGGCATCCAGTCCCAGCAGTTTGCCCATGCCGTGATCAGTCTGCGGCCATCCGGCGCCACAAACGACTGCGGCGCATAATAATCATGCCCCCAATCAATCTCTCCGCTCAACTGATAGGAGAATTTACCCGTTTCGTAATCAAAATCGCCGACCATATACACTACGGTGCGTTCTCCTGCTCCCATAGGTGAAACCATCAGGACATACTTGTCACCCATCGGATAAAAGTCGGGACATTCCCACATATAGCCCCACTCACCGCGGCTCTCCGCCAGGACATTGAAAAATGTCCAGTGAAGCATATCCTCAGAACGGTACAAAAGTGCCTGAGCCTTGCCGGCCCTGCTGGCTCCGCATACCATATAATAAGTATCCTTATGCTTCCATACCTTCGGATCCCTGAACTGATGGGACGGAACCCCGTCCGGCGGCGTCAGCACAGGATTCCCGGCATATTTTTCAAAATGAATCCCATCCTCACTGTAAGCAATACACTGAACCTGTTCAAATCCCTTCCCGTCGTTCGTAACTCCTGTAAACATCAAAAACAGCTTATCATCATGCTCAATGGCGCTTCCTGAAAAGCAGCCGCCTCTCATATGGTCATCATAGGACTCACTCGGCGCAAGGGCAACGGGCAGATACTCCCAGTGAAGCATATCTTCGCTCACCGCATGCCCCCAATGCATATAATCCCAGTGCCCGTAATACGGATTAAACTGGAAAAAAAAGTGATATTTTCCTTTATAATATATTAAGCCGTTCGGGTCATTGATCCATCCGGTCTCTCCCATAAAATGATAGCGCTGCCGCATCTTTCCGTTTTTTACAGCTTCTTTATTTTTATCAATTGCACACTGGGCTTTCTCAATATTGTGCAGCATTATTTCTTTAGACATAAAACTCCTCCAAATTACTTTTATTTGTACTCATCACGGAGTTTTTTTGCAAATTCCGTATTCAGCCTGGACTCATGCCGCGCTTTTTCTTCTTTGATGCGGAATTGTTCTTCTCTCGCCGGAGCATACTCTTCCCATCGTTTTTCCCACAACTGCCTTGCCGCCTTCATCTCTTCTGTAAGCTCCGGCATTGTCAGATTCCTCTCCGGAAGCTTCGGTACATTCGGAAGCCTTTCCTCTGCCGGAAGGATCGTAATCTCATCTTCTGTAGGAAGTGTCTGATACCAATAAGCAGTTGAACTCCAATCGTCGGAAAGATGATTTGCATGTCCGTGTTCTATCGTTACCCGAAGACTTTTCTCAAAGCGGACCGGATCCGTTATGTGGAAACGATAGGAAACCTGGAACCCATCTGTATCGCCCTCGTGTACGATCGTCCCAAAGAACGGGTAAGCATTCCTCTGCATCCCCCACGCATGATTAAAATAATCCTCTGTTCCCGTTCCGTTAAGACTTGGATATTCCTCACCGTCAATAAAGAACATATCATTTCCCTCGCCCCACCAGCTTCCCTGGTAATGCTTCACGGTCAGGTTACATCCTACATAGTGCCCCGTTCCCTTTACATCCAGAACTGTATAGTTGCCTTCTCCTTTAAAATTGGTTACATTGTTTACTTCCGGAGAGTTGGTCTGTACATCCGGCCCCCAGCCGTCGCAAGGATTCTCTCGTCTCCAGCACGAATGGAAATAAGCCGTATTCTCATCCAATGGTTCTTTGTACATTTCATAATCAATATTAAAATATAAAATAAACGGAAGCTCATTCTCATTTACAATCTCAATCTTTGCCTTTTTATTAAACGGCATCGGGAAGTAGCAGGACACCGAGCATGGAGCTCCATATCTGCCTGCCTCCTCCGGTTTTAAAGATACATTAAAGGGCAAAGAACTGAAATTCCCCGGATAGCAGTTCCCGATACAGAAAAAATCACCTAACGGGGCCAAAACGCTCGGCGTCTCCTGGTCATCCCATGTAATTTTAATCAATGCCTTTCTGTAATAAAACGGATCATAGTCATCCCATATAACACCAAGTGCAGGATGAATCTCCATAACCGGCGCTGCAGATGCATTCATCACCGGGTCCAGAATGCTGGGCGCCTTCACCTTGCGGCAGGAAGACGTCATCCAGATATGTGTGATACACCCCGGTCCCTCCACTTCTCCCAGCACGATGCTTTCTTTCGCCGGAATCTCCCAGTAATCCTGATTCCTGCCGCGCTGATCCCAGCTTGCAAGCCTTCCGTTTCTTGCCTTCTTAATCGTTGTCAGATCCTGAAATAATCCTGATACTTTACTCATAATTTTTCTCCTTTACCTGATAATCCCGCAATATACTATTTATGCTATCCCTTGACCGCTCCGGCTGTCATACCTTCCACAATATTTTTCTGGAAAATTCCATAGAATATCAATTCCGGAATAATGATCATAACACTGGATGCTACGATCCCGCCGTAATCAACCGTATATGTCCCTTTAAAGAACGACGCTCCCATAGACAGAGTATAATCTGACACATCTCTGAGCATAACCGATGCAAACGGAAATTCATTCCAGATATACAGGACGTTGAATATCACAACTGTAGCGATCACTGGCTTGGTCATAGGAAGAATCACCTTTATCATCAAATCCCATACATTACATCCGTCAATCACCGCCGCCTCATCAATTTCTGCCGGAAGTGATTTCAGATATCCGACAAGAAGCAGCGTATTAAAAGAAATAGAAGTAGCAATATATGGGAAAATCAGCGCCAGCTTTCCCCTCAGCCCGAAAAAGACATTGATCTTATATACCGGGAACAGCAGGATAAACGGTGATATCGACAATCCCATAATCAAAAAGCCATACAGCATCTTCCTGATTTTCTCATTTTTGAATTCCATTCTCGCAAGAACAAAGGAACTGCAAAATGTAATAATAAGCTCTGCCGCCAGAGAAACGATACATACAAAAAGCGTATTTCCGTATAACCTCGGAAATTTCAGCGTCTCCAGCGCATGTTTGTAGTTGTCAAAATTAATAGCCTTTGGCAATGACAACGGCGAAGATAATATCTCGGAATTTGTCTTAAAGGAAAGAACAAGCATCCACACGAATGGAAATACTACCATTATCGTAATAAGCGCCATCAAAATATGCTGAACAGTTTTTTTTCTCTTATTTACCATTCTTTACCCCTTTCTCTCCTTCGCGAGTGTACTGTAGATTGCCGTAATCAGCAGAGACAGTAAAAACGTGACTGTCGCAAGTGACATCCCGTATCCGTAATCACTACTTGAAAATGTCATAGAATAACTATACGTCACTAATGTTTCGGACAAATGGTTCGGGCCTCCTCCCGTCGTCTGCTGTACGATCTCAAATATTTTAAATACGCCTGTAATGATCAACACCGCTACCGTAGAGATTGTCGTCCGCATC
Organism: uncultured Dorea sp.; assembly: GCA_910578865.1. Lineage (GTDB taxonomy): Bacteria > Bacillota > Clostridia > Lachnospirales > Lachnospiraceae > Dorea_D. The sequence continues at coordinate 78,530 of CAJTRM010000009.1, forward strand.
ATCGGAATAATTACATATCTGACCTCCTGCACAGCACTGGCGCCGTCAATCTTAACAGCTTCCAAAACATCTCCCGGAATCATCTTAAGGCCCGCGATAAAAATAGTGACAAAATATCCCAACTGCTGCCAGAAATAAATAACCGCAATACTGTACGGTGACCATCGCTCCCCGCCGATCCACTTGGCTTTCAGTCCTTCTGCCCCGACAGCATCCAGAATATTATTGATAATACCGATATTCGGATCCAAAATATATACCCATATAATTCCTACTATAATAGGCGCTATAATAGCCGGTGAAAAGATGAGGGCCTTTGAGAAATCTACCCCCTTTAATCTCTTATTCAGCAAAAGGGCTATCAGGAAAGATAATGTCAGCAAGAGAACAAACGCCATCACAAACATGATCATTGTATTTTTAAAGGAAATCCAGAATATTTTATCCTGAAACAGTCTTACATAATTTTTAAGTCCGGTAAACCTCGCCTGACCGATCCCTGAATATTTCGTAAAACTGTATCTTACTGCAATTACGATTGGGATCATAATAAAAATACAGTAAACAAGCAATGTCGGAACCATAAGACCTATCTTATATTTTTTCTTACTTAACCAACGCATAATTTAACCTGTCTTTCTTATTCCTTTTCCGATACCCTCAGCGGACAAAGGGACACACGGTTTGTTCACTGAGGGCAGTTTCTTCTATATTTACTGACTGTTTGCTAATGCCGCATCTATCTTATCAAGTGCTTCCGCCGGCTGATATGTTCCCTGAAGAACACCAAATATCCCATCATACAATGCTTCCTGAACTGCGGAGGATACTGTAAGATCAGGTGCTGCCTGAGGACTTTCCCATCCATTTGCAAGAGCTTCGATCATAGTATTCATAGAATACTGGCTGTCAGAAGCTGCTAACCCTTCATAGCTTGTAGCCGGGAAGATAGAACCTTCATAAGAAATCTTTGCTGCCTCTTCTCCATAATAGAATTTCAAAAATTCATATACACCTTCTTTTAATTTTTCGTCTTCAGCAACTGCCGCGCTGATTCCGATCGGCGCTGACGGTACTTTCATATTGATATTCTGATTGCTCTGTGTGTCTGTAAATCTCGGACCCCACCAAAATCCAATCTTATCTCCGATATTTGTATCAAATTCCGCACAATCCCACTGTCCGGTTCCGAACATTGCTGCCTGTCCCTCATTGAACAGCTGCTTTGCGTCAAAATATTCTATCGTAGCCATATTCTCCGGAAATGCATTTGCATCCTTCAGCCCACGGAGTTTTTCAAAACACGCCAGGAGTTCTTTGTTATTAAATTTGTCTTTTCCATCCAGAATATTTCCGATATTGTCCTCCCATCCGTATCTGGCAAGGAATTCATTAAACTCCCACATTGCAAACGCACTGTTTTTGCTGCCGATTGCAAGAGGTATAACACCGCTGTCCTTTAATTTCTTAACGATCTCAATAAACTCATCATAGGTTGTCTCATCTGTCGGATATCCTGCTCCTGCTTTGTCAAACAGCTCCTTATTATAGAAAATGCCCTGTACATTACATTGATACGGAAGTCCATACTGTCCGTTATCATCCTGAAATGCTGCCTCCATACCTCCAAGCGCTGATTTAATGTCTGCATTTTCATCAAGAAATTCTGTCATATCCATCAAAGCCCCTGCTTCGCTGTATTCTGATGCCTCTGACCCCTCTATCCAAAAGATCTGAGGCAGTGTGCCGTCTTCCGCTTTCAACTTCATATTCTTTGAGTGGGTTTCTGTATCCGCCGCCTCAAACTCCACTTTATATTTCCCCTCATTTGCTTTATTAAATGCCTCTACGATATTGTTTGTAACTGCTTCCTGTTCTGCAGGGTTCGCTACATGAATACCAAACTTAATGATGGTCGCACCGCTTTCATCCGTCTCAGCTTCTTTTGATCCTCCGGATGAACAGCCTGTAATCAGCCCCAGTGTCGTTGCCCCAATCACCACTGCCGACAATAATCTTTTTAAATTTTTGTTCTTCATAATTTTCCTCCTTTTTAAGATACAGTCTTCCTTGTGGAACCCGTTCCACATTCGTTAAAAAAATAATTGTTTGAGGTTTTGCTCTATCTGGAACCCGTTCCATCAAGAGCAAAAAATAAAATCCAAAAGATGCGCCTCTTTGATTTTCATAATTTTATTATATTACTCTGTCATAGCTTGTCAACCAATTTTTAAATTATATTTTTGATTTTGTATACATTTACAGAATTTTCAAAATATTTTTTGTTAATTTTCACCTAATGTGTCATCAATCAATTAATGGTTGTATTCCCTTTTCTCAGTTCTACCTCCAGTATCACATTTTTATCTTTGTAAACTCTGCCGCTAATCAAATGATGGATCAGACGAACCGATTCCCTGGCCAGTCCTTCAATCGGCTGCACAACTGCTGTCATTCTCGGCTCGACCATCTCTGTTATATAAGTCCCGTCATACGAAACAAACTTCACCTCTCCCGGAACTTTCCTGTGCCTGCGGATCGTCTCATTCATACATTCAATCGCTAAACGGTCAACACCAAACACTCCGTCAAATTCTATTCCTTTTAAGAATACGTCCCTGACTGCTTCCCGATAGTATCCTGAATCGAGCCGATTCCATTCCAGCTCATAGCTGACCGTCGGAATATTATGTACTTTCATAACACGCTCGAACTCATAATGCCTTTCGTGATAAGGCGATTCAACCTCTGTCGCCCCTTTAAAGTGCAATACTCTTTTACACCCATTAGCAATCAGTGTTTCTGCCGCCAATCGCCCTCCCTCTTTATGGTTCACTGAAACTACCGGTATATTCTCCCCCAGATAACGGTCAAGGGCGACGATTGGTTTGTGTATCTTTTTATATTCTTCCACATCCAGAGAATGTACACCGGTAATAACTCCATCCACGATATGACGTCTTAACATATCCAGATATTCGAGCTCTGCGTTGCTCTCCTTTTCGGTATTGCAGAGCATCATTTTAAATCCATACCGGTATAGCTCTGCCTCTGCATAATCTACAAACTCTGAAAAAAACGGATTAGATACATTCGGAACGAGAACTGCTATGATACCTGTTTTTTTATGGTACAGATTCCTTGCGAGCTCGTTGGGAATATAATCCAGCTTCTTCATCGCATCTTCAATTTTCGCTCTGGCCTCCTCCGACACATAACCACTATCGTTCAAAAATCTCGATACTGTTCCAACCCCTACCCCTGCTTTCTTCGCAACATCTTTAATACTTGCCATAATATGTCTCCATTCTCCCGAATCGCAATCTCGAATCAGGTATCAAAGTATGCATTTCGTACGTGCATACTTTTGAATTTACCTCTCGAACAACTTAATCAATTTTATTTTAATGTATTTTTCTATAAAGTCAAACAAAATTTGTCAACTGCGCGAAGTTGCCCCTCATAACTTCCTTAAGGAATTAGAGCCGAAGTTCTATTCAGATTTATAAATTTATTGAGCTCAAAGAATAAAAGATGTAGAGGGCGGGTCGGAAATATCATCACAGCCAACTTTTACCTGCATACCCTTAAAAATATCGTTCATTTCATCACTTGTTTTGTTCGTTTATATTACGTCCACTATACATCACGCTGACAATGCGCACTATCTTTTCTTCCGATTCGGGAATATATAAAACAACATAATTATCCGCAGGAAGAATACGCATACCACGGCTATGCCACGGCTCATCTTCATAACGGCGGTATCGTTCCGACAGTTCATCAAGAGAACGCATAGCGTCCCATAATCGGTTCACTTGCTTTTCGGCAGCGTCAGGTGCACATAAATCTATAGCAATATAAAAGAAAATATTCCTTAAATCCCCATCCGCCTTTTCGGATAATTAAACTTCAAATTTCATATCTTAAAATCTCTGTGCATTTCTGCGATCGCCTGCTCTAATGGTTTTGTGCGTCCTGCCTGTAAATCCGCATATCCTTTCTCAAGTTCTGCATTCAGCTCTTCTTTGCTAAGTGCACCAACACAAACCGGCTTTTCATACGGAAGTCTTACTTCAAAAGGAAGTCCTTTTTTTAAAACGATCTGTTTGGAAAACATATCAATTGCATTGGAAGTAGGAATACCAAGTGCAGATAATATCGTTTCTGCCTGTTCCTTTAATGCAGAGTCAATTCTTGCATATACGCTTGTTGATTTTGCCATAACAACGGCTCCTTTCATAGAAATTCTCGGTTTGCTATTAACCTAAAACCCTCTATCTCAACTTTCTAATAGATAATTATGATTATTATTAATCCAATAACAACTTTCTAATGGTATTTCATTAAGAAAATCTTTGAAGTCTGCAAACCATCCCTTCGGGACATAACTCTCATATGAATCCATTTCTCTATAAGAAGAATACAATATTTTTTTGTCAAAATTTATGTAAAGACTTGGACTCAAGTCATACCACCATTCTGTATTTATTTCTTTCTCTTTTTCAAGATACCCCCTCAGGTCGTCTGTTTCTACTTTATAATCATTAATTTTATCTGTAAAATCATCAATATTATCTACGTCTAATATCAATAGTTCTTTTCTTGAATCATCAATAAATTCAATATCAATTTTATAGCCCTTATCTTCAAATTGCTTTATTCTTTTAGCATAATCCATATACCAAATTTCCTTATCTGCAATATACCAAGATAAACTATTATTTTTAATGATAGCTACAATAATATTTTCTGCATATTCGGGTTTTATTTTCATGCTATTTCACCTTCTTTTAACATATGATTTGGGATTAGCTCTCCAAAAACCCTTTTCATATTTTTATCATTTTTGTATTTTCCATTACCTTCAATTTTATTCATATCTTTTTATACCTTTGATAATTCCGTTTAAATCTTTTTTACTAAGCCTTCTTTTCCTTCTTCCAAATTTATAATATGCCTCCAAACCTCTGTGAATAATCGCATAAATTGTTGGATGAAACCTTCCTACATACACTGAATTGAGATCTTTTTCTCAGCCTGCACCTGGCTTGTTAAGCATTCAAAAATCTTTAATTTTCTTTTCTACCCTCAGTGTACAAGGGGACACACGGTTTGTACACTGAGGGTAACAATTCAAGATCACTATTAGTTTTGTTTAAATCAAAACCACTGAATGTACAAAAGTATATTCCTTTTCTTGATAAATAAGTAACACAACAAACATAACCTCCCCTTGCCATTTCTTCGTTCTGAAGTTCTTCCGGTAAATTTATATCCCCACTATTATCCGGTTGCAAATTGCCCAATAAAATCTGCCTTACTACTTCTTCACGTTCTGCTTGATATTTATAAAAATTGTAATCTATTAACTGCTCCTCTCCAAAAAAATATGTACAATTATAAAAAACACCACACTAATTAGCAGCGGAATACATACATAAAATTTTTTCATTTTTAAAATTTTTTTATCAAAATAAATTGCTGAAATCAAGAACGAAATAACGGACAAGCCAATTATCAATATTTTATAAAATGGATATATAAATAATGTCATCTGTTCTATTAAATTCCATTTATTTATCTGACTATATGCATAAATTACATTTATTACAAACGATTGAATTAAAACAATACTATAAATAATCCATTCTTTTTTCTTATTCATTATCACACCCCCACATTACATTACCCTGCCTCAAGTGTAACTCATTTAAAAAACCTATTCTATTAATATCTGTTCTTTCATCTAATGTGTAAACTTTCTGAGGTTCCATACCATTTAAATCTGCCAACACTAATAGTTTATTCCGACAATATACATATTCCGTGAATAATTCAGGCTTAATCACCTAAAAATCTACTATTTTTTATTTCCCATTTCGTCATATACGCTGATGGATAGAAAAAATCCGGAAGTATCGTATTTCGCTTAATGGGATATATCGGGATCCATTCCTTTATATCATATCTATCAAATTCTTCCTCAATATCTGCGAATTTCTCTTTTCCTTTATATTCTACCAAGCATAAAAACGTATTTAATCCTTCTTCCGAAACAATGTCAACTGTTGGAGGAAGCGATCCTTCAAGTATAATATCCTTTTGTTCAGTTTTAAAAAAATACCCTTTATTATCTCCAACTTGTGCCCAACCTGTCCCTGTATGAAAAGTTTCTTCTACTAATATTGCATTTTCATAATCCCGTAGTTGTTTTTCTTCAATTGCATATTTACCTGGTATTCTATAATAACCTATTGCAACTACAATTAACACTATTGTAAATATTATAAACATCTTTTTTTTCATTGCCTTCCCTTTCATATCACAACTAACTGTTCGAATTTTATTCATTGTAATTACATGGTTCAAATCTTATCTTCTTTACCCCTTCCGATGCACTTGGCAAACTTACTTTTCCTCCAAACTGTATAGCCCCTAAGAATCTCCTGACCTTTTTCCAAAAGCTAATATCCGAGACTTTCCCATTTAAGGTCCTTTCCAGACGGTTCAATGCCCCATATATATACTGGTTCCTGATATCCCCGTTTCTTATGGCACCTGTCAGGTTCCCTCTTTCTTTGCGCCTGCACAGATCTCTTCAATATCACCGGCCTGAAAGATATAGTCTGACATGCCTTGTTTCCTCCTTTGTTACCTGAAATTCATGGCGCCTGTCATTCCTTCGTCTACGCCGCGGAAGGATTCCGCGGCGTAGCTGATACTGGATACGAACTGAGCACACACATCCGCCATTGCTCCCGCCAGCTGCTACTCCGCCAATCTATATAACATGCTCCATACTTCCATATTTTTCTAATACGAAATGTACAAATATTGTTTTTCATCTTCCTTAACAATAAATGCCCAGATTTCTATAGTTTTCACATGCCTCCCGGACACCATTTTGTTATATCTATGTACAATATCCGTTTCTTTCATTTCCCACCAGGAACATGTATTGTGGAAGTTGGGTGTCATGATGATACTGGAACATTCCTTTGAAAAGCATTTTTTTAACTCATATTTAATTTCATCTTCATGCCCATCACTTATTAATAATTTTATACTGATGTGTTCCTCCCCCTCCTCCTTACTATATTGTTCTTTCATGACAGAAACATGATTTCGCAACTCTACATTTAGTTTTTTCTCAACCCGATCAATACAATCTTTTCTTAACATGTTTACTCCATAAACTATCCCACTTACTCCTACAGCTAACAGTATACCTGCTATTAAACGTCTACTTCCCATTAGAAATTTCCTCCATCCCTGTTCAAAACCTACTCTGGTCTTGGGGATATCCGTATAAACTAATTTTCTCTAATTTTTCTATCTGAGTATTCTTACTGTCATATTCCTTTTGTGAAAAACAAAAAACTGCTGCCAAAATTGTCAGCCCTGCCGCCGTAATAGCTCTTATTCTTTTTCCATAGGCCCATGATCGCCTCTCAATTACCAATCCACCCCATAAAATGAGGCCTCCCTCCTCCAATTCTTAAGCATTTTTATTTCGTTTGTTTGCAAGTCTATAATATAAAACTTATGCATGCTTTCCCGATCAATCGCACCATATGTTTTTTCAACATAAAATGCCACTTCCCCATCGGGAGAAAATTTAATGGACTCTTCCAAAATAAATTCTTTATACTTAGCCAGCAAAGTAGATTTCTTCGACGTCATATCATATAAATATATTTTTCCGTCGGAATAAGCAGAATATATAATCTTATCCTCAGCAGGAGAAATGCCAAATTCTCCGACATCCTCCAATAATGTTTGGGACGTCTTGGTCTTTAGGTTATATTTTATCAATTTCCATTTATGACGTCCTGTCGTAGCCCTCACATAAATATTCTCCTGATATTTATCCCATATGTAACTTACTCCCCACTTCTCCTGCTTCGTCCCCTCTCCTATTTCTTTTATCATCCACTGTTGTCCCTCTGCAATCAATTCGTAAACGATCCCCTCATAATAAACAGAATAATTCCCCTGATAATACTGAGGCCCATATAGGTCATCTATTTTTATCCCCGGGTCTTGAAACAATTCTTGTAATTCTTTTAAAGATATCAGCGGAACAACCTCTTGCTTCTTCACATCATATTCAGCAATCCCTTCAAAACCAGTATAATACGGCTTTTTCCCTCCCGCTTTCTTTTTCATTTTGCCTATAAACTTCGTACGGTCTTTATTGTAGGAAATCTCCAGAAATATTTCATTCGCTATCCTTTGTAAGCTGTCCTGATTTAAAGTATAAAGGTATGTACCTTCCTCCCAATTCCCTTCTTTAAAAAAGGCAGAAAAAACCATAGCATCTTCTTTTTCTAACTTTTCTGATATTTCCCGGCCAATCCATACATTTTTAATAACAACAAACAAACCACTCACTATAAGGATACACAGAAGCATAACACCATACTTCTTTTTCATTTCCATCACCTCGCAATCCATTATTCATTACAATCTATTCTTCGAATAATTCACTTAATTCACCATATTTCCATCCTTCCCGATTTGTAATAGGAATAAAAATCCCCCTGTTGTATGGATCTGCATTGTCCTCCTGTGTTCTCGTTACTATGGAACAAAGATATTTTTCCTGCCAACTGATTCCTTTGATTTTACATCATACAAATAAATCCGCCCTTTAGAATAAGCAGAATACACAATCATGTTCTCATCAGGGGAAACTATAAACTCCGAAACATCATTCAATAATGTTTGAGATCTTCCTGCTTTTACACTATATTTTATCAATTCCCATTTGCAAATTTCGCTCAGCCGGTGCGAGTTTTTCGTTTAAACCGGTGTGAGCATATCGGTTCATCGGCGCTCTGATGTGGAACATCGGTTTGAGATTGATTGTAGTATAGTTTTCTCGTAGTAAAAAACTAACGAGAAAGGAGCATAAAATTATGCAAAACTGTACTACAATCCTTGGAATCATAGATATGCGCCAGCGTGGCATATCCTATGCCGATTGCCGTAGCCGTTATAAAATCGGCTGCAGCACCATCACCCTGAAATTCCCGTTCTAATAGGATCTGTTGCATTAAACCTTGCGGTATTAGCTTTATATTCCCTCGCCTGTGCAAAATATGTACCTGCTACCCTGTCATGCTGATATCCTGTATATCCGAAAGGCTGTGTTTTCCCCTGATTTTGATACATATCGCATCCAAATTCGTCATATACATAGCTCTCGTTCAACTCTCCGTCCTCCTCCTCGATCCGGATAGGGCTTCCCAGCGCTTGCATTGCTATATCTTATAAGCAAGGCGTTACCACCTATGAGAGTCATCACTTTTCGACCTACACGAAGGGTCAGAAAGTGCACCAATACAGAGAATGTATGCACAAAATACGCTGTCCTAAATCTTCTATATTGAGGGACAAGTATACCCCGAATTCGTCTCCTGCCCTTTTTCTATGAACCTGGTGCGGTTCCCGAATGCATCTTCCCCATAAGGTCATACTGATACCGGTAGTGGCCCGGTACCCCTTCTTTGTCCTCATGGCGCAACTCTGTAATCTGCCCCTTATTATCATACTAAATGCTTGAATTAGTCAATATTCTCTAAAAGGAGATATTTTTCTTTGTTTTCCTCGCTTAATAAAAAATGATATGTTATACAACTTTCATCTAACCAGACTGATAATATTCTATCTGCCTCTTTTTTCAGCAGAAGTTTTCTAAAATCTGTCTCTTTCATCACATCTAAATTCAATTGTTTTTCCTTCTGATTACTATTAATTAATAAAAAAAACTCTACCTCCATTTCAAACAGAATTTTTATTATTGCTTCTAAATCCGACACTTGAATTAATAATTTTTCATCAGTTTCTTCACATCCTCCATATTTCTTTATTTCAAAGCATAATCTTTCAGTATTACATCCTGACGCTTCTACATACACATAATCTACACAAATATTAAGTTTCTGGCAAAGCATTAACACATCTTTAACATCACAAAAAAATTTTGAAAATATGGTTGTAAATGTAACCATTCCCAACTCATTTTCTTTTATAATTTTAAACTTCATTTCTTTTTACTCCTCCCCCCCCCCAATTAATCTCTATTACAAGTATCAATATCCTTCACCCCATTATTAATTCCAGGAATTAAGCTAGAAAGAATTTTTCCGATCGGAATATGATCTACTATTCTTCTCCAAATATCAGGCATTTTTTTTAATACTTTAGTAGAAAATATATGCAAATGCAATAAGGTTTCTCCGCCTACATCTAATCGAATATTTTCTCCAAATTTAATGATTGTTCCTCCAATTTCTCTAAAGCTTTTAGAATTTGGTGATAATATTTTGATTTTTGAATTTAGATATATCCCACCCTTTCTTCCTGTTTTTGCACCAAATTCTACAGCTTTTTTAAATCCTACACTTGCCACCTGAGAACCGCCAAACATCATTCCGCCTGCCATGAATCCATCACTAAACCCATTAAAGGCAGCTTGGAAAATTTTTTTTGGTGCATTACTATTTAACTCTCCTCTCATTGCCAAATTAATTGTTTTGACTGTACTACTAATTCCTGCTGAAATTCCACCTGAAAGAGCCGCAACTTTTAATCCTGCTGTAATTACTGGAAGTGCCGCACCACCAGTCATCCCTACTGCTACAGCTCCGGCAACAACACACGCAGTTCCGATACCTATCTTTACCAAATTACTTTTATTTTCTTGTATCCATTTTCCTGCCCTTTTTGCTGATTTAATGATTCCATTTCCTATATCATTCCACGACGGCCATGCTCCATCTAAGTCCATCAATACCATACCATTATTGAAACAATATGTGTACCTATTCATACTAAATGGCATGTCTGTAAACCCTGCCACTAAATCCTGGCTGGCAAATCTGCCTATTTCTTTTTCATACTCCCTCGCCTGTGCAAAATAAGTCCCTGCTACCCCGTCATGCTGGTACCCAGTATATCCAAAGGGCTGCCGCCTCCCCTGGTTCCCATACAGGTCCCGTCCAAACACGTCATAGCCGTAACTCTCCCTTAGGCTTCCGTCTTCTCCCTCTATCCTGAGCGGGCTTCCCAACTCGTCCTGCAGGTAGTACTGCGGGTTTTCTTCCCTTTCCCCATAGAAGCCTGCCGCATTCCCGTCCCACAGGTATACCTGCCTCCTCTGGTTTTCTTCCTTTTCCAAGAGGTTGTGGTATTCCCTTGTCAGGTCTATGGTGTAGCGGATGGTTTTCTCCGGCTCTGGCTTTAGGGCTTCCAGCTGGCTTAAGGGGTCTAAGCTTCAACTGTAAAAAATCTCAGAGACATTCCTCAACGTGTCCAATCACGGAGATAGCATTATAATCAAAAATCTCTATATTGAAAAATTTTAAAAATATCCTTATTTATAAAATCATCTTTTGATAATCCTACCTGTTTTGACAGAACATATATACCAGAAATCCACATATAATCCTTTTCTTCATATGCGCATATGAGGAATTTTTCAATTGAAAATATTATGTCTTTCTTTTTTAAATCTGCTATCACATTCATTGATTCCTTAGCCACTGGCCAATTCATATCTTTAAGAAATTCAAACAAAATATCTATTTCCTCTATTTTTTTTGAATAAGGCATTTCTTTTATTATATAAACATAATTCATCCAACACATTTTTGAAAATGCCCTATCCATTGATAAATAATTCTTTAAATCTTCTTTTTTGGTTTCACAAAATTTTTTTGCTAAAAATTTAATATCCTCTGTTCTCATTTTTTCATTACTATATATGTTAAATCGATTTTCTTGTAACAATTTGTTAATCACCTGTGACATCACAAACACTCCCATTATTTTTTACAGAAATTCTCATCAGTATTTTTGTCAAGTAATATGGCTCTTCCTTTGCTGTCGGTCTACTTTGAATCCAATTTTTCATCTCCAATGGATTGACTGGACGTACAGAAACATGATTCGCTCCATCAATAACAGCTGTTAAGACTCCTGTTGAATTAATAGCATCAATCGTTGTCATCGTATATTTAACTCCAGGCAACGGTGTTAATGAATAAGATAATCCACTCCAATCTACCTCCCATATAGAATAAAACTTGGTTTAATATGTGTATTCCAACTGATTCCCCGCTTTATCACTTTCCAGATTCTCATAATACCAAAAATACCACTGCTCCCCGAACACCTTGTAAGGAATAATTTCGGTTGGTTTTTGTCCTTCTACTTTCAATCTATATATTTCCTTATACCTACTTTCTCCATAAATAAACCTACCTTTTGAAGGATCTATATTAACACTTTGCATATAATCACCTAAAGTCAAATTACCTCGAATATATTTTTCGAAATTATCCCCAAAAAATGAATCACTTGTTGTATATATACTTGGAAATCCAGACAAAAAAAGTATTTTGTTTCACCACCAATATTCTTCTTTCTGAATTTAGCCATTGTAAAACACTCCTGATCCTTATCTTTAACAGAACGAAAAAATACTGATATATATTCCTCATTTTCTAAAGACATAATGACCTCGTCTACATTCGCCTGATACTCTGTCTCTTCCTCCAAGTCTGTTCTTCCTTCTTCTAACGCCTTCTGTAATGTGTCCTGATATTTGGAATCAGGGATATCCTCTTCCCTGGACATCTCCCGTTTCGGATCATATTTATATTTTACTGTGATCTCCGATTCATCCTTTTCCTGTCCCAAAACTCCCTTTTCCACCAAAACTCCGATTATATATAGTATGAAAAAGAGCCATAAAAGAACTGCCACACATATAGCCACTATTTTTATCCCTTTTTTCCTCATAAATCCTCCTTTTATTCCATACAGTTACTTACATTAGAAACAATTCCCTGCAATTGCGGAAATGCATTTATAAAATGCTGATATAGTGCTGGTGCGCTAGTAGCAAGATACGTGCATATTGGCACAATTAGGGCATCATCTAAAACTCCTATGATAGTCAAATCATTAGCAGTAACCCACACAAGCGCAGCTATTGCCGCGACAGCAGCTGCAACCTCTGCTACTGTCTTCCAATCCGCCACATCGTTTTCGACAGTGAGCTCCCATTCAACATTCCAAAAGTCCTCCAGCTTTGTCCCATCTGGTAGTGGCACAGGCATATTCCCTGTATTTCCGGCTTCACCCCACTGCACTCCTATACCATCCTTATCCGCATGATACCCTCCTCTGTAAGAAATGCCGCCTCCAAGGTTCAGATAAATATCATTTGTATATTTCAGCGAACTGAAATCCCACCCTTTTCCAGAGATGCTTTGCTCACTGGTCACCCCCATGGCCGGAATATTTATCTCCGACTCCATAGACCAACCAATCGTTTTTCCTCTCCTATCCTTACGTAGTACAAAAAGGTCTCCACCAGTATGAGAGACCACTTCATAATTCATGCCCATATAATCCGTTTAATAAATGACCTGATCTACACCTACAATTTTTCCTATTGTATTATCATATATAACATGAGCACCATCGCTAAATTTGTCACCCAAATACTTTACTCCCTTTTGGAAGCCACTGGCAATATCACCTCAACTTGGAAATTGCCCGTCCATATCTATGAAAATCATACTATTATTAAAACAATAAATATATTCATTTAAAGTACGTGGCAAACTTGCCAAACCTTTTATCTGATCCTTCCCTGCAAACCGTCCGTGACCTGATACGTACTCCCTCGCCTGTGCAAAGTACGTTCCCGCCACAGCATCATGCTGGTACCCAGTATACCCAAATGGCTGCACCTCACCTTGGTTCCTATACAGGTCACATCCAAACTCATCGTAACCATAGCTCTGCACCAGATTCCCGTCCACTCCTTCTATGCGGACAGGACTCCCCAGTTCATCCTGCAGGTAATACTGTGGAGTATCTGCGTTTTCTCCGTAGAAACTGGCCACATTCCCGTCCCATAAGTAAGTCTGGGTATGGTTCTGTACGCTATCTTCCTGCTCTCTGCACTCTGCCTTTTCCAGCAGGTTATGGTACCCTCTTGTCAGATCAATAGTATAACGGATATCCTTTACCGGGTCTAATTTCTGCTCTTCCAGTTGATTCAGCGGATCAAGACTGTCCCCCAATCTGTGGATATCTGCCGCTCTGCCTTCCTGCTTTCCAACCCGACATCCCAGCCCGTTGTACTGGTAGCTCGCCGCCTCTCCTTTTCCGTTCACCGCTTTTTCCAGTCGGTTGATCGCTCCATAAATGTACTGGTTCTTAATGGTTCCATTCTCCAATGTCTGGATCAGGTTGCCTCTCTTATCGTAACTGTAATTCTCTGTTGTGGGGTACTCTGCTCCACGGATACTTTTTTCCGTCAGCTGATTCAGAGCATTATAAGTATAAGCAGTTGTCTTCCTGCCTTCCAGCAAGTTTATCCGGTTCCCGAACGCATCATAGCTATAACAACGCAAGGGATCCCCGTCTTTCATTACGGATTCCAGCCTTCCGATAGCATCATAGCCATAGCGGTAGTCCCCGCTTTCTTCCTTAAGCCCCCTCCTCTCTTTCGTAATCCCCGTCCTATTCCCCGACAGGTCATACTGGTACTGATAACGGTCTAAAACCCCTTCCCGGTCTTCGTGGAGTAATTCTATGATCTGGCCTTTAGGATCATACCGGTAACTGCTCCTCATGCCATTAGGGAATCTCTTCTCCGCCAGCCTTCCCGCCTGGTCGTAAGCATAACTGATGATCCTGTCCCCGTCCTTTAATTCTGACAGCCTCCGATTTGCATTAAAGGTTACAACTTATGATACTTAAATAAGGTATCACATAATTTATCGTAATTCACACATAATGGATCCACCTTCATTACCTTTTTCCCTTTATAATATATCGTCAACCCACCTTTACTATCTATTTCCGCTTTATCGAGCTCACATACATCTACCATTATCGTTTTATTTAATAACGGGCTCATCTTCATTCTTTCCCCTGACACTTCAAGCTTCCACTTACACGCAAAGGCAACTACAATAAGCCCTATAACAGCAAAAACGAATGCAAACCTCAAATGTCCTTTCGTCACGCCCGCTACCTTTTTTAAATATAGAATCAAAAATGCTCCATATAATATTATTCCTACTGCAAACATCATCATATAAACTTTCTTTAAAATTGATGGAGTAATTACCATATAATTATCTGCTGTACCATTTGATAAAACAACATGATTTCTCTCATATTGCTTTATCAAAATAAAAATAACAGCCATTCCGAATGCATATATCAAATGTTTCAATTCACTCATCCTTTTTACTCCTTTCTATAACAGTACCCACCTGCATATGTGGAAGATAAACTATCTTCATATAATCTCCAACATATACATTTTCTGCATACACACTTACATGAATCCTTTTATGATTTTCATCCTCCACTGTAAAACTACGTATCTTCCTTGTATCCCTTCCAGAGTCCTCACTTACAGCATAACCTGTTACTGTTTTATATTTATTTTCTATTACAAAAGGGATATCTCGAATTGCTGGTATTGTCCACCATACAAATATTAGTGCAAAAATTATTCCTCCCACTATCTTAGCAATGATATTTACTCGTTTTACTGTCTTTTTAGAAACAGCTTCATCTAAATAAATGACATTCTTATTTTTCAAGACTCTAATACAAAACCAGATTATACACATGAAAAATACAATCTGCCATCCATAGAACGACACTAAATCTGCTGTATGCATCTTTACTTTCCCTCTCCTACTATTCATCAGTACATATTATACTTGCTACTCCTTCATTATTTTTTATTATATCTACAAAGACCAGAAATACCTCTTTAGCTTCCTTAGTTAAATTAGGCATAATGGATTGTGACAGATCTTTCAGTGATAAACCTCCTTTTAATGCTTCTTTTGCAAGGAGTACTACATCTTCAGCATAGGATTCCTTTGCCTTTTGCAATTCTTTTATTGCTTTATCTATATAATATTTCCTATCACTTGATAATAGCCGTTGTATTCTTGGGTTATCATACAATGATTCATAAGTTTCCCTATACGATTTTGATATTGCCGATATTCCTTCTTCCGATTTGAACTTGAACCCATTAAATCCAAAAGCACATACTCCTCCAAGTACTGTATTCCCTACCGCCTCAATAAGTACATCTTTAACATCCCTGTTATAATTTGGCTTTGTTACTGCCTTTAATCCTTCCGCAGATAATGTTGACACTGCTCCTTCGACCATTGCTCCTACTACCGGACCAGCGTAAAGTGTGGTAACACCTCCTGCTGCACCTCCTGCTGCAGCACCAACATAATCTTGCCACGACGATATTTGAGGTTTTCCTTTAATAACCGATAATACAACATCCGAAGCCGCCTGAGAAGCAACCCCCAAAACTGCTCCAACTCCGGCTGCAATTGCATCATCTATTCCAAACCAATGGCCTGTGCTATCCATATTATCAAGCGGTTTCTGTGCACAATAAATATAGCTATTATGTGTAACCGGTAAACTCATACTCCCAACAAGTTTATCCAATGCACAAAAATTGCCCGAACTCTCTTTGTATTCCCGTGCTTGTGCAAAATAAGTCCTTGCCACGTCATCATGCTGGTATCCAGTATACCCAAATGGTTGCACCTTCCCCTGATTCCTATACAGGTCACGTCCAAACTCGTCATACCCATACCTATCTATTAAATCCCCGTTTTCTCCCCCAATTCTCAGTGGGCTGCCTAACTCGTCCTGTAGATAATACTGCTGGCTTCCTCCCCATTCTTCACAGAAACTTGCCACATTCCCATCCCATAGATAGATTTGTCTCCTCTGGTTTTCTTCCCTTTCCAGTAAATTGTGGTATACCCTTGTTAAATCAATGGTATAACGAAGATTCTTTACCGGGTCCAACTTCTGCTCCTCCAGTTGATTCAGCGGATCAAGACTGTCTCCCAATCTGCGGATATCTGTCACTCTGCCTTCCTGCTTCCCTATCCGGTATCCCAGGCCATTGTACTGGTAGTTGGTAGCTTCTCCTTTCCCGTTCACCGCTCGTTCTAGACGGTTCAATGCCCCATATATATACTGGTTCCTGATATTTCCGTTTCTTATGGCTTCTGTCAGGTTCCCTCTCCTGTCGTACTGATAGGCAGTCTCTCCTTCTGTATCTTTCTTCGATATGAGCTGGTTCAGAGCATTATAAGTATAGACAGTTGTCTTCCTGCCTTCCAGCAAGTTTATCCGGTTCCCGAACGCATCATAGCTATAACAACGCAAGGGATCCTCGTCTTTCATTACAGATTCCAGCCTTCCGATAGCATCATAGCCATAGCGGTAGTCCCCGCTTTCTTCCTTAAGCCCCCTCCTCTCTTTCGTGATCCCCGTCTTATTCCCCGACAGGTCATACTGGTACTGATAACGGTCTAAAACCCCTTCCCGGTCTTCGTGGAGTAATTCTATGATCTGGCCTTTAGGATCATACCGGTAACTGCTCCTCATGCCATTGGGGAACCTCTTCTCCGCCAGCCTTCCCGCCTGGTTGTAAGCATAACTGATGATCCTATCCCCGTCCTTTAATTCTGACAGCCTCAGGTTTTCATCGAAGCCATAGTGTATGGTTCTCCCATCCAGGTAAGTAATGCTTGTCCGCTCACCAGTCTTTCCATAGGTATAAGATACACTTCTCCCATCCGGATAGGTGACCTTCTCCGCCCTGCCAAGGGCGTCATTCTTGATCTCCGTAATGCCCAGCCAGTCTTCCATTTCTGTCAGCTGACGCAGCGGGTTGTAGGACAGCTTCACTTCCCTGCCGTCTGCATACCGGATCTGCTTCACATCTCCCCGGTGGGTGTAACCGTATTTCGTCAGGTAGCCCTCCTTGTCTACTTTTTCAAGGAGCTGCCCCTTCTTATCATATCGGTAGTGTTCCGTCTGCCCCAGGGCATCCGTAACGGTCTCGATCTGCCCTGACAGATTCCTCTGATATTTCGTCACATGGCATACCCGGTTCCTCCGGTTAGTTCGCTCCGCCTCCAGAAGTTCCTCATCCATTCCCCTGATGTCTGCTCCTTCTGTCAGGCTCCCGTCTGCTCCATACTGCCGGATCTCCGTCAGTCTTCCGCAAGGATCATACCGGTATTCCGTTTCGTTCCCCAACGCATCGATCACCTTAGTAAGTTCCCCTGCCAGGGAGTATCCATACCGAGTGGTGTTCCCTGAGGCGTCCGTCATGGAGGTGACATTTCCGACTGCATCATAGGTGTATTCCTTTTTCTCTCCTCCGCTTCCTTCAATCCGTATGATACGGTCAAGGCTGTCATATAGGTAGGTCAGGGTAAACCCGTCCTCATTGCTGTAGGTCTCTACACTGCCGTTTGCATCATAGGTATAACCCTCCTCCGTCCCGTCCGGATAGAGGATCTTCTCTACCTGCCCTCCCGGAAGGTACTGATACCGGGTCACCCTTCCCGCCTCGTCTGTCATACTCTCTACATCGCCCAAAGCTGTATACGTATAGCTCCGGCTCTCCCCCAGCGGGTTCGTCTCTTTGATCAGCTGCCCTGCCCCGTCATATTCCATGGTAACCGTATTCCCTAGGGCATCTGTCACCCGGGTCAGGTTCCCCTCGCTATCATAGGTGTAGCTGCTCTCTGCCCCGTCCGGCTCCGTTACTTTCACAAGCCTCCCCACTGCATCATAAGTAAACCGGGTGACTGCTCCGTCCGCAGCTTCCTCACTCAGCCGGTTCCCGTTCCCGTCATACGTATACCGGGTCACATTCCCCAGGGCATCCTTCACCCGGGTCAGGCGGTTGTTCTCATTATAAAGATACGTCGTCCTTCCCCCGTCCGGCGCTGTAACGCGGGCCAGGTTCCACATGGCGTCGTACTGGAGCGTGGTCTTCCTCCCCAGCTGGTCGGTCACCACTTCCGGCTTGTTGAGGACATTATAGGTTCTCTGTATCACACTTCCGTCAAAGTCCGTGATCTTTGTCACCT
>CAJTRM010000010.1 GCA_910578865.1 uncultured Dorea sp.
AAAAAGATAATTTAACAGAAACATTTCTTGACATCTATCGGTTGTGTGTTACAATAATTAGGATAAAAGCAATGACCGTGCAAGTAGAGAGCCATTTCCCACCAGAGAGAGGGGTCCGTGGGCTGAAAGTCCCCTTTGGTACAGATGGTAATTGAATTTCCCACGCGAGCTGCATTTTTGAACCAGGCCATCGGCTTTTGGAGAATTCATGATACCTGCCTTTTGAGGGCAGGCGGGTGAAGATCCGTGGGCTGAAAGTAGGAAATGCCGTAAGGTGCACGTTACGCACAGATGAGTGCCTGTATGGAACGGAAAGCGCAGCATTTCGGAAGATCAGAGCTCCGGATACGGCTGTAATGGGCGGCGGAAATACAGGAAGCAGGGTGGTATCACGGGTTATAGCCTCGTCCCTTTTAGGGATGGGGTTTTTTTGTACTTATCCGGGAGTCCCGGCTGTACATGTCCCGGCGGATATACGGTCTATTTTGGTAAATCATCAATGAAAAGGAGATAAAGAGATGAAGGAAAAGCTTAAGAACATCAGAAATGAAGCGTTAAAAGCAATTGAACAGGCGGATACGCTGGAGAAGCTCAATGATGTGCGTATCAGGCATCTTGGAAAAAAAGGTGAGCTCACCGCAGTATTAAAGAGCATGAAGGATGTTGCCCCGCAGGACAGGCCGAAGGTAGGGCAGATGGTCAACGAGACAAGAGAGGCCATCGAGAAAATACTGGAGGACAGCCGGGTGAAGCTGGAACGTTCGATCCGCGAGAGGCAGATGAAAAAAGAAGTGATTGACGTGACGCTCCCGTCGAAGAAGAACATGGTAGGTCACCGTCATCCGAATACCATTGCACTGGAGGAGGTAGAAAGGATCTTTGTGGGCATGGGGTATGAGGTTGTAGAAGGGCCGGAGGTAGAATATGACCTTTACAATTTTGAAAAGCTGAATATCCCCGACGGGCATCCGGCAAAGGATGAACAGGATACTTTCTATATCAATAAAGAAATCGTGCTGCGTACCCAGACATCGCCGGTACAGGCCCGTGTGATGGAACAGGGGAAACTTCCGATCCGTATGATCGCGCCGGGAAGAGTATTCCGTTCCGATGAGGTGGACGCTACACATTCGCCGTCCTTTCATCAGATTGAAGGGCTTGTCATTGACAGGAATGTTTCCTTTGCAGACTTAAAGGGCACGTTGGAAGTATTTGCAAAAGAATTGTTCGGGTCGGAGACAAAGACCAAATTCCGTCCACATCATTTCCCGTTTACTGAACCAAGTGCGGAGGTTGATGTAAGCTGTTTCAAATGCGGAGGAAAAGGATGCCGTTTCTGTAAAGGATCGGGCTGGATTGAGATCCTCGGCTGTGGGATGGTGCATCCCCATGTCCTGGAAATGTGCGGGATTGATCCGGAGGAGTATTCCGGGTTCGCGTTTGGCGTAGGTCTGGAGAGAATTGCGCTGTTAAAATATGAGATTGATGATATGAGATTGCTGTATGAGAATGATATAAGATTTTTGAAACAATTTTAAAATGGGTACAGCCCGAAATGCAGTTAGGTACACCCCAAAGTGTAATTTGGGACGTAGTAAACTTAAACTTTGCTACGTCCTCAACTTGAAAGGAGAGGAAAAATGAATACATCATTATCATGGATAAAAGCCTATGTTCCCGGCCTTGAGGCCACAGCCCAGGAATATACAGATGCAATGACATTATCCGGAACAAAGGTAGAGGGCTACGAAGAGCTGGATGCAGATCTTGACAGGATCGTGGTAGGACAGATTGACAAGATTGAGAAGCACCCGGATGCGGATAAACTGATTGTCTGTCAGGTAAATGTAGGAAGTGAGACGGTTCAGATCGTAACAGGCGCCAAAAATGTGCACGAGGGTGATAAAGTTCCGGTTGTAAGGGACGGAGGACGCGTGGCAGGCGGCCATGAGCCCGGAAGCCGTGTGGCAGGCGGGATCAAGATTAAGAAAGGAAAGCTGCGTGGTGTGGAGAGCTTCGGGATGATGTGTTCCATCGAGGAGCTTGGCTCCACCAGGGATATGTATCCGGAAGCGCCGGAAGAAGGAATCTATATCTTTCAGGAGGATGTGCCGGTGGGAGCAGACGCGGTGGAGATCCTCGGGCTGCATGATGTGGTATTTGAGTATGAGGTTACGTCCAACAGGGTGGATTGTTTCAGCGTTGTAGGTATTGCCAGGGAGGCAGCCGCGACATTCAGAAAAGAGTTTTGTCCGCCGGTGGTGACAAAGACCGGCAATGAGGAAGATGTCAACGATTACATTAAGGTTACTGTGAAGGATGAAGATCTGTGTCCGAGATATTGTGCGAGGGTAGTAAAGAATATTAAGATAGGCCCGTCACCGAAATGGATGCAGAGGCGCCTTGCCTCTGTGGGAATCCGTCCCATCAATAATCTGGTTGATATCACCAACTATGTGATGGAAGAGTACGGCCAGCCGATGCACGCCTATGATCTTAGGACAATCGCAGGAAATGAGATCATTGTCCGCAGAGCAGGGGAGGGGGAAAAATTTGTCACGCTTGACGGCCAGGAGAGACAGATGGACGAATCTGTCCTGATGATCTGTGACGGAGAGAAATCTGTCGGAATTGCCGGGATTATGGGCGGTGAAAATTCTATGATTACGGACAGCGTTGAGACGATGCTTTTTGAGGCCGCCTGTTTCGACGGAACCAATATCCGGAAATCAAGTAAGAAAGTAGGACTTCGTACGGACGCCTCGGGCAAATTTGAAAAAGGGCTTGACCCGAACAACGCACAGGCGGCGATTGACCGTGCATGCCAGCTGGTAGAGGAGCTGGGCGCCGGAGAAGTAGTGGGCGGCATGGTAGATGTGTACGGGAAAAAGAAAGAGCCGGTGCGGGTTCCTTTTGATGCACAGGAGATCAACCAGCTTCTCGGAACAGAGATTTCCAAAGAAGAAATGATCGGATATTTTGAAATGATCGGCCTTTCCTACGATGAAGAGACTGGTGAGGTGATCGCACCGACCTTCCGGCATGACCTGTTCCGTATGGCGGATCTGGCGGAGGAAGTGGCAAGGTTCTATGGATATGATAACATTCCTACGACATTGCCCCGCGGCGAGGCTACGGCCGGGAAATTGTCCTTTAAGCTGCGGGTGGAGGAGGTTGCCCGTGATATTGCCGAGTTCTGTGGTTTCAGCCAGGGCATGACTTACTCCTTTGAGAGTCCGAAGGTATTTGACAAGCTGCTGCTTCCAGAAGATTCTCCGCTTCGGAGGGCGGTAGAAATTACGAATCCCCTGGGCGAGGATTACAGTATTATGCGTACGACTTCTTTAAACGGAATGCTTACGTCGCTGGCGACAAACTATAACAGAAGGAATAAAAATGTAAGACTTTATGAACTTGGAAATATTTATCTTCCAGAGACATTGCCGCTTGCAGAACTTCCGGAGGAAAGGATGCAGTTTACACTGGGAATGTACGGGGACGGAGATTTCTTCAGCATGAAGGGCGTGGTAGAAGAATTTTTCGAGAAGGCTGGTCTGCATAAAAAGGAGACCTATGATCCGGAATCGGGAAAAACCTATCTTCACCCGGGACGGCAGGCAAATATTCTGTATGACGGTGTGGTTGTGGGATATCTCGGCGAGGTACACCCGGATGTGGCAGACACCTACGGGATCGGCACAAAAGCATATGTGGCAGTGATCGATATGCCTGAGGTCGTGGAGCGCGCTACCTTTGACCGGAAATATACAGGGATTGCAAGATTCCCCGCAGTAACCCGCGACATCAGTATGGTAATGCCAAAAGAGATCCTGGCCGGACAAGTAGAGGAAGTGATCGAGAAAAAGGGTGGAGCATATCTGGAGAGTTATGGTTTGTTTGACCTGTACGAGGGGAAACAGATTCAGGAAGGATACAAGTCCATGGCATACTCCATCACATTCCGTGCGAAGGATAAGACTCTGGAGGATGCAGAAGTTACAAAGGCAATGGATAAGATACTGGGAGCGTTAGAGAGCCTGGGAATTGAGCTTCGTAAATAAGAATCTGGAGGGATGGACATGAAGAAAAAGCAGATTGTTGGTTTAATTGTTGCAGCAGTGTTGTTTATTGTCGTAGGAGCGGCCAGCGTACTGACCAATACATTTTCTCAGAAAAAACTAAATGAGGTGGCGGGGAGTTTACTGGCGGGAGATTTTGAATTTAATGCCCCGTTCAGTGATTATATTGCCATCGTAAATGTGGAAGGGACGATCCAGGAGCAGACGGCGGAGGACATGTTTAATGTTCAGGAAGGGTATCATCATATTACTACCCTGCAATATCTGGACGAGCTGATGGCTGACCAGAACAATAAAGGAATCCTGCTGTATGTAGATTCTCCGGGCGGGACTGTGTATGAGTCCGAAGAACTGTATCAGAAGCTTCAGGAATATAAAGAGGTGACCGGACGGCCGATCTGGGGATACATGGCGCATTATGCGGCTTCCGGCGGCTATATGACTTCCGTGACTGCTGACAGGATCTATGCAAATCCCAACACAGTAACGGGCTCCATCGGAGTCATTATGGCCGGCTACGACATGACAGGATTGTATGAGAAACTCGGGATCCGCTATGTGAGCATCACGAGCGGGAAAAATAAAGATTCCAGCAGCCTTACGGATGAACAGATTGCCATTTACCAGAGCCAGGTTGATGAATGCTATGCTGATTTTGTAGATAAGGTGGCAAAAGGAAGAGGTATGTCTGAGGAGCAGGTGAAGGCGCTGGCTGACGGCCGTACTTATACGGCAAAACAGGCAAAGGAAAACGGCCTGATCGATGAGATCAGCCTGTATGAGGATATGAAAAATGAGATGAGCCGGACTCTTGAGGTGAGTGAGTTTTACAGTATTGACAGGGATATCAGTGTATTTGCGTCTCTTTTTTCAAAGGCACAGTCAATGATCCCAAAATCAGAGGCTCAGGTACTTAAAGAAACTGCAGACGAGATGGAGAGCGGGAGGCTGATGTATTATGCAGAACAATTACAGTAATGCAGGCGCAGATTACGCGGGCAGCAGGATTCCGGCCGGTATGGGGCAGGAGATTGTCTATGCAGGGTTCTGGGCTCGTCTGGCGGCTTATGTAATAGACAGTGCTATCGTATTTGCCGGGCTTTTGATTGTAAGGATGATCCTTTTCGGGCTGTCGCCGTTGACGGACGGTACGCTCCTTGGCGGAAATATATTGTTCCACTACACGTTTAAGGATATTATCCTTTACGCAGTTCAGGTATTTTATTTTATCCTGTGTACCTATCATGCAGGGACAACACCCGGAAAGCGGGCAATGAACCTGAGGGTTGTGAGTGCCCGGGACGGAGAGAAGCTTACCCTTTTCAATGTAGTATACCGTGAGACGGTGGGACGCTTTTTAAGCGGGCTGGTTCTGTGTATCGGTTATATTCTCATCGGGATTGATAAGGAAAAGCGCGGACTGCACGATATGCTCTGTGATACCCGGGTGATTTACGGAAGAAAGATAAAGATGTATCCGGCGTACCAGGTTCCGGGCGCATATGGAGGAACTCCGGTGTATCAGGCTCCGCCCGCAGGAGGAACTCCGGGATATCAGACTCCCCCGGTACGCACAGAAGCCCCGGTACAGCAGCGGCCGGGAGTGCCGCCGATGCAGCAAGGAACAGGCATTCCTCCCGTACAAAAAATGTATCCTCCGAATATGAACGGAACGAGCAGGCCGCCGATGCCGAAGGGACCGGAAGGGCCGGGAGTGCCGCCGGTGCAGCAGCGCCCCGGAATGCCGCCGAAAGGTGGGTATGTACAGAATACATCCGGTGGAGGGACGAGCGTCTTTGAACAGCCGTTTCAAAATCATACGCATGTGGGTTCTGGTGTTCCCAGAATGCCGGAAGGAGGATACCGTGTAGTTTTGACGGAGGAAAAAGCCATGGAGCGGGCGGCGTTACAGCCGGAGGAAAAAGCCATGGAGCAGACGGCGTTACAGCCGGAGGAAGAAGCCATGGAGCAGACGGCGTTACAGCCAGAGGAGAAAGCTATGGAGCAGGCAGAAGTACAGCCGGAGGAAAAAGCTGTGGGGCAGGCGACAGTACAGCCGGAGGAAGAAGCTTCAAAACAGACCGACAAACAGGAAGAAAGGGATTCGCAGCAGCATGAAACGACAGGATTTTTATTATGAGTTGCCGGAAGAATTGATCGCCCAGGATCCATTAGAGGACCGATCCGGCTCCAGACTCCTTGTCCTTGACAGGGAGTCCGGGGCTGTTTCCCATCATGTGTTCCGGGAGGTCGTTGATTATCTTGAAGAGGGAGACTGCCTGGTGGTCAATGACACGAAGGTGCTCCCGGCAAGGCTGATTGGCTCTAAGATCGGAACAGACGCAAAGATTGAAGTTCTGTTGCTGAAGAGAAAAGAAAAGGATATATGGGAAACTCTTGTGAAACCTGGGAAAAAGGCTAAGACCGGGACAAAAATAAGTTTTGGAGACGGACTTCTGACCGGGGAAGTGATTGACATTGTAGAGGAGGGAAACCGCCTGATACAGTTCTCTTATGAGGGAATCTTTGAAGAAATACTGGATCAGCTGGGACAAATGCCGCTTCCGCCGTATATTACCCATCAGCTTAAGGATAAAGACCGGTATCAGACCGTATATGCCAAGCACACCGGCTCGGCGGCGGCGCCCACGGCGGGCCTTCATTTTACGCCGGAGCTTCTTGACGCAATCAGGGCAAAAGGCATTGATGTTGCAAAAGTGACTCTGCATGTGGGGCTAGGAACCTTCCGTCCGGTTAAGGTAGAAGAGATCACAGAGCATCATATGCATTCGGAGTTTTTTCAGATTGATGAGGAGGCGGCAGCTAAGATTAACGGAGCTAAGAAAAAGGGAAAAAGAGTAATCTGTGTGGGGACGACAAGCTGCCGTACGGTGGAGTCCGCAGCTGATGAATCCGGACATTTGAAGGCCGGCAGCGGCTGGACCGATATTTTTATTTATCCGGGATATCAGTTCCGGGTGCTTGACGCCCTGATCACCAACTTCCATCTGCCGGAGTCTACGCTTGTGATGCTGGTATCGGCGCTGGCCGGGCGGGAGCAGGTGCTTGACGCATACAGAATAGCTGTGGAAGAGAAATACCGCTTCTTCTCCTTTGGGGATGCGATGCTGGTGGTGTGAGTAAAAATTTTGAGTAGAAAAAAGCCCGCAAAAGCGCAGTATTACTGAGGTTTTGCGGGTTTTTAGGGCATAATTTTCAAAACAGTTTTTTTAGCGTTTTTGGGGCAAAATCGGGTAAAAAGGGCATTTTTGACCCCAACTTTTGCAAAAGTTTGAAATGCAAAAACAAAGAATAAACATTCACTTTTGCGAATTTTTATTCAATTTAGCTTGACCAATGTGCAAGTATATTATAGGCTAGTGTGCTGGCTGCATTATATTCACACTAATTATTTCGTCACAGTTTCATCGAATTTTGGATAAAGTGATATCAGTTTAGTTCTGGCTTTATTCGTAGTAAATTGCCATTGGATACATGCCGTATGCTCATTTCGGTCATGTTCCCATG
Source organism: uncultured Dorea sp. (assembly GCA_910578865.1). Lineage (GTDB taxonomy): Bacteria > Bacillota > Clostridia > Lachnospirales > Lachnospiraceae > Dorea_D. The sequence goes on from CAJTRM010000010.1 coordinate 7,608, forward strand.
CTGAGAGTTCTTGGCCAAGTTTTTTCGCAATCCGTCGAACTTCACCGGCTGGAAATGCTTTGTAGAGTGATGGCACCGCATGAGTATTCAGATTGTCCATAACAAGCACAATTTTTCATTATCCGGATAGCTGACATCCACCAGATATTTTATTTTTTCTGCCCAGTCAATCGCTGTACGATGTTCACGGACACTTATATGGCGTACACCGCCCAAGGGTTCCACAAATACAAAGATACTGACGGTTCCATTACGCGTATACTCAGAATCTATTTTCCGAGTATCTCCGGAACGCATGGAAAGCGGTTCCCTGACTTCCCCAAGAAGCTGGTATAGCTTTTCGTCCATACATACAACAGGAATCCATGGGTTATAGGGCATTTCATAAACATCCAGAATATCTTCCATGCAGGCTACAAATTCTGCGTTTTCTTTTGGCGGGATATACCAGTATTCGTTTTTGTGAGGTCAAAGTTCATTTTTTTAATGTCTGACGGATGGCCTCTCTCCCTATGGGAGTATCCAGTTCCGCGCGAAGCTTTTCCTCCAGAAGCCGCAAGGTCCAATGAGTATGTCCGCCTGGAACCGGGCCACAGGCAATCTGAAAGATATGCGCTTCTACACGTCCGTCTACTTTACGGCGCGCTGTAGCAGAATTTGGGCTGATGTTATACCGGATAATGTCTGTGATTCCATTTTTTATGTAAGACTGAACAACATTTGCTACGGTAGACTTACAAACAGCGTGACTGTGAGCAATCTGAGCGTGTGTAAGCCCTGCCCCCTGCTCTTCATCCAGTTCAAGTAAGATTTGACACCGTTTCAAAACAGTCTTACAGATATTTTTATTTTTGATTGTTTTTTGACATCCAGAAGATCCCGTGGATTTTGTTATCAAAGACTTAACTGTGCGTGTGAAAAATCAGACAGGACGTGACGACTATTTGTGGGAGATCGGCAGTGCGTCCAATTGGCTGTCTTATCATATGTCACTGATTCTTGCTTTACAGCACTTTTTCCAAAGCAAGTCCAGTGTTAATGTGCCGAACTTTATAATTTTTGATCAGCCAAGTCAAGTTTACTTTCCTCGTATTCAGTATTCTGCCGATGAGGCTGAAGCGCAATTAAATGATGATGACAAAAATGCGGTCAGGAAGATATTTGAGACCCTATCTGTCTTTGTAAAAAACACCAGCTTTGACATTCAGATCATCGTTACAGAACATGCTGATGATGATATATGGGGTAATATACCTGATTCCAAAATTAATCTTGTTGAAAAATGGAGAAATAGCGTCAAGCTTGTTCCTGTTGAGTGGTTAGAGAAATAAGGAAAATATCGGTATTAAGCAGAGGTGTTACTTAATGACGCCCTCCAGACCAATACAAAAAGCAAGTTGATAGAAAGAAGGGGCTGCAGCCTTTTGCCGCAGCCTTTTGCATGTAGCCGTTTTCGTTTATTTATATTCAGCTTTAGAAGCTGCTCGGCGTATATCGTATTGTGACGATATGTACCTCTTTCTTTTCCTTCAGCACACGATAGATGATAACATAATTTTTGATGAATAACTGGCGATAATCCCCATTTGTGTAAGCTCCGACACGGCGGGGTGCGCCACGCTTCGGTAGTTGCTCTAAACTGAAAATTGCTTTTTCCAGTTCGTCAACCATATTCAGAGCGGTATCGGGTTCTAACAGGTTTTCTGCGATATAGGTATAAATACTGTCTAAATCCTGGTAAGCTTGGGTATAGAGTTTTATAGTGTATTTATCCAAAATGTTTCCTCCGTAAAGAAGAAAGTGCTTCCCTCGCGTCTAACAGAACGCCATCAGTGGCATATTCTTTTTCGGCTTCACTGATTGCCGCGTCTGTTCTCGCCGTTTCTATCATTTCTTCGTATGCTTCAATGCTCATAACCACTAAATCACCGTAGCCGTTTTTTGTAATAAAAAGCGGCTCGCGTCTTGCATGGCAAAGCTCAGAAATTTCTGTGGTATTTCTAAGGTCTGTAATTGGTCTAATCTGTGGCATATAGTACGCCTCCCTTCTTGTACATTATTATAGCGGAATTATGTGCAAAGTACAAGGGAGCTATACCAAATCCATTTGCAAACTTTTTACATAGGGCGGTTATGGAACTTTTGGCAGAACGTTGTCTGCCCAATTCGAAGCTGGAGGTGCAGCAATTGAAAAATGCCTTTGAGCGAAAAGTATATGCTCTCTATTATGGAAGCAGGACCTTGCTTTAATATCGGAGACAAGAAGATGCGCCATCCGGCACCTTGGAGTCTTTGCTGTGATCAGCGGCAAAAATTTCTTTATTCTGCTAGATATATTTGAACGACTATCATAATAAATGCTCCCAACTTTATTGATTTGTTGTATAATAGCAAGAGGAGGAGCAAGAAATGAGAAAGGATAGAAATACCCGTCCTTTTTTGGAAAAATTCATGCTGCCACCAGACGAATATGAAATATTCAAATTTGGTGGAAGCTCCCTAAAGGACGAAGAACGAGGCATTAAAACCATGTTAAAGTATTTTTCTTCCTATTTTACGGAAGAACAGTTAAAAGAGAATATAGAAAAGTATAATCTGCGGACAATGTTTGATATAGTTAAAAGATACTTTGCAAAAGAATATGGTTTTACTGGAACAGAAATTGAATTGAGCAACCTTTACCAGAATTCGATTAACAGTTATATTTATAACGATAGGGTAAATCCAGCATTCATACATATTGATGAACTATTTGAATCGACGGTAATAGGATTTTTGCTGGCAATGTTAAAATGGTCTAAGGATTTTGATAATTTGGAGACATATGGAGAGTGTTTCAGATATGTGTTGTTCTTAATGAATGATGTGTGCATATTCGGGGAAATGCAGGGTATGGATGCGAATCAGGTATTGTTGGATACGGTAAACGGAGATATTCAGATACTTCAGCTTGCTGAGGACTGCTATTGGACAATCGTGGTATTTAGTCTGGCACATGAGATTGCACATGCATATCTGGCGGCTATAGGCAGAAAATACACCGAAAAGCATCCTGAAAAGGAAGAGTATGATGCTGACATGATCGCTTACCATATTGTGTTGAAAATTATTATAGAAGAAAAGGGAGAAAATACTGTTCTGGAAGATTATACTTATCTGGCGCCGATGATATATATGGACTTTTTTGATTTGTATTATTATACAGACAGAGTGCTGTATAAAACGGTTTTTTATGACTGGCAGCATCCTACGCCAATAAAGCGTAAAAATCGGTTATTTGCGGTTGTCGACAAAGACGATTATAATTTTAATACCGTAGATGGAAACCATTTGTACAGTGGCTTTTTGGATGTATATGATGAATATAAAGATCAGCTTCTTCTGAAAATGGAAAGGAGAAAGCTGGATAAGGTTCTGTGGACAGAAAAGAGAGAGCTTATGAGGAGGAGGTCTGACAATGACTAGAAAAGAAGCAATGGAATACAATGAAAGTTTAAAAAAGGAATTAGAGCATGCTGCATTGCAGTATGGCTTGGAGGAATCAGCGGGTACTTACATAGTGGATAATTTTATTACCGTGTTGCCGGAAGATGCAAGAAAAGGCATTATATTCATAGGAGAAGACTCTGCATCTTATAAGGCAGGCAATATAAAAATGGATTTGAAGAAAGCATTCATCGCAGGGCTTGAGTTTGCAGCATCTATTAGCAAGCCGGAGAGCATATTTAATTACATCCAACTGATAATCGTTTCAGTCTTTTTTATTGGAAAGTCTGCGAAACAGGAATTAAGCAGTCTTGAGGCTTATGTTATTTATCTACTGCATGAGAAAGTATATAATACTGGAGTCGAAGAAGAGCGATTTATTAGTGAAGTGCAGGAATGGTATCAGCGAAAGGAAGGAAAAGCTGTTGATCGAGATGATATTGTAGATGCTATGAACAATCTGTATAGAATAAAAGTTGCAGATTTTAATGATGGGAATATTTATCTGAAAGAGCATGTATGGGGAACGGTGAAATAGGATGTTCAATAAAAAAATGGAAGCTGTAAAATCCACAATAGAAAATGTAATAGATGCTGTATTCCCGTCAAAGTATCTGGATTATGTATTTGGCGGAAAGATAGAACCGGAGGATGTTGTTCTTCAGATTTTGATGGAGTGCTGTAAATATGCTCATGACACAGTTTCGGATAAGCACTCCCTTCGGTACAATCTTCAGCGTCAAGGAATATCAGAAGAGGATACAAGGATGGTGGTTCAGCGTACAGTAAAGAAAATAAACACATTCCGCCAAGCGGAATATGGAATACGAAAGGCCCAATCTGGTATAGAGTTGGAAGGTTTACTTGACAAGAACATGTGCGGTATAGATGAGAAAATCGCTGGATATGAGTATAACGATTTTCAGTTTTGGGAAATTCAAAATGTTCATGATATGAAACTGGGTGATGTGATTATCAATGGCCAAATATCAAAGAAGAATTTTTAAAATGAAATGTTCCGTAGCTGTGCTGACGAGTATGATAAGACAGTCAATTCCTTCTTGTCTCAAACAGGAAGAGGAGATTGTTTCGATGTCTTTGCGTTGCTTGCATTGTTTACATTAGTATGGAAATACGCTTTTGATTTCTATTATGAAATTGCAGCAGAAATGGAATCCAATTAAATTGCACAGATTCCTGATTTGCAAAAATCCCGATTTTCATTCTTAAAAAATGTCCTCCGGTTTTGGTAGAATTATATCATCAAAAAAGGAGGTCATCGAAATAGTTCATGCCTTCAAGGATATTATTATTGAGTTCATTGATAGTCGATTCAGTCCTCACCAGAAAGATAAAGCAAAACAAAAGCAGCGCCCATCACCGGGAAAATCCAGTGCTGAAGAGTTGCTTTTGTGCAGTGGACAAAAGAAAGAACCCTCGAACTGTATTGCCGTACAGTTCGAGGGTTCTTCTTTTCTTTTATACTGGAAAAGCACCCAGTAGGTTATTTGTTGTACTTATGACCGCTATCTAACCATTTGATGATGTAGTGACAAACTACACCAGCCGCAACAGCAACCAAAAAAGCAGTGATAATTTCCATGCGAACACTTCCTCCCGTAGCCGGGTGTAGGTTGGACAACACAAGAATTAAGGTGGACAATGACCTTATGGCAACCTTCTTGTATAGTAAAATGACTGTTCCGGAAGCGAAACTTTCTGATGTGACAGGAGTCTATATATATGAATACGTATTTACGGAGTGGCAGCATTAGCCTTACGTACCGGGAAAGAGCCTCCGGTATGGTGTATCCGGCTTATGAACCACTGACGTTATTTTTTGCAGGGCATATGCCATGGAGGGCTATAAGATGAAGGAAAGATTTTCCAAGATATATAAAGAGTGCAGGGATCCTGTATACGGATATCTGCTGTATATGACGAAGGACGTTCCGCTTGCAGAAGACTTAAGCCAGGAGACATTTCTTAAGATATTTCTGGGCCTGCGAAGATTCCGGGGCGAGAGTACGGTAAAGACATGGGCGCTTACAGTAGCCAGAAATACATTTCTGTCATATGCAAAGAAGAAAAAACCGATACTTCTTGGAGAACAGGAGCTGGAGCAGAGTACAGAACAGCAGGAGCTTCCCGAGGATTATATGCTTCGGAAGGAGCAGGGGATCTTGATCCGGGAGGTACTGATGGCTTTAGATGAGCGGGACCGGACAGTTCTGATTCTGAGAGATTACGAAGGGCTGAGTTATGAGGAAGCCGCAGGCGTCCTGGGGATTGAGGAAGGCGCTCTGAAAAGCAGGCTCTACAGAGCCAGACAGAGGTTCAGGAGACTATATGCACTGAGAACCGGGGATTTACCGGAAGGAGGGATATGAAATGCCAAAACAGGAAACAAACCATACAGAGCTTTTGGAAGAAGAGATTGAGATTCCGGAAGTTTCATACGAAGGCGAGGACAGTAAACTGCTGGAATTAGTAGGGAAATTCAAAAAAGGAACGCTCAGGATCATAATATTTACGCTTGTAGGGGCGGCTATGGGATGGTTCAGCTATACTTACACAACAGATTCCTTTTTTATTACAAAGGTTATTTTTGCAGTGCCCTATAAGATCAGTGAGGCAATTTATGTTTCTGTCATAGGTACAGGGGCAGTGCCCTGGTATCCGGGTGCGGATATGTGGGGATTTACAGAATTTTTTCCTCAGAGCGTGCCGGCAACCTTTCTGGCAGAGCGGGTCACGCCGATGCTGATTGGAGCTGCCCTATACGGCTGTATGGGATATTTTACAGGTGATAAGCGTGTATTTACGCTCCGGAGATTTGTGAAGTTCCTTTTCTGCCATGGTGTGGTGCTGGCGGTATTTATTGCGGTGGTTTACGGTGTAAATGCAAAGGCGGAGTATGATAATAACCGTCTGCGGGGAACAGAGTATTTTTCTCTTGAGTCGGAAACGCATGGGGAAACGATTACAGGCGACAGAGCAGAGATACTTTTGAATGCTTTTGAAAATGGGCGGAAGGAGGACGACAATATCATAAGAAATGAAGACGGGGAAATCCGGATTCATATTTCATTTGCCGGAGGGATGAGGAATATGAGCGCGTCTGTCAATGCAGAGGAACGCTATCTTGCGACGGAGGACGGAAGTACCTTCCGCATATCAGAAGAATTCTGCGGGTATGTAAAGGAGTATTATGATACGGGAGGCCTGATGGGTGTACAGACTATTGAAGTAGAGGAAGGAGAGAGCGCGGATGAAAGTATTTCAGATCAGGACTAAGAAAGACTGGTGCATAGCAAGGGTGTTTGCGGCGCTGGCAGCTTACGGAGTTTCGACATTTTTTTCTTCTGATTTTCAAGGGATTCTTCTTAGGTACGGGAACCCCATGCTGACCGATATGAACCAGCCGAAGAGTTACGGCAACGTTATCTTTACGATCTTGATTATGGTAATCCTCCTGGAGGCCGTATGGTGGAAGATGAAGCGGCGTGCCCGGATGAAGGTCCTGGGTGCAGCGGCAGGTACAGCGCTTGCGGCAGCAGTGCTTGCGGGGTATTTCCTGCACTGTGACCGGATCGTGTCATCCATTGAATCCGGGGACGGTACTGTGATCGATATCTCTCCATGGGGGAAAGAAGCAGATATACATTTTACAGATTCCCAGGAAAAAGAGATCGTTAAGCTCTGCGAGACTTTAAAGCCGGTTTCTGCCGGGGAGCAGAAGCGGCTTGCCAGGGAATACCTGGATGCCGGAGAGGATGTCCCGGATTCGGCAGAATTGATTTGGATTACCTATCCAAAAAGGTATGGACATATGTTTGACCTGATGGTGTGTGTGGACGGTGACCGTATTTTTGTGAAGAAAGGGGACGATAACCGGCAGAGGCCGATCGTGACGTTTTTTGAGGATAATGGATTGTGCGGCTATTTTACTGCCGTGAGATCAGGACAATCATGAATCTGTGATATTTTTTTATAAAATCTGTTAAATTTTCATTGCCTTATGACAAAAGATTAGCTATCCTTTTAATAGGCTTATTTTCTGTTTTGTTCCTGAACGGAACAAAACAGAGGCATACAAGATATAAAGCAGGGGGATAAGTTTATGGAGAAGAAACAAACAAGTCGGATCCAACCGGCTGATCTGGCGAAAGAGGCATTGGTGCTGACAGTGGCGATCATAATTATCGCGGCAGCGGTATATTTTTTCCTGGTGCCCAGTCAGACTACGATCAGCAGCATCTCAGGACTTGGGATCATCATTTCACATTTTGTACCGTTGCAGCTGTCGGTAATTACGATGATACTGAATGTGGTGCTGCTGATCATCGGATTTATAACATGCGGAAAGGAATTTGGGGCAAAGACAGTCTATACCAGTATTATGCTGCCGGTATTTATCGGTGTTTATGAAAATCTGTTTCCGGATTTTGTGTCATTGACAGGCAGCCAGGAACTGGATGTACTTTGCTATATCCTGGTGGTAAGCTTTGGCCTCAGCATTTTATTTAATCGGAATGCATCTTCCGGAGGACTTGATATCATCGCCAAGATTATGAATAAATATCTTCACATCGAGCTTGGCAGGGCGATGTCCATTTCCGGGATGTGTGTAGCAGTGGCGTCGGTACTCATCTATGATAAAAAAGCAGTGGCCTTAAGTATCCTGGGTACCTATTTCAATGGCATTGTTCTGGATCATTTTATCTTCGGACAGAATATGAAACGGAGAGTCTGTGTGATCACAAAGAAAGAGGAGCAGCTCAGAGATTTTATCATTCATAACCTGCACAGCGGCGCCACCTTTTATGAGGCTGTAGGAGCCTACAACATGGAAAAACGCAATGAGATCATTACGATCGTAGATAAGAGCGAATACCAGAAACTGATGAATTATATTGTCCATGAGGATCCGGATGCATTTGTGACCGTGTACAATGTAAATGATATGCGGTACAGGCCGAAGATCTAGCGGGAGGATGATGGCAAGTACAGAACAGGGAGGATCCAGAAAAATGGTAAAGTTAAATGACCGGGCAAAGGAATATATGTCAAGGGCCGGATTTCATCATATTGTGCTGAATATTGAAAATATTACCAGCTGATGTGCGCCTCCGTATAAGGAGATGTCGGTAAGCTTTACTGACGAGGACGCGGCTGCTATGGCCGAAAAGGGTTATGATGCAGATTGCAGCGAGATGGGAAATGTGTACTATCCCCGGAAGGGTGTCAGCATTCTGGACAGCATAGCGGTCAACTATGTGGAGTACCCGTGGATTACCTGTTTTGAGGTGGAAGGGATTGAGATTATAAAATGAAAATGTTTTCAGAAATGTATTCGTCCCTCAAGAAAGACAATAAAGGAGCAAATAATGAATCGAAGACTGGGAATTCTATCTATGCTGAGATACGCAAAGGAGCTGTATGTGATTATGTCGGACTATACGCGGATGCCTTATGTGTATTGTGCGCCGAATACGTATGAAGATGAGGTGTTTCTGTATTTCCGTGAAGAGGATGCCAGATTTGCGGCAAAAAAAATGGATGACAGCGGAGAGCCTGTATATTTGTCAAAAATTGAAGAAAGATCCAGACTGTATTTTTTTACGGCGCTGTATACGATGGGCATCGACGCTCTTCTGGTGGACCGGTGGCTTCAGACAGAGACATTTCTGAAGCTCAGCGACCTGGTGACCAGGCCTAAGACAGAAGACCTGCCTCCGGGGAAGCTCAGGATCGAGAATCCGCAGCTGCATCTGACATCTATGTATTTCCTGCAGGAATACCGTAAAAATCCGGGCAGACGGATGACGAAAGAGCTTTTGGAATTAAACGAGGAGATGATGGCTCATTTCCACAAGGGAAGATATCTGGTAGCAGCGCAGGGGAGGCAGGGACTTGCAATACTGAGACAAAACAGCGGGCATATTTATCAGCTGCTGTTTACGGACTTTCAGGAATTCCACAAGTTTAATGCCGACGGGGAATACAGGATGGCCGTTCTGGAGGGCGGGGACATCGCAGAGCAGCTGCCGCCGGAGAGCAGCGGCGTAGTCCTGAACCCTTCCGGGATTAATCTTTTGCTGGATATAACGGGAAGGAAATAGGGAACAGTGCATTTTGCACTGTTCCCTATGCTGTCTGTCTTAATCTCATTTTCTGTATTGCTTTTAAATATCTAAATCAAGTCGTTTTATATATATAAAAGGTACATCTAAATTGTGATTAAAGCGATCATTAAAGTTTTGTTACGTTCACTGCCTGAGGGCCTTTTGCTCCTTCAGTTACATCGTATTCCACTTCCTGGCCTTCTTCCAGAGACTTGAAGCCTTCCATGTTAAGACCTGAATAGTGTACGAATACATCGTTTCCGGATTCATCGGAGATAAATCCGTAACCTTTTTGGTTGTTAAACCATTTTACTGTACCCTTCATGATGATACCTCCATAAATAATTTGATGTTGTGTAAGCTGAAAAGTCTGCACTCAGACACTCTAGCACATATTTATAAAAAAGTCAATGAATATGAGAAGTTTTTCAATGTTTTAGACAAAAAAGGCTGAGCCCTTCCGACAGGAAAGGACATCATTTTTCTTGACTAAAGTGGCCTTTGCGTGTAAAGTATATTCTACAGGGATCTTGTAATAAAAGGCTGCGAGCGAGGATAAAGAGTATGATTACATTGACGGGGAAAAAGGTTTCAGAGGGGATTGCGATCGGGAAAATTTCCTTTTACAAGAGGGATATTAAGGAAATAAAACGAATCTATGTGAAAGATGTCGAGAAAGAGGTGGCGCGGTTCCAGAGGGCCAGAGAAAAAGCCATTATGGAATTGGGACTGCTCTACAGCAATTCTGTGCGGGAAGTAGGAGAGGCGAATGCTGCAATTTTTGAGATGCAGCAGCAGATTGCGGAAGACACGGAGTTCGTCGATAAGATCACAGGCATTATCGTGGAGAAAAAGCTGAACGCAGAGTATGCGGTTCAGGAGACGGCAGAGCATCTTGTCAAGTTCGGCTCTGAGACAGAAAAGAGTTATATTCAGGGGCACAGTTCAGATATCTGGGATGTGTCTATCCGTATTATCCGTATTCTTTCGAGATGCTGGAAGGACAGGCTCCTTACAGATGAGCCGTTTATTATGGCGGCATCAGAACTTTACCCAAGTGAAGCGATGCAGTTGGAAAAAACCAAAGTCCTCGGGTTTGTGACAAGATATGGCACTATCAATTCTCACACGGCGGTATTGGCAAGAACCAAAGGGATTCCATCGGTCATCGGACTGGGAGAATCTTTGAAAGAAGAATACGATGGGAAGACGATCATTGTCGACGGCTTTGAGGGAAAGGTTTATATAGAACCGGATTATACGACGATCACCCGCATGAGACAGAAGCAGAATGCGAACCATGAGAAGACCAGGAACCTGGAGCGTCTGAAGGGAAAAGAGAACGTAACGCAGAGCGGGCAGAAGATTGATATATGTGCAAATATAGCTACCAGAGAGGATATCGAAAATGTAATCCGCAGTGACGCCGGCGGCATAGGGCTGTTCCGCAGTGAGTTCCTCTATATGGAAAACGGAGGGAAGCTCCCTACAGAAGAGCAGCAGTTTATCGTTTATAAGCTGGCGGCAGAATCCATGGGAATGAAAAGAGTGGTCATCCGTACGGCTGATCTGGGCGGAGACAAGATGGCTCAGTGTTTTGAGATAACCGGGGAAAATAATCCTGCGATCGGGTATCGGGGGATCCGCATTTCCCTGGAAAAGGAAGAGTTGTTCCGGACACAGCTGCGTGCAATCCTGCGGGCGTCAGCGTTCGGAAATGTTGCGATCATGTTTCCCATGATCACTTCTGTAGACGAAGTCAAAATGGCAAAGATATTGCTGGAGAGAGCTAAAAAAGAGCTTAGCATGGAGAAAACTGCGTATAATAAGGAGATAAAGGTGGGGATTATGATCGAGACACCGGCAGCAGTCATGATCAGTGGCGAGCTGGCCAGAGAGGTGGATTTTTTCAGCATCGGCACCAATGATCTGCTTCAGTTAACTCTTGGAATGGACAGGACGAATGATAAGATTGTAAAATATTATGATGCAAGACACCCGGCACTTCTTAAGATGATCCGGATTGTCACGAACAATGCACATCTGGAGGAAAAGCCGATCAGTGTCTGCGGTGATCTGGCGGCAGACCTGTCGATGACAGAATTCTTCCTTCAGATCGGAATTGACGAGTTGTCTGTGCCGACGAATCAGGTATTGGGGCTCCGCAAACGGATCCGTGAGATACAGTAACATGAGTGAATGAGAGACATGAAGGAGGAAATTACATGTTGGAAAAACTTTTTAAACTGAGTGAGAACGGTACGGATATAAAGACAGAGATCCTTGCCGGGGTCACAACATTTATGACGATGGCGTACATTCTTGCAGTCAACCCAAGTATCCTTTCGGCGGCCGGGATGGATCAGGGGGGCGTATTTACGGCTACGGCGCTTGCATCTTTGCTGGGTACGCTGTTTATGGCTTTTTTTGCGAACTATCCGTTTGCGCTTGCTCCCGGAATGGGATTGAATGCATATTTTGCATATACAGTGGTTCTGGGGATGGGATATGAATGGCAGGTTGCACTGACAGCAGTGTTTGTGGAAGGTATTATTTTTATCATACTTTCTCTTACCAATGTACGTGAGGCAATCTTTAATGCAATCCCTTATAACCTGAAAGCTGCGGTCAGTGTCGGGATCGGATTGTTTATTGCTTTTATCGGTCTTCAGAATGCCAAGATCGTTATCGGAGGCGCTACCTTGATTGAATTGTATTCTCTGGACGGTTATAACGATGTTAACGGTGTGGAGGCAACGTTTAATGATGTCGGGATCACGGTGATTCTTGCTGTGGCCGGTATTATCATTACCGGTATTCTGGTCATCAGGAACATCAAGGGCAATATTCTCTGGGGAATTCTCATTACGTGGATCCTGGGGATCATCTGCCAGTTTGCAGGGATCTATGTTCCTAATCCGGAGATCGGATTCTATAATCTGCTCCCTGATTTCAGCAATGGGCTGTCTGTTCCGAGTCTGGCGCCGGTATTAGGGAAGCTTGATTTTTCAGGAATTTTCACTTTGAATTTTGCAGTAGTGATATTTGCCTTTTTGTTTGTGGATATGTTTGATACCATCGGAACACTGATCGGGGTGTCTTCCAAGGCCGGTATGCTGGATAAGGAAGGCAAGCTTCCGAGGATAAAGGGTGCGCTGCTTGCTGATGCTGTTGCTACAATGGCAGGCGCCGTACTTGGTACAACGACGACGACAACTTTCGTAGAGAGTGCATCGGGAGTCTCCGAGGGAGGAAGGACAGGGCTTACGGCTGTGACTACTGCAATCCTTTTCGGGCTTGCACTGTTCCTGTCCCCGATCTTTCTTGCGATTCCGTCCTTTGCGACAGCTCCGGCTCTTGTAGTCGTAGGTTTCTATATGCTGACCAATGTGGCGAATATTGATTTTAAAGATATTGCAGAGGCGCTGCCCTGTTATATCTGCATCGGGGCAATGCCGTTCTTCTACAGTATTTCAGAGGGTATTTCCATGGGAGTTATCTCTTATGTGGCGTTAAATCTTCTGACAGGTAAATATAAAGAAAAGAAGATCAGTATCCTGATGTATGTACTTGCAGTCTTGTTTGTTTTAAAATATATTTTCCTGTAAAAGGATTGTGGGAAGCTTAAGGGAGCGGGCTATATCTGTGGATGTAGCCTGCTTTGCTTTTTTTTAAGATTCTTTTTGGTTGTGCCGTGCCATGCAATCAGGTATAATTCTTTATAGGATAAAAAACGGATGTGAGGAAGGAGTTGTGGAGATGGACCGGATTCAGGAAGAGTATCTTAGGATGCCCGTTGTGAAACAGATTGCAGATGCACAGGAAATGGGCTGGGTGAATCCCGGGCTTTTGCCGTGGAAAGAGACAGTCAGGGGCCTTGAGGTGACAGGCTCGGATATAGATGATGCTGAGGAAAGGCTGGAACGTTTTGCACCCTTTATCTTAAAGTGTTTTCCGGAGACTGAGGATCGCGGCGGCCTGATTGAATCGGATCTGGTATCCATCCCATCTATGAAAAAATATCTGAACGGCCTCTGTGAAGGTGCAGTTTCAGGACAGCTTTTGTTAAAGAAGGACAGTCATCTGGCAGTGGCTGGTTCCGTGAAGGCAAGAGGCGGCATTTATGAGGTGCTGAAACATACGGAGGACCTGGCTCTCTCGGCAGGGCTGCTTACACAGCAGGACGACTATTCCAGGCTGTCCTCGGAAGAATGCAGGAGATTTTTCAGCCGGTATACAATCCAGGTGGGCTCCACCGGGAATCTGGGGCTTAGTATCGGTATAGCCAGCGCTGCAATTGGTTATCATGTAGTGGTGCACATGTCTGCCGACGCAAAGCAGTGGAAAAAGGATATGCTCAGAAACCACGGCGTGTCAGTGGTGGAATATGAATCGGATTACAGTGAGGCAGTCAAGAACGGGCGGAAGGAATCAGATGCCGACCCGAAGAGCTACTTTGTAGATGACGAGAATTCCAGAAATCTTTTTATGGGCTATGCGGTTGCGGCAAGACGCCTGAAAACTCAGATGGAGAGCCTGGGCAGGGTAGTGGATGAGGCTCATCCGATGTTTGTCTATATCCCCTGCGGTGTGGGGGGAGCGCCGGGAGGTGTGGCATTTGGCTTAAAGGAGATCTGGGGAGATCATGTCCATGTTTTTTTCGTGGAGCCGACGCAGGCTCCGTGTATGGTGCTTGGAATGGCAACAGGACTCCACGGCAATATTTGCGTACAGGATGTAGGGCTTACCGGCCTGACGCATGCAGACGGTCTGGCTGTGGGGCGTCCCTCGGGGTTTGTCGGAAAGGTCATGGAACCTCTTTTAAGCGGAGAATTTACGGTGGATGACTGGCGTTTATATGAGTATATGAGGGCACTTCTTAACACAGAGGACATATTTATCGAGCCAAGCGCCTGCGCGGCTTTTGAAGGGCCTCTGAGGCTCCTGCAATATGATTCGACCAGAAAGTATCTCAGAGACAGAGGGCTTCTTGAACGGCTTGAGCATTCCTCGCATATTGTGTGGGCGACCGGAGGGAGCCTTGTACCGGAAGAAGAGAGGGAAACATATAAAAATACGTTTTTAAGGTCCTGTTCTGCCGACTGACCGGTGGGGGCGGCAAGAGGCAAAATAATGGATAACAGATATAGGAGGGATCAGCGATGTGGACCAGACAGATGTTAAAGACAAATGCAAAACAACTATTTCGGAAGAATTACTGGGTATGTGTAGGTGTTGCCTTTATTTTGAGCGTACTGGGGACAGGGGGAGGCTTTAACGGCGTTAATATAAGCTATAAGTATACGCATACGCAGGGGCAGTATGAATATAATGTCTTTGATTATATTCCGGCTATACCTGCGGCAGCCGCCATGGTTATGCTTTTGCTCAGCCTGTTTCTTGTAGCGGCAGGAATTGCATTTTATGTGTTTGTGGTGAATGTAATAGAGGTAGGAGGAACCTTGTTTTTTATCTGGAACCGTACCGGTATGCCGCCGGCGGGCACTATTTTCGCAGGCTTTCGTTCCGGGCATTACAAAAATATCGTAAAGACGATGTTCCTGAAGGATCTGTACGTATTCCTGTGGTCTCTGCTTCTGATCATTCCGGGAATTATCAAAAGCTATGAGTATTTTATGGTTCCGTATATCCTGGCGGAAAATCCGGGAATGGACAGTGAAGATGTATTTGCCCTGAGCCGTCGGATGATGGACGGAGAAAAATGGGATACTTTTGTGCTGAACCTGTCCTTTCTCGGCTGGGAGCTGTTAAGTGCGTTTACGTGCGGGATGGTGGGGATTTTTTATGTAAACCCGTACTGCAGGGCAACGTACACGGAGCTTTATGCGTACAACAAAATAAAGGCTTATAATGAAGGATATATCCGTACGGATGGAGGATGGCAATGAAGAAATCTATGAGGCGGGTGCTGAAGGCATTGTCCTTTGACGGCATTGAAGTGGAGGCTGCAAGGCACCTGGCAAATCTGAAGTCGATCGACCCTCTGAAGATCTTCCGCAGAACCTTTGATTATAAAATATACAATGGGGAATATGAAGTGCCGGTAAGAATCTATCTGCCGAAGGAGGAGCTTTCCGAGGGGCTTCCGGTTCTGCTGTTTTTTCACGGGGGAGGCTGGGTGACGGAAAATATTGACAATTATGAGAGGGTCTGTGCGAGGATGGCTACGGCGACCGATCATCTGGTAGTATCTGTAGAGTACCGGCTGGCGCCGGAGCACAAGTTTCCTACAGGCCTGATGGATTGCTATGCAGCAGCGAAAGCGATTTATACAAATCGCTTTATTCTGAATACAGATGCAGACCGTATTACACTTATCGGAGACAGTGCAGGAGGTAATCTGGCGGCTGCAGTTTCTCTGATGGCAAGGGATAGAGGGGATTTTCTTCCAAGACGGCAGATCTTGATCTATCCGGCGCTTTATTGTGACTATACAGAAGCGTCCCCGTTTCCGTCGGTGAAAAAATTCGGAAAGGATTATCTTCTGACTTCCGGAAAAATGAGAGATTATGTTGAGCTGTATGCATCCTGCAGTGAAGACCGGGGAAATAAATATTTCGCGCCGCTTCTTGAGACGGATTACCGGAATCAGCCGGACACGCTGATCCTCACTGCCGAGCACGATCCTCTGAGGGATGAAGGAGAGGCGTACGGGAAGAGGCTTCGAGAGGCCGGGAACAGGGTTGAGATCTATCGGATCAAGGAAGCGCTTCATGGTTATTTTGCACTTGGAATTAAATATTTTCATGTCAAAGAGAGTTTTGACCTGATCAATCAGTTTTTAAAGGAGGGCCGGGCAGATGTTTGAGCAAAGTCGTGCTTACTGGAGAAATCTGGACAATGCGGCGAAAATGTTCTCGGCGGCCAGCAGCGCCAAAGACACGAGGGTCTTCAGGTTTTACTGTCTGCTGAAGGAGGACGTTGACGGCCTGCTTCTTCAGGAAGCTCTGAATAAGACGGTCTGTAAATATCCGGTGTTCCTTTCGGTCATGCGGATCGGGTTGTTCTGGCATTATCTGGAGAGAAGTGAGCTTCGTCCGATCGTGAGGGAAGAATATAAGGAACCCTGCAGCTGTTTGTATGTGCGGGATAAAAAGACGCTGCTGTTTGAGGTTACATACTATAAGAGAAGGATTAATTTTGAAGTGTTTCATGCTCTGACAGACGGCACGGGCGCTACGGAATTTTTGCGGGAGCTGGTGAAGAATTATCTGTATCTGTCGCATGAAAAGGATGGTCTTACAGAGGTAAGTCTTTCTAAAGAGAAACTTACCGTGCAGGATCAGGAGGATGACAGTTTCAGTAAATATTATAACCCGAATCTTCCCAAGCGAAAAAAGAAAAAAATAAAAGCGTACCAGATCAGAAAGTCAAGAAAAGAATACGAGGAGCTGAAAGTAATGGAGGCAACAGCTCCGGTGTCAGAAATTCTGGCGGTTTCGAGAAAATATGAGGTGTCTGTGACGGTTCTTCTTACCGCTGTATTATTGTGCGCTATTCACCGGGAAATGACAAAGATGCAGGAAAAGAGGCCGGTCGTCCTGATGGTCCCTGTAAACCTGCGGAAGATTTTCCCTTCGGATTCTATGCTGAATTTTTTCAGCTATATAGAGCCGGGATACCGGTTTGGGGAGGGAGAAGATTCCTTTGATCAGGTATTGCAGGCGGTGAAGCAGTATTTTACAGAACATCTTACGAAAGAAGAGATTGCAGGGCGGATGAATGAGACCATTGCATTTGAAAAGAACCGGATCCTTAAATGGGCGCCGCTGGCCCTTAAAAATCCCTGTATTAAGGTTGGCGCCAAGATGGCAGAGAGCGAAGTGACAGCAGTTCTTTCTAATATGAGTGCGGTGAAGATGCCGGAAGGCTACAGGGAGTATATTGAGCGGTTCGGAGTATATACCAGCACGCCGCGGACGGAGCTGTGCGTGTGTTCCTTTGAAGATACGATGACCTTTGGCTTTACGTCCAGGTATGACAGTTCTAATATACAGCGTAATTTCTACGAGCTTCTGGAGGAAGTGGGGGTGAAAGTGTCTATAGCGGAACCGGATTACCCGGAGAATGTGAAGCCGAATTATGAGGGGAGGAAGTTCTTCCGGGGATTTTCTTTTGGATGCGTTGCAGCGGCCGTGTTTGCGGCTATGGCAAATGTGATATTTACACCGGACAGATATTGGTGTATTTTTATCTTTGCAGGTATCCTAAGTATGTGGACGACATTGTCCACCGGGTATCTGAAGCGGCATAATCTGCTGAAAAATGCGGCATGGGAGCTTTTTGTCGTTACTCTTGGCTGTATTGTGTGGGATATATGTACCGGCTGGCATGGATGGTCCGTGGATTTTGTACTGCCGCTGTTTTGCCTTCTGGCACAGATTTCTATGTTGATCATCTCGAAGATCCAGTCTCATTCTCCGAGAGAGTATATGATCTACTATGTGATAGCATCGACGTACGGGATGCTGCTTCCGTTTCTTCTGCTGGTAATGAAAGTAATTGTACACAGGACTCCGGCTGTATTGTGCGTGGGCTTAAGTTTCTTGTTTCTGGCGGCGCTTGTGCTGTTCCGCGGAAAAGAATTCAGGGAAGAGATGCACAAGAAGCTGCATGTATAGATAAAAAGGTACGGGAAAAGGATCAGCCGGCAAGCTGATCCAGGGATTTGAAGGTGTATCCCATTTCTTCCCACTTAGAGAGGAGTTCATCCAGGATCTCGCCGTTTGTCCTGGAAGTATTATGTAAAAGGATGACGGCGCCGGGATGGACTCTTCCGAGGAGTTTTTCAAAGGCTTCTTCCTTTGTGGGCTGTTTATCTTCGTACCAGTCCACATAGGCGAGGCTCCAGAAAAATGTGCTGTACCCGAATTCTTTTGCCATCTGGAGATTTTCTGAGCTGTATTTTCCCTGAGGAGGACGGTAAAATTTTGTCATCTCCTTACCGGTAATTTCTTTGTATTCGTCTTCTACATCCTTTAATTCTTTTTCAAATGCTTCTTTTGTAGAAATCTGCGACATATCAGGATGGTGATATGTGTGATTGCCTACGATGTGTCCATCCTTTTCCATCCGCTTTACAAGCTCAGGGCTTGTGGAAAGATAGTTTCCCACTACAAAAAATGTGGCGGGTGCCTTGTGTTTTTTCAGGGCATTCAGGATATTTTCTGTGTTTCCGTTTTCAAAACCACAGTCGAAGGTCAGGTACAGAACTTTTTCTTTCGTATCTTCCGCATAGTAGGCATTGTATTTTTTCAGTTCGTCAAAGGTGGCGTTCGCTGTGGGGGGCTGGCCGTCGGTCTGGAAGCTTAAGCCCCAGTTTTCGGTGGCCTGTGCAATGGAGGCGGAGGCCGGTGCGGCAGTCTTTTCGGCAAGGAGGCGTCCGGCAAGGAAAGAACAGACGAACAATAGAAGAACTCCTGCTATATGCAGGATTGTTTTTTTCTTGGACATAAAAACTCCGAAGCATTGGTTTGTATCCAGTATATGTGGGGCATCCCACATTTAATACAAAACCTCCACTTCGGAGTTATTAGATTAAATTTTCTTTACATGTATACGGAAGCTTTCGTATTCTTCCTTTGCTGTCGGGAGCAGGATTCCTGCGTTCATCAGCACCTCGCCCGGGTAATGAACGTTCCCGACACGGTAGGTGCCTTCCGGGTCAAGTCCCTTAAGGCAGAACCAGCAGCCCGGGCCGTTGGGCGGAATCTTAAGGGCTACGGCGCACAAAAGCGCCTCGCTTCCGTCCGGGGCCGCAAATTCCCAGCCGTGGCAGATGCCGCATTGATTCGGGTCATTTAACCGGTAGAAGTCTCCCTTCTGGATCAGATCATAATATTTCTTAAATTCATTGATCTGGTCAGCCACAATCTGTCTGTCTTCGTCCGTCATTTGGCTAATGTCCAACTCATATCCGAAGGTTCCGCACATTGCAACCGTAGCCCTTGTATCTATGGGGGTGTGGCGTCCGGTCTGCTCGTTCGGACACTTGGACACATGCGATCCGATGGTGCTGACGGGATATCCGAAGGAAGTACCGTGCTGGATACTCAGACGTTCAATGGCATCGGTATCGTCGCTGCACCAGATCTGCGGAGTGTAATAGAGCATGCCTGCATCAAAACGTCCGCCGCCGCCGCTGCATCCTTCGATCAAAAGATCCGGGTAGCGGCTGTTCAGCTTCTCAAGCATATCATACAGGCCAAGGACGTAGCGGTAGGCCACCTCGCCCTGTCTGCCTGCAGGGAGCCTCCGGCTGTAGATATCGGCTATGCTGCGGTTAAAATCCCATTTCAGATATTCGATCCTGGCAGAGTCCAGAATCGAACACACCTGATTATAAATATAGTCACGCACATCCTTCCGTGAAAAATCTAGGACAAGCTGGAACCGGGAACGGCTCGGCGCTTTGCCCGGAATCTGGAACACCCAGTCGGGATGCGTGCGGTAGAGATCGCTGTCTTCGTTGATGGCCTCTGGCTCAAACCAGATGCCGAACTGCATACCGAGATCATGGATCTTGTCGGACAATTGTTCCAAAGTACAGCCCAGCTTTTCTTCATTGACGATCCAGTCCCCGAGTCCACTGATATCACTGTCTCGTTTGCCGAACCATCCGTCGTCCATGACGAAGAGCTCAACGCCAAGATCAGCGGCATCCTTTGCCATACGCAGAAGTTTTTCCCCGTTAAAATCAAAGTAGACGCCTTCCCAGCTGTTCAGGAGAACGGGACGCCGCGCGGTTTTGTATTTACCACGGCACAGGTTATTGCGGTACGCTCGGTGGTAGTTGTGTGACAGAGGCGTAAGGCCGGCATCGGAATAGGACAGGGCAACCTCTGGAGCATAGAATTTTTCTCCTTCTTTCAGACAGTAAGAAAAATTCTCCGGATGGATCCCCATCAAAATTCTTGTCTGATCGTATTGGTCAAGCTCTGCCACAGCTTCAAAGTCTCCGCTGTAGATAAAAGAAAAGCCGTAACAGCTTCCGCGGTCCTCGGTAGCGTCTGTGTCAGATACGATCACAAATGGATTATATTGATGGCTTGAAGTGCCCCTGGTACTTCCGATGGATGCGATGCCGTGGCGGATGCGTGATCTCTGGAGCGTCCGTTCCTTGACATGACGGCCGTGGAAGATAAGCAGGTCATAGTCCCCGAAGAGGTAATCAATACAGGCACTCTGTACATTTTCCAGGTAAATGGTCTCCTGGCTGTGATTTTCGACGCAGACAGCTCTTGTAATGATGTCCAGATTCTCCAATACCCCATAGTAGAGGTGTACATAAAAAAGATGCCTGGTATCCTCCAGGGTGATGATCAGAGTATCGGCTTTGGTCTGTTCGGTTTCATAGATTGCCGGAAGCCCCGGAAGTGCGTATTTGCCTTCCTGAATCTGAAAATCTTTGAAACGTAACTCGCATGCGGATGTCCCGTCGGGGTAACGCACCTTCAAAGCACTGGAACGGTAATCACCACTTCCGTATACAGGGTATTCCTGGGGAAGGGCATCTAGAGAGTAGGTCCGGTCGTCCCCAGCTTCATAGGGATTGCCGGAAAAACCGCGGTCAGCATAGTGGATCAGATAGGAATAGTCGAAATCAGAACTCCTTTTACCAAACCAAGTATGGAGTAAAACTCCATACTTGGTTGCTTTCATCTGGTATGTGCTATGGTCTGTCTGCAGTGTAAATAAAGAATTTGAATCATTCAGTAAGATAGCC
Source organism: uncultured Dorea sp. (assembly GCA_910578865.1). GTDB lineage: Bacteria > Bacillota > Clostridia > Lachnospirales > Lachnospiraceae > Dorea_D. The sequence continues at coordinate 28,968 of CAJTRM010000010.1, forward strand.
ATAAGTAAATCCTCGTTTTGTTTTGTAAAAATGTTTTTCTGCTATTTTACTGCACCGTTAACTACACCGTTGATAATCTGTTTCTGGCAAACCAGATAGAAGATCAGGATCGGCAATAATGCTAACAGGTAGGAAGCAAATGCCAGGTTGTAGTTTGTACCAAACTGTGTCTGGAAAGTAAGCTGTGCCAGAGGCAGCGTATTGGCTCCTGTACCGGACATGATAACGAGTGGCGTCATAACGTCATTCCAGGTTCCCAGAGCAGTCAGGACAGCAACAGTAGCGTGCATAGGCTTCATGATCGGGAAGATAATCTTCCAGTATGTGGACCATGTAGTAGCACCGTCTACATAAGCTGCTTCTTCCAGTGCAATCGGAATGTTCTTCAGATAACCGCTGTAAAGCATAACGTTCATCGGCATATAGAACACTAAATAGCATAATATAACTCCTACCCAGTTGTCAATGCCCATTTGAGCAGTCTGTTTTACCAGAGGCATCATCAGGATCGCAAACGGGACAAACATACCGCTTACAATGTAGAGATATGAGATTTTGTAAAATTTGTTTTTTGCCATGCTTCTGCCAATGGCGTACCCTGCAAGAGAGTGGATCAGGATGGCAAGTACAACGGTAACGACCGTGATCAGTATGCTGTAGCCGAGAGAGTGCCAGAAGTCTGTCACCCGCATTGCCTCTGCGAAGTTTTCTAAACTCCAGCTCTTTGGAAGGCTTAAGGCACCGGAAATGTCATTGGTCATTTCTGTCGGTTTTTTAAATGCGATTACGATGGCCATGTAAAGTGGGAAGATAACAGTTACACAGCCGATGATCAATAATATAGTAAGCGGCCAATTGGTAACGGCAGCAACTCTGTTTTTCTTTTTCATTATAACTGTTCCTCCTTCTTTCCTGTAATATTAAGCTGGAATACTGAGATGGCCACGATCACGATAAAGAAGATAACCGCGTTCGCACTCTGGAAACCGAACTGTCCGCCGCCCATACCATTGTTGTAGATCAGGTAGGAGATAGATTCGGTACTCTGTGCCGGGCCGCCTTTGGTCAATGCCATGATCTGGTCAAATACCATCAGGAAGTCTTTCATACTTAACACCATGTTGATGCTGAAGAATGGAATGATCAGCGGGAAGGTCAGGCTCTTAAAGCTTTTCCAGCCGGTAGCGCCGTCGATTGCGCCTGCCTCATATACGTCTTCCGGTACAGTCTGAAGACCGGATATGTAAATTAAAGTAGTCTGTGCCACAGATTGCCATGCTGTGACAATTACGATAGCGATCCATGCCGTACTTGTATTGGACAGCATACTGGAACCGCCGGTAATTGCAGGAAGGATGTAAGTGAAGATATATCCGAAGATATAACCTACAACCAGTCCGCCAAGAATTCTCGGAACGAAGTAAACTCCACGCAGAGCGCTCTTTGCGCGAATTTTACCGTTGAGTCCTAAAGCCAGAAGTAAGGATACTACATTTGTAAGGATTGTTGCCACAATCGCAAACTTGAAGGTAAACAGATAGGATTTGCCCACACGCGCGTCGGTGAACAGGTCGGCATAGTTGCGGAACCCTACCCATTCATAGCTTCCAAAACCTTTAAAGTTGGTAAAACTGTACATAAGACCTTTGATCAGCGGCAAAGTATTAAAACAGAAGAACAGTGCCAGAACAGGGATTGTAATTAATAAAAAGGTCTGATTTCTGCTGAGTTTTTTATTCATTATTCATTCCCTCCATTCGCTTCTTCATATGCCTGTACTTTACGGATGATGTCACGGTTATATCTTACCCAGTCGGTGTCAAATTTGTTCAGGAATTTGTCAATGTCACCGTGGAGCAGGAAGGTCTGGATCTGTGCATCCACGCTCATTTCTGCAGGGTAGTAGTGATCCTGGTAGTCTACCATTTTGCCTTCGTTAATGTAATCCAGCATACCGTCAAGAGCCGGTGAAAGTTCAAATTCCTTGTCTTTGCATGGAACTGCATTCTGGTCGTCCAGATAAGTCTGTATGGTGGAATCCTCCAGAAGGAAGCTCAATACTTCATAAGCAGCTTCTTTATCCTTACATTCATTTGTGATGCAGAACTGAAGGTCTACACCTGAATTCAGGATATTGTCGTCAGCATTGTCAGCGCCGGGCATAACGAAGGAATCAATATCCATATCCGGATTTACGGACTGGATCTGAGGGACAGCATAGCTTCCGATGCAGTACATTGCAGATTCTCCGTTTGCGAAAGCGGTACATGCATCATTGTAGCTGTATGCGAATGGATCTTTCTGTGCATGCTCCAAAAGCTCCAGCATTTTTTCCGATACTGTATAATACTCGTCAATAAACTTTGTCTCGCCTCTGTTTACCTGCTGGCAGACGTCTGCGGGTGCAAGGTCGCAGGCAAGTGCGTTCCACGGTGCAAGACAGGTCCATATGTCCTTGAAGCCAAAGTATACCGGCTGGATACCGGCAGCCTTGATCTCATCGCACAATGACATGAACTCATCCCATGTGGTCGGAATTTCCCATCCGTTTTCCTTGAACATCTCTCTGTTATACAGGACGCCTGCGGCATTTGCAACGTAAGGAACTGCGTAGACGCCGTCCATCGGAACAAATTCCAGATTCTTGTCAATATCCTTGTATGCCTGTTTAATAGAAGAAAGGCCTTCAAAATCTGAAATATCCATAAGCATCTCTGCGTCAAGGAAGTTCGAGTAGTTCACGTCACCGCCGATCCCGATGATGTCGGGGGCATCTTCCTTGATAAAACGTGTCTTCAGTACCGTCATGGCATCGTTAGGGGATTCAATCGTAAGAACGATATCATCATGTGTTGCGTTGAATTCCTCCTCCATCTTTTCAAAGGCCTTTACTGCCTCCGGCTTGTACTGAAGGATGGTGATATGGGTCTTGCCGTCGTTGCTCTCCGATAAGCTGCAACCGGAGGCCGAGAGGGCAGTTCCCACCAGCATTGTTGCCACAAGCGCTGTGGCAAGTAATCTTTTTTTCATCTCCACACTTCTCCTCTCGCATGCAATATACAAGTTGCATGAATATTATGTTGATTTCAGATAAAATGATAGCAGTATAACGAAAAAAGGTAAATATTCCAATGTGTGTGGAACATACCACAATGCGAGATTTAAATAAAATAGTTGAAATATAGACGCATTATGGTATATAATAAGGAAAAATACATAAAGTTTGTTAAATATATATAAATTCAAGGTTTGCTTTTTGGATAAGTTGCTTAAGAGGAATATGGGATTAAAGTTTTATGTATACTGAGGTCGGCATCTTAAGGCAGAAAAAGGAGAATTTTATGGGAGAGACTATATTTTCGATTTTTCAGGACGAGCATTACATTGATTTAATGATTTACCAATATGGTTATGAGCAATGCAAACCACTTCATTCATTTGGCCCTTATGTGCGCAACCACTGGCTGTTCCATTATGTGATATCCGGGAAGGGGACGCTTAGGTGCAATGACGAGAAAAATAATACGACAGAATACAGGCTTGAGAAGGGGAGCGGCTTCTTGATCGAGCCTGGCTATGTCAACACGTATTGGGCGGACAAAGAAGATCCCTGGGAGTATGTGTGGGTCGAATTCGGGGGGCTTCGGGCCAAGAAATTTCTGGAGAGCGCAGGCTTGTCCTGTGCTCAGCCTATTTTCTATCCGGATGTGCCGGAGCACGGGAATGAAGTTCACAGAGAAATAGAAGAGATCATTCGGTATGAAACTCTTTCGGATGCAGGACAGATCGGACATCTGTATCTTTTTATGGATAAGCTGGTACGGTATTCCACTTCCAGGCAGCGAAAACAAGGGGGAAAGCTGAGTGAATTTTATGCAAAAGAGGCCATTGCGTTCATTGAGCAGAATTACGGCAGCAATATTACGGTGGAGGATATAGCTCACCGCTGTAAGCTGGACCGCAGCTATTTCGGAAAGGTATTTAAAAATGTGATGGGACAGTCTCCGCAGGAGTTTTTGATCCAGTACCGGATGGCAAGGGCGGCGGATGAATTGATCATAACGGACGAATCCATCAGCGCGGTAGGTGAATCCGTGGGGTATCCGAACCAGCTGCATTTTTCCAGGGCGTTTAAGAGCGTGTATGGCGTGCCGCCGAGAGAGTACAGGCAGAGGAATAAGACTGTTAAATAATTAACTGGGGACGTAGTAAAATTGAATTTTACTACGTCCCCAGTTAATTATTTAACAGCTTTTTCTGCGTATTTTGTTGTCACAAGATCTTCATATGGAGCCCGTTTGGTAAGTTCTCCTGCATCTTCCAGGATATCCTGTAACAGGTCGAAGCTTTCCTCTTCAAAGATCAGGTTTTCTTTCCATGTATCCTGCTCATAATAGCGGGTGATAATGGTGGTAACGGTGTCAAGGTCGGTCTCTTTAAACTGCGGCGCGATGACGGAAGCGATTTCTTCCGGTTTGTGCTGCTGTACGTAATCCATGCCTTTTTGCAGGGCATTGGTGAATCCCTGAATTACCTCAGGATTTTTTTCCATAAAGCTCTTTTTTGCAGAGAAGGCGGTATATGGAACATAGCCGCTGTCAGTGCCGAGGGAAGCTACTACGAAGCCCTTGCCTTCTTTCTCAAGGGTTGTGGCGCCCGGCTCAAATTCAACGGTGAAATCACCTTGGTTTTCGGCAAATGCGGCTGCAGTTGAGCCGAAGTCGATGCTTTGGTCAATGTTTACATCTTTGGCCGGGTCAATGCCGTTTTGCCGTAAAATGTACTCAAATACCATTTCCGGCATACCACCTTTCCGCCCGCCAAGAACATTTTTTTCTTTTAGATCATCCCACTTAAAATCAGGCATTTCTTCCCGGGCTACCAGGAAATTTCCTGCCCGCTGGGTAAGCTGGGCGAAATTGACTACGTAGTCGTTGGCACCTTCATTATATGTGTAGATAGATGCTTCTGATCCCATAAAACCGATATCGGCGCTGCCTGACAATACCGCCGTCATGGTCTTATCTGCACCAAATGGAGACGGATAGTTAATACAAGACGGAAGGTAAAAAATCTATGTAATGAACCGTGTAGTCTTCCTTCAGGTAAATCTCTTTTACGATGGAACGCCAGAAGGAGCGCCGGTTCTCCGGCGTGAGTTTAGCATACATGGAGCGGAAATCCGAACGGAGGGCGGTTTCCAGATCGGAGAAGTCACCTTCCGGCTCCGGCGGCGGCTCCCGGAGCTCTGTCAGGTCTTCTTCGATCCGGGCATATTCTTCATTATAATAGTTCCAGCCGATCCGGCCTTTCTGGAAGAGAAGATTGAGCCGATCCAGTTCTTTCTGAAGCTTTTCCGGAGGCTGTGACTTTTTGGTTTGCTGAATCTGTTTCCGGATCTCTGCGTAACGGATCTGATACTGGTTGTATTCGTTTTCCAGATGATCCAGTAAATATTTCTCGATCAGATTCTGACTCATCCTGCGGCGGTTCCGGCACACGTGATCAATGGCGGCGCGGTTGCAGCGGTAATAGCAGTAGGTACGTTTCTCGCCGGTCCTGCGGTTGACAACAGAGGTGCAGCCGGTACCTGCAAGCTTCTGGCCGCAGACAGGACAGCGCATCAGGCCGGTAAACAGGTAGATCCTTCCGGAAGGAGTACGCTTGATGTTCTTTACGGAAAGGCTCTGGATCGTATTCCATTCTTCTTCTGTGACATAAGCGGGGCAGTAGGGGATGCTCCGGTAAGTACCTTTGTAGAATTCACTTGTGGTCATAGTACGAAGCATACTATAGGAAAAATCCGGGTTATAGTGTGCCTGCATGTACTTCACTGTATCTGATTTGTTCTGGTGCTTCAGCAGATGTCGGAAACATGCATTGGCTGCTTCTTCTGTCTCAGGATCCTTGATCATACGCTTTACGCCTTCGACCATTCCGGGCTTGTATCCGAACCCCATATTCGCCTCGCCGAAGATCAGTTTTCCCTGGCGGATGGACGACTCATTGACGAATTTGATCCTCTCGCTGGTGGTGTCCACTTCATTCTGACCGATGGAAAGGACTACGTTCAGCTGAAGGCGGCCGTCCCGGGTCTCCATGTTGATGCCGGGCTCAGATACGGACATCCAGGACACTCCGTATTCGTCCAGAATATCCTGAACTTTGTAGAAATCCGACAGGTTGCGGAACCATCGATCCAGACGCCAGAAGAGGATCCTGTCAATCCTTCCGGCTTTCACATCTTCCAGCAGGGCATGGATGGCCCTGCGTTTTTTCAGCTCCTTACGAGCCGTTTTTCCCTCGTCGGCATACACACCGGCAACGGTCATATTCTGTTCTTTAGCATACTGCTCCAGGTATTCGCGCTGGGCTTCCAGGGATTTTCCGTGAACCATCTGCTCCGCCGTGGATACGCGGATGTAGAGGGCGCAGCGAAGGGGTTTATCTGCCATCATATCATCTCCTGCGTTATTATATGCAAAAAGTATGCCCCTGAATCGTGCAGGGGCAAATTTTTATCGTTCCCTTGAAAAAAGAGCGAACTGATTCGGAAACAAGTACAAACTGTGGCTCATACATATTAAAAGAGGTGGTACATATGGATCCAGGCAGGAAGCCGGACACGGAACAAGATATAAAACCCAATATTCAACCGGATATGAATTTTATTATTCAACAGCTTATTTCACTATTGGCCGAGCAGGAGGGCGCGATAATTGAGGATTATAAGCTGGAGAGAATTATCCAGAGGGGAGACGAGAGGAAAGAACGACGGTGATTATGCCTGTATTGCAGAGAAGGCGAGAGGTTATAAGTCACAACGATATCGAAAATTTGCAAAATAAAAGCCCTCTAAGAGAGCTTTTAATAGTGAGACTATGCAGTCTATTGCTCAGATGGTCTGTCCTTCTTTGGGTGTTTCTTATCCGGCGGCAGTGTATCCCGGCGGCACGAGGATTCGCGGTTCCCTTCGTAGGCATCCTTGGTTTGAGTATAATCAATAGGTTTTTCGGTTGTAAATGATGATTTTTCCTTCATGTGTACACACTCCTTTCTCAAATAGGATGTGTATCCGGGAACAAAATATGTATGCTGTCAATGTAAAATAATCAAAAAAATAGTCCCGGAGCCAAAGCTCCGAGGCTATTCCCGCTTTTCGGGTTCGTTTCCAAGAAGATAATCTGTGGGAACATGAAGCGCTGCTGACAGGCTGAGTAAGATTTCCAGGCTGGGCTCCCTTTTATTCAATTCGTAGCCAGCAATGGTAGCCCGGTCAACATGAAGGCGCTCGGCGAGATCTGCCTGCGTCATTTTGTATTCCTTCCTTAGCTCCTTGATCCTTTTTGCCAGGATTTCCATTTTACTGCACTCCTTTTCATGTGTATTCTTAATACCCTTAGCGGACAACAGCTCAGTGTGTGACTTTATCCACCGAGGGTACAGCAGTCTGTATAAAATGCATGAATGTGAAAAGTATGTTTTGAAAAGAATGTTATTTTTATCTTTGTATTAATTCACCTGCCCCAAATCCTGTCACAAGCTCAAGCTGGATGCCTTCTTCTTCAAAATATCCTTCCTCAATTGCTACATACATCGGTGCGTAAAAAATAGAATGTGCCACCTCATTTAATATCACCTTTGTAGATTCAGGAAGGGTTTCCTTTTCCGCACTTTCAGGTGCGGCAGCTGCCGGATCGGACTCCTTCTTTTGTGAGCATGCAAGCAGTGACACTGCGGTCACTGCTACGACGAGGCAGAGAGCTAATAATTTCTTTTTCATAAAATTCCTCCTTATAATTTGCTGACGCTATAATATATTCAGGGAGGAATAATGTGTGAAGGGTGTGGTATGTTAACCCTCTTCTCCGTGGAAGAATACGGAATTTTTTTCATATTTGGCTTCAAAGGTCGCCTGTATGGATAACTTTTTAAATTGTTTCATATCTACGGTTCCCACCATAACGGAGGTATGTGCCTGGCATCCTTTCAGCTTGGGCAGCTGATCAAGTGCAAGCTGCGCAATGGGGTCAGATGCGGCGCTTACAGAAAGCGCGATCAGGACTTCATCAGTATGAAGCCGCGGGTTGCGGCTTCCAAGATACTGAGTCTTCAGTTTCTGGATAGGTTCAATTGCTTCCGGTGAGATCACATGGACTTCATGGTCAATACCGGCCAGCTCTTTTAAGGCATTCAGCAGGAGCGCAGCGGAGGCGCCAAGAAGTTTGGAGGTCTTACCTGTGATAATGCGTCCGTCCTGGAGTTCGAGGGCAGCAGCAGGAGCGCCGGTTTTTTCGGCTCGCTTCATTGCAGCGTCCACCACCGGGCGGTCATGTACGGTAATGCCTGCCTGGTTCATCAGCATTTCCAGTTTGTAGACCTCTTCATCCGAGCAGGCGCCCACCAGGAGCCGTCTTAAAGAATCGTAGTATCTGCGGATGATTTCCTGCCTGGAAGCTTCACGGCAGATTTCATCATCGCAGATGCAGTTTCCGGCCATATTGACCCCCATGTCGGTGGGGGATTTGTACGGGCTCTCACCGGAGATCCTCTCAAACATAGTGTTCAGGACAGGAAATATTTCCACATCCCGATTGTAGTTAACGGTGGTTTCTCCATATGCATCCAGGTGAAACGGATCAATCATATTTACATCGTTCAGGTCTGCGGTAGCGGCTTCGTATGCCAGATTTACCGGATGTTTTAATGGAATGTTCCAGATGGGGAAGGTCTCGAATTTGGCATAGCCTGCACAGATGCCTCTTTTGTGCTCATGATAGAGCTGAGAGAGACAGACAGCCATTTTTCCGCTTCCCGGGCCGGGTGCCGTGACAACGATCAGGGGCCTTGAAGTTTCTATATAATCATTTTTTCCATAGCCCTCTTCACTGACAATATGTGAAATATTAGAAGGGTATCCTGAGATCAGATAATGCCGGTATACTTTTATACCCAGTTTTTTCAGGCGTTTTCGGAACAGGGAGGCGCTTTCCTGTCCGCTGTATTTGGTTATGACTACGCTTCCTACATATAAACCATGCTTTTTGAAAATAGACATCAGGCGCAGGACGTCCAGATCATAAGTAATGCCAAGGTCGCCGCGCATTTTGTTCTTTTCGATATCTTCGGCGCTGATGGTTATTACAATTTCCGCCTGGTCAGAAAGCTGCATCAGCATACGCATCTTGCTGTCAGGCTGAAAGCCCGGAAGTACGCGGGATGCGTGGTAATCGTCGAAAAGCTTTCCCCCGAATTCCAGGTAAAGTTTGTTGTCGAACTGGCCGATTCGTTCGATGATATGTGCGGATTGTGTCTGCAGGTATTTTTCGTTGTCAAATCCTATTTTCATGTTTCTTATCCCTCTTGTCCTTTAAAAATCTCTGTATTTCAGTATGAAATATTTCCCTGTCAAGTATACTACAATGTATAGGAAGTTTACAATCTTTTCATAATGTTTTTATTGATTTCTAAGTAGGCTGTCCGTATAATGATAAGGTAATACAGGAGGAGAAACATGGACAACCAAAACAAAAATAATCAGAATCCCAAGAAGAACAGTAACAGACAGGGATTTTCGTTTGTGATTTTCGTTACACTGATTACCGCACTTTTGGTGGCAGCCCTCTATCAGTTTGAGGGGAGAGGTGCGGCTTCAGAGATTACTTATAATAAGTTCCTTGAATATGTAGACCGGGGAAGAGTTGATAAAGTAGAGATCCAGAGCGATAAGCTTGTCATTACCATGAAGAAGGAAAAAGGGTCAAAAACTGCCAAAGAATATTATACCGGGGTTGTAAGAGATGACTCTCTCCCGGACAGGCTGTACAAAGCCCATGTTGAATATACTCAGAAGATTCCGGATACCACTTCTGCTGTTGTGATGCAGCTGCTGTTTACATTTCTGCCTGTGCTGTGTATTGTAGGGCTGCTTGTCTGGATGACCCGCCGGATGTCCAAGGGCGGCGGCATGATGGGAATCGGAAAGAGCAATGCCAAGATGTATGTGGAAAAGCAGACAGGAGTTACATTTAAGGATGTGGCAGGTCAGAATGAAGCCAAAGAGTCGCTGCAGGAGGTGGTGGATTTCCTGCATAATCCTGGAAAGTATACAAGCGTAGGAGCTAAACTTCCCAAGGGAGCGCTGCTTGTAGGGCCTCCCGGAACCGGTAAGACATTGCTTGCAAAAGCAGTGGCAGGTGAGGCAAATGTACCGTTTTTTTCTCTGAGCGGTTCGGCTTTTGTAGAAATGTATGTAGGTGTGGGGGCGTCAAGGGTCCGTGACCTGTTTAAGCAGGCACAGCAGATGGCGCCGTGTATTATCTTTATTGACGAGATTGATGCGATCGGAAAGAGCCGGGACAATCAGCTTGGAAGCAACGACGAGCGTGAACAGACGCTGAACCAGCTGCTGGCGGAGATGGATGGCTTTGAGAGCAATAAGGGACTGGTGCTGCTGGCGGCAACAAACAGGCCGGAGATCCTGGATCCTGCGCTTCTGCGCCCCGGTCGTTTTGACCGGAGGATTGTTGTAGAGAAACCGGATCTTAAGGGACGGGTAGACGTACTGAAGGTACATTCCAAAGATGTACGTATGGATGAGACAGTGGATCTGGAGGCAATCGCCCTTGCAACTTCCGGCGCTGTAGGCTCTGACCTGGCTAATATGATCAACGAGGCGGCGATCAATGCAGTCAAGCATGGAAGGCAGGCAGTATCACAGACGGACTTGTTTGAGGCGGTAGAAGTGGTCCTTGTGGGCAAGGAGAAAAAGGATCGTATTATGAGCCAGGAGGAACGGCGGATCGTGTCTTACCATGAGGTCGGCCATGCCCTTGTCAGCGCACTGCAGAAGGATTCTGAGCCGGTGCAGAAGATAACGATTGTTCCGCGTACGATGGGGGCTCTCGGATATGTCATGCAGACACCGGAGGAAGAAAAGTTTTTAAATACGAAAAAGGAACTGGAGGCAATGCTGGTGGGGATGCTTGCAGGCCGAGCAGCAGAAGAAATCGTGTTTGATACGGTGACGACAGGAGCTTCCAATGATATAGAAAAGGCGACAAAGATTGCAAGAGCCATGATCACACAGTATGGTATGAGCGAAAAATTTGGCCTCATCGGCCTGGAATCTGTTCAGAATAAATATCTGGACGGAAGACCGGTAAGTAATTGCGGGCAGGAGACAGCTTCGGAGATTGACCAGGAAGTGATGGCAATGCTGAAGGGATCATATGAAGAGGCGAAAAAACTTCTTCTGGAGCATCGGGCATCCCTGGATAAGATTGCCGACTTCCTCATTCAGAAGGAAACGATCACCGGAAAAGAATTTATGGATATTTTCCATGAGGTTGAGGGGATTGAGCCCGGGGACGAGAAGGAAAAAACACAGGAGCGCATTACAATGATGCCGTCAGGGGAGGAAGATTCTAAAGTGCCTTCAGAGAAGGCAGAAGAAATGTAATAATATAAGCAAGGATGAGTAAAAGATGAGAAATCCCACAGCGGATTTTTCATCTTTTTCCGCAGGAGGGGGGAAATTATTTCATGTTTGATATCCAGGAGGAACTAAAGAAGCTTCCGGGAAAGCCCGGCGTGTATATTATGCACGATGAAAAGGACGCGATTATATACGTGGGTAAGGCCATCAGCCTTAAAAACCGTGTGCGCCAGTATTTCCAGAGCAGCCGCAGCAAGGGCGTGAAGATCGAGCAGATGGTCACACATATTACAAGGTTTGAGTATATTGTGACGGATTCTGAGCTGGAGGCACTGGTATTGGAGTGCAATCTGATCAAGGAGCATCATCCGAAGTATAATACGATGCTGATGGACGATAAATCCTATCCGTTTATTAAGGTTACGGTGGAGGAGCCGTTTCCGAGGATTATGCTGGCAAGAAAGATGGTAAAGGACCGATCCAAATATTTTGGTCCCTATACCAGTGCAGGAGCGGTGAAGGATACGATTGAACTGATCCGCAAGTTATACCATATCCGGAGCTGTAACCGGAAGCTTCCAAGGGATACGGGCAAAGAACGTCCATGTCTGAATTACCATATTCATCAGTGCAACGCTCCGTGCCAGGGGTATATTTCGGAAGAGGAGTACAGGAAGGCTGTCACGGAAGTCCTGCATTTTTTGAATGGAGATTATGATATTATCCTGAAGGAACTGGAGGGTAAGATGCAAAAAGCGTCGGAGGCGCTGGAATTTGAAAAGGCGCTGGAATACCGGGATCTTCTGCACAGTGTACAGAAGATCGCACAGAAACAGAAGATGACTGACACCGCTGGCGAGGATCGTGATATTCTGGCTGTTGCCACAGAAGAAGAGGATGCGGTTGTTCAGGTATTTTTTATCCGTGGAGGCCGGTTGATCGGGAGAGACCATTTTTATCTGAAGATCACAGCCGGGGAGGCAGAAAGAGAAATCCTTTCCAGCTTTATCAAGCAGTTTTACGCAGGAACTCCTTACATACCTGCAGAATTGATGCTTCCTGAGGAAATCGAAGACCGGCAGGTCATTGAGGAGTGGCTGACAAAAAAAAGAGGCCACAGGGTATATCTTAAGGTTCCGAAGAAGGGGACAAAGGAGAAACTTGTGGAACTGGCGGCAAAGAATGCATCCATGGTTTTAAAGACAGATAAAGAACGGCTGAAACGCGAAGAAGGAAGGACGATCGGTGCCGTGAAGGAGCTCGAAAAGCTGTTGGGGTTAACCGGTATTGCCCGTATGGAGGCCTATGATATTTCTAACACCAACGGGTTTGCGTCTGTAGGTTCTATGATCGTGTATGAAAGAGGGAAACCTAAAAGAAGTGATTACCGTAAGTTCCGCATCAAAGGGGTTCAGGGAGCTGATGACTATGCAAGCATGGAGGAGGTTCTCACAAGGAGGTTTACTCACGGGCTCAAGGAGCAGGAAGAAGGAAAGGAGCTTGGAGGATTTACGGTTTTTCCGGATCTGATCCTGATGGACGGCGGAAGAGGACAGGTGAATATAGCATTGCAGGTGCTTGACCGTCTGAACCTTTGCATACCGGTATGCGGAATGGTCAAGGACGATAACCACAGAACCAGAGGATTGTATTATCAGAATATAGAGATTCCCATTGATAAGCATTCAGAAGGGTTCCGGCTGATTACCCGGATCCAGGACGAAGCCCACAGGTTTGCGATCACCTTTCACCGGCAGCTCAGGGGAAAGAGCCAGATTCATTCTATTCTGGACGACATCCCCGGGGTCGGCCCTGCAAGGAGAAAAGATCTGATGAAGCATTTTGAAAATATAGAGGCCATCAAAAATGCGACATTAGAAGAACTTAAAAGGCTTCCGTCCATGAATGAAAAATCCGCGTCAGATGTTTACAACTTTTTCCATTAGTATAGTATTGTTCATAGAAATTATGATATAATATCCGCAGAGAGCAGAAGCTCCGCTGTAAATTTGATGTAAAAGGATAGAAGAGGAGAGTGACATGGCAAATAGTGTAAAATTGAGTAAAGTTGTGGAGAAGTTAAATCTCAAAAACCTTACGCCGGATGTAGATATGACAAAAAAAGAAGTAGTAGTGCCGGATATGAACCGTCCTGCACTACAGCTTACAGGTTTTTTTGAGCATTTTGCATCCGATCGTGTACAGATTATCGGGTATGTGGAGTACACATTTCTTCAGACAATGGATGCTGAAGCGAAGGAACGGGTTTATGATATGCTGCTGTCCTATAAGATTCCCTGTATCGTCTTCTGCAGAAATCTCCAGCCGGAAGAACTGCTGCTTGAAAAGGCAGTGAAGGCGAATGTCCCGGTATTTTCTACAGAGACAAAGACGTCTGCATTTACGGCGGAGATCGTCCGCTGGCTGAATGTGGAACTTGCGCCCTGTATTTCGATTCACGGTGTACTGGTAGATGTTTACGGTATCGGTGTCTTGATCATGGGAGAGAGCGGGATCGGTAAGAGCGAGGCGGCTTTGGAGCTTATTAAAAGAGGACACCGTCTGGTCAGTGATGATGTGGTGGAGATCCGGAAGGTCAGTGATGAAACACTGGTAGGACGTGCCCCGGATATTACAAGGCATTTTATTGAGCTTCGTGGAATCGGCATCGTGGATGTTAAGATGTTGTATGGAGTGCAGAGTGTCAGAGAGACACAGAATATTGACCTTGTCATCACATTGGAGGACTGGGACCGGGATAAAGAGTATGACCGTCTGGGATTAGAGCAGCAATATACAGAATTTCTGGGCAACAAAGTAGTCTGCCATCAGCTTCCGATCCGACCGGGCCGTAATCTTGCGATTATTGTTGAAACTGCGGCAATCAATCACAGACAAAAGAGTATGGGGTATAATGCTGCCCAGGAGCTGTATAAACGGGTACAGCAGAATATGACTAAAAAACGTTAGGAGTGAGAATATGAGATATTGTTTTGGAGTGGACGTCGGCGGCACAAGTATTAAAGCAGGGCTGTTGCAAGAGGACGGGATCATTGTAGATAAATGGGAAATAGACACAAGAAAAGAAAATCATGGTGAGGCAATTCTTCCGGATATTGCAAAGCTTGTCGGGGAGAAATATGTGGAGGCCGGATTAAATAAAGAAGATATCGTGGGTATCGGGATTGGTGTCCCGGCGCCTGTAGATGAAGAAGGAATCGTGCATAATACAGCGAATCTCGGCTGGGGCTATAAAGAGGTAAAAAAAGAACTTGAAGAGCTTACGGGCTTTCCTGTGGAGGTCGGCAATGACGCCAATATGGCGGCTCTTGGTGAAATGTGGCTTGGTGCAGGCCGCGGCAATCGAAATATGGTTATGGTAACATTAGGGACAGGCGTAGGCGGAGGCGTGATCATCGGAGGCAGGCCTCTTGTAGGGACGAACGGGGCCGGGGGCGAGATTGGTCATATTCTGGCCAACCGTCAGGAGACAGATAAATGCGGCTGCGGTAAAAAGGGATGCCTGGAGCAATACGCATCTGCCACAGGGATTGCCAGGCTTGCAAGGATTCGGCTTGCAAAAAATGACGATCCTTCACTGCTGAGGGGACAGAAGATTACGGCTAAGGCTGTATTTGATGCACTGAAGCAGGGGGACAGAGTTGCTAAGGATATTGTAGAAGAATTCGGTTCTTATCTTGGCTATGCATTTGCGGATGTGGCGGCAATTGTGGATCCGTCCGTGATCGTGATCGGCGGGGGTGTGTCTAAGGCGGGTCCTATTTTGATAAAGTATGTGGAGAAATACTTTATGGAAAAGGCATTCTTTGCAAATGAGGGAACGATCTTCCAGATTGCCGAGCTTGGCAATGACGCAGGAATCTGTGGAGCCGCCAGGCTTATATTAGGGTAGGTCGAAGCATATGGATACGGAAAAGATCATTGATTATTTTAAAGAGATATCCAGAATTCCACGGTCATCCGGAGATGAAAAGGCAATCAGCGACTATATTGCCGGTTTTGCCAGAGAGAAAGGATTTCCCGTAATTCAGGATCAAAACTATAACCTGATTATCAGCAAACCGGCTACAGCGAAAAGTACGGGAACCCCTGTCATCCTTCAGGGCCATCTGGACATGGTCTATGTAAAGGAAAACGGGAGCGGTCATGTATATGAGGAAGGAATTGACGTAGAGGAGGATGACGAATATTATTTTGCGTCGGGAACCTCTCTGGGGGCTGACAATGGAATTGCAATCGCATATTGTCTGGGGCTTTTGGACAGCAATGACATCCTGCATCCGGATCTGGAGATGGTGTTCACCGTAAGGGAAGAAGAGGGTCTTGCAGGTGCTAAGACAATTGACATTTCTTCTCTGAAGGGAACCCGTCTGATTAACCTGGATTCCGAAGAAGAAGGGATCTTTTATACAAGTTGTGCCGGAGGACTCAGGTCACGGATGATCTGGAAGGTTGAGACAGAGAGACTGCCGGAGGAGATGATTGTCCTGGAAGTAGTTTTCCGGGGCCTGGCAGGCGGACATTCCGGGGATAACATCGGGATGGGGCTCGGCAATACGATTGTACTTTTGGGCAGGCTTTTATATTTTCTGAAGGATATGCCGGTGCGCGTCCATAAACTGGACTTTCCGGGCAAGGCAAATGCTATTGCAAACAGCGGGAGCCTTCATTTGTGTGTGAGGCCGGATGATCTTGATGCTGTGAAGGCAAGGATAAAAGAAATAGAGAAACTGTTTCAGGAGGAACTCAGGTACACAGATACGGTTTCGTTTGAACTGACAGAATGTGAGAGAACAGACGGAGCAGAGGCCTACACAGAGGAATATGAGAAAAAGATAAGGGACAGCCTGATGCTGATCCCTTACGGAGTCGCCGGATATTCCTTTGCCGTGGAAGGACTGGTTGAAACATCAATGAATATGGGCGCCCTGACGATGGAGGACGGGAAACTGACATTGTTAATGGCAATTCGGAGTTCTGTAGCGTCACAAAAGTATTTTCTCAGAGATAAGATTCAGATTATTGCAGAGAGAAATTGTGATGAATGTGTGTTTGAGAGTGACTATCCGGGGTGGGAATACCGGAAGGATTCGCCGCTTCGGGACACGGCAGTTGCCGTATATGAAAGAGTGTTTCATAAGGAGGCAAGGACTGCTGCGATTCATGCAGGCCTGGAATGTGGATACTGGGCTCATAAAAAGCCTGGAATAGATCTGATCTCTACGGGGCCGGATCTGTTTGAAGTACATTCGCCCAGAGAAAAGGTGTCCAGGAAATCTGTGGAGCGTACATGGCTTTATTTAAAAGAATTGTTAAAAGAACTGGTATAGAGGGACAAAGTAAAAGGCTGTCATTTGACAGCCTTTTACTTTGACTTTTTATATTGAGAGAGCTGCATGTGCAGCCCGTCTAAATGGGTTAAGTGGTACCACCGCCATCCGGTGGATTGGTACCGCCGCCGTCCGGTGGATTAGTACCGCCGCCGTCCGGTGGATTGGTACCGTCGCCGTTGTTGCCGCCGTTGTTGCCGCCATTGCCGCCGCCGTTGTTGCCGCTATTACCGCCGCCGTTGTTGCCGCCCGGGTTTGTAGTGTCGCCTGGAGTTGTTGGATTTTCCGGATTCTCCGGATCATCTGTGAAATCTCCGGTATCATCTTCCGGTATATCCGTATTGTCCTCTCCCATGATATCAGCATGTCCAGGACAGACCTCCGTCGGTGCCGTACCTTCTGCAAAGTATTCCGAAGCGGAAGGACATTTTCCTGCCACGGCCAGCTTACCGGTAAGAGTACATACGGTTTTTCTTTCCAGCCCTTTGTTGGTATCAAATTCTTTGCGTTCCAAGTCTGCATGGATGCGGCTCATAATTCCCTTCCAGAGACGGAAACGGAAGCTGGTATCATTGTTGCATTCCTTGTTATCGTCATATCCTCCCCATACTGCACAGGTGTAATAAGGAGTAAAACCACAGAACCATAAGTCTTTATTTGATGTAGTAGTACCTGTTTTTCCTGCTACAGGCATGTTCCTCAGCTGGCAGGAACGTCCGGTACCGCTTGTTACAACAGTCTCCATTGCGCTGGTGAGAAGAGAAGCAGTTCCTTCCTTTAATGCTCTGTGAGATTCGCCGGGGTTCTCCAGCAGCACATTGCCGTCATGATCAACAATCTTTGTGTACAGGGTTGGGGAGTTGTAAGTCCCGCCGTTTGCGATGGCAGCATATGCTGAACACAGCTCATAGTTGTAAACGCCGTCTGTGAGCCCTCCCAGTGCAAGTGTCTGGTTGATGTCACTGTATATTTTTCCGTTGATTTCTTTTTCTTTTACAAGTGTGCTGATTCCCAGTTTTTCACAGTATTCAAATCCAAGATCCTGAGTAATCTCGTCGCTGACCTTTACAGCGCATACGTTGATGGAACCGGCAATTGCCGTACGGTAGGTAACATCACCTTTGTAGGTTTTGCTTGCATTTCTGACGTTCCTGCCATTACGGTACTGGTAAGGCTCATCTCTTACGATGGTAGACAGAGACTTACCGCAGGCATCCAGAGCCGGCGCATAAGCAGCAAGGATCTTGAAAGTAGAACCTGGCTGACGCAGAGAACCACGATATGCACGGTTCAGGCTGAGGCTTGTATTTTTTGCACCGCGGCCGCCCACCATAGCCTTGACCTGTCCGTTGGATTGGTCCATGATCGTGACAGAAGCCTGAGGCTGGGGAGTAATGTTGACTACTTCATCATAAGTATCTCCTTCCTGTGCGATAGTGGACTTCCATTCTTCAATCATAGCGCGCGCTTTTTCCTCGCTGGAGTACAGAAGACCCTGATCTTTTCCGTGGACGTCTTTTGCGTATTTTTTAATATGGCCGGAGCCATAGTTTTCCACAGTGCCGTCAGCCCTTGTGATCGTGAGGGCATAGTCCAGACCGTATTCTTTCAGTCCCGGATAGTTAGAGTCTTTGTTCATCTCTTCATCACAGATCTGCTGCATGGCAAGATTCTGGGTAGAATAAATACTGAGTCCGCCGCTGTAAAGGGCATTGTAGGCCTGAGTCTCCGTGTAGCCCAGCTGAGACTGAAGATCCGCTAAAACCTGTTCGGAAAGTGCATCTACGAAATAAGTGGTAGGCTTTTTCTCTTCCGCATTGCTGTTAACTACCTGGATCCTTGCATACACATCATCAGCAAGGGCCTCGTCATAAGCAGCCTGATCGATATATCCCTGTTTCAGCATATTATCAAGGACGTGAGTCCGCCTTCTATTGTTGTCCTCCGGGTTCGTTATCGGGTTGTATCTGTTCGGATTCTGGGTGATACCGGCAATACATGCACATTCGGACAGGGTAAGCTCAGACACCTCTTTACCGAAGTACCGTTTGGATGCAGCTTGTACACCCAGACAGTTTTGTCCCAGATTGACGGTGTTCATGTAGCTTTCCAGGATCTCTTCCTTGCTCATCTGCTTTTCGATCTGGAGAGCAAGGAACTGTTCCTGGAACTTTCGTTCCAGTTTATCAAAAAATGTTTTTTCCTCTACGAAATTGGGAAATACATTATTCTTGATCAATTGCTGGGTCAGGGTACTTGCACCCTGCTCTTTCCCGCGAAGAGTAGAAACGGCAGCACGGGCGATTCCCTGGATGTCAATACCGTTGTGGTCGTAGAAACGTTCATCCTCGGTTGCCACAAATGCGTGCGCCAGATGTTCCGGTATATCGGCGAGAGTTTTGTATACTCTGTTGGAGCCGGAGGCAACAAAACGTTCTAACTCTGTCTTCCCGTCATCTGCATATACGAAAGTAGTAAATCCTTTTGGCTTAACATCCGCCGGGGTAACTTCCGGGGCTTTATCAATGATCCGCTTGACGAACAGGCCGCCGCCCACCACCGCAGCAATTGCTACGACGACCAGGCAGAGGAGGAAAGCCTTAAAAAGTCGTACCCCCACACGCTTTCCCTGCATGGTGGATTTGGCAGTTATTTTTTTCTGCTTTTTTGCAGCATGCTTCTTACCATAATTCATGAGTATAACCTCCTTCATACCAAGTCATTATAGCAAATAAACGTATTGAAATAAAGAAAAAAATGAAAACTTCATATTTTGGTAGGAAAATCTTAAGAAATTCGTTATTATAGTATCAGAACCTATACCAATCCCATACAGCAGAAAGGAAAGTATCACGATGTTGCCAGATTATAAAATCATTTATACAGGCGGGGAGGACGAGATCACAGAGAAAAAATCCCGGTTTATTGCCACGGTCATGCCGGCTGAAACAGAGGAGGAGGCCCTGGAATTTATAGAGGCCATGAAAAAAAAATACTGGAATGCCACCCATAACTGTTTTGCCTATGTGATCGGTGAGAGGAATGAATTGGTGCGCTGCAGTGATGACGGTGAACCGAGTGGTACTGCGGGCAGGCCTATGCTGGATGTGCTTCTGGGAGAAGGACTTCATAATGCAGCTGTTGTGGTGACCAGATATTTCGGAGGCACACTGCTCGGGACAGGAGGGCTTGTGAGGGCTTATTCGGCTGCCGTGCAGGCAGGCCTTGCCTCTTCTCAGATTATAACCAGGATCGAAGGTTTTAAACTGAAAATTACAACAGATTATACAGGTCTCGGTAAGATCCAGTATATTCTCGGAGAGCAGAAGATTCAGATACTGAACGCAGAATACACAGAGAAGGTAACTCTTGAGGCTCTGATTCCCGGTGAGATACTGGATGGTATCAGGGAGGAACTGACAGAGAGGACCTCTGGCCAGGCAGTGCTGGAAGTCTTGGGGAAATGCTGTTTTGCGGAAATTGACGGACAAATGAGAGTGCTGTAACGCATCTCCAAGCTGAAAAGGGCTGCTTGTGCGGCAGCCCTCTTTTTCTATATTTAACTGAATTCCGGTTCGATAAGTCCGAAAGAACCGTTCTTTCTGCGGTACACTACATTTACCTCATCTGTTTCTGCATTGCAGAATACGAAGAAATCATGTCCGAGAAGTTCCATCTGTACACATGCATCCTCCGGATACATTGGTTTGATGCCGAATTTTTTTGTGCGGATAATACGGATCTCATTGTCATCCTCTGTTTTTTCATCGCTTTCAAAGAATTCCTGTTTAAAATTGCCGCCTTCCTGGTGTTTCGCTACTAATTTGTTCTTATATTTGCGAAGCTGCCGCTCAATAACCTCCTCTACCAGATCGATGGATACATACATGTCATTGCTTTCCTGTTCAGAGCGGATAATCGTACCCTTTACCGGAATGGTCACTTCAATTTTCTGCCGTTCCTTCTGCACACTCAGAGTTACGTGGATTTCCGTGTCTGAAGTAAAATACCTCTCTAATTTTCCTAACTTGCTTTCTACGGCCTCTCTTAAGCCTGTGGTTACATCGATGTTCTTTCCGATAATGATAAACTTCATGATGTCAACTCCTTTACGACATAATTTCAGATGATATAATCTGACAATTGGTGGCCAGAAAAGAAATATATCTGATATATGTAGTATATCATGTTTAATCACTAATGTATAGCACGTATTACTTCAATTCTTGAAATTTTTCCCTCATACATTTTTGCAACCCGAAGACCGCAGTCAGAGTAATATACGCAGGCGCCTACGCCGATCTCGGTTTCCTCCTCTTCCAGTTTTCTGGTTATGATGTTGTACAAGGTATCGCCATCCTCATAGGGAAGACGAATCCCAAGCAATTTGTTGGCTGTTTTTACCTTAGTGGTTGCACGCAGGATCGTTTCGTCCGGAATATCAAATTCACAGAACAGATATTTCCGGGTACCGAACAGAACTGCAATTGCGCAGACGCCGATCAGGCTGCTCCAGCTGGATGAATGGTCAATGATGATCTGACGGGCGATGGCAAAGATCAGTACCTCAAATACCGTATTTGGAGTATGATAGTAGACCATCCGAATCAGCTCCACACCAATGATCAGGTTGAAGCATACCTCCAGCAGGTCGTCATAATTGGGCCAGACTTCAAGATTAGGGATATTTACCAGTGAAGCTCCCAGGCGCAGGCACAGCAGTATAATGCCGATGGAAAGCATAAGAGCTATAAAAAGCTCTAATATGGCGGTCAGTTTTTTTAATAAATTCGCGATAATTGCCCTCATAAGGTTCTCCTTAATAATTTGTTGAAAATACAGGGGTAAATGAGAAGTACCCACAATACAAGTATAAAATATTCCAGGGCTTTTGCCAAGACAGAACTTCCGAAGATGATCGGAAATACTGTTTTTATCAGGGCAGCCAAAAGGAGTCCGGTAATCAGCTTGATAAACTGGGCAGGTACAGATCCTTTCTGAGGGTTAAATCTGAGGGATGTACGCTCCAGATAGCCTCCGACAGCAAAGCCAAGACCTGCGCCGGAAGCTTTCAGGCAGTCAGCAGCATATTTTGCAGAAATCATGTCGTTAAAATTCAGGTACAGTGCGTAGCCTGCCGCCAGAAGAGATATACATATCATCAGCAGCGTTACAGGCTTCAGGCATTGTTCATCATCCAGAAGCAGGGCCTGGAAGCGCCACAGGAGCAGAGAGACCGACAGTGAGACAGCCAGGGAGACCAGGACATCCTTTGGGGTATGGCAGCCCAGGTACATTCTGGAAAAGCCGATAGACAGAAAAGCAGAGATACAGATCAGCTTCAGCCGGAAATTTTTCGTTTTCAGCGCCATCGGAAAGAACAGGCAGGCAGCCCCCTGGGTATGTCCGCTTGGGAATGAATATCCCGTAGCCCCGGGAACGGCGCTTTCTACAGCGTGAAAATCCGGATCAAGGATCCAGGGCCTCGGGATGCGGAAGGTAATTTTTAATGTCTGTACGATAAGGCCGGCGGTAAAATACGTAAAGCCCAGAAAATAAGCAAAGCGCTTATCCACACACCAGTACAGTGTGCAGATAACCGCTATGATTATGATTTCCTGGCCGAAATAGGTAATAAGCTGCATGAGCTTATCTAAAAAAGGAGTTCTAATCCCCTCTAAGAGCCATAAAAATGTCATGATCTGTTACCTCGTTTCCTCATTTTCGGGTCGAGAATTTTTTTGCGGATACGGAGAGATTTCGGAGTAACCTCAAGAAGCTCATCCGTGTCTATAAAATCAAGCGCCTGTTCAAGGCTCAGTATCCTGGGCGGGGTCAGGCGAAGTGCCTCGTCTGCGCTTGAAGAGCGGGTATTGGTGAGATGTTTGGTCTTGCAGACATTGACCTCAATATCGTCGGTTTTGGCATTTTCTCCGATGACCATACCGGAATATACCTTTTCACCGGCTCCGATGAAGAGGGATCCGCGTTCCTGCGCGCTGTACAGGCCGTATGTGACAGATTCTCCGGTTTCAAATGCGATCAGGGAACCCTGTTTACGGTACTGGATATCTCCTTTATATGGGGCGTACCCTTCAAACGCAGTGTTCATAATTCCATTTCCCTTGGTATCCGTCAGGAATTCTCCCCGGTATCCGATGAGCCCGCGGGCAGGGATGATAAATTCCAGGCGGGTATAGCCGCCGTTGGAGGTTCCCATATTCTGGAGTTCGCCTTTACGCTGACTCAGCTTGTCTATGACTGTTCCGGTAAATTCCTCCGGTACGTCGATGTAGGCAGTTTCCATTGGCTCCAGCAGTTTGCCGTTTTCATCTTTTTGATAAAGGACCTCAGCCTTGCTGACTGCAAATTCATAACCCTCACGGCGCATGTTCTCAATCAGAACAGATAAATGCAATTCCCCGCGTCCGGATACTTTAAAGCTGTCTGTGTTTTCGGTATCCTCCACGCGGAGGCTGACGTCTGTATTGAGTTCTCTGAACAGCCGGTCACGCAGATGGCGGGAAGTGACATATTTGCCCTCCTGCCCGGCGAAGGGGCTGTCATTCACTACAAACTGCATGGAGATGGTGGGTTCTGAAATCTTCTGGAACGGAATGGCCTGTGGATGTTCCGGGGAACAGAGGGTATCTCCGATCCCAATGTCAGAAATACCGGAAATCGCAACAATAGAGCCGATAGAGGCTTCTTTGACTTCCACCTTTCCAAGGCCGTCAAATTCATATAGTTTGCTGATCCTGACCTTTTTTTGCTTCTCAGGGTCATGGTGGTTAACCATGAGGACTTCCTGGTTGACAGTGATCGTACCGTTGTCCACCTTGCCTACACCGATCCGTCCGATATATTCGTTGTAGTCAATGGTACTGATGAGTACCTGTGTGGGAGCCTCCGGGTCACCTTCCGGTGCAGGGATATAATCAAGAATCGTTTCAAACAGTGGTTGCATGTTCTTTTCCTCATCCGTGAGGTCAAGGACGGCCACACCGGCTTTTGCCGATGCGTAGACAAACGGGCAGTCAAGCTGGTCGTCGGAGGCGTCCAGATCCATGAATAGTTCCAGGACTTCGTCGATTACCTCGTCAGGGCGTGCCTCCGGCCGGTCGATCTTGTTGATGCAGACGATGACCGGAAGTTCAAGCTCCAGCGCTTTGCGGAGCACGAACTTTGTCTGAGGCATAGCTCCTTCAAAGGCATCTACTACGAGAATAACTCCGTTTACCATTTTAAGGACACGTTCTACTTCACCGCCGAAATCGGCATGCCCCGGGGTGTCGATAATATTGATCTTAGTTCCTTTATAATATACAGCAGTATTTTTGGACAGGATGGTAATGCCGCGTTCTCTTTCAATATCGTTGGAATCCATGACCCGTTCTTCCACTTCCTGGTTTTCGCGGAATACGCCGCTTTGTTTCAGTAATTCATCTACCAGCGTTGTTTTTCCATGGTCAACATGGGCAATAATTGCGATATTACGTACATCTTCACGTTTTGTGTTCATATAGATCTTCCTTTTCTTTTCCTATTAATATGCACATCATTTTTCTTTTATACAACTTTAATAGTTTATCACATTTTACAAATTTTACAAGTATTTTAGTTCTAAAATGAGTGCTTCGCTCATAGACTATGTAATGACTCAAAATACGATTCAGAGGAAGGGAGAATGTCAAATTATGTCAGATAAGATTATTGAAAACAACCAGGTAACGATTATGGGAGAGGTGACTTCTACATTTTCATTCAGCCATGAGGTGTTCGGAGAAGGGTTTTATATGGTGGATGTCAGTGTGAGGAGGCTGAGTAATTCGGAAGATAAGATCCCGGTGATGATCTCAGAGCGGCTGATTGATGTCAGTCAGGATTATACCGGGGAATTTATTATGGTCAGCGGTCAGTTCCGCTCTTATAACAGACACGATGAACAAAAGAACAGGCTGGTGTTATCCGTATTCGCAAGAGAAGTGTCTTTTATTGAGGAGGAGCTTGACGGAGCCAAGACAAACAGCATCCTGCTGGACGGTTATATCTGTAAGCTGCCGGTTTACCGTAAGACCCCGCTTGGAAGGGAAATCGCAGATCTTTTACTGGCGGTGAACAGGCCATACGGGAAGTCTGATTACATACCATGTATCTGTTGGGGAAGAAATGCCAGATTCGCCTCTGCATTTGAAGTAGGAGAGCATGTGCAGATTCTGGGGCGGATCCAGAGCAGGGAATATGTAAAGAAACTGACAGAGACGGAGACCGAGAAAAGGACGGCATATGAGGTGTCTGTAAGTAAGCTTGAATGTATGGAGGATTAGGAAGTCATCCGTTGACATCGTATCTGAATGGTGATAGAATTTTCGTAATAAAAATAAAATCAGGAGGATAAGTATGTCTATTTTTACAGGGGCCGGAGTGGCGATTGTCACGCCATTTCACGGAGACGAAAGCATTAATTATGATATGCTGGATCAGTTAATCGACTATCATTGTAACCACAGTACAGATAGTATTATTATATGCGGCACGACAGGGGAATCTGCCACGCTGTCTGAGAAAGAGCACATGGAGTGTGTGAAGTTTGCCATAGACAGGGTAAAAGGGAGGATTCCGGTGATCGCAGGGACAGGTTCAAACTGTACGAGGACTGCAATCGAGATGTCCAGGGAAGCATCTGAGTATGGAGCAGATGGACTCCTTTTGGTCACGCCGTATTACAATAAGGCTACACAGGCAGGGCTTGTGGCGCATTACAGTGCAGTTGCAAGGGAGGTTAAGGCGCCAATCATTATGTACAGTGTTGCCAGCAGGACCGGCTGTAATATTGAGCCGGCGACGGTTGCAAAACTGGTGAAGGAAACAGACAATATCGTAGGAATTAAGGAGGCGTCCGGCAACGTTTCACAGGTGGCAAAGATTCTGAACCTTACAGACGGCAAAGTAGATCTTTATTCGGGCAATGACGATCAGATCGTACCCCTTCTTGCGCTGGGTGGAAAAGGGGTCATCTCCGTGCTGTCCAATGTGGCTCCTCAGGAGACACATGACATCTGCGCAAAGTTTTTCGCCGGTGATGTGGCAGGCAGTACAGAGCTCCAGTTAAGGGCAATTCCTCTGATCGAGCAGTTGTTCTGCGAAGTAAATCCGATTCCGGTGAAGAAGGCAATGGCACTTATGGGGATGGACTGCGGCCCGCTCCGTATGCCGCTTACAGAGTTGAGTGCACAGCATGTGGAAGCCCTCCGGAAAGCAATGAAGGATTTTGGAATCGCACTGGCATAGCCAATGATCATACAGTTACTGTTCACGCAGGACTTTGTATTTGCTGAAGAGTCTGTAAGGATATAAGGAATAATATGAATAATGTGAAAAGGATATCACAGGTTGAATGCTGGGGCAGGATGTGATATCCTTTTTTTATAGCCTTCCGGTATCACAGGAGTTTGCAGATTTTTGTGCGGAAGATAGAGAAAGAAATGATATTGCAGGAGGACAGAGATGATACGGGCAATTATGCATGGATGTAACGGACATATGGGACAGGTTATTTCAGGCCTTGTGAAAGGGGATGACAGGATTACAATTACAGCAGGAGTTGACGCATATACGGGGAGACAAAATGAATATCCTGTGTTTGAAAGTATAGAGGCATGTGATGCAGAGGCAGATGTAGTGATTGACTTCTCCAATGCAGCCGCGGTGGACAGACTGCTTGATTACTGTGTGGAAAAGCAGCTTCCGGTTGTTCTGTGTACAACAGGACTTTCGCAGGAGCAGCTTGGTAGGGTGTCAAAAGCTTCAGAAAAAATAGCAGTTTTAAAATCAGCGAATATGTCACTTGGCATCAATCTGCTTATGAAGCTGTTAAAGGAGGCAACAAAGGTTCTTGCGCCTGCAGGGTTTGACATGGAGATTGTAGAAAAACATCATAATCAGAAGCTGGATGCCCCCAGCGGGACTGCCCTTGCTCTGGCAGACGCTATGAATTCTGCCATGAAAGATGCATACGGGTACAAATATGACAGAAGCAGAGAGAGGAAGAAACGAGATTCTCATGAGATTGGGATCTCAGCCGTGCGTGGAGGCACGATTGTAGGGGAACATGAAGTGCTTTACGCAGGAGCAGATGAGGTGATAGAGTTTAAACATACTGCCTATTCAAAGGCAGTGTTCGGTAAAGGAGCCATTGAGTCTGCGAAGTTCCTGGCAGGAAAGCCTGCAGGGATGTATGATATGTCAGATGTAATCCGGTTTTAGTGAAAACAGGAATTGCATAGAGAAGGGATAAGTCAAGGAGGAGTTTATGAAAGAGTTGGAGACACGTTATCTGGAAAGACTTTCTGAGCTTTATCCGACCATCGCGAAGGCGTCGACGGAGATTATCAATCTGCAGGCGATCTTGAATCTGCCTAAGGGGACGGAACACTTTCTTACGGACATCCACGGGGAATATGAAGCGTTTTCCCATGTCCTTAAGAATGGTTCTGGTTCCGTGCGCCGTAAAATCGACGAAGTTTTTGGAAATACTCTGAGCAGCAGGGACAAACAGGTCCTTGCTACTCTTATTTATTATCCGAAGGAAAAGATGGACTGGGTGAAGAAAACAGAAGACAATATGGAGGACTGGTATAAGATTACACTGTACCGGCTGATTGAAATGTGCAAGAGCGTCAGCAGCAAATATACAAGATCCAAGGTGCGAAAGGCACTTCCGGAAGAATTTGCGTATGTGATCGAGGAACTGATCACGGTGCACGGGGATGTGACGGACAAGGAGTCATATTATAATGAGATTGTAAATACGATCATCCGTATCCGGCGGGCGGAGGAGTTTATTGTTGCACTGAGCAAGCTGATCCAAAGGCTGACCGTGGATCATCTGCATATTGTGGGAGATATCTATGACCGCGGTCCGGGACCTCATATTATTATGGACAAGCTGATGCGGCATCACTCTATAGATATCCAGTGGGGAAACCATGATGTCCTCTGGATGGGGGCGGCTGCCGGACAACGGGGATGTATTGCAAATGTGATCCGTATATGTGCCAGATACGGCAATCTGGATATTCTGGAGGACGGATATGGGATCAATCTTCTTCCGCTTGCCACGTTCGCACTTGCCACCTACAGGGAGGATCCTTGCGAGAGGTTTATGCTAAAGGGAGACAATGATCACGGAGTGATTGAAAAACAGCTGGAAGTGAGGATGCATAAGGCGATTTCTATTATTCAGTTCAAGGTGGAAGGACAGATCATAAAGAAAAATCCCGGTTTTAAGATGGAGGACCGGAACCTTCTCCACCGGATCGATTATGAGGCCGGCACTATAGAGATTGACGGACAGAATCTTGAATTGCTGGATAAGAATTTCCCTACGATTGATCCGAAGAAGCCGTACGCACTGACAAAAGAAGAAGAGGATGTGATGGAGAGGCTTACCAGGGCATTTTTAAACTGCAGAAAGCTGCAGGAGCATATGCGGTTCCTTCTGAACAAAGGCGCGCTTTATAAGGTTTATAACGGGAATCTGCTGTACCATGGCTGCATGCCTTTAAGGGAAGACGGCAGCCTGAAGCCTGTCAGGATTTATGGCCATA
Source organism: uncultured Dorea sp. (assembly GCA_910578865.1). Lineage (GTDB taxonomy): Bacteria > Bacillota > Clostridia > Lachnospirales > Lachnospiraceae > Dorea_D. The sequence goes on from CAJTRM010000010.1 coordinate 57,365, forward strand.
CATATAAAGGCAAGGCGCTTTACGATGTGCTGGAAAGTTATGTGAGAAAAGGGTTCCACGCGCTGGATGACAAGGAGAAGGAGCGGGGCAAGGATATGATGTGGTATATCTGGCTTCACGAGAATTCCCCGCTGTTCGGCAAGGACAAGATGGCTACCTTTGAGCGTTATTTTCTGGCTGAAAAAGAAACCCACAGAGAGAAGAAAAATTCCTATTATAACCTGTTGGAAGAAGACGAAGTCGCAAATCGTATACTGGAGGAATTTGGTTTAAGCGGGGAAGATGCTCATATTATTAACGGGCATGTTCCGGTGAAGACGAGAAAAGGAGAGAAACCGATCAAATGTAACGGCAAGGTTCTGGTCATTGACGGAGGCTTCTCAAAAGCATATCAGAAGGAGACGGGGATCGCAGGATATACGCTGATCTACAATTCTTACGGACTGATCCTGGCTGCCCACGAACCCTTTGAGTCTACAGAGGCTGCGATTGAGAACGGAAGCGATATCCATTCGGAAAGTACACTGATCAAGCGGATGACGGAACGGATACTGGTGGGGGATACTGACACCGGGAAGGAGCTGAAAGAGCAGATAAAGGATCTGGAACTTTTGCTGGAGGCTTACAGAAGCGGCCGGATTGCAGAGCGTCTTTGAATTTAAAATTGTTAAAAACTCCCAAGCTGCAAAAAGTATATAATTCTAGATTTTGCAAATATTACTAGCAACAAGTAATACTTGATTGATAGATAAATATACATGAATGAAAGGGAGATTTGAAAATGAAACAGTTAAAGAAATTTTTACTCATGCTTACTTGTATAGGAGTTCTCGCAAGTGTCACTGCCTGTGGAAGCAATAATGACGATAACGGGGCGGTCAAAGGTGACGGCGGTACCGATAATGCTGCCACAGATAACACAGGAGATGCCTACGATAACGACACCAATACCAATGATGCCACAGACGGCACCGGAGACGGGGACGGAGTCATGGATGATATCGGGGACGGTATAAAAAAAGGCGCGGATGATCTGGAGAAGGATCTTGACGGCGATGCCGACAATCGTACAGATAATAACGACCGTACAGACAACAATACAAATAATCAGTAACAAGAATCGAAGAGACAAAGGCAGGAGACAGTATCCGGGATATGGCGGATGCTGTCTTTTCCTTTTCATGTTTCAGGAGTTATGCTATAATAAACCAATTAGAACATATTGCAAAGGAGATAGATAAGTATGGCAAAGAGGTTGCTGATGGGGAATGAAGCCATAGGGCTTGGCGCAATCCGGGCCGGTGTGGATCTGGTGGCCGGTTACCCGGGGACTCCGTCCACCGAGATCCTGGAGACTGTGGCGAAATATAATCAGGATAAAAAGATCCATGTCCAGTGGTCCGTAAATGAAAAAGCGGCTCTTGAAGTGGCGGCAGGCGGGGCTTATGCAGGAGCCAGGACGCTTGTGACCATGAAGCAGGTAGGGCTTAATGTGGCGTCGGATCCGTTGATGAGCCTTGCCTACGTTGGAGTAAAAGGCGGGATGGTCATTGTTGTGGCAGACGATCCGGGACCGATTTCCTCTCAGACCGAGCAGGACACCAGGCATTTCGGAGCGTTTTCCAAGCTTCCGGTTTTTGATCCGGTATCCCCGGAGGAAGCTTATGATATGGTGGGAGAAGCCTTTGAACTGTCTGAGAAATATTGCACTCCCGTTATCCTGCGGCCTACGACGCGGATATGTCATGGATGTGCGGGGATGGAAGTGGGAGAGGACGTCCTGAGAAAAGCTCCGGAAGGGTTTCAGAAGGATACCGGCCGATGGGTGATTTTCCCCAGGCTGTCTTATGAGAATCACAAGAAGATGGAAGCGAGAAACAAAGAACTTTCCACTGTATTTTCTTCCGGCAGGTATAACAGGATTGAGGGAAACACGGAGGCGAAAAAAGGGATTGCTTCCGGCGGGATCAGCTATACATACATGAAGGAGACAGTTCCTGAGGAAGTGAAGATTCTCAAGGTCGGCACTCCCCATCCGTTCCCGGAGGAGCTGGCTGTACAGTTCCTGACCGGACTTTCGGAGGTGCTGGTGCTGGAGGAGCTTGACCCGGTGATTGAAAAGGAACTTGTGTACCTTGCAGGAAAATATCATCTGCCTGTTACTGTGAAGGGGAAACTCACCGGTGATACGAAAAATGCCGGGGAAAACAGTGTGGAGAGTGTATGCGGGGATATGGCACGTTTCCTTCCGGAATACGAAATAAATCGAGAAGAAACAGGCGAAGGAGAAGAGACGGATGATATGCCGGAGCTTCCGCTGCGTCCTCCGGTCCTCTGTGCGGGATGTCCTCACAGAGCTTCCTTCTATGCCGTAAAGGAGGCGGTGGGCCGGCGCAAAGCAGTTTACAGCGGTGACATCGGCTGCTATACTCTCGGAAATGCCAGGCCGCTGGATATGGTGGATACTTGTCTGTGTATGGGGGCGGATGTGACCATTGCACAGGGGATTCATATTATAGAGCCGGATACGGTAAATTTTTCCTTTATCGGAGATTCTACTTTTTTTGCATCCGGGATTACCGGTGTTATAAATGCAGTTTATAACGGAACGGATATAGTACTTGTGGTACTTGACAATTCAACCACGGCCATGACGGGACATCAGCCGCATCCGGGAACCGGAGTGACCATGATGGGTGATGTGACACAGAGCATCAGCATTGAGAAGGTGCTTGAGGGAATCGGAGTGAAAAGGATCGTAACGGCGGATCCGCTGAACCTGGCGGAGGCTGTGAAAGGCGTGGAGGATGTAATGGAGGAAAAGGGAGTCCGTGCGGTGATTTTCCGTTCTCCCTGCATTGCAGTGGCGAAGGCCTCTTCCTCTTATATGGTGGAGGAGTCCCGGTGCACCTCCTGCGCCCGGTGCATCCGGAAGCTGGGATGTCCGGCGATTACCAGGAAGGAAGGCCGGGTATACATTGAGCCGTCCCTGTGTTTTGGATGCGGGGTGTGCACGCAGGTCTGCAAGTTTGAAGCAATAAAGGAGGTGAGCCGCCATGAATAAGAATTGTTTGTTATGCGGCGTGGGAGGGCAGGGAGTTGTCCTTGCCTCCAAGCTGATTGCGTATGCAGCGATGGAAAAAGGGATGGAGGTTCGGACATCAGAGACGATCGGGATGTCTCAGCGAGGCGGTTCTGTGGCGAGCCATGTAAGAATGGGGCAGGAAATCTATTCTCCTATGATTCCCAGACACAGTGCGGATGTGATTCTGGCGTTTGAGCCGGCCGAGGCGGTGCGTAGCCTTTCGTATCTGAAGAAAGGGGGCGTGGTTGTGGTAAATAAAAAAGCAGTGAAGCCGGTCACTGCAGCCCTCAGCCGGAGCTGCTATGACGGCGGAGAGATGATCTGCTATCTGAGAAAACAGGCAGAACGGTTGTATGTAGTGGACGGTGAGGCAGTCTGCCGGAAGGTGGGTTCGCCGAAGGTGCTCAATGTGGCGCTGCTGGGTGCAGCTCTGGGAAGCGGGGTCCTTGACATCAGCCTTACGGATATGGAGCGGCAGCTTTCGGTTACTTTAAAGCCTCAGTTTACAGCTATGAACCTGAAGGCGCTGAAGATGGGCGCTGATCTGGCCGGAGTGCGACTGTCTGAAAAATAAAAGTAAAGAAAAGAGGAAATGTACATGAAAATGACAGAATTACAGTTTCGGCTGATGAAAGCTAATTTAAAATTACTGACATCAAAACCATGTTTTTATAAAAAGAAGTTTCGAGAGATCGATATTGACGGGATACAGAGCCAAGAGGACTTTGAGAAGCTTCCGTTTACGTGGAAGGGAGATCTTAGGGAGGCCTATCCTCTGGGGCTTCAGGCGGTGCCGGACGAGGAGATCGTAAGGATTCATTCTTCTTCCGGGACTACAGGCACGCCGATTATTATTCCCTATACACAGAAGGATGTAGATGACTGGGCAAAGATTTTTGCACGGTGCTATGAGATGGCGGGGATCACTGCCCTTGACAGGATTCAGATCACGCCGGGCTATGGACTGTGGACGGCCGGGATCGGGTTCCAGCTTGGGGCAGAGCACCTGGGGGCTATGACCATTCCCATGGGGCCCGGAAACACAGACAAGCAGCTTCGTATGATGAAGGACATGAAGGCCACGGTCCTGTGCGCCACTTCGTCCTATGCCCTCCTTCTGGCGGAGGAGATTGCGAAAAGAAATATGACAGATTCCATTTATCTGAAAAAAGGTGTCATAGGATCTGAGCGGTGGGGGGATAAGATGCGGAAGCGCATCGCAGATGAGCTTGGCGTGCAGCTCTATGATATTTACGGCTTGACAGAGATCTATGGGCCGGGGATCGCCATGAGTTGCGACTATGAGTGCGGGATGCATTACTGGGATGATTATGTCTATTTTGAGATTGTAGATCCCAAGACCGGAAAAAATGTGCCGGATGGTGAGATCGGCGAGCTTGTTATTACGACCCTCCGCAAGCAGGGAGCGCCTTTGATACGTTACCGCACCCATGATCTTACCAGGTTCCTTCCGGGGGACTGCAGATGCGGTTCCAGGTTCCCGAGGATCGATACTCTCATCGGGCGTACGGATGATATGGTGAAGGTAAAAGGAGTCAATATTTTTCCGAGCCAGATTGAGGAAATGCTCAAAGGTGTGGAAGAGGCGTCCAGTGAATATCAGTTTATGCTGGACCACATGAACGGGAAGGATGTATGCACGCTGTTTGTGGAAATTAATAACGGAGTAGAGCCGAAACTGGCTGCAAAGGTGATCCAGCAGGAATTTAAAAATAAGATCGGGGTAACGACCAATGTAAAGCCGGTGTTTATCGGGGACCTTCCAAGGAGCGAAAAGAAGTCAACGCGCATTTTTGATAACCGCTATTAGAAAAGGGGAAGATACAGATGAGATTTCGACCATGTATCGATATACATAACGGACAGGTAAAGCAGATCGTGGGCGGCAGCTTAAAGGATGAAGGAGACCGTGCGGACGTCAATTTTTCCTCGGCCCGGGATGCAGATTACTATGCGGATCTGTATCGCCGGGACGGGCTGAGGGGCGGGCATGTGATTCTTCTGAATCCGCCGTCGTCAGAATATTATGACCGTACGGTCCGGCAGGCAATGATGGCACTGAAGGCATTTCCGGGAGGACTGCAGCTCGGCGGAGGGATTACGGCAGAAAATGCCGCTTTCTACCTAGAGGCGGGTGCAAGCCATGTGATCGTGACTTCCTATGTATTCCGGGGCGGAGAGATTAACTGGGAGCATATGGAGAGACTCAGGCAGGAAGCAGGAAAAGAGCATGTCGTTATAGATGTAAGCTGCAGGAGCAGGGACGGGGATTATTATATTGTGACAGACCGCTGGCAGAAATACACAAATGTGAAACTTTCCTGTAAGGTATTAAAAATGATTGAGGGCTATTGCGATGAATTTCTGATCCATGGCGTAGATGTAGAGGGGCGTGCATCGGGGATCGATGAAAACCTGGCGGCTCTTTTGAAAGATTATGAAGGGCTTCCTGTCACTTATGCAGGAGGGATCGGAAGTATGGAAGATCTGGAGAGGTTCCGTCTGCTTACGGGAGGGAAGATTGATTTTACTGTGGGAAGCGCTCTTGACCTTTTCGGGGGCAGGCTTCCGTATGATAAAATAAACGGCTTGAATTGATATATATATAGTGCTAGAATGTAACTTGAGTAAATTTACGGATAAGGAGTATTTAACGATATGGGTCTCATACAGAAAATATTTGGTACACACAGTGAGAACGAACTGAAACGTATCTATCCGGTTGCAGATGCAATCGAGGCTATGGAGCCGCAGATGCAGAGTTTATCAGACAGCGAACTCAGAAATAAGACAAAGGAATTCAAGGAAAGGCTTCTTCAGGGAGAGACGCTGGACGATATTCTCCCGGAGGCTTTTGCGGCTGTCCGTGAAGCTGCCGTACGTACTCTTGGCATGAAGCACTACAGAGTACAGCTGATCGGCGGTATCATCCTGCATCAGGGGCGCATCTCCGAGATGAAGACCGGTGAAGGAAAGACTCTCGTATCAACGCTCCCGGCCTATCTCAATGCCCTGACAGGAGAGGGCGTCCATGTGGTAACGGTAAATGATTACCTGGCGAAGCGTGACGCCGAGTGGATGGGGCAGGGTCATGAATTTCTTGGACTGACGGTAGGCGTAGTGTTAAATGGTATGGATAACGATGAACGGCGCGACGCCTACAATTGTGATATCACTTATGTGACAAACAACGAGCTTGGGTTCGATTATCTGAGGGATAATATGGTGATCTATAAAGAGCAGCTTGTCCAGAGAGGCCTTAAGTACGCCATTATCGACGAGGTGGACTCGGTACTGATCGATGAGGCAAGGACACCTTTGATCATTTCCGGACAGAGCGGGAAGTCCACGAAGCTCTATGAGGCATGTGACATTCTTGCCCGTCAGCTCCAGAGAGGAGAAGCGAGCGGGGAGTTTTCCAAAATGAATGCGATCCTTGGTGAAGATATTGAAGAGACCGGAGACTTTATCGTTAATGAAAAAGAAAAAAATGTCAGTTTGACAGAAGACGGGGTAAAGAAGGTCGAGAAATTTTTCCATATTGAGAACCTTGCAGATGCAGAAAATCTTGAGATCCAGCATAATATTATTCTGGCGCTGCGGGCTCACAACCTGATGTTCCGGGATCAGGATTATGTGATCAAGGATGATGAAGTGCTGATCGTTGATGAATTCACCGGCCGTATTATGCCCGGGCGCAGGTATTCCGACGGACTGCACCAGGCTATTGAAGCCAAAGAGCGTGTAAAGGTACGGCGTGAGAGCAAGACGCTTGCCACCATCACTTTCCAGAACCTGTTCAACAAATTCACAAAAAAGGCAGGTATGACAGGAACTGCTCTCACGGAGGAAAAAGAGTTCCGCGAGATTTACGGCATGGACGTGATTGAGATTCCAACAAATGTTCCGGTGGAGAGAAAAGATCTGGAGGATGTTGTATATAAGACACAGAAGGAAAAATTCAAGGCAGTCTGCGACGAGATTGAGGCGGCCCACAAAAAGCATCAGCCGGTGCTGGTCGGTACGATTACGATCGAAACTTCCGAACTTCTGAGCGGGATGCTGAAGAGGCGCGGTATTAAGCACAATGTATTGAATGCCAAGTTCCATGAGATGGAGGCGCAGATCGTAGCTGAGGCCGGCGTCCATGATGCAGTTACGATAGCTACCAATATGGCGGGCCGTGGTACAGATATTAAGCTGGACGACGAGGCAAGGCGGGCCGGAGGACTTAAGATCATCGGCACAGAGCGGCATGAGTCCAGACGTATTGACAACCAGCTCCGCGGGCGTTCCGGCCGTCAGGGGGATCCGGGGGAATCCAGATTCTATATCTCACTGGAGGATGATCTGATGCGTCTGTTCGGTTCAGAAAGGCTTATGAGTGTATTTACCGCACTTGGTGTGGAAGAGGGCGAACAGATTCAGCACAAAATGCTTTCTAATGCGATTGAGAAAGCTCAGGAGAAGATTGAAAGCAATAACTTTGGCATTCGTAAAAACCTGTTGGAATATGATCAGGTTATGAATGAGCAGAGGGAGATCATATATGAAGAGAGACGCCGTGTTCTGGACGGCGAGAATATGCGTGATTCAATTTTCCATATGATCAATGACTATGTGGAAAATACAGTGGATCTGCTGGTTGCCGCGGATCAGGACTATGAAGATTTTGATCTGGCTGAACTGAACCGGACGATTCTGCAGTCTGTTCCTATGAGCCCTGTCACGGAGGCAGACGTTCGGGGAATGAGCCAGAAGGAACTGAAGCACATGTTGAAAGAGCGTGCGGCAAAGGCGTATGAGGCCAAGGAAGCAGAATTCCCGGAACCGGAGCAATTAAGGGAGATTGAACGCGTTGTCCTGCTGAAAGTCATTGATGCGAAATGGATGGCGCATATTGATGATATGGATCAGCTGCGGCAGGGAATCGGCCTCCAGGCATATGGTCAGAGAGATCCGAAGATTGAATATAAGATGCTGGGCTATGACATGTTCGGTGAGATGACTCAGGGGATTGCAGCGGATACGATCCGCACATTGTTCCATGTGAGGCTGGAACAGAAAGTCGAGCGTGAGCAGGTGGCAAAGGTGACAGGAACCAACAAGGACGACACTGCACTGAAGGAGCCTAAAAAGCGTGCAGATAAAAAAGTATATCCCAATGACCCGTGTCCGTGCGGAAGCGGAAAGAAATATAAGCAGTGCTGCGGGCGCAAATAGCACATTATAACAGATTATAGAAAGAGGTGATAAGAGTGGTTGAATTAGATCAGTTTAAAAGTTTAATGAATGCTTATGAGGAACCTCTTGCCGAGATGAGGGATTCACTTTGACGTCTCCGGCAAAGAGAAACGTATAGAAGAGCTGGAGCATAAGGTGGAGGAACCGGGCTTCTGGGACAATCCGGAGGAATCTCAGAAGGTGATGAAGGAACTGAAGAATCTGAAAGAGCTTGTGGATGACATAAAGAAGCTGTATACCGGGTACGACGATATTGTGCTTCTGATTGAAATGGGCTATGAAGAAAATGATGAATCCATGGTCCGGGAGATCCGCTCTGAGATTCAGGAATTTGAAAAATCTTTTGAAGAGCTGCGGATTCAGACGCTCCTGTCGGGAGAGTATGATTCCTGCAATGCGATTATGACGCTCCATGCGGGAGCCGGCGGAACAGAGTCCTGCGACTGGGCGGGTATGCTCTACCGCATGTACAACCGGTGGGCAGAACGAAAAGGGCTGTCTATAAAGGTGCTTGATTATCTGGACGGAGATATTACCGGGATCAAGACAGTTACATTTGAGGTGAGCGGGGAAAATGCATACGGATATCTGAAATCTGAGAAAGGCGTACACCGCCTGGTCCGTATTTCTCCGTTTAATTCGGCAGGCAAGAGGCAGACCTCTTTTGCCTCCTGTGATGTAGTGCCGGACATTGAGGACGAGATTGACATTGAACTTGCAGACGAAGAACTGAAGATTGATACCTACCGCGCCAGCGGAGCCGGCGGACAGCATGTGAATAAAACATCGTCGGCAATCCGGATCACTCATCTTCCTACAGGGATTGTAGTGCAGTGCCAGAATGAACGTTCTCAGCATTTCAACAAAGAAAAGGCGATGCAGATGCTGAAGGTAAAGCTTCAGCTTATGAAGGAGCAGGAACAGGCAGAGAGGGTTTCCGATATCCGCGGCGAGGTAAAGGAGATCGGGTTCGGCAATCAGATCCGGTCTTATGTGATGCAGCCATATACAATGGTAAAAGATCACAGGACCAGCCTGGAGAACAGTAATGTAACTGCTGTTCTGGACGGCAATATTGATATGTTTATCAATGCATACCTGAAAGGGCAGATTAACAGCTAAAGGGAGGAAGTTATGATAAATATTGCAGTATTAGGCTATGGAACCGTAGGAAGCGGCGTAGTTGAGGTTGTGGCTACGAACGGGGAGCAGATCAGCCAGCGGATCGGTGAAGAACTGAATATTAAATATGTGCTTGACCTTAAGGATTTCCCGGGGGATCCGGTGCAGGACAAGATCGTCCATGATTTTGAGACGATTATACAGGATGATGATGTAAAGATCGTGGTAGAAGTAATGGGAGGGATCGAGCCGGCCTACACGTTTGTAAAGAGGAGCCTTCAGACAGGCAAGAGTGTGGCAACCTCCAACAAGGCGCTGGTTGCGAAGCACGGTGCGGAGCTTCTGTCTATTGCCAGGGATCAGGGCATTAATTTCCTGTTTGAAGCCAGCGTAGGAGGAGGGATCCCGATTATCCGCCCGCTGAATTCTTCTCTTACAGCAGATGAGATAGAAGAGATTACCGGAATCCTGAACGGGACGACCAACTATATGCTGACCAAAATGTTTTATGAGGGCGCAGACTACGATGCTGTATTAAAGGAGGCACAGGCCAACGGATATGCGGAGCGCAATCCGGAAGCCGATGTGGAAGGCTACGACGCCTGCAGGAAGATTGCGATCCTTTCTTCGCTTATTTCCGGACAGCAGGTTGATTTTGAAGATATTTACTGTGAAGGTATTACAGAGATTACGGTGGAGGACATGAAGTATGCAAAAGCTATGGGTACCACCATTAAGCTCCTGGCATCCAGCAAGCGCAAGGGACAGAGGCTTCATGCCATCGTAGCTCCGTGTATGCTGTACCCGGAGCATCCTCTTTATAATGTAAATGATGTGTTCAATGCTATTTTCGTACATGGGAATGTGCTGGGGGATGCAATGTTTTACGGGAGCGGGGCAGGAAAGCTTCCGACTGCCAGCGCTGTTGTGGCAGACGTGGTGGATGCAGCCAAGCACCTGAACCGCAATATTATGACCATGTGGAAGGAAGAAAAGCTTATGCTGGAGGACAAAGGCGATGCCAAGAGAAGGTTCTTCATCCGCATGAAAGGGAGTGTAGAGGATATGCTCCCGGATCTTAAGTATTCTTTCGGTGAGGTCGAGGTGATCCGGGTGGAAGGCCTGGAAGATGAATTCGGATTTATTACCCCGGTGATGATGGAAGGGGATTATGATACCAGGGCAAACCGCTATAAAGGCCAGATTCTTCATATGATAAGAATCGAAGGCTGATATAGCCCATGGAAGCGGATAGGAGAGAACAGATGAAATATGTAGTAGTGTTAAGTGACGGGATGGCCGGAAGGCCGCTTGCAGAGCTTGGCGGAAGGACGACCATGGAGGCGGCCGACACTCCGATGATGGATGAGCTTTCCAGAGGTGCCGAGGTGGGGATGGCGTCCATGGTTCCGGAAGGGATGGCTCCCGGAAGTGATACCGCCAACCTTGCAGTCATGGGTTATGATCCGAAGATATACTACACGGGACGGTCTCCTCTGGAGGCGCTGAGCATTGGTGTAGAGATGGAAGAGGCGGATGTCTCCTTCAGATGCAATCTGGTGACATTGTCTGAGGAGGACTGTGCTTATGGAGACAGGACAATCCTTGACCACAGTTCTGATGAAATAACTACGGAGGATGCCGCCGTACTGATAGAAGCGTTGAAGGAAGGGCTGGCAAGGGAAGGATATACTTTTTATGTGGGTACCAGCTACCGTCATCTTCTGGTTCAGAAGGAGGGAAAGGTGACAGAACTGACACCTCCCCATGATATTCTGGAAAAAAGGATCGGAAGCTATCTGCCGGAGGATCATATTTTAAGAGGGATGATGGAGAAAAGCTATGAGATTCTTAAGAACCATCCTCTAAATGAAGAGAGAAAGGCGCGGGGGCTTAAACCGGCAAATTCGGCATGGTTCTGGGGCGCGGGGAAGAAGCCTGCGCTTGTTTCCTTCAAGGAGCAGAGGGGAAAAAGAGGCGTCATGATATCGGCAGTCGACCTGCTGAAAGGAATTGCCGTCGGTGCGGGCATGGACCGCATCACTGTGGAGGGTGCAAACGGAGGACTTCACACGAATTATGAAGGGAAAGGCCGGGCGGCTGTAGATGCCCTTGTGAAGGGCGGATATGATTTTGCCTATATCCATGTGGAGGCGCCTGACGAGATGGGACATCAGGGCAGTGTGGAGGACAAGATCACTGCCATTGAAAATATTGACGGGAAAGTAGTCCGGACGGTTGTGGAAGGACTCCGGGACGCCGGGGAAGATTTCAGGATTTTGATCCTTCCGGATCACCCGACGCCGATTGAGGTGCGTACACACACGAAAGATGCAGTTCCGTATCTGCTGTACGACAGCACGAAAAAAGTGGACGGCCCCGGCACATACCATGAGAGGGCTGCCCGGAATACAAAAAGAGAATGGCCGGATGGATATAAACTGATGGGACATTTGTTACAGGAGGAAGTATGTTAATTGTAAAAAAATTCGGCGGCAGTTCTGTTGCTAATAAGGAAAGGATCTTCAATGTGGCGAAGCGCTGTATTGAGGATTACAAGGCGGGGCATGATGTGGTGGTTGTCCTGTCCGCTATGGGGGATACAACGGATCATCTGATTGAGCTTGCACAGAGCATCAACCCCAAGGCAAAGAAGCGGGAGATGGATATGCTCCTGACAACAGGAGAGCAGGTATCGGTAGCCTTGATGGCTATGGCAATGCATGCGATGGACGTGCCGGCAGTATCGCTGAATGCGTTTCAGGTGATGATGTACTCCACCTCCAGATACGGAAATGCAAGATTCAAACGGGTGGATACAGAGCGGATCCAGCATGAACTGGATTCCAGGAAGATCGTTATCGTGACCGGCTTCCAGGGAGTGAACAAATACGATGATATTACGACACTGGGGCGAGGAGGGTCCGACACGACGGCTGTTGCGCTGGCGGCGGTTCTCCATGCGGATAAGTGTGAGATATACACAGATGTGGACGGTATTTACACTGCGGATCCGAGGGTGGTAAAAAATGCAAAGAAGCTGGACGTTATCACCTATGACGAGATGCTGGAACTGGCAAGCTTAGGAGCCAAGATCCTTCATAACCGGTCGGTTGAGATGGCCAAAAAATATAATGTAGAGTTAGTAGTACGTTCCAGCCTGAACGAATCAGAAGGAACCACAGTCAAGGAGGCAGCCAAAATGGAAAAATTATTAGTTACAGGAGTGGCGGCGGATACGAACACGGCCAGAATTTCCGTGATCGGAGTGGAAGATAAGCCGGGCACTGCATTCCGCATTTTTAATACACTTGCAAAGAATAATATTAACGTAGATATCATCCTCCAGTCGGTAGGGCGCGAGGGGACGAAGGATATTTCCTTCACAGTTGCGTCCGATGATCTGGAGCATGCCCTTAAGGTGCTTGAGGATCAGAAGGAGAGGCTGACGATCCAGCAGATTACATGGAATGAGGAGGTTGCCAAATTATCCGTTGTGGGCGCCGGAATGATGAGTAATCCGGGTGTTGCGGCAAAGATGTTTGAAGCACTCTATAATTCCAGGGTAAATATCAATATGATCTCCACATCAGAGATCCGGATCACGGTACTTGTGAAGGAAAGTGATATCGACAAGGCAATGAACGCCGTGCATGACGGATTTATGATGTCGGAATAGAGGACGATTTACCGTTTCTTATTTTTCTATAAAGGCCGCAGGTTTCCCCTGCGGTTTTTTTGCGGCAGATTCCTGCTCAGATAACTGTTGTGGTACTGTCCGGAAAATGTCACATCCTCACCGAACCACTCCGGCGGCGTGAAGGACAGCGCAGAGGCTTCGTCCGGAAATTCCACTTCTGCCAGGATGAGAGGCGCCAGGTCTTCTTCAAAAATATCCAGTTCAACGGTCAGGGGGCTACCGGCGTAAAAGGCCTGGCCGGAGTCTGCTTTTTCCCCGGCCGGCCGGGGAGCAAGGGGGATCATGTATCTTTTTTTGCGGATCAACCGTCCGTCTATTTTAGACATGAGATGAACGTAGGCCTCCCGGGAGAGAGGCAGATTATATTCTTCTCTTGTCATGAGGCCTTTTGATTTGTATGTGAGTTCATATTTTTCATTGTCTCTGCGGATGCGTATGACGGGATCGATGTTCAGGTATCCCTGTTCAATGATCCGGCACGGATAATCTTTCAGGTCTTCCGGCAGCCGGGTTATCAGATATTTCCGTTCGATTTCCATTTGGAACCACCTCCGGTGTGATTTTTCGGGTATTCTGTAAGATATCCCCATCATAATATAGTTTACATAAAAAGTAAACGGTGATAATATGGAATTATACAGGTTACAGTGGATAAAAGGAAGGGAGACAGAGGATGATCAAAGTAAGTGTATTGTTGGCAGATGGATTTGAGGAAGTGGAAGCATTGACTGTGGTGGACTTGCTCCGGAGGGCACGTATTTACGTGGATACTGTTTCTATTATGGATGATTATACAGTGCAGGGGGCACACGGTATTCATGTGCAGACGGAGGATACGTTTGAAGAAGTGGATTTCGGAGAGTCTGATATGATTGTTTTGCCGGGAGGTATGCCGGGAACGACAAATCTGTGGGAGCACGCAGGAGTCAGGCGGGTGGTGCAGGCCTTTGCTACGGAAGAGGGCAAATATGTGGGAGCAATCTGTGCGGCACCTACGATTCTAAGTAATCTGGGCCTTTTGAAAGGAAAAAAGGTTACCTGCTATCCATCCGTGGAGAAAGATCTCCAGGGAGCAATACTGCTCCATACACCGGCGGCGGTAGACGGAAATATCATTACCGGCCGGGGCGTAGGTGCAGCTGTTGATTTTGCGCTGCTGATCATTGAGATACTGGCCGGAAGGAGAAAGGCAGAAGAGGTTGCCGACGCAATCGTATATCAATAAAAGCAGACATAAGACTCTGATGTCGGCCGGCAGGAAAAGATAAAATCAGGGCTGGATATTTGAAAGCGTTTGTGATATAATTCTGTGGTGAATATAATGTAGTATGCCCATTTTGCGTTGTCAGCGAATGGGTATTCTTTCGGGTAGCCCGTAATGCAGACCCATACGGGCGGGCGGATTCGCCCGGTAATGTCTATTATAGAATCAGGAGGAAATAAGTAAATGAGTTTACAGGTGGAAAAATTAGAAAAAAACATGGCAAAGCTTACGATAGAAGTACCTGCCGGAGATTTGGAGAAAGCACTTCAGAATGCATATAAGAAGCAGAAAAATAAAATCAGTCTGCCGGGCTTCCGTAAAGGGAAAGTGCCGCGCCAGATGATTGAAAAAATGTACGGTGCAGAGATCTTCTATGATGATGCGGCAAATGAACTGATTCCGAAAGCTTATGCTAAAGCATATGATGAAAGCGGTATTGACATTGTGTCAAGGCCGGAGATTGACGTGGTTCAGATTGAAAAAGGCAAACCGTTCATCTTTACGGCAGAGGTGGCTACAAAGCCGGAAGTTACGCTTGGGGACTATAAAGGACTTGAGGTAGATAAAGTATCTACCCGCGTGACACAGAAAGAAATAGATGCAAAAGTACAGGAAGAGGCAGAGAAGAATGCCAGAAAGATTACAGTAGAGGATCGTTCGGTGCAGGACGGGGATGAAGTGATCATGGATTTTGAAGGTTCTGTTGACGGCGTAGCTTTTGAAGGAGGAAAGGGAGAGAATTATCCGCTGACGATCGGTTCCGGTTCATTTATCCCAGGCTTTGAGGAGCAGCTGATCGGTGCAGAAACCGAGAAGGAAGTGGAAGTAAACGTAACCTTCCCGGAAGACTACCATGCCGAAGAGTTAAAGGGGAAGGCAGCAGTATTTAAATGTACCGTCCATGAGATTAAGGCGAAAGAGATTCCGGAAATTGACGACGAATTTGCATCGGAAGTTTCTGAGTTTGATACTTTAGAAGAATATAAGGCTGATATTAAGGCAAAGATTAAGGAACAGAAAGCTTCGGAGGGAAAGACAAAACAGGAAGATCAGGTTGTTGAGCAGGCAGTAAAAAATGCTTCTTACGAGATTCCTGAGGCGATGATTGAAACACAGGTTTCTCAGATGGCAGATGAGTTTGCCCAGAGGATCAGTTCCCAGGGCCTTTCTATGGAGCAGTATTTCCAGTTTACAGGTATGACGCAGGATAAGATGCTGGAGGAGATAAGACCTCAGGCTGTAAAACGGATCGAGACACGTCTTGTGCTGGAAGCAGTTGTAAAGGCTGAGAATATTGAAATCACAGATGAGAAGCTGGATGAAGAAATCACCAAAATGGCAGAAGCCTATAAGATGGAGGCCGATAAGCTCAAGGAATTCATGGGTGAAGGCGAGAAAAAGCAGATGAAAGAAGATATGGCAATTCAGGAGGCGATTACATTCCTGAGAGAGAATGCCGTAGAAAAATAATTTATCCACATATGTATACCCGGGCATGAAATAACAGATGCAAAAAGGGGTATATCAAAGTATGTAGTCAGGAGGCATATACATGAGTTTAGTACCTTATGTTATTGAACAGACAAGCCGTGGAGAGCGCTCCTACGACATCTATTCAAGATTATTGAAGGACAGGATCATCTTTTTGGGGGAAGAGGTGACAGATGTGTCTGCAAGTGTGATTGTTGCACAGCTTCTCTTCCTTGAGGCAGAGGATCCGGAGAAAGATATCCATCTTTATATTAACAGTCCGGGCGGTTCCGTGACAGCAGGGCTGGCTATCTATGATACGATGCAGTATATTAAATGTGATATTGAGACCATTTGTATTGGAATGGCGGCGAGTATGGGATCATTTTTGCTGTCGGGGGGAACGAAGGGAAAAAGGCTTGCCCTCCCCAACGCCGAGATTATGATTCATCAGCCGTCCGGCGGAGCAAGAGGCCAGGCTACTGAGATTCAGATAGCAGCAGAGCATATTCTCAGGACGAGGCAGAAATTGAATGAGATCCTGGCGGAAAATACAGGACAGCCGTTGGATGTGATCCGTGTCGACACGGAAAGAGATAATTTTATGACAGCCCGGGAGGCAAAGGAATATGGCCTGATCGACGAAGTGATTGCACGTCGTTAAGAGGGCGGATTTCTTTCAGTGTGAGGTGAAGATATGGTAGGTAGAAACGACGATCAGGTGAGATGTTCGTTTTGTAATAAGACGCAGGATCAGGTGAGGAAGCTGATCGCAGGCCCGAACGGGGCCTATATCTGCGATGAATGCGTTGATGTGTGTTCCGAGATCATTGAGGAGGAACTGGAATACGGTGATGACGGGCGCTGGAATCCGTTTGCCGATATCAATCTGCTGAAACCGGAGGAGATCAAAGCATTTCTGGATGAATATGTTATTGGACAGGAGCAGGCAAAAAAGGTATTGTCTGTAGCTGTATACAACCATTATAAGAGGATTATGGCGGGAACTGATCTGGGAGTGGAATTGTCCAAGAGCAATATTTTGATGCTTGGCCCTACGGGCTGTGGGAAAACGTTACTTGCACAGTCTCTTGCCAAGATCCTGAATGTCCCGTTTGCCATTGCAGATGCTACGGCACTGACCGAGGCGGGATATGTAGGTGAGGATGTGGAGAATATCCTTCTTAAGATTATCCAGGCTG
Source organism: uncultured Dorea sp. (assembly GCA_910578865.1). Taxonomy (GTDB): domain Bacteria; phylum Bacillota; class Clostridia; order Lachnospirales; family Lachnospiraceae; genus Dorea_D. Next base: position 74,473 of record CAJTRM010000010.1, read on the forward strand.
CCGACGGGGACATCGAGCGGGCAGAGTACGGAATCATCTATATTGACGAGATTGACAAGATTACGAGGAAATCAGAGAATCCGTCGATCACAAGAGATGTGTCCGGTGAAGGTGTACAGCAGGCTCTTCTGAAGATTATTGAGGGGACGATTGCAAGCGTACCGCCGCAGGGCGGCAGAAAGCATCCTCATCAGGAACTGATACAGATTGACACAACAAATATTTTGTTTATCTGCGGAGGAGCTTTTGAAGGTATTGAAAAGATCATAGAGCGGCGTATTGACCAGAAATCTATCGGTTTTAATGCCGTGATCGGGCAAAAGCATGAGAATGACGTAGACCGGCTGTTAAGGCAGGTGCTGCCTCAGGATCTCGTTAAGTTCGGACTGATTCCGGAGCTGGTGGGGCGTGTCCCTGTGAATGTGGCATTACAGCTTCTGGATAAGGAGGCGCTGATCGCTATATTGACAGAACCAAAAAATGCACTGGTAAGGCAGTATCAGAAGATGCTGGAATTAGACGGTGTGGAACTGATCCTGGATAAGGATGCCCTGGCTGAGATAGCAGAGACTTCCCTGAAACGTAAGACAGGAGCCAGGGGACTTCGTGCCATCATGGAAAATGTGATGATGGATATTATGTATCAGGCTCCGTCAGATGCGACTTTGAAGTCATGCAGGATTACCGGGGATGTTGTAAAGGGTCTTGAACTTCCGGTTTGTGAACGTGCAGCCATAAGATCTGAGAGTGCATAATATAGTGGGGCGGGTACAAGAAAAGATTGTGCCCGCCTGCTTTTTCATATCGCGGAAGGCGGCTGTCCCGTTTTTTGAAGCAAAATGAAGATACGACAGGAGATTACATATGGAAAAAGAGACAATGAGCCTGCCAATGGTTGCCTTGCGGGCAATGACGGTGCTGCCGGAGATGGTAAGGCATTTTGATATCAGCCGTGAGAAATCACTGACGGCAATTGAGGAGGCGCTGGCGGGGGAGCAGAAACTGTTTGTATCGGCACAGAAGTGTGTGGATACGGAGGATCCCGGGCTGGAGGATGTTTACGAGACAGGATGTATTGTCACAGTAAGGCAGATCGTAAAATTGCCGAAGAAGATCAGCAGAGTGCTTGTTACCGGAGAGAAGAGGGCGAGGATCCGCACCCTGGAACTTCAGGATCCCTATCTCAGGGCATTGATAGAGGTGGCAGAGGATGAGGATCCATCCGGCCAGGAAGATGGAAAAGGCGGTTATCCATTGAATACGGAGGCCATGGTAAGGGGGCTTCGGGATATATTCAGGGAATATCTGTCGAAGAACCCGAAAATGTCCAAAGAGATAGCGGGACAGACTGAAGAGATTTCAGACCTTAGAAAGCTGGTGGATACTATAGGCGCGAATTTCCCGCTGCCCTATACAGAACATCAGGAGCTTTTGGAAGAGGTGAATCTGATACGCCGCTATGAGCTGCTGTCTTATAAGATCGTCAATGAGATTCAGGTACAGAATATCAAGGAGGAGCTGCAGGCGAAGATTAAAGCCCGGGTGGATAAAAATCAGCGGGACTATATTCTCCGGGAGGAGCTTAAGCTGATCCGGGAGGAGTTGGGAGATGAGAGCACCTTGTCTGATGCCGATGAATTTAAGCAGGCCTGTGAGGCCCTGAAGGCTTCCAGGGAAGTCAAGGAGAAAATCAGCAAGGAGATCAAAAGGTTCCGCAGTTCTATGAACAGTCCGTCAGAGACAGGGGTAATCCGCACGTATATTGAGACGATGCTGGAGATGCCGTGGGACAGCGCATGCAGAGACCACAAAGACATCGCGTATGCAAAAGAGGTACTGGATGAGGATCATTACGGTCTTGAAAAGGTAAAAGAGAGGATTCTGGAATTTCTTGCCGTGCGCGCTCTTACAAAAAAGGGGGACAGCCCGATTCTGTGCCTGGCGGGGCCTCCGGGAACCGGGAAGACGTCTGTTGCCCGTTCACTTGCCCGGGCGCTTAAGAAACCTTATGTCAGGATATCCCTCGGAGGCGTTAGGGATGAGGCCGAGATCAGAGGGCACAGAAAAACGTATGTAGGAGCTATGCCGGGCAGAATTGCTGCGGCACTTAAAAGCTCGGGTGTGAAAAATCCGCTTCTGCTGCTTGATGAGATTGACAAGGTGAGCAATGATTATAAGGGAGACACATTTTCAGCTTTGCTGGAGGTGCTGGACAGTGAACAGAACCACAGGTTCCGGGACCATTATCTGGAAGTCCCGGTGGACCTGTCAGAGGTGTTGTTTGTGACGACTGCAAATACGCTCCAGACGATACCGAGGCCGCTTCTGGATCGTATGGAAGTAATAGAGATCAGCAGCTACACGGAGAACGAGAAGCTGCATATAGCTATGGAGCACCTGATTCCGAAGCAGATTAAGAAGCATGGGCTGAAACAGGACCAGCTGTCCATCAGCAAAAACGCTTTGTGGAAGATTGCGAGAAACTATACGAAGGAAGCCGGCGTCAGACAGCTTGAGAGAAAGATCAAGGATATCTGCCGCAAATCGGCTCGGGAGATTCTGGAGACCGGAAAGAAGTCGGTTCATGTGACAGAGAGGAATCTGCACCATTATCTCGGGAAAGAACTTTACATTTATCAGATGATCAATGAGACCGATGAGGTCGGAATTGTCCGCGGACTTGCATGGACCAGCGTCGGAGGGGATACACTTCAGATAGAGGTGAATATTATGCCCGGAGAAGGCGAGATCCTGCTGACCGGCCAGTTAGGTGATGTGATGAAGGAATCTGCCAGGACAGGCATCAGTTACATCCGTTCCGTGGGCACAGATTATGGGATTGAGGAGCAGTTTTTTAAAGAGCATGACGTGCATATCCATATTCCTGAGGGAGCCACCCCGAAAGACGGGCCGTCTGCAGGCATCACGATGGCGACAGCTATGATTTCGGCCGTTACAGGAAGGAAGGTGCGGGCAGATGTGGCAATGACCGGCGAGATTACACTGAGAGGAAGGGTACTTCCGATCGGCGGACTGAAGGAGAAACTTCTGGCGGCAAAAAATGCAGGGATCCGTACGGTAATCGTGCCCGGAGAAAATCAGGTTGATGTGGATGAGATTTCTACCGAGATCACAAAAGGGCTGGAGATCATACCGGTATCTTATATGCATGAAGTGCTTAAGATTGCTCTGGCCGGGACAGAAGGGGAGGAATAGTATGATTATAAGAAGTCTGAATCTGGAAACGGTTTGTGGGATTACCAGTAAGCTTCCGGAGAATAAACTCCCGGAAATTGCATTTGCAGGGAAGTCAAACGTAGGGAAATCATCTCTTATCAATGCACTGATGAACCGGAAATCTTTTGCCAGGATTTCCGGAACACCGGGAAAGACACAGACCATTAATTTTTATAATATTAATGAGGAACTGTATCTGGTGGATCTGCCCGGATATGGCTACGCAAAAGTAACCGAGCAGGAAAAGGAAAAATGGGGACGGATGATTGAACGGTACTTGCATGGCTCCAAACAGCTTCAGGCAATTTTCCTGCTGGTTGATATCAGGCACGATCCGTCAGCCAATGACCGTATGATGTATCAGTGGGTGGTAGAGATGGGATTTCATCCGATTATCATTGCAACCAAGCTGGATAAGATTAAACGGAGCCAGGTACAGAAGCAGATCAAATCAATTAAGCAGGGACTTGGGCTTGTACCGGGAACCGCCGTGATCCCGTTTTCTGCATCGACGAAGCAGGGAAGGGAAGAGATCTGGGAACTGGTAGAGACAGAGTTCTTGAATGGAGAAAAGATGGAGTAGTGCTTATGGAAGGACATATCAAGGAGGAAGCAGCCAGGAATGTATATACAGGGAGAGGTGTCTGTGACAGCCGGCCTTTCTGGAAGGTTGCAGTCAGTCTTTCTCTGAGTCTGATCGGGACGATCCTGTTTATCTATTTCGGATATCGTTTGCTGGGATTTTTTATGCCGTTTGTGGTGGGATGGTGCATCTCTTATATTGTAAGCCCGGTGGTGGACTGGCTGGAGAAAAAATTTAAGATCATAAAAAAGCTGGGGTCGGCTCTTATGATTATCGGGGTGCTGGCAGCAGTGGTCTTCCTGATGTATTTAGTTGTCAGCAGACTGTGGAGGGAGTGCATCTCCCTGGTTCAGAATATGCCGGAAATGTACCGGGATCTGGAGTCCGGGTTTGACCAGATCGGCGGCAGTTTAAACGGAATCTTTGAACGTCTTCCGGTGGCGGTGCAGAATGGATGGCATGAGATGGCAAGCAACCTGGATAAAACCATGGGAGATTTTATGGGGAGGATCAGCGAGCCGACTGTGACTGCAGCAGGGAATTTTGCGAAACGGATTCCGTCTGTACTGATAGCTGTCATTGTGACATTTATTTCGGCCTATTTTTTCATTGCGGACAGGGAGTCTGTGATCGAGTGGTTTAAAAAGGTATCTCCGGAGCCCATTACCAGCCGCATGAGTATGGTGGTCTCCAATCTGAAATATGCGGTAGGAGGATATTTTAAAGCTCAGTTCAAGATTATGGCGGTCGTATTTGCCATATTACTGATCGGCTTTTCCGTTGCCGGGGTTCATTTTTCTATTTTGCTTGCGCTGGCAATTGCGTTTCTTGATTTCCTGCCGTTTTTCGGAACAGGTACGGCTCTGATTCCATGGGCCCTGTATAAGTTTATGGTGGGAGATTATAAGATGGTGGTGGCGCTTACGATCATCTATGGAGTATCGCAGCTGGTGCGCCAGCTCATACAGCCGAAGCTGGTGGGAGACAGTATGGGTCTTAACCCGTTGTTTACGCTGGTGCTTTTGTATGTAGGTTACCGGATCGGCAGTGTACTCGGGATGATTTTTGCGGTGCCGGCCGGACTGATCGTGCTTAATCTGTACCAGGCGGGTGCATTTGACTATATACTGGATGATGTGCGGATTCTGTCTGCGCGGATCATGAAGCTGAGAGAGCCGGAAAATATTTCCGTGCCGGGAAAGGGAGAGAAGGAATAACGAAGGACAGGTTCCATTCATATATTATCTTTAGAGGTGAAATGTATGAATGGAATTTTATTGGCTTTTTTGGGTACTATGGTGACATTTTCGGTGACAGTGCTGGGGTCGGCCGGCATTTTTTTTGTGAGGAAAGAGGTCAGCGGTAATCTTCAGTGTGGTTTTCTGGGGTTTGCCGGTGGAGTGATGGTGGCGGCTTCTGTATGGTCGCTGCTGCTTCCGGGGATTGATTTTGCAGAGGAAAACGGGCAGATCGGATGGCTTGTGATGACGGGAGGTTTCCTGCTGGGCGTACTGACACTTCTTGGGGCCGACGGCCTGTTAAAGAAATGGTGCCTGGCACAGCAGGGGCGTGAACTTACGCTTGGAAAGAGTACGGCTATGCTCGTACTTGCAATTACAGCGCACAATATACCGGAAGGGATGTCTGTGGGGCTTGCATTTGCACTTGCTGCACAGCATGTGGAGGATGCGGCGCTGCTGTCCGGTGCGGCAGCGCTTACTATCGGAATCGCGATTCAGAACTTTCCGGAAGGGACGGCAGTGGCTCTTCCTCTTGTGAAGGAGGGAATGAGCAGAAGGAAGGCATTTGTCATTGCCGGGATGACGGCGGTGGTGGAGCCTGTGTTTGGCGTGCTGGCGGCAGCCTTTGCAGGGGCTCTGCGGGTATCTATAGCAGTTTTTCTGGCATTTGCGGCCGGGACGATGATCTATGTGGTCGTGGAGGAATTAATTCCCCAGGCGCATATGGGAGAGGAGGGGAAGACGGGCACTCTGGGGTTTGTCGTTGGATTTCTGGTGATGATGATATTAGATGTTGCATTAGGATAAAAGGAGTGATATGATTGCATATGGCCAACTTTTTAGCAGGAGGATTATAGGAGAAGAACAAATGAATTATAATAAAATAGTACAGAATATTTTAGATGTAGGAGAGGCGATGCTGCAGAGCGGAGCTGAAAATTTCAGGCTGGAGGACAGTCTTTACCGTATGTGTAAAAGCTACGGGTTTCAGAGATATGATGTGTATGCTATCCCCAGCAACCTTCAGATTACCGTAGAGACGCCGGAGGGCGAGATCATTACCCAGATCCGTCATATTGAGTCAACGGATATTAATTTTGACCGTTTGGATTACCTGAATAATCTGTCCCGGTATGTATGTGCCAATCAGCCGGATGAGACGGAATTCCGGGCGAAGTATCTGGAGACGATGGGAAGGGAGGGGCAGCATACTGTCGTAAAATATTTCGCCGGCGTTATGGGCGGAGCAGGCTTTGCGGTTTTCTTCGGGTGCAATTTTATGGACGCGGTGATCGCGGCCATTGTATCATTAATGATTGTTGTTGTGGGAGATTGGCTTGGAAAACGGGAGAGCAATCTTCTGGTCTATAATATGATCCTATCCTGTCTTTCTGAGGTCATCATCCTTCTGGCAGGCAGAATGGGGATAGGGGGCCATCCGGACAGGGTTATGATCGGGATTGTAATGCTTCTGATCAGTGGGCTGGGTGTTACGAACGGAATCCGTGATGTCCTTCAGAGAGATTTTATCTCAGGGGCGCTTCACATTATGAATTCCATGCTGGGCGCGGCGGGGATTGCGTTTGGTATAGCACTTGCGATCCTTACGCTTGGCGGAGTCGGTTCAGATGGTTTTATACTGAACCACAGTATTCCGATTCAGCTGATTTCCTGTACCGTAGCATGTATCGGTTTTGCCCTGTGGTTTAAGATCAAAGGGCGTCAGGTATTTTATTCCGGTATCGGTGCATTCTTTACATGGGGAATCTATGTGGCAGTATTTGCCGTAAGGCCCAGCAATTTTCAGGCGACGCTGGTGGCGGCGGTATTTGTGGCGTTTTATGCATTTATTATGTCCAGGATCAATAAGGCCCCGTCTACGATTTTTTTGACTGCCTCAGTATTTCCGCTGATCCCGGGACCGAATCTGTATTATATGATGTACGGCTGTGTGAGCAGCGATATCAGCCTTGCTTTCAGTGAAATGATCGTGCTCCTGGAGACCTGCCTTGCAATCGCATTTGGGTTTATCATTGTGGATGTGGTGTCCAGAAGCATCATGCATTTGTTAAAGAGGGACTATCATATCGGAAAAAGTTCATAAGGCCTGCAGTTGCGGTCTGGTCAGTATTGCTGCCCCGGGGATCTGAGTTCCCGGGGTGTTTTATGAAATTGTTTTTTAAACAGCCGGTTAAAATTAGACAGATTGTCAAAGCCGGAACGCTGAGAGATCTCAAGGATGGTTCGGTCAGTATTTTTTAGTTCCTCCAGAGCTTTGTTGAGCCGGAAACGGTTGAGGTATTTTATAAAGCTTGTGCCGGTCATCCGGCGGAACCACCGCATAAAATGACTGGGGCTGTAACTGCATGTATGGGCGGCGGCTTCCACAGAGATGGGATGCTGGTAGTGGTCTTCTATGAATTGAAGTACGGTTTTCAGCCGGTCGATGTCGAGAGGGTGACTGCTCTCGTTTATTTTCGCTTCGGTATCCATGAACCGGATGATCAGTGAAAACAGCCTGAGCATATCGGCCTTTACCCCCAGTTCATAACCGGCAGGCTTTTCGTCGCACAGCATGTCGGCATCGTTGAGGCATGCGGCTATGCTGTCGTAGTGCACATGACAGGAAGTGATGCACTGCGGCAGAGACATGCGGTTCTGCTTAAGGGGAATCAGGTAATTCTGGCTGCACAGGTCGATGGGGTCGCTGCCCAGAAAGGCAAGGTCAAATATAATATTTTCATATTCCATGTGCATACCGGGGATATGTTCTAACCCGTGGAGACGTCCTGGAGGTGCAAGGATAATATCACCTCCATGTACTTCAAATACAGACAGGTCCACCTGTGCCAGCCCCGTTCCTTTTTTGATATAGATGATCTCCATCGTATCCTGCCAGTGGAGGAAGACAGAAGGGAAATCATCAGGGATGGTGCAGAGGTAGACATTGTAGGGGAACATGAGCCCTGTATGCGTTTTTGTTTCATGATAAGACTGTATGGAAGGATTATGTATATTAAAATTATTTTTCATCATGATAGTATTGTATAATATGTTGCCGTAATTGTATAGGTAATCCAGAGGAATATATGATAAAAATAAGTCAGATGTATAAGTTGAAAGGAGTTTTTATGATGCAGGCAAGACTTGAAACACTTTGTGGAAAACCGGCTGCAAAATGTAGCTATGAGGAAATTTATAAAGCACTGATGACAATCGTGAAAGAGGAGAGCAAGGCACAGGAGAAGAAGATTCAGGGGAGGAAGCTCTACTATATTTCCGCCGAATTTCTGATCGGAAAGCTTCTGAGTAACAATCTGATTAATCTGGGTTTATATGATGAGGTGGACAAAATCCTGAAAGCCGGCGGGAAATCTATGGCAGAGCTTGAGGAGGCAGAGGCAGAGCCAAGCCTTGGAAACGGGGGCCTGGGGCGTCTGGCAGCCTGCTTTCTGGATTCGCTTGCGACGCTTGGACTTCCGGGAGACGGAGTAGGCATTCGCTATCACTGCGGGCTGTTCTGCCAGAGCTTCAGGAATCATTTTCAAAGTGAGGAGCCGGATTACTGGATGGACGGTGCACAGTGGGCGGAGGATACAGGGAAGACTTATGAAGTGTGTCTTTCCGGGAAATCATACCAGGCGCATCTGTATCAGATTGATGTAACCGGCTATGGCGGACAGACCAATAAGCTGAATTTGTTCGATCTCGATACAGTGGACGAGGGTATCATTGCAGAAGGGATTCAATTTGACAAGACAGATATTGATAAGAATCTTACTTTGTTTTTATATCCGGATGACAGTGACGACGCGGGGAGAAAGCTTCGTGTGTACCAGCAGTATTTTATGGTAAGCGCCGGGGCACAGATGATCGTAGAGGAATGTATGGAAAGAGGCAGTAATCTTCATGATCTGGCAGACTATGCTGCAATCCAGATCAATGATACTCATCCTTCCATGGTCATCCCGGAATTGATCCGCCTGCTGCAGGAACATGGAATTGAATTTGAGGAAGCGGCAGAAATTGTGACGGATGTCTGTGCGTACACCAATCATACAATTCTTGCAGAGGCTTTAGAAAAGTGGCCGGAAGAATACCTGGAAGAAGTAGTGCCTCAGCTCATGCCGGTCATCCGCAAACTGGATGTGATGGTAAAAGAGAGAACCGATGCTGCCGGTGTATCTATTATTGATAACGACGGACGTGTGCACATGGCGCATATGGATATTCATTTTACACACAGCACGAACGGTGTTGCAGCTCTACACACAGAAATTTTGAAGGACAGTGAGCTGAGCCATTTTTACAGGCTGTATCCTGAAAAGTTCAACAATAAGACTAATGGCATTACATTTAGAAGGTGGCTCCTTTCCTGTAACCGAGATCTGGCAGGATATATTGAGAGCCTGATAGGACCGGGATTTAAAAAGGATGCAGAGGAACTTAAGAAACTGGCTTCTTATGCAGAAAACGGGGAGGTATTGAAGCGTCTGATGGAAATTAAGGCGGAAAACAAAAGGAGACTTGCAGAGTGGCTTTTTAAGAAACAGGGAATCTCTGTGAATCCGGATTCTTTGTTTTCCATTCAATCGAAGCGTCTCCATGAGTATAAACGGCAGCAGCTGAACCTTTTATATCTTATTCATCAGTATTTTGAGATTAAGAACGGTCATCTTCCCGCGGCGCCGATGACTGCCATTTTTGGGGCAAAGGCAGCGCCGGCCTATACGACGGCAAAAAATATTATCCATGCACTGCTGACTTTGTCGAAAGTAGTTGCAGATGATCCTCAGGTTTCAAAATGGATACAGATCGTGATGATTGAAAATTATAATGTGACCGCTGCTGAAAAGATGATACCGGCCTGCGACCTGTCCGAGCAGATCAGCCTTGCCTCCAAAGAGGCATCCGGTACAGGAAATATGAAATTTATGCTGAACGGCGCAGTGACTCTCGGAACGCTGGACGGAGCCAATGTGGAGATACTGGACTGCGTGGGAGAGGAAAATATTTATATTTTCGGACAGAACAGTGCACAAGTGATCCGCCGTTATGAAAAGGGCGACTACTGTGCCCGTGAGTGGTATGAGACAGATGCAAATATCCGCCGTGCAGTGGATTTTATATCGGGAGACCTGATGCAGGCGGCAGGGGATAAGGAAAGCCTGGAAAGCCTGAAACAGGAGCTGATCGGAAAAGACTGGTTCCAGACATTCCCGGATTTTAACGGATATGTGGTACGAAAAGATCAGGCAGTTGCAGATTATGCTGTAAATCCGGAAAAATGGGCCAGAATGGCGCTTAAAAATATCAGTGGGGCAGGCTTCTTCTCTTCTGACCGGACAATCAGAGAATATAATGAAGAAATATGGCATTTAGGTTAAGATGCGCGCTGATTTGGGCAGTCACTTTACAAAGGCAGAGAAATACGATAAAATATTTAGAAAGAATTGCTGTGAAAGGAGTAGACAGAAATGGAAGAAAAAAGAAACAGCATGCGTATGGATTTGTCAGCCACGTTATTGATAAAAAATATGAATGATGGTCCGGCAAAAGAAGAAAAAGCGGTAATTGAAGTCCTGGATGTATCCAAGACAGGTGTAGGCTTTATCTGTGATGTACCGTTGTCCATCGGGGCAGTGTATGAGACGTTTCTGAAGATCTGGTCAGATGATGTGATACATGCGTTTTTGAAGGTGGTAAGGATTGAACAGACCAAAGATGAACGTTACGTCTGCGGAACGATTTTCATCGGACTTCCGGAGATGAATGCGAAGCGGATCGAAGTGTATGATTTGCTTCATCGCATGGAAAAAGATAAATTAGAATAATTGAAAGATATAAGAAGAACGGTACCCGAAAAAACGGGGGCTGTCGCCAGAGCTGCGGACAATGGTCCGCTCTGGCGGCAGCCCCTTCTTATAAGGCGTTTTACTGCTTATTTGATCCACGCAGATAAGGCGTCTTCCAGTTTTTTAATATCTACAGGTTTGGATATATGGCCGTTCATACCAGCTTTTTCTGATTTCCGGATGTCATCTGCAAAAGCGTCCGCTGTCATGGCAATGATCGGGATGGTTGCCAGATCCTCTCTGTCGGACGACCGGATGATTCCGGTTGCTTCGTATCCGTTCATAACCGGCATCTGGATATCCATAAAGATCAGGTCATAATAGCCGGGAGCGTTTTCCAGCACACGGTTCACGGCAAGCCGGCCGTTCACTGCCGATTCCACCTGAATACCAACCACATCCAATAGTTCAGTAGCTACTTCGATGTTCAGCTCATTATCTTCCACAAGAAGTACCCTTTTACCCGAGAAATCCTTTTGCTGGAAGGTTTCTAGGGCTGTGGTGGTTTTCTCGTCACTGCCAAGTCCCAGGACATCTTTTAATACTTTCGTGAGCCTGGACTTGAACAATGGTTTTTCAATAAATGCGTCTACGCCGGCATCTGTTGCTTCTGACTCAATCTCTGCCCAGTCGTAGGCAGAGAGGATGATAATGGGGATCTCGTCCCCAAGGATGTCCCGAATCTCTCTTGCAGTATCGATTCCGTCTTTTTCCGGCATTTTCCAATCAAGGATCACGACGGAGAAATCCCGGGCAGAAGCCCTGGCATCCAGGATCCGTTTTATGGCGTCGTCTCCGCTGAGGACGTATTCGGCATCCATATTAAGGCTTTTCAGGATCTCACAGGCACTTTCGCAGGCGGTCTTCTCATCATCTACTACAAGGACCGGAAGTGTGGCGAATGCGTCTATATCTGCCTGTGTAATGTCGTCCAGCTTCAGATACACCATAACGGTAAACTTAGAACCTTCACCGAGTACACTTTCCACCTGGATGTCTCCATTCATCATACGGGCAATATTGACGGCGATTGTCATGCCAAGCCCTGTTCCTTCGATTTTACCTGTGCGGGAATCCGCAGCGCGTGAAAATGGTTCAAAAATCTTTTCAATAAAATCTTTTTCCATCCCGATGCCTGTATCTTCAAAGGTAAATTTATAAAACCCGCTTCCGGATATGTGGGAAGGCTTTTCTTCAATAGAGATACTGATCCTGCCGCCGGAAGGAGTAAATTTGATGGCATTTCCCATAATATTCATAAAAATCTGCTGCAGCCGCTGTTCGTCACCGATGACATCCTCATGTTCGAGTTTGGCAATATTAGCGCTGAGTTCAAGGCCTTTTGCGTCCATCTGTGAATGGAATACGGTCAACAGGCTTTCAATTGTGTCAGACAGGTTGAAAGCACTTTCTGTCAGACTGATTTTCCCGCTCTCAATCCGGCTCATATCCAGGACTTCGTTGATCAGTCCGAGAAGATGTTTACTGGAAACAGTAATTTTACTCAGAGCATCCATGACGCGTTCTTTTTCGTCAATATGCATTCCTGCAACGGCGGTCATGCCAAGAATCGCATTCATCGGCGTCCGTATGTCATGGCTCATCCGGGACAGGAAATCACTTTTGGCAAGATTAGCAGTTTCTGCACGCTCTGCTGCCAGGACCAGCATTTCTTTCTGCTCTTCTTCCCGGTGAATGATGTCGTCGATACTGCGGATTGCAAGGGTAACGGCAGACGGCTTCCCATTTTCTGTTTCGGCCACTGTGATCACGGCGGAGCACCATTCATAGCTGCCTTTTTTGCTCATCCTCTTATACTGGATCTCCATGTGGTTTTCGCAGTCAAGCTGCTTTAATATATTTGACAGATCCAAAAAGGAATGGACTTTGTCTCTGTGTTCCTCTGAAATGAGTTTTGATGCAAAACGGCTTGCAATAAATTCGGTGTTATAGTCTCCTGACTCTGAATCTTTTCCGAGGTGCGGGTAAAGCATTTCATACCGGCTCTTTTTTGCGTCGATATAATAAATTGCCCGGTATGCCCGCGCCGTTCCGTTCATGGCATTCTGATACATCCTGCTGCGTCCGGTGATCAGATCACGTTCTTCCATAAGGCTCTGATTACTTTTTTGCTGTTTGTAGTCCTGAAGCGCACTGAAAACAGCCAGTATTAAACCAAGCAGGATCAGGGTAAAACTTATATAATTGAAAGTGTCGGCGCCGGATAAGATATCATCTTCAGGGATGGTTAAAAATGCGGTCCACCCGTTAGGCATGCGGTGGCAATAAACATTACGGATATCTCCGTCCAGGGAGGTAATATTTTCCAGCACCTGGTTGGTTTCCTCCTGATCAGCATTTTCCATGAAAAAGTCGACTAACTCCTGATATTCTTCGTATTGATGGTTCATGGATGTCTTATAATAAAGCAGGGTTCCTTCTTTGCCGAGAAGATAATAAGACGCATTCTGAGGCAGCGTCAGGTTTTTATTATTTAATTCAAAATAGGAGAGCATCATGTCAATGGCAAGGAAGTTCCCGGAAGAGGGGATGCCCTTGCACATTGTGACTACGGACCGTCCTGTGACTTCGTCTATGTAGGCAGGGGAAATATAGGTCTCTCCGTTTGCGGCCATTGCCCCCTGATAAAAATCCGTTTCTTCCACGTTATAGTCTGTCATACCTTCGATGGCCGGATTGTTTGATACGATTTCCGTGCCTTTGATTGCCTTGCCGTAAATCTGAATATTGTCTGCACCGTAAATATCTGTCAGCCCGTTCATAAATGGATACAGACCTTCTCTGAGCTCTTCAATAGAGAGATTTTCATCTTCCCGTTCCTCAATATAGTTAATACTGATCGTCAGAATCGTTTCACAGGCGCGGATGTTGCTTTCCTCAGCCGAAGAATAATTCTCTACCAGCGTGAGCCCCATTTTGTTGGTATTTTCAATCAGGGATTTACGCAGGACAATCGTACAAAGTACAATTACGAAAATAAACATGATCAAAACAATGATGTTGTTCCGCATTTTTTTGATTATCTGCATTTTTTTTCCTTTACTCATCTTTCCTGTAATCCTTTTGCTTTTTATTTTATATTAAGTGCATGTAATATTTTAACCTTTATTGATACGAAAATCAATGACGGGAGCATGAAATTGTTTGCTTATTTGAAAAATATAGATTGATATAAATAGTAAGGGGATATTCCCGGCAGACAAAGGCAGTTTACTCTTAAATGCAGATAAAATAACAGAGGAAGAAATCAGGAACTGGCGGTAGAGTGCACAGTTCCTGTCAAATCAATCCGGTTATTTTGATTGGGAGCAGGTTTTTACTTTTGCCGGGATTTTTTCCGGAGTAATTTATAAGCAATGCTCCACAGGACCGCATGGACGGATAGCGCCATAAGCGCAGGGAACAACACTTTCGTTTGCCCATTCAGGAGATCCATGACTCCGTAGAAAGTTGCGCTTGACGGCAGCAAGTAAGAAAGTTTGAAAACGATACTGCTGTCAGGCACCGTCAAATAGAAGAAAATCGGCGGAGCCAGGAACAAAATCAAGATGATTTTGATGTAAACGATCCCTGCCATCAATCCGTCAGAAAAATAGCCGATAAATAGTCCGATCAGGGCTGAAATGTAAGCTGAAAGCAAAAGAATCAGCACAAATGGCAATACTTGTTCTATTTCTATCTTCACGCAGATCAATGCTGTTATGGCAGTTGATACAGCACCTCCTATAAATCCCAAAAGTGTTTTCTGAATGATGTAGGATTTTGCAGTCAGGGGAAGCACCTGATTGATAAATGCAATCCCATCCTCTTTTTCGCTGATGATATTCATAGCGTTAAACGTACAGCCCATAAACATAGCGGCTGCCAGCGTCATTACAATCAAGAGAGATTTTAGCCAATCATTGCCTGACGCTGCCGGAATCATGGTTTTTGTGATGGATAACGGCTCCGACTGATGTTCATAGATCTGTGGAAGTGTGTCTGCGATTACCTGGTTCATTTCTAATTCATCGCCGGAAATAAGCGTTTGTATCGCGTTTCCTGTTTGCAGGACGCCGATCATCTGTGTGGCCGGATCATTGATAGCTGTCTGCAGTTCATCAAGGGTTTCATATTGGGTGACTGTTCCATTTGTCTGAAGCCATTCCACTATGTCGGCATCCATATGTTTTTTCCAAACGCCGAAGGTGTTTTCACTTATGGACTGAAGACTTACACCAGAAAGCAGATGGATGGCAATCCCGACAGCAACGGGGAGTAAAAAGGTCAAAATACACATTTTGTCACGGCGGGCGCTTTTAAGCTGATATTTTAGTCTTTCCATGCATTACCCCTCCTTTGCCATTTCATGATTCAAGGTTTGATATGAAAGCAGGAACAAAAGAATAATTGCTCCAAAACAAATCAGATAGTACGGAACTTTTGTGGTCGGTGCAGAAAAGTATGCCGCTTTCATTGCCTCAAATAAATGATACATCGGGTGATAAACGATCCAGTCCCACTTCATGCCGGTTTGTCCTGCCAGAAATACAGGCGTCGTCACAAAAACCGCAAGTATAAGATAAAACAGGGAAAAATGTTTGAAGTCAGGCAGCCTGATGGCACAGAGGAAACCGACCAGTGCCATAATGAGTGATAAAATGCCTGCCTGCAAAAGAACATCTGGCAGTACCCCGACAGCCGCTGCTGCTCCCAGATTGATAATTGTCAAAAAGACTGTAAACACCAGATCGGACAGCAGCAACAACAGCAGTTTAGAAAAGATGAAAGCGGACCGGGAGACAGGGAGTATCCCATGTATCCGTATTGCACCCATTTGCTTTTCCTTAAAGAGCATAGAAGCCAGCCCTAAAAATCCAACTGCTGTCAATTCAAAGAACAAAAATTCTGCAGTGATTTCCCGGCGGTTTTTCATTTCCTTATTGTTAGTACCAATTCTTTCTGCGTGCCCATCTATGTTTCCATGCAGGACAGCTTCGCTCCAGGTCATGCGGTAATGATCGGTGGTTTCCATGCCGCAGGATAGCATGTACACTTCCGGCACAACATGGGAAACATCAATGCCGACAGAGTATTGGTCGGCACAGGCTGCTTCTAAAGCTTCCCTGCTGTCCAGTTTTACAACGTATTCCGAGGAAACCGGCAGTTTGTCCTGCGGGTCATAAAGATAGACAGGATATATTTCCTGATCTAAATCTACATATACAAAATTGATATAGCAGGAATATAAAAATAGCGAGAGAAGGGCCAACAGAAAAAATTTACCGGATACCATCAGTCTGAAGTCTTTTTTCAGCAAATATGAAAATCCGATCCACATTACGTCAGCCCCCTTCCGGTATATTGAATGAATATGTCCTCCAAAGTAGGCTCCTGAGAATGAACGCTGATAAGCTCATCATAGGCAAAAGGAATCCCGGTTTTCATCTCGGGGGTCTCAATCGTCTGCGTTTCCCGCTTGCCCTGATACAGATAATCAATGACAATGCTGCGATTCCTGTTTTTCTCTTTTAGATTGCCCGGTGTGTCGAGGGCCGCGATGCTTCCATTCGAGATAAACGCCACTCTGTCGCAGAGCAGGTCGGCGTCCAGCATATTGTGGGTCGTCAGAAATACCGTTGTTCCCTTTTTCCGCTCCTTTTCTATGATTTTGCGGAAGAGAACGGCTCCGGCAGGATCAAGGCCGCTTGTCGGTTCATCCAGAAACAGAAGTTTGGGATTGCTGATCAATGCTCTCGCCATGCTGACACGCTGGCGCATTCCCTTGGAATAGGACGATACCGGTTTTTTCAAAAAATCTCTCTTAAACTCCAGTTCATCAAGCAACTCTTCAGCGTCCCTGCGCTGTTCTTCCGGATAGAATGAAGCAAAGTAATGCAGATTGTCGAGGGCACTCAAATTGGTATACAAATAAGGAAATTCAAACAAAACACCGATCTTTTGAAAAAACTCCTGCGTATGTAAGATTTGCATATCTTTTTCAAACAGAGATACCGTTCCGCCGTAATCTTTCAATATGCCGGTCAATATTTTTTGTGTAGTAGACTTGCCGGAACCATTCGGCCCTAAAAAGCCGAAGATTTCTCCATCCTTTACGGAAAATGTTAGGCCGTGCAGCGCCTGCTTATCCTTCCCATAGGAAAAGGTTAAGTTCCTTACGTCGATCATTTGTCATCCCCCCATTTCCCGTGCTGTTCCTTTTTCTTTTCCTGCCGGCGCTTGCTTTCCCATTTCATAAATTTAATTTTGAACGGAATAGAAATTACAAGCAGTACGAGAAGGACTATCCACCAATACCATTCCAAATTCAAAAACATAATTATTACCTCCTTTTTAAGGGGCTTACCCTTTTGTTGGGATAAGAGTATAAAAATGAGTTGAAATTGATGTGAGATTGATGTGAAGTTGGTGTGAAATCTCTTTTTGATACAAAAAAGAAAGCCCCTGTCTCTTTTCAGAAATAGAAGCCTTTTGCAGAAGATAAATTTTCATTTTACAGAGGGGATAGAAAAGTAAAAAACGACGCCTCCGGGTTGGTTTGCAGCGCCGTAAGGCAGGCTCTGCATAGATAAAATCTGTGCAACAATCGCAAGGCCAAGTCCGGAACCGCTGTACCTGGAATTTCTGTCACGATAAAATTTTGTCCAGATTTTTGACAGGTTTTCCTGAGGAATTGACGGCCCTTGATTAAAAATCGAGAAAACCAGTTTACCGTCATTTTCTTTCAGCGATAGTCTCAAAATGGCGCCCGGATAGACATTGCGTCTGGCATTGACGATCAGATTATCCAATACCTGCTCCATCCTGCTTTTATCTGCGCTCACATATACGGGATGTTCCGGCAGTTCATACTGCAATTCAAAATCAGCATCCGGAGTGTCAAGCAGCAAACGTCCGGCCACAATTTCCAAAAAAGAAACAAAGTCGAACCGTTCCGGGCGAAGTTTGGCAGCGCCGTTTTCCAGTGCGGATAAATCGAGCAGTGTGGTGATCAAGTGGTTCATACGTTCCGTTTCCGTTATAATGACCTCTGAATATCTCTGTCGTTTTTCCTCGTTTGTTTCGTCCTGCAAACCCTCGGCATAGGCACGGATTACACCTAACGGGGTTTTCATTTCGTGGGAGAGATTGTCAACCAATTCTTTGCGTTCAGCCAGCAGCTGTTTATTCTGCTCCACATCCTGCTCTAATTTCAGGTTGGCATCTTCCAGTGAAGTAAACGTCTGCTGCAGATTTTCAGCCATTTTATTCAGATTTCCCGCAAGCTCCCCTAAGTCGTCGTTCGTATGGAGCTTACATGGGGACGAGAAATCGAGCTGCGCCATTTGACGGGCGGCCCGGCTTAATTCAGAAACAGGATTTGAAATATACCGTCCCATCAAATAGTCAAGCACCAGAACCAATACAGTGACGAAGCATAGCCAGATCCAGAAAGAGATATCCGGGTCAATAGGCAGGCGAGTGGACACGATATAGGAAATAATTAAAAGGATTCCGGCTGTTTTGGAGATTATAATGATTTTTTTGCGGACAGTTTCTAAACGAAAAATATTCTGTATGTTCATACTATCACCTCAAATTTATAGCCGGATCGAATGAGTGTAATAATGTGCCGGCCTTCGCCACCTAACTTCTGGCGCAGGGTTTTGATATGCGTGTCAATTGTTCTGGTCGTTCCCTCAAAGTCGTATCCCCAGATCCGGTTTAATAACTGGCCGCGGCTGAAAATCTGTCCGGGGTTTTCCATAAAGAAGTGAAGCAGCTCATACTCCTTATGGGTCAGTACGATTTCCTGACCATCTACAAAAACTTTATGAGAAGCCGGAATAAGAGAGATCTTTCCGGCGTTTACCGCATCTGCCGGAAGTGCAGAAGAACGCCGCAATAATGCGTTTGCTTTTGCCAAAAGCACCTTGGGGCTGAAAGGTTTTGTCATATAGTCATCAGCGCCCAGATGATAGCCCTTCAGTTTGTCGTCCTCACATCCTTTGGCAGTCAGCATGATAATGGGGAGATTGCTCATTTTCCGCGCCATTGTGCAGACGGAGAAGCCATCAAGGTTGGGCATCATGATATCCAGTATCATCAGATCCATTGGATTGTTTTTCAGCACCATCAAAGCGTCTATTCCGTCGTCAGCCGTAAAGCAGGTATGGCCACCGCGCTGCATATACTCGACGATGATTTCCTGCATATTCTTTTCATCTTCGACAATCAAAAGATTAGCCATCAATATGCACCCCTTTCTTTTGCTTAATATTGACATTACAATTATAAATCCAAACAGTTCCAAAGGCAATTTTTTTGGAGGAGTATGGTGATTGCAATATTTGAGTGAGTTACAATTCTTTTGAGGGTGCAGCTTATGAAAAAAAGCTTGCAGATTCACCCGTTGCCTTTTATAATTGTCTTATAAAAATTGCAATGTTTTAATCAGCCATTGCAATTTTTATATAATTATATGTTTTAGCGGGTGGGGGAAAATGGAGAAAAAATACAAAAAAAGGATATTCTTAAGTATTAGTCTATTCATTATCTGCATTTCGGCAGTATTTATAGCAGTTAATGTCATGTCGGCAGATGATGATATCGAATATGAAAGTTTTGATACCGAACATAAAACTGATATAACTAAAAAAGAGGATTACAAGAAGGCTGAATTAGAAAGGCAGTTACAAAATGTTATTCAGGAAATAATTGAAGGAAGTGATCCTTTGGTCAGTATACATAATTTTGATGTGGAAGATTCTTCAGAAACTACTGTGGATGTAACATTATATACAGATCAGGGTAATGAAATTTCAGAAGAATCACAAATAGCAGTCGAAAAAATGATATTAGAAAGCATTAATGGGATGTCAGAAGATAATATTTCTATAAATATTGAAAGATAATAGAATAAATGTAAAAGAACTGACAGAAGGATAGATCCTACTGTCAGTTCTTTTGGTTAGTTCCATATTTGCAGTTCGGAGAGTATGGAATCAGTGATTTCAGCAGCCTTATTCCCGGTTGTTTCGGAGTCCCCCTGAATGTTTGTCGCAAAATAATAAATGTGATCGGACTTTTCGATATAGCCAATAAACCAGCCGTTGACATCCTGATCGTCAACACGTCCGGTTCCGGTTTTCCCATAAAAGGAACCTTCAGTAGTTGAGGCAAGGTGGATAGCGTCTTTCACAGCGTCGATATTTTCCGGAGCAAACCGGAACTCATTATCATGGAATTTTTGTAATAATTCGATTTGCTCAATTGGAGAAATCTTCAGAGAAAAATCTGTCCAATACAAATCTAAATCGCTGCTGGTTATTTGATTTCCATATCCAATATCCTGTAAGAATGATTTGACAGAGTTGAGTCCTACTTGTGAATCAATCGACTGAAAATACCAGTTTACAGAATTGTGCATGGCGGAAGTCAAATCTTGATCTGCTTCCCACGAATCGAAGGGATAATCGTCTCCATTCCAAGATATCTTGGAAGAGTTTGCTGTAATGATTCCAGATTCCAAACCAAGTAAAGCGTCGTAAATCTTATATGTAGAATTTGGTGTGATACGTTTCCTGGCAGTGTCTATATTATAAATGCTCCATAAGTTTGAATATGTGTCGTACAAAACAAAACTGCCATCGTATTCCTGAAAATATTCGTTTAAATCAAGATGAGAGATGTGTCGCTCTTTTTCGTTAAACTGATATTTGCCCGGCACAGAAGCATAAATGGAAAGAGCAGGCGCACATCCTAATAATAGTGCGGTAATAAAGGTGTACACAATGATACCACGGACTTTTTTAAATAAAGTTTGTTTTCTAAAACCAGCAATATTGAGGACTCTTCGTTTCATTTGTTTCATGCTGCCTCCCATTCTCATCGCAAACGGAAACGGGGAGAGGGAAATCTTTTCTGCTAAGTTAATAAGAGTATTTCCATATGCTTCATAGTCTTTTTCGCAAAGTATTTGTAATACAGCAGAATCGCAGGCAATTTCTCTGTCGCAGCGCATTTCCTTTAAAGCATACCAGATAAGAGGATTAAACCAATATACAATACCGGCAATATTCATAAAAATACCGATAAGAGTATCTTTGCGGAGGCAATGCTGCAATTCATGCAAGAGCATAAAACGCATATCCTTTGGATGAAAGTCGGAAATCAAATGTATGGGAATATAAATGCGAGGTCTGAAAAAACCGACAGTGATCGGGGATTTTAAGAAAGCCGTACTATATACAGGTATTGTTTTTTTAATATTCATTTCAGACAGGCATTGTTTCCAAACGCATTTTACTTTTTGGCTTTGCAGGGGTAATGCAGATTTTTCCAAAATATGTAGTTGCCGCAAAGAACGAAATGTGAGTATGACCATGACAATGATTCCCAATGCCCATATAGTAAGAATCAGGATATTAATAACGGAAGGTGTCTTACTACTAATTGATACTGCAAAATCATTCATTTTATCCATTGCATAATTTTGATCTATAAGTGCCCGGTGCTGTGCTTTTGAATTGGAATTCAGCATTGTAGATTTTGTGCAGCCGGACCATGAAAATATCCGTAAAAAACCAGGTACATCAGTTGGAAGAAATGGAACAGCGAGTAATACAAGCAGTACTAACCAAAAGTTATATTGAATTTGTGCAGATAAATATTTCTTTAATAACTGTTTTAATGCGGTAATAACACCAATTAACAGGCATATAAAAGCATTACAGATTAAAAATCGTACACCGAAATTTAACATAGAGTTTCCCCCTTTCTTATTCCTGATGAGTGGAAAGAAGGCGGCGTAGAGTATCTAGTTCTGTTTTGGACAGTTTATCATCTTCAAGGTAAGATGCCAGCATGGATGTAATATTTCCGTTATAATATCGTTTTAAAAAAGAATTGCTTTCCTGCCGGATATACTCGTTTTCTTCTACCAAAGGCGTATATATAAACACGCGGCTTTGTTTTTCATAAGTCAGAGCTTTTTTGGTAACAAGTCTTTTCAGCAGTGTTTGTATTGTTTTGGGATTCCAGTTTGTTGTTTTCGTTAATTTTTCTGTCACTTCATTTGTGCTGATCGGAGCATATTTCCAGACAACTTTCATTACTTCAAATTCTGCTTCAGAAATTTGCGGCAGATTACTCATATATGATCCCTCCAAATCTTACGAATGTAATAAAAATATTATAATAGCATTTTATCAGGAAAGTCAAATAAAGAAAAGTACCCTCAGTGAACAAGGGGATACACGCCTCAAGTACCGTTTTTTGGCTGTTTTTACTCTTTTTACATTATTCTTGCTACTATTTTACGATATTGGAGCGATTTTCTCTATGTTTAAGGTTCAAATTATGCCCAATTAGCTATTAAATATGGTTTTGTCATCAGTTTCACCTATACAGATAGATTTCTGCTAAAATCATGTACCCTTTTTTGAAATCCTGTATTCATTCTTATTATTTTTCAAGTGCGAAAAAACGAGGATAGTTAAGTCCTCGCCTTTTTGTGTAAATTATTTATTTTATTGCGGAAGACAATAATGGGTGTTCTTTCCCTTTCCTTCTTGGATAAGCAGATCATTTTCAATCATTTTTTTTAGCAGCCGTCCGCATGATGACTGACCTATACCAAGCAGTATTTCTATTTCTTTTCTCGTAATAAACCCCCGTTGATTCGTCAGAGCAATCACTTTTTCTTCTAGTGTACCTTTCTCTGGATTTACTTGCATTTGCCTTGCGGGTTCAGGAATTGCATTCAGATTAGGGAGAATAATTTTAAATGCATTATCAGATGTTTCAATCTGCGGTGTCATTCCGGTTCCCTCATACGCTTCCATGATTTTTATAATTCCGGTTCCATAGGCTTCTATCAATTCCAAACGGTAAAATACATTTGCCAATTTGAAGTTCCGACAGACGGAAATACCCATTGTTA
>CAJTRM010000011.1 GCA_910578865.1 uncultured Dorea sp.
CAGTCTTTTTTCTTGCTTTTGTTCCGGACACAGACGATTTTTGCCTCAATTGCCTCGTCACCAACGGTTACGTCAATGGAAAGCAGATATTTGGAGCGGCCTCTGCGTTTTCTGCACTGTTTATAGATTTCTTTGATGTTGTATTTGCCATCCTGATAGCCATATTTGATTTTACTGCTTTTCTTAACCATTGCGATTGTGTCTAATTCGCAGTCTGTCTTTAATGCAGTAATGGTCTTCGGTGATGAAAACCAACTGTCGAACAGAACATATTTTGCACAGGTCCCAGATGATTGTGCTGCTCTGACCAGGTCAATCATGACTTCTGTTGCTTTTCGTCTGGATTCTTTCCGTCTTTTTCCGGCAAGAGAACGTCCATCGAAGTCGGCAGACTTGCAGAGCAGATTTTTGTCATCGGCTGCCGACAGAAGGCAATGGTTGATCGGAACAAATGAATTCCCATCGGACCATCCAAGTGTCAGCATACGGTAACCGCTCTTGTACTTCATAGAGCAGTGGTCAAAGACTTTCGCCAGAAGTTCCGTTTTCTTTGAACGGGAACGGTCAAACAGGCTGTCATCAATAATGAAGACATCTTTGCGGCTCTCATCCGTAAGCGGCTTCATGAAATCGTTAATGATCCGGCTTGAAAGCAAGGTTGTGAACCGAGACCAGTTAATCTTTGTGTTATTGAGAAAGCGATAAACGGTATTTTTACAGAACGAACCGTCAAATATACCCGTTTTCCGCTGCATATACATGCTTCGATCGGAGAAAATGAGACAGAACAGGTATCGAAACACTTCGATTACCGGGAGCCCTTTCGTTTTTCCAGCGTTGCATTTGAAAAGAAGCTTTCCGACTTGGAATTTGTTCATAAAATTTGTGACAGAGTTAGAAATCTCATTTCCGTTTTCAGCATTATATGGTATACTTGACATGGCATAAATCTCCTTGCTGTGTGATTGTTATTCGTAATTCAATTATACCATCAAGTGCAGGTTTGTGCCTTTTTTATGGACTAAAGTATTGATTTTTCAAGGTTCAGCACACCAACTGGTGTGGGAAGTTTGAGTTATTAAAAATAAATATCGGAGGTTACAACATACCGGATTGCGCCGATATTAAATATAAGGGCAATAGCAGGCCGGGGATCGGCAACCGGCTGCAGTGGGACCGAATGAACTGTGGCATAGGAAGGTGGAGAGAAATCATATGTCAAGAGTAAAGGAAGCAGGAGTTAATCCAAATGTTGCGGTAGCGGCAGCGAGAGCCGCAGAAAAAACCGCCCAGCTGGAAGCAGGGCAGGCTCTGATCACAGAGACAGTCAAGTATGTGGCGAAGGAGCGTGAGGAGCTTAAAA
Organism: uncultured Dorea sp.; assembly: GCA_910578865.1. Classification (GTDB taxonomy): domain Bacteria; phylum Bacillota; class Clostridia; order Lachnospirales; family Lachnospiraceae; genus Dorea_D. The sequence goes on from CAJTRM010000011.1 coordinate 1,364, forward strand.
AAGAGCAGACAGAGAGAGAAAAGGAAAGCAATACCGAGCGGGACAGAGCCAGTGAGAAGAAAGATACATCGGAGCTTTCCAAGCAGAGTAAATGGTTTGGTATAGAAGGAAAGCTTTTGAAGGATGCGAATATAAAATGGGATCTTGAAATGGAGAAAGAACTGTGGGAGGCAATCCAGCAGTGGGTACCGGCAGCAGGGCAGGAACTTTCCACGCAGATTGAGGAACTTTCCAGGCTTTATCTTGCACTTCTGGAGGCAATCCTGACACATACCATGGGGGAGGAGCAGGCTGCGCAGATTGAACGGCTGAACGCATTGCTTGCAGAGAAGCTGACTCTTTTGGTTGATACAGATCTGAAAGACTTGCTGGAGCTTCTTGAAAAGACAGGGCAGACGGAAGCTGTGAAGCTTGTGAAGGCCAGTATATATAAGCAGACGACCGGAGAATCTATTTCCTCCAGGTCAGTGGATTCGTTCTATGCAGGGAAGGCAGCAGCTGCCGGGAGAACTTCCCGCTATTTTATGCCGGGATCGTCGGGGCAGGGTGCAGCGGTCGGGCAGGAAGGAGCCGGTAAGGTATCTGCCGGGACGGGAGAGGGTACAATCTATAAGCTTGCAAAGGATGGAAATGTTCAGCCGAACCAGGAATTTGATGCCCAGAGGAGATCCGGGGAGATGCAGATGAGCCAGAGGGCCCGTGTCTTAAGCGGAATTGCCGGGAATGGGATCGAGCGGTCGGGGCTTTCGGGAGGGAAGACGGAGATTACCGGAAGTGAACTGGCCAAAGCCAATGCATTTGCCTCACACATCAATGGGGAAGGCAATCTGCTTAAAAATCCGGGTATCAGCGCACAGAACGATGAGGTGAAAGGCCTGCTGGCAGCAATGACTACGATGAAAGGCCAGGTCTATGCGGCAGATGCAGGACGGAACAACGGGATCGTAACTCCGCTGCGAAGTGCGATCAACCAGATTGTTGACTACTATTTTTCTCAGAAGGGTGTGTATAAAGTATATTATTATACGACAAATGCGTACGAAAGGACTAAAAACCCACAGAAGGCTCTGCAGGAAGGGCTTGAGTATGCGTACCGGATATTTACGGAGAAAAAGGGAGATCCGTCGTACCGGCAGCAGTCGGCTTATTCGGAGCGGGCGGGCTTCTTCCAGATGGCGCTTAAGGGCCAGACGTTGGAGGCAGACATGGCCAGGGGGATGAGGCTTCTGGAGGCTAACTGGAGGGATTTCCTGCGTTCTATCGGGGAGGATAAGAAGAAAGGGATCGTACTGACCATGCAGAAGTACAGCCCATGGGGAGCGTTGATTGAGCCGGAGGATACAGGGAAGAACTCTATGGAGAGGAAGGAAAGACTGGTTCTGATCGAGGCGGCCTGTGTGGCGGTGCTGGTGGCGGTGTATCTGGGGTATCGGTTGTTTTTTGGGTAAATGTTGTTTATCTAAATAAAATTCATATAGTTACAATATTTCAGCGTCTGTGCAAAGCAGGCGCTTTTATTATATTATGCAGAAAAGTGAAAGGTGTGAGTTAATTGCAATTAATATCAGAAAAAATAGATAATAATTAAAAAAATAATAAATTATCAAAATAATATTGACTTTGCCCCAAGGGTAATCTTTTATAATGCATTTATGCAAACAGGAAAAATATTTCATGACAGGAGGAGTTCATATGTTTCGTATCGGACAGCTGGCAAGTATTTACAAAATATCAGGAAAAACCCTGAGATATTATGACGAACTGGGACTATTGAGACCCAGGCATGTAGATGAAACAACGGGATACCGGTATTATACACCGGATCAGATTCCGATCCTGAATGAGATATTTCTGTTAAAGGAAATGGGGCTGTCATTAAGAGAGATTACGTATCTGATGAAAGAGGAGGTGGATAAGGATCATACGCTGCTGAAAGGAGTGCTGGAACTTAAGCAGCTGGAGCTGGATCAGCAGATCAGGGAGCTTTCCGAGAGGAAGCAGGCCATTGAGCTTTTGAAGAAAAAGTTCGAGAACGGGGGGATTGAGTTGTCCTCCTTCCAGGTGGGAATAAAGAGCATACCGAAAATGAAAGTGGCCAGCCTGAAAGCCTCCATCAGCACGTATTCAACCCAGGCAGGCCTGTGGGCCGAGCTGTTGGATTATCTGAATAAATGCAGGATCAGAACCGGCAATGAGAGGTACACGATTTATTACGATTCTATTTATAAGGACGACGATATCCAGGTTGAAATATTAAAAAGAGTCATGGCGTCATTCCCGGAGACGGAGAGGATAAAATGCAAGACGCAGGAGGCATATGAAGAGGCGGCCTGCCTGCTGCATACAGGAGAGCATGAAAGTGTCATGGACTCCTATGAAGCAATCCTTACCTGGATTGAAGAAAACGATTATGAAATTATCGGAAATATCAGAGAGGAATTTCATATGGACGATTATATGACGGACGACCCGAAAGAATTTGTGACAGAAATTCAGATACCCGTCAGAAAGATAGGAGGAAAACAGGATGAAGATCATCGACCTGACAAGGGAGATCAATAACGAAACACAGGTCTGCCCCTGTGACAGGACGCCGGTGGTGGAGGATTATGCGACTACCGAAGAGGAAGGCGTAAATGTAAAATTTATGAAGATGGGAACCCATACCGCCACACATATTGACGCGCCCTATCATGTGAACAAAAAAGGGAAGTCTTTAAATGATTTCCCGGCCGAACAGTTTGTTGGTATGGGGATCGTGCTTGATTTCAGTGACAGAGGGGAAATATACGAGATTACACGCGAAGATATTATGGAGCATGAGACAGAACTTCGAGGGGTGGATTTTGCCATCTTGAATACAGGATGGGAGGCTTATTACGGAACCTGGGATTTTTTCCGCCATCCGTATCTGTCCGAGGAGGCGGCCAAAGCACTTGTTGAGCTGGGGATCAGGATCGTAGGTACAGACGGGAGTTCGGCGGATGCGGCTTATGGATTTTCTACGGCAAAGCGTCTGGCCAATCCTACCTTTACGGACATCCTTGAGAATATGGAGCGGGAAAATGTCAGGAATGAGGCGCACAGTGCTCTGCTCGGGAATGAATGCCTGATCGTGGAGTATCTTTGCAACTTAAAGGAACTTCCGAAAGAGCCTGCGCTGTATTCGTTTCTCCCGCTGAAGATCATGGAGGCGGACGGCTCGCCGGTGCGTGCGGTATGTATACAAGGGATCGGGAATTACAAGATAAGATGAGAATGAGGAGGTAGCTTATGGGAACTACAAATGAGGCAGCGGTACACGAAGAATATACAACAAAAAAATTAAAAAGAGTTCTTGGCAAAAAAGAGCTGATATCTATGGGGCTTGGTCAGATCATCGGTTCCGGGGTATTTTCTCTGACAGGGGTAGCGATCGGATTTACCGGAAGATCTGTCGTATTTGCATTTTTGTTTGGCGCGTTATTTTCACTGGCGGTTACAGTTCCGAGCATTTTTGCCGGGAGTGCAGTGCGCCTGAGGGGCGGACAGTATACGATGGCAAGTCTGCTGCTGGGCGAGCGTTTCTCCGGTTTCTATATCATGATCTATATTATCGGCAATATATCGATAGGAATGTATGCATTGTCGCTGGCGGATTACCTGCTGTCGCTTGTCCCGGGAATTCCCAGGATTCCGCTGGCGGTGATTGCGCTGACTTTATTCTTTGTTATCAACCTGTTTGGCGTTAAGGATGCGGCTTTCCTGCAGAATATACTGGTTATTATTCTGGCGATTGCTCTTGCAGTGTTTGCCGCGCTGGGAGTATTCAGTATTGAACCGGGATATTTTTCCAATCCGGAACCGCCGCTGTTTATGGGAGGGTGGAAAGGCTTCTGTATGGCGGCAATTTTTACATCCTTTGCCACCACAGGCGGGGGCAATCTTGTCAATTTTTCCGGTGAGTGTAAGAACCCGACGAAAGATGTCCCGTTTGCCATTGTACTTTCTACACTCATGGTTACTGCATTATACACGGTCATCGGGCTTGTGGCTGCCGGTGTCCTTCCGGTGGAGGAGGTTATGTATCAGCCGCTAAGTGTTGCGGCCAATGCATTTCTGCCAAGGGCACTGTATGTATTCTTTGTGACAGGAGGAGCCTTGCTTGCACTTTCCACTACGCTGAATGCAACCTTCGGATGGGTGACGAAACCGGTTCTTCAGGCCTGTGTGGACGGTTGGTTCCCGAAGAAGCTCGGCGCCATCAGTGAAAAGTACGGAACGCCGTATTATCTTCTGATACTCTTTTATGTAGTGGGGCTGCTGCCGATTATTGCGGGGCTTGATATTGACCGGATTGCAAATATGTCCATGATCCTTATGAACATAACAACGTTCCTGATCGTTGTGGCAACGGCAAGGCTGCCGAAGCTTTTGCCTGAGGCATGGAGTAAGTCTGCATTTAAAATATCAGACGGAGCGCTGAAGGTCATCTGCTATTTCTGCGGGGCGCTGCTGATTTTTCAGAACTGGCTTTTGATCGAGGATAACACGCCGGAGATTATTATCGGAAATGTGATCTTTCTTGTAATATCCTTTATCTTTGTAGTTCTGCGTTATCAGTCCGGGAAAGTACAGGTTGAGGTAAGCTGGGAGGATGAGTAAGTGAACAGAGAGTATGCAAGAAAACTGGATTCCAGGGATCCCCTGGCCGGATATAAGGAAGAGTTTTATCTTCCGGAGCATTTATATTACGAAGCGAACGGGCTGGGGCCTATGTCCCGGCGTTCGGAGAAAACGCTGAAAAGGGTTGCAGAGGAATGGAAGACCCAGCTTGTGGCCGGGTGGTTCTGCGGAAGGATCCCGTGGTTTTATTATCCTGAGCGGATCGCGGCTATGGAGCAGGAGCTGGCCGGAGCCCATGAACGTGAGCTGGTGATCGCCGGAGGGACGACCACAAATATACACAGTCTGGTATCTGCATTTTACAAGCCAAGGGGAAAACGGACAAAGATTCTCTGTGACAGCCAGATCTTTTGCTCTGACCGCTATGCCCTGGAAGCCCAGATTCGTCTGAAGGGTTATGACCCGGAACAGGAGCTGGTGTTTGCAGGGGGCGGCGGCCCCCTGATAGATGAAGGGCTTATCATAGAGGCGATGGATGAGAATACGGCGCTGATATTTCTGCCGTCTGTCGTACACTCTACCGGCCAGCTGCTTGATGTGGAACGTCTGGCCGGGGAAGCTGTCAGAAGAGGGATTACAGTAGGATTTGACCTGAGTCATTCTATTGGGGTGGTTCCGCATAAGCTCCATGACTGGGGCGTAGACTTTGGCGTGTGGTGCAATTATAAATATCTGAGCGGAGGGCTGGGATGCCCGGCGACAATGTTCATCCATGAGAAGAATTTTCATATCGCTCCGGCTATGCCCGGATGGCATGGGTATGTGAAAGAGAAACAGTTTCGCAAGCTTCCGCATTTCGAGGCAGAGGAGGGGGCGGGAGGGTGGCAGCATGGTTCGCCGATGATCCTCAACATAGCGCCTCTGGAAGGTTCCCTTGAACTGGTGCTGGAGGCTGGGATCGACGCCATACGCAGGAAGTCTCTTGCTATGACAGCGTATTTTATGACGATGGTGGACGAAGAACTTTCCCGGTACGGTGTGCGGATTGTGACGCCGAGGGAGGCGGAAAGAAGAGGCGGCCATGTGACCCTCCTTCATGCGGCGGCCCCTGAAATTACAGAATTTCTGGATGGCGGCTCGGTGCTGACCGATGAGCTTCGGACTGCAGTAAAAGGAAGGATGAAGGAAAATGCGGAGCCGTCCGCCCAGGATCAGGTGCGGATTGCATTTTCACCCCTATTTATGAGTTATGAGGACGTATGGCAGACGGCAGATAACCTGTGCAGCTTATTCAGGCCTTGACTTTGCCCCGAAGGGGAAGGCCTATAATGAACATTGACGGACAAAGATTATAATGAAATCGGGAGGTAAAATGTGAATAGCGAGAGAAGAAATGATGCCTGTTACTGGGACAGACAGGCCAGAGAAAAGGAGAAAAATCTTTCCGGACCGGTACATGAGATCCGGGTTGAGAAGGACCGCCCTATCGTAATGAAGGATGATGTACGACTGTATTGTGACGTGTACCGCCCGGATGACCGTGAAAAGTATCCGGTGCTTGTGGGCTTCTCGCCTTTCGGGAAAACTGCGCAGGCGGCAGGAAGACGGCGGGATCCGATCGGGCTTGGGAAATTCATGTATGAGCAGGGAATTGAGATCGGCGGAATTGATTATTTTGCATCCAGAGGCTACATTGTGGTTGTCGTAAATCCGCGAGGCATCCTGAATTCCGAGGGAAGATGGACCGGCGTCTTAAGCCGGCAGGATCAGATTGATTGCTGCGAGGTAATCCGATGGGCAGGGCATTATCTGTCAGACGGCAATGTAGGCATGGTCGGGTGCGGCTATGCCGGCAAGATACAGCCGTTGGCCGCGGCGATGAATCCGCCTTATCTCAAGGCTATTATGCCGGTGGATGTGATAGACGACATGTATTTGGACTGTTATCCGGGAGGGATCCTGAGTGATATTAATTACCCGCTGTGCAGCTACATACCCCATACCAATACGATATCTGAGGCAGAGCTTGAGCATTCGGAGGAGGAACTGCGGGAAATGCTTGAAGAGGCAAGGCGGCAGCCGGAAATTGCCACGAATTCTTACTATTACCGTGGGCTTGACAGTTTCCCGCCGCGGCATTATACGTGGAACATAGACGTTATGCTCCATCCGTTCCGGGGAGAATGGTGGGACAGGAGAAGCTTCGGAGAACGGAAACTCATGATTCCGACATATATTGTGGGATTGTATTATGAATATGGATATTCAACCATTTCGGCCTATGATATCTATCATAAAATCGATGCAAATGTTCCGAAGAAGCTTATGATGATCGACCCGGCAGCAAAAAGGACCTCCCCCTATGAAAAACCGGTTCCGGAGCAGCTTCGGTGGTATGACTACTGGCTGAAAGGAATTGACAGCGGGGTTATGGATGAACCTCCGATGAAACTTCTGGTGACAGGGGAAAATAAGTACCGCTATGAGACACAGTGGCCCTGCGAAGATACCAGATATGAAAAAATGTATCTGCGAAAGAACGGCTTGCTCTCAGAAAAACCAGAGGACAGCGCTGCGTCTGAGCCGGACAGAATCAGGCACATTCCGCCGACGAAGCAGTCTCAGATGCCGGAGGATGTACCGGCTCTTGTATATACTTCGGAAGTATTTGCGGAGGATACGGAAGTCTGTGGACCGGTCACAGCCTGTCTTTATGCGTCCATCGACCTGGAGGATGCACATCTGGCAGTGAAATTATGGGATAAGGACAGTGAGAGCGGGTACCGTACACTTCTGTCTACCGGTTATCTGAAATGCTCCAGAAGAAAGCTTTCATCAGACAGTGCAGAGCACAGGCCGAAAAATATCCATACGGAGGAAGAGCCTGTGGAACCGGGCCGGATCTATGAATATGTTTTCGAGATGGCTCCTGTGGACAATATGTACAAAAAGGGCCATCAGGCGGAGGTAGAGTTTAAGACTATGGATCAACAGTATTTTGATTTCCATGAGATGGCAAGCCTGCCAAGATTATATACATCCGGCCGTGTTGCGGGGCCGCATCCGTTATCCAGAGAAACAGAAGTTTCTATTTACATGGACGGCGCCCATGCTTCGTGGGTAGAGCTTCCATTCACGGACAAAGAGAAAGACTGGGTGGAATAGATGGGAGGATATGATGGAGAATAGAGAAAAATTAGAAATTGTCGGTCTGAAAGAAAAGCCCAGATACTGGGATGACCGTTATATGAACGGGATAGAGAAGATGACGCCCGGCAGGTACGGGGTGCTCAAGGAAGAGGACGTGCGGATGCAGGTGCGCGACGGTATCAGTCTGGCAGTGGACATCTACCGTCCGGATACAGAGGAGGATATTAAGTTTCCGGGGCTCGTGGCATTTTCTGCATATGGGAAATCCATTCAGACGATGGAACGTACTTCGATGCAGTTTAAGTCGGTGCTGTTTGATCATACGATCGAGGCCGGGGATATCTATGAATATGTAAAGCATGGATATATTGTGGTTGTCCTGGATCCCCGGGGAATCGGAAAATCAGAAGGAGCTTGGGACGGCCTGTACGGGCGCCAGGAGCAGGAAGACTGTTATGACGTGATCGAGTGGGCGGCAGAACTTCCATATTGTAATGGAAATATCGGGATGATCGGGATCTCCTATTTTTCAATCCTGCAGCCTGTGGTTGCCGCACTGCAGCCGCCGCACCTGAAAGCGATCATGATGGTAGAGGTTGTGGATAATATGTACCATCACAACTACCCGGGCGGTGTGTTTGTCAATCGTTCCTTTATGTATACAGATTTCTGTCCGGATGTCAGCGCTGTTTCCACAGCGGAGCGCACTTATACGACAGAGGAACTAAAGGAGCGGATAAAGAAACGGCTGGAGGATCCGGACATTAACCATAGCGCCTTATATTCAGGCATACTAAGCTGCTGGCCGCCGAGAAACCAGACCTATTTCTTTGATATGCTGCTGCATGACGATGACGGTGATTTCTGGAGGGAACGTTCGATTGAGAGCCACCCGGAAGACATTAAGGTGCCGATGTACCTGATCTCGGAATATTATGAATTGGGCCGTTTTTCCCAGGGACCGTTTTTCCTGTTTACTCATGGGGATATGTCGGTGCCGAGGAAACTGGCGGCGCCCGAGGAGCATGATGCGCTTCATCTGCCGCACCGCATCATGACGCCGGAATACCTGAGGTGGTACGATTACTGGTTAAAAGGGATCGATACCGGTATCATGGACGAGCCGCCTATGAAGCTGCTTGTGCGCGGTATTGATAAATTCCGCTATGAATATGAATGGCCGCTGGCGCGCACCCGGTGGACAAAATATTATCTGCGTGACGGAGGGCTTTTGTCTACAGAAAAAGAGACGGATGAACATATTTTGCCGACCGTTCTGAACCACAGAAGTCCATACAGGGGAGGCTCCAATGAGACATATGAGGTTCCCGCCATAAGATTTTGCACCCCGGTGCTGGAGGAAGATGTAGAGGTGACAGGCCCTATTGTTCTGCATCTGATGTGCGCCATTGATAAGACGGATGCCAATTTTACAGTGATGCTTAATGATGTACCGCCCAAGGGAAGGCCGGCGAATATCGTGACAGGAAATCTTAAGGCATCCCACAGGGGGCTGGAAAAGAAGGAGTTAAAGCCGTGGGAGCTGAACAATGACCATACAAGAAAGGTTCCGGTAGTGCCGGGAGAGATCAATGAGTATACCATTGAGGTCATGAACACTTCTATGGTATTCAGGAAAGGCCACCGTATCGAGGTGGAGATAAAGAATTATGACGCCAATCCGTATCACTGGATGGTACAGCTTCCCAACAGTGAGGATATTGAATATAAGGTGTATGTGGACGGGATACATAATTCTTATATTAACCTGCCTGTGATTCCGTATTCCGATGAAGAGCAGTGGATCAGGTAGGATATTCGGAGAAAACTTATATCGGAAATGGAGAAGATGATATACAGAAAAAGGAGATGCACAGATCAAAGAGACGGTCGGCATCTTCTTTTTGTTGTCTGCCCGCCGATATTTTATTATAATAGAAAATAATCCCCCTCAGTGTCCACTGAGGGTACTAAAAGAAGAGAGGAAAGTGTAATGGACAATATAATACAGAAACTGATTGAGGGTATGACAAAGGATATCATTACAAATGTGGTTAATAAGATTGTTGAAGGGAAAGCCAGGCAGGTTGCACAGAAAGAAGGACAGGGGTGGGAAGGAAGTTTCCACAGTATGATATCGGGGTATTATACAGGGCTTAGTTTTCAGTATCTTGGTATCTTATTGGTTGTCGTTTTAGCTGTAAGTATGACCGGGATGTGGCTTGCGGGAGACCGGGAAGATTTGTGGATATTTTTCACGATTATGGTTTTATTTTTAGTTGTTACGGTTATAATGAAGAGGCGTATGCGTGTGGTCGTATATTGGTCGGGCGGTATTCTGTTTCTTGACCGCAAAGGGAACGAGATTGTACAGATGCCCTCCATGATGCTCCATCAGGCTGTGATCAAGCGCAGCAAAATCATAATTCCCTGGGAGGGAAAGAGATACATAATCTATCGGAATGTTAAGGATAATGAACAGGATGTAAGGGAGATGCTTGCATTTTACGGGATTGATCCTACTTAACCTTCTCAAGAAATCTTTTGATCCGCAGGGAATTGGTCTCCATAGAGAAAAATTCCCGCGCGGGATCATCTACAACGATGCATCCGTCTTCCATGTATATGATACGGTCTGCAATTTCCTTTGCGAAATTCATCTCGTGAGTAACGATCAGAATGATCCGTTCAGTTTCTTCCAGAGCCAGACTTCGGATTACCTCCTGCACTTCATAGACCAGTTCCGGATCCAGAGAGGAGGTCGGTTCATCAAAAAGAATGCATTTGGGATTTACGGCTAAAGCCCGGGCAATCCCTGCCCGCTGCTGCTGTCCGCCGGACATATGTGCCGGATAGGAATCTGCCTTATCTAAGATGCCGACCTGGTTCAGAAGTTCTCTTGCCTGCTCTAAGGCATCCTTTTTGTTAATGTGCCGGACTGTTTCCAGAGGCAGCAGGACATTCTGCAGACATGTTTTATTTACAAATAAATTATAGTTCTGAAATACCATAGAGGTCTTTCCGCGCAGGGTGCGGACGTCAGCCCTGGAGTGATTTGCGGCATCTACCGTGGCGCCATCCAATTCAATGATTCCCTGCTGCGGCAGTTCCAGATAATTGATGCACCGCAAAAGAGTTGACTTGCCGGAGCCTGACGGGCCGATGACTGCAACGACCTGACCGTCTGCTATTTCCAGATCCAGTCCCTTTATTATATCTAAATTTCCATAACTTTTATGCAGATTCTTTATTTGCAGCATTAGATCACCCTTGTTTTTCTTCCGCTCCTTTTTGGCGCAGATACTCTTCGTAGCGTTCTTCATTATTTTTCTGTTTTTTCCACCATGTACCGCAGGATACGCCATAGTAATTGTTCGGGTCAATGGGGACGCCAAGATCATTTTCACTGTCAAGACGCGCACGGATCCGTTCCTTTTCCTGTGCGCTGTCGATCAGATCCAGAGTCTGGAGCACGCCGTCAACAAGTCCGTCGAACAAATTGACCGGAAGTCCTGCACCGATATCGTTGTGACTCCATTTGCATGCCCGGCGTGTGCCCTCGCACAAAAATGAGATGTTCATATCATTTGTCATAAACGGACGAGCACACAGGTCAGAACAGACTCCCTGATTCCCTACACTGGACATACTGTGAAACAGGCCGTATTGGTAGGTATAGCCCTGCACGATCCGCATCATCTGATAAGAATCTCCAAAGAGGATGACCACATCTGCAGCATTTAGTTCATCCAGGGGAGCAACTTCGATTCCATACAGCTCCTGGTCAATAAAGAGTGTCGCGTCCTGTGCCTGCTTTGCCACGGCTCTTGAAGCATACAGGCCGCAGCTGTAGAAGATCTGGCCGGAAGCTGTCAGGCTGTCATTTGGCTCTATACCCAATGCCTTGCGCGATCTTCCGCATCCGAAGTTCTTTGGTTCACATTTAAAATGAAAGCCGTCTCCGGCATGCTTTATCATGACGCAGAATCGTGTGCGTTTATTATAACAGTCACAGTGAGTATCCTGATATTCGGCCCAGGAGTAGAGAAAACGTATGCCGACGATTTTGCGGGTAAGGCCCAGGGCACAGCTTATTTTCATTACATTTTCTTTTTTCATGCAAATGCTTCCTTTCTAGAGGTAACACGTTACGCGTTTTTCAAGTTTTTTCTGGAAGTATCCGATCATCAGCATCATTCCCCAATAAATAATGCCTACAGCCATATAAGATTCCAGGTAGCGATAGGACGTTGCCGAGCCGATCTTTGCTTTTGCCAGAAGTTCCACTACGCCGATGGTAAATCCCATGGCAGTGCTTTTCAGCATGCTGATGAAGGAATTTCCAAGCCCCGGCAATGCGACAACAAATGCCTGGGGGAAAATAATCTTTCGAAGCGCCTGGAACCTGGTTAATCCGATGGAAACGGCGGCTTCCATCTGCCCCTTGTTTACAGACAGGAGGCCGCCCCGGATGATTTCGGATATAAAAGCCGCCGAATTCATAGAGATCGAGATGATCAAAGCGGTTTCGGCCGTCATGGCTTTCAGTGGGTCTATGATCTGAGGAAGGCCGAAATATAGTATAAATAACTGGGTGATATACGGAGTTGACCGGAAATAGGAAACATATAAGGCGGCAGATCCCCGTATTAGCCGAATTCGGCTGTTTTTGGCCAGCGCCAGGAGTATCCCCATAAAAAGTGCCAGAATAAAAGCAATCGTCCCCAAAAAGAAAGTGAACGGTACTTTGACAATAAGGCGGGGGAATTGTTCAAAAAAATAGATAACATCAAACTTCATATGTGTTTTGCTCTTTATTCCTCGGTAAATGGCTGGGTTACATCACGGTGATACCATTTTTCTGAGATTTCTGCCAGAGTACCGTCATCGGTCATTTCCTGAATGGCTTTATCAATGTTATCCTTTACTTCTTCAGAAACATCCTTGCTGATCGGAAATACATTTTCTTCCGTGATAACAGCTTCACCGAACATTTTATATGCATCGGCCTCGCCTTCCCGCTGCATCTTTTCAAAAGCCATGATCGTCATAGGAAATGCTTCAAAACGTCCAAGGTCTAACTCTTCGTAAATGTTGCCTTCTGTCGTTACTAATTCAATTGTCTTGTCAGGGTTTTCTGTATTGTAGCCCTCAAAGAATTCGCTGAGCTTTCCGGGGGCGATACAGATTTTCTGTCCGGCCAGATCAGCAAGGGATTCATATGGCTTATCCTTTAAGGATACCATGCGGATTATGTTGTAAGCATAGCGGGCTGAAAAGTCATATTTGTCTTTGATCGCGTCTGTAATAGCTACCTGGATACCAAGAACATCGACTTTGCCGGCGTCGATAGCGCCATAGTGGGCATCCATGCCGTCAAAATACTGGAATTCAACCGTATAGCCGGTTCTTTTGCCGATTTCATTCCATGTATCTACGACAAATCCGGCCGGCTCTTCCTTTTCATCGAGGAACCCGTATGGATTGTTTGTCCCCATGGATATTTTCAGGGTTTCATTGCTTTCTGTTGTTTCTTTTTTGTCAGCTGAGTCACCGGAAGCGTCTTCTTTCGCACCACATGCAGCGAGGCTTAATACCATGGAAACTGCCAAAAATAAATTCAGTACCTTTTTTTTCATAAATATCTCCTTTTCTTGTTGTGTTTGAGTGTGTGCCTTTATATTAAGAAACCATGTTTATTATACTATTGGGAGGAAGAGGATGTCTAATTGTATATACTTATATATAGAAGTATATATAGAAAAAGGCAATAGATCATAGGTGTCAGATTATAATTTTTCGTCCGTCTATTGTGATTATATCTGGAAAGAGTTAAACTATTATAAATAACTTATGTTTGCCAAAGGGGATAAATATGTTAGTTTACGACGGAATAAAAACGGAGTTTTTACGAAGTGTTGAGCAGGATGAGATAGCATTAGAAATAGAACGGAATATTTTGGAAAGAATGAACCAGCATACGACAAGAAATGAGTTCCGTGCCTGGGAGAATTCATTGGAGTATATGTATAAGGTTTTAAATGATGATGAAATTCCGGAGAAGGCCGGTATTGCAATCGAGTACAACATTCCTCAGACATCTAAGAGGATAGATTTTCTGATATCAGGTTATGACAAAGTGAAGAAAGGGAATGTTGTGATCATTGAACTGAAGCAGTGGGACAAATTAGATGCGGTAAGAGGGGCGGATGCATTGGTGGAGACATATACAGGCAATGCGGTTCGTCAGGTGGTTCATCCGTCTTATCAGGCATGGTCGTATGCAAGACTGATTACAGACTATAATCAATCTGTACAGGAAAAGGAGATTCATCTTTGGCCGTGTGCGTACCTTCATAACTACAGGCGTAAAGAAAAGGATCCTCTTGATGAAGAACAATATGAATGCTATTTAACAGATGCTCCGGCGTTTACAAGAGGACAAGTGGACGGTCTGAGGGCATTTATTAAAAAAAGTATTGTAACAGGTGATGATAAAGAATTTTTGTATGCGATTGAGCATGGAAGAATAAGGCCATCCAAGAGTTTGCAGGAAGCAATTGCAAAAATGCTGAAAGGCAATCAGGAATTTATAATGCTGGATGAGCAAAAAGTTGTCTTTGAAGAAATTTTACATATATCCAGACACTGCAAAGAGGATGGAAGAAAGAGGGTAATTATCGTACAAGGTGGGCCTGGAACCGGAAAAACGGTGGTTGCAATCAATTTATTGGCTCAGCTTACGAATGAAGGTCAATTTTGCCAATATGTGTCGAAAAATAGCGCACCCCGCAATGTTTATCAGAAAAAATTAAAAGGTGAAATGCAAAAGAGCAGTATTGAAAATATGTTTAAAGGCTCCGGGATTTATACAGAAGCGGAGGAAGGGGTTGTCGATACTATTCTGGTAGATGAAGCACACCGGTTAAATGAAAAGTCAGGCATGTTTCATAATATAGGTGAAAATCAAATAAAAGAGATTATCCATGCCGCTAGATGCAGTGTATTTTTTATTGATGAAAGACAGCGAGTGACGCTCAGTGATATAGGGAGTGTTTCTGAAATCGAAAAATGGGCAGGTGCGGAAACAGATGAGGTTATACATATGGAACTGGTTTCTCAGTTCCGGTGCAATGGTTCTGATGGTTATCTCGCATGGATTGATCATACGCTGGAAATCCGAAGGACAGCAAATTGGGATATGGAGGATATCGATTATGATATTAGAATTATGGATTCTCCATTTGACGTTCAGGAAATTGTCATTGAAAAAAATCGTTCGAGCCATAACCGGGCAAGGATTTTAGCCGGCTACTGCTGGAACTGGTTAAAGGAGGGAGTAAATGATTCTGGCGTTCACGATATTAAGATTGGTGACTTTGAAATAAGCTGGAATCTGAAAAATACAACGACTTTTGCTATTGATGAGACATCTGTGAGCGAGGCGGGATGTATCCATACCTCGCAAGGGCTGGAATTTGATTATGTAGGAGTCATCATTGGCAATGATCTGCGTTACGAAAACGGGAAGGTAATAACAGATTTTACAAAAAGGGCGAAAACCGATCAATCGCTAAAAGGAATCAAAAAAATATATAAGGAGAACCCGCAAAAAGCACAGCAGCTTGCGGACGAAATAATTAAAAATACATATAGGACGCTTATGACCAGAGGAATGAAGGGATGTTATGTCTATTGTGTAGATGACAGTCTGGCGGCATATTTG
Organism: uncultured Dorea sp.; assembly: GCA_910578865.1. Taxonomy (GTDB): domain Bacteria; phylum Bacillota; class Clostridia; order Lachnospirales; family Lachnospiraceae; genus Dorea_D. The sequence goes on from CAJTRM010000011.1 coordinate 16,845, forward strand.
CGGAGCTGCCTGAAAGAAAGGAAGAGATAAAACGATGACACAAAGAACAATTGATGAAGTTTTGAAATTCAGAGATGATAGAAACTGGAAACAATTTCATAATCCCAAAGACTTAGCGATTTCTATTAGTTTGGAGGCGGCGGAATTATTGGAAGTGTTCCAGTGGAGTGCTGAGGATGTGGCATGTGTAAGGAAAGTGGATAAGATCAAAGAGGAACTTGCAGACGTGTTGAATTATTGTATTCTTATGGCGGATGTCTGCGGGCTGGATCTGGATGAAATCATACATGAAAAAGTGAGACAAAATAATGAAAAATATCCCATAGAGAAAGCATATGGGAGCAGAGAAAAATATACAGAGTTAAAACGTAAATAAGAAAGCATCAATAAAAGGGGACTGACAGATCGGATAGATCCAGAAAGGGGATGGGCAGATGTATAAGATCATAGATGAAAACAACACATTATATTCTCAATATTTATACACCAAAGAATCAGAATTTGAACGCATGATCGTGAACAATGCGGAAGTTATTTTCGGGAAGGACGGCATATACTTCGACATTAAAAAGAAGATCGGGGTTAACAAAAAGGGCGCGGCCATCCCGGACGGTTACTATCTGGATCTCACTTTCCACAATGCGCCGTGCCTGTATCTGGTTGAGGTAGAGTTAAACAGCCATGATGTGTACGGACATATCGGGGAGCAGATTTTAAGGTTTGGTATTTCCTCCGACACGGACAAATATAAAATGAAGAATATTCTGCTTGCGGATATAAGCGGAGATCCTGATAAAACAGCGAAACTTGAGAGGTATTTTTCCGGCTCCAAGTATGGAAATATCAATGAATTGCTGGATAAGGTGATTTATGACAGCAAACCGGCTGCTATCATTGTGATTGACGAGGCAACAGAGGAGCTTTACAAGGTTTTGGGCCAGCTTACAATGAGGACGGATGTGATAGAAGCACAGACGTATGTATGTGGTGATAAAAAACTGCATCGTTTTGCACCGTTTCACGATGAGGTATTAACGGATTTGACAAGGGACGAAGATCCGGATGAATTAGATACCATTGTTGTGGCGGCCCATGAAGAGGGATTTAACGAGGAGTTTCTGCAGAACAACCGATGGTATGCCATCAGGATCTCGGGAGCAATGGTGGACAAGATTAAATATATCGCGGCCTATCAGGTGGCTCCGGTTTCCGGTATTACACACATTGCAGAGGTGGAACATATAGAAAAATATGAGGATACGAATAAATATATCGTATTTTTTAAAAACGGTTCGCTGAGGAAGATTAATAAAGTGGGGCTGGGAAAGAAAAAGGGTTCGGCACCTCAGTCTCCGCGGTATTCTTCCTATAATGCGATCTTGGAGGCAAAAACTTTGGATGATGTGTGGAATTAGCATACTTCCTTTTGGCAGTCTAGATGAATGAGATTCCAAAAGTTGACAAGGGCGGAGAGTTATGTTTTCCGCCCCTATCATCTCTTAACTTATACCTCTTGATTCATCTGCCTTGTATTCAAAGAAATCAAAATCTGCATAGTGCTGATGTTTTACCCTGTCTGCACAGGTGAGCCCAACGAAGGTTCCGGTAAATTCACCGTATTTGCAGTATTCGTCTGAGAATTTTGTAGTATCAAAATTCTCTCCGATCCTACGGTATTCTTTTCCGTCATAGCTCCACTCAAACCAGGAGCGTCTTCCTTCTATATTTAAGCGCAGATAAACCGGCACATCATCGATCGGTATTCTTGTGTTCAGAAGCTCGTGCTTTTGACCGTTCTGGAGATGGATGATGGAAAGTGCGCTTTGTCCCAGCGTTTCGCTCTTATATTTCCGGAGGTTGATATAATTCATGTTGTCATAATACATGATCAGCCCTGCGCTGTGCTGATGGATTTCAGGCTGAAATTCCATCTTTGTTGTGACAGTTGCATATACACTTGTAAGCTTTCTGGCTAAAATACTTACTTTGTTCAAGGACGTGCGGGATTCCTGTCCGCGGATCCGCACATATCCGGGCCGTGTCTTTACATCGGCGAAACGCTGAGGCATGATACGGGGTGCATAGTACTGGGGGCCCAGTTTTGCGGAGTCGAAGTCGTCAAAGTCAGGAATCTGCGGCAGCCTGCATTCGGGCAGTCTGCTTTCCTCTACAGATTCTTTTGCCAGGTTTCCTCCTCCTGCCATACGAAGCCACCCGTCTGTGGTCCATTCCATTTTCTGTATGGCGGTCTCTCTTCCGAGAGTACAGCGCAGCTCCGGCGTAAATGGTCTGGCACAAAGATGCAGGAGATATACCTCTCCAAGCTGAGTCTCTACATAGCTTCCGTGGCCGGATTTCTGAAGCACTGACTCAGGGTTAAAATAGTTTGGCTTTAAATGATCTGGATCATGGCGTTCAAAGGATTCCCCGGGTGCAGAGGTGACGATCGGGTTCATGGGATCTTTCTCGTAAGGACCCCAGACGTTGGCAGATCTTCCCATGGTTACACAGTGGTTGTATCCGGTTCCCCCCTCTGCACACATAATATAATAATAACCATTGCGCTTAGTCAGGTGCGGGGCTTCAATGCATCCTCTGTCTGTGCCTCCGCTCCAGATCTGTTTGGGATAGCCGATAATATCCCGATCCTTCGGCAAATATTCTACCATACAGATGGCGCCCGGTTTTTCGTAGCCTTCCCGAGTCTCCCACTCTAAAGACACAATATATTTTCGTCCGTCATCATCGTGGAGGATAGACGCGTCAAATCCGGACGAGTGCAGGTATACCGGCTCGCTCCATGGCCCTGCGATGTCCTTTGCCGTGATTAAATAATTATCGATATCAAAGTATCTCGCATTCATGGAATTCATCACACCGTATACTACATAAAACAGATCTTCTGTTTCGCAGTAAGTCAGGCACGGCGCCCAGATTCCTTTTGCAGACGGAAGCTTTTTCAGATCCACTTTGGTGTCGTCCGTCAGTACATGTGTATAGAGTTCCCAGTTTTTCAGATCTTTTGAATGGTATACCGGAATGCCCGGCATCCATTCAAAAGAAGAAACTGCAACATAGTAATCGTCTCCCTTCCGGCAGATGCACGGGTCAGGATTAAAACCTTTAAGGATCGGGTTATGAATCATTTCCTATTCTCCTTTACTGTTACTTTGTATCTTAGGTTCTGTATTTTCCTTGCGCCAGATCTGCAACTGCTTTGTCATAATGTTTGTCGAGATCAAAGAAGATCATGCATACAACGCACAGCGCTGATGTAATCGCAGGAATCCACGCAAAAGAGGTTGTAATTGCAGTCAATGCGGAGGTTGTCTGAACTGTTTGCGCTGCATCAAAGGCTCCCGCTGCCAGCACCCAGCCAAGAGCGGCTGTTCCGAGGCCGGAACCGATCTTGAAGCAGAAGGAAGAAGCCGCATTCCCCATGCCTGCCACGCTGTAGCCTGCATTCCATTCCCCATAGGTGATGGCGTCCTGCAGACATCCGAACATGGTGGCGCCTGCACATCCAAGGCCGATTCCCTTGATCACAGAAGCTGTACAGATGAATCCGTAGTTTGTGCTGAGCCCGGACATGATCAGTCCGATTGTAACGATTGCCATACCTGCCATATTCAGATTGCGTTTACTTACTTTTTTCATAATAAACGGAGTAATAAACAGAGTTACAATCTGTGCGCCGGAAAGTAAGTTTGCTACCATGGAATACTGGTTTTCATTTCCCATATTGTACTTGGTAAAGTATAATACGGATCCGAAAAAACTGGACATCATAAAAAACATAGAAAACAGGTTCAGTGACATCAGTATCCAGTATTTGTTTTTCAGCAGAGCCTTTAATCCCTTTACAAAGGATACGGTTTCTTTCTTTTTGCTTCCCTCCTGGGACGTTACACGCTCTGAGCAGGTGAAAAAGGTAAACATATTCAATGCTACAAATACAACCATCAGAATAGCGACGGTAATCGTCCAGCCTCTCTGTGTATAGGCATCGCCACTGCCAAAGAATCCGGTCATTTTCAGTACGACGGTGTTAATGGTCATTGTTCCTGCCGTGGAAAGGAGATTGCGGAAGTTCCCAAGGAGGCCGGTACGCTGAACATCAGCACGGTACATACTGCAAGAGGCACACAGAGTCTTGCGATCCATGGCCGGGCCTTCCCATACCTGCTGTTGGTATGGTCAACAATATAGCCCATGATCAGATCCGACACGCCGTCAAAAATCTTTGAAACTGCGATAATAGATGCCGCGGCCGCCGCACTCGCGCCGATGACATTCCTTCCTGGCCGTTCAGTACGCTTTGTCCGCCTTTCGTGTCACATCCTGCCGCCAGTGAATTAAACAGACACCATTCGCAGCAGATCACAGGGAAATATTGTTCCATCTCCCGGATTTCATTTTCATAATGTTCTTTGATATAGCGGACATATCCGTCAACAGTCTGCTCACAGCCGTCCATCTCCGCAAACATCAGATATTGGTGGGTATCCAGAACTACATTTTTGTACTTTTCTTCCCGCATAAAATCTTTCCATGACTGGAGGTTAAATGCGTCGTGAAGGACTATGTATTTTTCAACAGGCATGTGCTTACGGATCCTGTCGTATGCGTCCAGGTAAAACTGACGGATGAATTCCAGCGTATTTGGACCGCTCCCTTTTGCCTTTTGAGGGTCTGCCGCAGGGTATCGTTCCGGCACATTCATTTTATTCCACATATCTTCCAGTATGGGCTCATTGATTGCTTCGATTCCCCAGAGACCTTTCCTTGTTCCGTACCGTTTGGCCAGCCGTTCCAATACGGTCAGGACGAATTCTACTTCGTCCGGCTGAGCGGACCATTTGCAGACGCCGCAGATGCCTCCATTGTCAAAGCCGTTCTGACTGTCAGGGGCAGTATGCAGGTCGATCAAAATCTGAAGACCATATTTTTCCGCCCAATTGAAGGCTTTATCAAGTTCTTCAATACATCCGATAAATGGAGGTCTGTCTCCGAATACAAAGTAGGGGACAGGAATACGGACTGCGTCCATCCCCATGGATCTGATTCTTACAAAATCTCCTTCTGAGATATACTCTGCACGATGAACTTTAATTCGTGCTTCATATACTTCTCTGGAGAGTTGAGTGGGAAGATAGTATTCATCCTCCGCCGTGGTTTCGTCAAACAATGCCGGACTCATCCATTTTTCCAATACAAGCCAGTTTCCGAGATTTACACCTTTTACATGCATTTTCCTCTTCTTCCTTTCTTTTTTTGAGCTGCCGTTCTTTGCTGCTTTGTGAGTTGAGTATAAAAGAATATTCCTGCGTCCTATATCATGTTTCTCGGCTTTTTGACACATTTCTCCGGAAAATATGATATACTTAATAAAAAGGAGATGCCTGAGGATGAACCACTGCTACTTAATGAAACATATTTCTTATCATTTACATACCTATGTCCAAAGATTTAGCACTGATTTTTCTTGCGCGGAAAGTTTTTGCGGGCGGATCCGGTTTCAGGATCGTTTTACACCGGATGAGTTAATGTCCTTTTTTACTGCCCGGAAGGATATGGACTTGGAGAGCCCCGTATTTTTATCTTTTAATCAGCAGGTCGTTTATGCGTTTGTTCCTGTGCCCGGGCATTATTTTATCATTGGCCCGGTACGCTTCTCGGATGAGGTATATCTTCGTTATCAGGAAGAAACAAGGCCTGCGGACAACGGTTGGCTGCAGACAGTGCCCGTATGTACCTTTAAAGATCTGGCATCGGATACCTTGCTTATCTTTAACCTGTATCAGGAGGAGCAGCTGGATGAGAGCGACCTGGTGACAGAAAATTGCATCAGACAGGAGACGGACGCACAGTTGCAGGCTCATTTTTCTGAGCTTGTATTTGAAAACCGGGAGCAGGGCAGAAGACATAACCCTTATGATCAGGAATTCCGAGAATGCGCCAGCATCGAACATGGTGATCTGGAACAATTAAAGCGGGCTATAAAAGAGGACTATCTGGGGGAGTTAGGTACACTTGCGAAAAATCCGATCCGACATACGAGAAATTTGGGGATTGTTGTTATTACGCTGGCCAGCCGTGCCGCAATCCGGGGAGGGCTTCCTTATGAGATTGCTTATTCACTTAGCGACTCCTCTATCCAAAAGCTGGAGGAAAGCAGTGATATCCCTACACTTTTTCATATTTTCCGTTCCGCAGAATTTCGATATGCTCAGATGGTAAAAGACTTAAATGAACAAAAGGAGGGTATGGCTCATAAGGATAAGAATCCTCACATCAACAGGTGCAAGGACTATATTTTTTCACATCTTCATGATAAGATCTGTGTGCAGGATATCGCGGAGGAATTGAAGATCAATGCAAATTATCTTTCAGAGCTGTTCCATCAATGCGAAAAAATGACTCTGACAGATTTCATCCGCAGAGAGAAGATCAATCTGGTAAAGAATTTACTGATCTATTCCCGTTATTCCTGCAGTGAGATAGCCACATATCTGGGCTTTTCTTCTCAGAGTCATATGGGGAAGCAGTTTAAGGCCTGCATGGGTATGACTCCTTATGAATACAGAAGAGTGTACGGGGTGCGGGAGTTTGATGTGTAAAGCCGGGCGGGTGAACCGCCGGAGTCTTGTATTATGAAGGGGCATACTGTATGATATAAGAAAGGGCAATTGGTTTCAAAGTAGGGCCGGCTATGGGGATTTTTCCAAAGGAGATAAAAAAATGTTTACAGAGTACAGCAAAGAGACGTTTCAGCTAATAAATAATCAGCACAATATCATGGTGCTGGTGGGAAACGGGTTTGACCTTGCCCTGCTGAAAAGATACAAGGATGGCAGGATGAAAGGGAAGACTTCCAGTTATGAGGATTTTTATGAATATGTAAAGTATTATAATCTTTCGGATTCCGATAATATTTTATTCAGGAAGATGACGGAAGATCTGGAAAGCGGCAAAGATAACTGGAGTGATTTTGAGCTGACCATCAGTGAATTGGTGAAAGATGGATCGATCGGAAAGGATGAGATTGAACAAAGCATTGATGAATTTCAGGCACATTTTACAAGGTTTTTGAATGATCTTGTTGATGCAGATCTGTTGCTGAAGATTAATTCTGACGTGCAGGAAAAGAAACTGGCAATGCAGAGCATGGCACACTTTATGAAAGATCTGGGCCGCGGCTGTGATATAGAATTTCCCCTGAAGACGCATCATTATGATCTGTATAATTTTGCATTTTTTAATTTTAATTATACATCACTTTTAGATAATTATCTGCATCTTGATAAAGGACAGTTTGATCCTCATCATTGGAAAAGTGCAGATAGAAATTTTGATTTTTATCCCGATCTTGGCGTCAGGAGAAGAAATCCCACAATATGGTCGTCGTATCTGGTCACGGATGTTATTCATCCTCATGGAATGCAGAGCGTCCCGAGATCCATTTTATTTGGCATTGATCTTCCGAAGTATCATAAGGGCAAATCAGAAGAAAAGCGGCTGATCAAATCTTACTGGGCGCAGTACGACGTCAAGTATAAGCCATATTTTGATGAGGCAGAGTTATTTATTATATATGGAATGTCCATTTCAAAAACAGACGGATGGTGGATGGATCAGATTTTTGATGCGATTTTGCAAAATAACGCAGAACTTATTATCTATAAGTACGGGAATGAAAGCCCGGATGATGTGAAGGATGCCTTTTTTGAGGCATGTATCAGGCATACGGATTCACCGGAGGAAGATTTTGATAAGGTTTGGGAACGGATCTATGTTGTGACGTTTGAACAGAACTTTACATTTTTTCTTGGGCTGGAACAGAGAGTGTAGCGTCATGGCAAAAGGAACCAGTCTGGATGAAAGAAGTGTTTGCAAAGGAGAGATATGAATATGGTAATGATAGATCGGGATAAATGTACAGGCTGCGGATTGTGTGCCGCAGATTGTATTGCTTTCAATATAGAGATAAAGGATGAAAAGGCATGTGTAAAGAGAGAATGCTTTAAATGCGGGCATTGCGTGGCGATCTGCCCGGCAGGAGCTGTATCTGTACCGGAGTATGAGATGGGGGATGTGGAAGATTATCACAGGGAAAGCTTCCGGCTGGATCCTGAAAATGTGCTGCACAGTATTAAATTCCGCCGGAGTATCCGCAGCTATAAGTCGGAGCAGGTTCAGATGGAGGATTTGGAGAAGCTGCTTCAGGCCGGAAGATATACTGCCACGGCAAAAAATCATCAGGATTGCTGTTTCGTGTTTATTCAAAACGAACTGGAGCAGCTGAAATCCATGGTATGGGATTTTATTGATGAAATAGGAAAGGGGGAAGGGCAAAAGATCGCGAAAGAGCTGCTTCCTTATGTTTCTTTTAACCGAAGGAGGAAAGCTAATGCAAAGGATGACTATTTGTTCAGGAATGCGCCGGTGGTGCTCTTTATCACTTCTGACTGGCCGCTGGATGCGGGGCTTGCGGCCCAAAATATTGAAACGATGGCGGTGGCTTTAGGGTTAGGCGCTTTATATAATGGTTATCTGGCCAGGATCGCTGATGCGAATGAGGAATTGAAGAAGTGGCTTGGAATTGACGGGAAGACAATAAAAGCCTGTATGCTCCTGGGGTATCCGGACAGAACTTATGCAAGAACAGCGCCGAGAAGAGCGGCAAATGTAGTCTGGAAGTGACAGGGACGCAAGTAAAGAGAATGGGTAGTTTTAAAGGGAGCAGATAAAAGCAGTCTGCTCCCTTTTGAAATTCTGTATTATTGCAGTTAAGTAATGATTCTCTGCGCTTATGTATTCTGCAGGATGTTTTGAAGTGTAGAAAACAGTTTATCCACATCAATAGGTTTGCCAAGATGGGCATTCATACCGGCAGAAAGAGTACGCTGACGATCCTCCTCAAGAGCGTTGGCTGTCACAGCCACAATGGGAAGCCGGGACAAGTCCGGGTTCTCCAGGGCACGGATAGCTTTGGTTGCTTCGATGCCATCCATCACTGGCATCTGAATATCCATGAGTATGAGGTCATAAGGGTTATCCGCAGAACGACGAACCATTTCCACTGCTTCGGCCCCGTTTGAAGCTACATCTACAATGCAGCCTTCATCTTCCAGGATAGACAGGGCAATTTCCTGGTTTAATTCATTGTCCTCTACCAGTAAGAGATAACGGCCGCGGAAATCCCATGCGCCAGAAATCTCAGGCGCGTCCTGATGCTCGGCAGCCTGGGTGAAATAGAACGGAAACGTGAAAGTAAAGGTGCTGCCGCAGCCTTTTTGGCTCTCTGCGGTAATCTGGCCATTCATCAGCTCTGTCAGGTTCCTGGTAATAGGAAGACCTAAACCGGCGCCCTGCATACCGCTGATCGTGGAAGTCCGTTCTCTCTCGAATGGTTCAAAAATATGCTCGAGAAATTCCGGTTCCATGCCGATGCCTGTATCCCGGATACAGAATCTGTATATAGCCGTGTTCACTTTGTCTCCAGGCTGCTCAGTGATGGTAAGTGAGACGGAACCACCGGCGGGAGTAAATTTAAGAGCATTGCCCAGCACGTTCAGCAGTACTTGATTGAGATGTGACTGGTCGCAGATGATGTAAGGATGAATCAGAGCGTGGTCATCAAGACGGAAGTGCAGATTTTTTACCTGGAGGTCAGCCTGGATCGTATTCTGAAGATCCAGCAGAATCTGAGACAGGCTGCACGGCTGCTCTTCAATGACCACTTTGCCGCTCTCGATGCGCCCCATATCCAGCACATCATTGACGAGGTTAAGCAGGTTGCCGGAAGATGCGGCAATTTTGTTCAGATAGTCCTGTACCAGTTCCCGGTTATCCAGATGGGTGAGGGCCAGATTAGTAAAACCAATGATCGCATTCATAGGAGTACGGATGTCGTGCGACATGTTATTGAGGAAATCAGTCTTGGCCTGAGAAGCCTCCTGAGCTTCAATCAGAGCCTCTTCCAGAAACTGGTGCTGCGTCATGATCATCTCATCGGCATCTTTGCGCTGTGTGATATCAATAAACATACCTACATAAGTGATCGGGGTACCGTCCTCACGCCGGAAGATCTTTCCGGTAGTGCGAAACCAGCGATATTCCTGATCCTTTGTTAAAAGGCGGTATTCAACGTCACAGAGATTTTGACCGGTGTCATCTTTCATGACGGCATAATATTCTTCCAGTACCTGGTCGCGGTCCTGAGGGTGAATCAGATCAGTCCAGGAGGAAAGGACATTTGGAAAATCCTGTTCGTCCTGATAACCGATAATAGCACGGAATTCCTGACTCCAATAGACGTTTGTTATCTCCCCCCGGCGGTCAAACTCCATGGTCCACATACCTGCCTGCAGAATCTCATGCATCAGCTTGAGCGTTGCAGTCTCATGCTTTAAGGCTTCCAGCCGCTCCTGGGCCAGCCGTACCGTGCGGGCATCGTCAATAGCCTTGTTTTTCTTTTCGGTGGCATCTTCTACAAAAACATAAAAAATGTCACCATAGGAATCGGTGTGGACAAAATGACCATAGTCTTCAATCCATCGGATGCTGCCGTCTTTTCTGATAATACGGTATTCTATGTAGTCCAGATTATTGTTGCCCGCAAAAATCTGCTGTTTAATGCTTTGTTCTGCTTCTTCCAGGTCATCCGGATGAACCAGCCCGGGGAAAACGTAGCCGGTAAGTTCCTGAAATTCCTCCAGATTCTCGCAGCCGTACATCTTAATCAATGACTGATTAGCGTAAATCAGTTTCTCCTCCCCATCAGCGTGATAAATGAAGAAACCACCGGGCATTCCTGCGGTAATCTGTTCGATGATTGGGAAAGTCTGTTCACTGAGAATTAGAGAACACGATCTGTTCTGCTCGGGGTTTTTCATAAAAATCTTTCCTTCCAAATGATTTATAAATACATTAATAAAATTGTACCACTTTCCGGGAGGTTGTCAAGTTTGGTACAGAAAAAGAAAAGCCGGAAATTTGAAATTCAATTGTGAATGTTCTTATAAAATGATAAAATATAATAATCATTTCAGTGAATTTTATATTGAGAAATCACTATTTGGCGGCAGTGATAGATCAGAGGTGCAGGCAGATGCAAAATACCATCCAATATTATGATCAAAATACAAAAAGCTTTATTAACGAGACAATTGCTGTTGACTTCACGCAGATTCAAGATATGTTTCTGGAGAGGCTGCCGGAGAAGGCTCATATTCTTGATTTTGGGTGCGGCTCGGGGCGGGATACGAAATATTTCCTGGATCATGGATATCAGGTTACTGCCGCTGACGGCTCTTCTGAGGTGTGCAGATCTGCGAGCGAATATACCGGTATCAATGTAAAGCATATGCTCTTTCACGAATTAGAGGAAGTTGAAGCATATGACGGTGTCTGGGCATGTGCCTCTGTATTACATGTAAGGAGAGAGGAAATTGCTGACATTTTTCGTAAAATGTGCAGGGCAGTAAAATCAAACGGAGTCCTGTATGCTTCTTTTAAATACGGAGAATTTGAGGGGGAGAGAAACGGAAGATACTTTACGGATATGACAGAAGAAACAATGCTGGAGATTTTAAAGGATATTCCGGAAATGACTGTGGAGAAACACTGGATTACAGGTGACGTGAGAGCCGGAAGAGGGGACGAAAGATGGTTAAATATCATTCTCAGGAAATAGAGTATCCATTACATATTGATTCCGGATACTATAGCACACTGGATATTGAAGGATTTTTCCGGATGATGAAGGATCCGTCTTATTGTTATAAATTTTACTGGCTGGAGGCTATTGTCCGGCTGATCTCGGAGGATAAGAAAGATGCCTCTTATGATGAAATCATAAATGAAATGATTGCAAATGCATGGTATTCGGTATTGGAATTTCATGTTCATCTCAGCGGTATCTGGGGAGATGGAGAGGTAAAAGACAGTCTGGAAAAAGCGGTGCTGAAGCTGCATAAACTAAGCGATTTGCCGGGTAATGCATCAAAAGTGGAGATCAAGAACAAAATAGGACAATTTGATAAAGAGTTACATGGGGAAAAAATGACGCTGACGCAGAATGTCCCGTATAAATCATTGTCCGGGTTTGCAAATAGATATTCAGAGAGAATAGATTTAAACAGCAGCGCCGGAAGAATGATGGCGTATTATAACAGGATCAATGAAAATGATACGCCGCTTCCATATACGTTCGGTGAACAAAAAGGACTGGAACGAAAAATTATATTTCATGAATCCTGGATTCAAATGATTCAAGATCACATGGTTTCGATACTGGGCTGGATTCAATATGAAAAGGTGTGCTGGCTTCAGAACAATAATCCGGAGGTCCCGGGCCTTGTGTACAAATTGGCGCCGTTAGATGATAAAATGCGTAAGCTTGGACATGTCCGTAAATTGTGGGAAGGTATTTTAGAGCTGACCGACATTATAGATGTTTTTAAAGAAGAGACGATCAGAAGAAATGCGTACGATGTGGATCACTTTATTCCCTGGTCATTTGTGATGAACGATGAATTGTGGAATCTGATGCCTATGGATTCCTCCCTCAATTCTTCAAAAAGCAACCGACTTCCGCCCTGGAAAAAGTTTTTTATTCGATTTGCGAAAAATCAGTATACGATGTACGAGCTGATTCATAAGAAAGACGGAATCAGAAACTTGTATGAAGCCTGTTACAGAGATAATCTCCATTCCATATGGGCCAGTCAGGAATTATACAGAAAAGGAAATTCTAAAGAAGAATTCTGCGGGATATTGGAGAGAAATATGCGTCCGGTGTATGATTCTGCCAGAAGGCAGGGATATGAGGTGTGGGGGATAGAGTAAACGGGATTTTATATAGAAAAGAGGGATTAATATGGACAAAAAGCAAGTGACAGACGTTCAGAAACAAAAAATCATGCTTGTTGAGGGTGTATAGAAAATGAATCAAGAGAAAATTGTTCAATTAAACAAAGGTTTAGCCACAGCCTTTATTAATCAAAATATTGCCTCGAACCTGGCATATAAGCCGCAGTTTGTATCGAATAACTATAAAGAGGGCCGTAAGGTAATCTCATCCATTGAGGATGAGCTGTTGTCATGTGATGAATTTGCAATTAGTGTAGCATTTATTACGTTGGGCGGAATCACACCGCTGCTTCAGACGTTTAGAGAGCTGGAGCAGCGCGGGATACCGGGGAAAATACTGACCACAGATTATCTGGCGTTCAGTGACCCCAGGGCGCTTCGTATACTTGCAAAATTTGCAAACATTGAATTGAAAATGTTTGTGACGGAGAACGGAAAAGAAGGATTTCACACGAAAGGATACATTTTCAAAAAAGAGGGAATGTATCGTATCATTGTGGGAAGCTCTAATATGACGCTCAGTGCACTGACGACGAATCGGGAGTGGAATACGAAGATTGTTTCGGCAGAACAGGGAGAATATACGCAAAATATTGCAGCTGAGTTAGAACAGCTGTGGAATGCAGAGCGGTCATTGGACTTTGAACAATTTATAGACAGCTACACCGATGTTTATACGAAGAATAAGATTATTCAAAAGCAGAAACAAATTGCACGGAGAGCAGAAGTCCCTTCGTTGGAAATGTATCGTCTGCAGCCAAATTCTATGCAGGTTGGTTTTATTAATAATCTGCGGAAAATATATGAAACCGGGGAAGACAGAGCATTATTGATTTCTGCGACAGGTACCGGAAAAACATATGCTTCTGCATTTGCTGCCAGAGAATTGGAATTTAGCCGGGTTCTCTTTTTAGTACATCGTAATCAAATCGCAAAGCAGGCAATGAAATCTTATCGGAAAGTATTTGGCAGTAAAGTTTCTATGGGAATGGTGACAGGAAAGCATCAGGATTATGATGCAGATTTTGTGTTTGCAACTGTACAGACGTTAAGCAAAGAAGATACGTTAAGCAGATATAAAAAAGATCAGTGGGATTTGATCATTATCGATGAGGCTCATCACAGTTCTGCGGATAGTTATAAGAAAATCACGGATTATTTTATGCCCAAATTGTGGCTGGGTATGACTGCAACACCGGACAAGCGTGATGATAATCAGGAAGGCAAAAATATTTATGAAATTTTTGACCATCAGATTGCTTATGAAATTCGTTTGCAAAATGCAATGGAAGAGGATTTGCTTTGTCCATTTCACTATTTCGGGATTACCGATCTGGAAGTGATTACTGATGCCGGAAAATCTGCGGAAGACAAGGTGGAAAGCTTCAGATATTTAACATCCGACGATCGGGTGCTGAATGTTATGAAACAGGCGGAATTTTTCGGATACAGTGGAGATCGGGTAAAAGGTTTGATTTTCTGCAGCCGGATTGACGAGGCAAAAGAACTGTCGGATAAATTTAATGAAAAAGGCTGGAGAACACAAGTGCTTAGTGGAAGTGATTCAGAGGCAGCGAGGGCAGAGGCCATCGAGCGGCTTGCAGGTGACGAAGCGGAGAATGCGTTAGACTATATTATTTCCGTGGATATTTTCTCGGAAGGGGTGGACGTTCCGGAGATTAATCAGGTGATTATGCTGCGTCCGACAGAATCGCCGATAGTGTTTATCCAACAGTTGGGGCGAGGATTACGTAAAGCTGAGAACAAAGAGTATGTAGTCGTATTAGATTTTATCGGAAATTATCGGAATAACTTTATGATACCAATCGCACTTTCCGGTGACAGAAGTTACAATAAAGATAATATCCGACGTTATGTAACGGAAGGCGGACGTGTAATTCCCGGGGCAAGTACGATTCATTTTGATGAAATTTCCAGAAAACGTATTTTTCAGGCGATTGATAATGCCAACTTTAGTGATATTAAATTGATTCGAGAGAATTATACTAATTTGAAAAACAAATTAGGACACATTCCGGCGCTGGCTGATTTTGATAAATACGGTGAAATGGATGTGCTACGGATTTTTGATAATAACAGTTTAGGCTCTTATTATAAATTCCTCGTAAAATATGAAAAGGACTATACGATCCGTTTGTCCGAAAATGAAGAAAAGGTTGTTGAATTTGTTTCTAAAAAATTGGCAAGCGGCAAACGGGTTCATGAGCTGGAATTACTAAAACGTTTGATGAAATATCGGCGTGGATTGATGGGAATGTTAAAGAAATCATTACGCGAGGACTATCATTGTTCCATGGATGAAAATTGTGCGGAAAATGTCGTAAATATGATGACCAATGAATTTCCAACCAGTGCAGCAAAGAAAACATATTCACAGTGTGTATTTATGGAAAAAGAAGGCGTTGATTATAAAGTATCAAAATCATTTGGAGAAATGTTGCAAAATCCGGAGTTTTATCAAATGCTGGAAGAACTCATTGACTTTGGAATCCGCCGGTACAGGCAAAATTTCAGTATGCGGTATCAGGATACGGATCTGGTTTTGTATCAGAAGTATACATATGAAGATGCTTGCCGTTTGCTAAATTGGGAGAAAAATGAGGTGCCGTTAAATATTGGCGGCTATAAATTTGATAAGAAAACAAAAACATTGCCGGTATTTATTAATTACGATAAGCAGGAGGGCATCAGCGACACTACAAAGTACGAAGATCATTTTACCGCATATAATCGTTTGATCGCGATTTCTAAAAGCGGAAGAAGTATAGACTCAGAAGATGTACAGAATTTTATTCATGCAAAGGAACGAGGAATCGATGTACAGCTTTTTGTGAGAAAAAATAAAGATGACAAAATATCAAAGGAATTCTATTATCTTGGAAGGATGACATCGACCGGCGTAGTGAAAGAATTTGTGATGCCAAATACCGATAAAACGGCAGTAGAAATTGAATGGGCATTAGACACGCCGGTGCGGGAAGATATTTACGAATATATCGTAAACGGATAATAGAGATGAGAGGAGACGAGATGAAGACAATCAGAGTAGCAGCGGCCATTATTATTGAAAATGGCAAGGTGTTTGCAACACAACGCGGATATGGAGAATTCAAAGATGGCTGGGAATTTCCGGGTGGGAAAATTGAACCAGATGAAACACCGGAGGCTGCAATTGTGAGAGAAATCAGAGAGGAACTGGATACAGAAGTAGAAGTTGTGGAACTGCTGGATACGGTGGAATATGATTACCCAAAGTTTCATTTGTCCATGGACTGCTTTATCTGTAAGATCAGATCGGGAGATTTGGTGCTGAAGGAGCATGAGGCGGCCAAGTGGCTGACGAAGGAAACACTGGGGAGTGTAGAATGGCTGCCGGCGGATCTGGGGCTGGTGGAGAAGATTGGGGTATATATGGCAGAGTGATTGGGAGGAGACAGATACATATAACCTGCCGGTGCCGATTGTAGATAATGAATATCCATTTTATGCAAGAGCAACATTAAAATAAGATATACTATTGGCAGGAAATGTGCTAGATTACCGGAAAAAAGTGATTTGACTGAAAGGATAAGAAATGTCAGTAAAAGATAATAAAAAGATGCATTTAAGCTTCCTCTTTACGTCGGAGGGTTTTCGACCAGATATATTTCAGAATGAGGACGAAATTAAAATATGGACAGGGGAAACGGCATATCGTTCACTTTATCAATTTGGACTGGGGGGAAAACCGGAGGATGCGGCCTCGTCGGCAGGATTTTTATATCAGGTAGCCGCAGCCTTTTTCACACTACTTACAGATTTGCCGGAGCTTGAGCTTGTGCGGGAGAATGCCAGGATATCTTTAAGTAATGAAGTGTCAGAGGAGCTTTTGGAAGCAGTTCCCTTCGTGATTGGCGCGGAATATGTGACAAAGGAATGGATTAAGAATGTGTTTTCAAAGCTTAACGATATTTTTGCGGAGGAGATTGCCGGTTATGAGGGTACGGTTGAGATGTACCTCACGGAGAAAAATCAGAAGCTTCATGTGCCGGAACGAGTTTTTTTCCATTTGGTAGAAAATAAGGACGAAGAATTCCCTTTTGCTTTTCTGGCTACTTACGCTACGAAGGGCGAGGAAGGAAGGGTAAAGCATGTGCCGTTAAAATATGCCCTGACAGAATATAAGAACGAAAGAGAAAAGCTCCTGTCTCTTCTGGCTTGTCTAAATCGTGCGGCGGAGGTGTCAGAGTTGGTTAGCGGGTTTATGGAAACGGGGGAATTGTTCCATCCATTGAAATTGACGTCGGAGGAGGCGTATACATTTTTAAAGCAGATTGAGCAGATTGAAAATACTGGGATTCTATGCCGGATACCTAATTGGTGGAGAAAAAAGGCTGCTTCAGTTTCTATGTCTGTAAGCCTCGGAGATAAAAGACCGTCTATGTTGGGGTTCGATGCTCTTATATCCATGAAACCCAAGCTTGAAGTGGATGGTGTAGAATTAACACAGACGGATATCCGGAAGCTTTTAGCGCAGACAGAGGGACTTGCTTTCTTAAAAGGGAAATGGGTAGAAGTAGATCATGCAAGACTTAGAAAACTTCTGGAAGAGATGGACGAAAAGAGCGGAGAGATTACGTTGATGGAGGCTCTCCGAATGGAGATAGGAACGGAGCCTGTAGATGTGGGGGCGATGGTGAGCAATGGGAAATGGCTGTCTGAGCTGCTCCGTGATTTGCGGCGGCCGGAGAAGATACGGAAGGCAGCAGTTCCAAGTACGATTCATGCAGAGCTTCGCCCCTATCAGAAAAATGGGTATGCATGGCTTAACTATATGGACAAGCTGGGATTCGGCGCCTGTCTTGCTGATGATATGGGACTTGGAAAAACTTTGCAGGTGCTGACCTACCTTGAAAAGCTCAGGAAACGGGAGAAGTGCGCGCGAGTTCTTCTTGTAGTTCCTGCATCTTTGCTTGGGAATTGGCAGAGAGAGGCGGAAAAATTTGCGCCAAAGCTGGATTTACTGATACTACATGGCAGCAGCGCGCCGGTTTTGGGAAAACTGGTGTTAGAAGAACCTGCCTTTTTAAATATTACCACTTATGGCATGGTACCAAGAATTAAGGAGCTTAAAGATATTAACTGGACATGTATTATACTGGATGAGGCACAGGCGATTAAGAATCCGGCGACAAAGCAGACGAAGGAGATTAAAAAACTTTCCGGAAGAATGAGGATTGCTATGACTGGAACGCCTATTGAAAATGATTTGACGAATCTCTGGTCTTTGTTCGATTTCCTTAATAAAGGACTTATGGGAACATCGGCGGAGTTTGGACGGTTTACGAAGCGGCTCAAAGAGCATCCGGAAAAATATGCTCAGCTAAAATCCATGGTAGCACCTTTTATGCTGCGGCGCGTCAAGACGGATAAAAGTATTATCGCAGATTTGCCGGAGAAACTGGAAACCATTGATTATGCCGCCCTTTCTAAAAAACAGGTTGTGCTGTACCGGAAGACGGTAGAGGAGATGGAGGAAAGAATTCTGAATTCAGAGGGAATTGAGCGGCGAGGAGTGGTGTTGGCTACGATTATCAAGCTCAAACAAATCTGTAATCATCCCGACCAGTATCTGGGGCAGGAGACATTTTCAGGGGATGACAGCGGAAAATTTGCTTTACTTAAAAGTATCTGTGAGACAATCTATGAAAAACGAGAGCGTGTATTGGTATTTACACAATTTCGAGAGATTACGGAATATTTGGCACAGTTTTTAAAGGAGATATTCCACGCGGACGGTTATGTGCTGCATGGCGGGACTCCGGTCAGCAGAAGGTCAAAGATTGTGGAAGCATTTCAAGGGGATGCGTACGTTCCTTTTATTGTACTGTCTGTGAAAGCGGGAGGAACGGGGCTTAATCTCACGAAAGCCAATCATGTCATTCATTTTGACCGCTGGTGGAATCCGGCAGTGGAAAATCAGGCTACAGACCGGGCGTTCCGTATCGGACAGACAAAGAATGTCATGGTGCATAAGTTGGTTTGCCAAAAGACAATTGAAGAAAAGATAGACGCTATTATCGAATCCAAGAAGGAGCTTGCGGAAAATGTCATCGGCTCCGGAGGAGAGAAATGGATTACAGAGCTTGACAACAATGCACTGATAAATCTGCTGCGTCTGGGATAGTGTCTTTCGTGATACAGGAGTGAAAGGAGAGAATCAACATGAGCAGGAAATACTGGAGCGATTTCCCGCAGTATAGCCAACCGGATGTGTCAGAGCTGCGGAAAAAATCAGAAGCGACAAAGAAAAAGGAAAGAGAAAAGGGCAAGGTGTTAGAGCCGGTTGTCATAAAGGGAAGGTCGATAACAAATAACTGGTGGGGGAATGCATGGTGCGAAAATCTGGAGAGATATGCGGATTATGAAAGCAGGTTAGGTCGGGGGAAACGCTATGTCCGTAATGGTTCTGTTGTAGATCTTAAGATTAAGAAAGGGAAGATACTTGCGAGGGTGCAGGGGACACGTAAGACACCTTATAAGGTAGAGATTAGGATTAGCCCATTGTCGGAGGAAAAGTGCCAGGCGATTATAAAAAAATGCGGAAGAAAGCTTGACAATTTGGAAAGACTTTTGACCGGCGATTTTCCGGAGCAGATGAGTGAATTGTTCCAAAGTAAGGATGGCCTTTTTCCGGCTCCGAAAGAAATCAGTTTTAGTTGCAGCTGTCCCGACTGGGCGCTGATGTGTAAGCATGTGGCGGCTTCTCTTTATGGTGTAGGAGCGCGCCTTGATGAGAAGCCGCTTTTGTTTTTTGAACTTAGGGGGAT
Source organism: uncultured Dorea sp. (assembly GCA_910578865.1). Lineage (GTDB taxonomy): Bacteria > Bacillota > Clostridia > Lachnospirales > Lachnospiraceae > Dorea_D. The sequence continues at coordinate 36,551 of CAJTRM010000011.1, forward strand.
TGATGTGGATCATTTCATTGATGTGACTTTGGCGAATAAAGTGGAGGCAATGCTTGCGAACGCAGGGAATGTAAGCAGCCGTATGATGGATGATTCGGCAGTGGGGGTGTTCGGAGTGTTGTAAAATGTGTCAGGTTTTTGCTTGCGGGAACAGATTTAAGCCGTATGATGGAATGCGGCCCTGATTCCTGAGATGAATACCATTTTTTAATCAACATTTGGATATTTGGAAACAGTGACTGTCTTTAATTTAGGGATATCATGGCAAAACGATCGGTATTTTTTATCCGTCAAGAAAAAGTTGTACAGGATTTATTTTCATTTGAATGGCTTCTTGGATTTTCAATATCTCAAAAGCAAAAGTCTATAGAAAGTCTGCATCACGAAATCCTACGAGCAGATGCAGACGCAAGATGTGCCGTCGAAAGCGGCCAAACGCGATGAACGGCTACATACGGGGATCTGAATCCTGATACAGTGAAATCAATTATGAAACAAGCGTAACAGAGAGGAAAGACTTGGAACAGGCTATTGAAATGGGAATTGATGCAGCTAGTGGCTGGATATTAGGAGAACTTGAAGATTGCTTGTGAACCTTGAACTGATGAGAGCGGGATACCCACCTATTGAAAAGCCGTTCTCAAAATCCGAAATAATATAGATTACAAGCCATCCAAGACAACAGCACTGGCTTTTGCCTTTGCATTGGAATTGGATGTTTATGAAACAAAGGACTTTATTGGGCGGGCAGGGTTTGCCATCTCCCACAGTAGCAAATTTGATGTGATTGTAGAGTATTTCCTTGTGAATAGAAATTACAATGTTTTTGAATTGAATGAGGTTCTGTTTGCATTTGACCAGCCACTTATCGGTGCATAAAAATGCCGCATATTATGCGACCGTTCATTCTCCTGTTTTCAATATAATGAAATCACAATATAAAACAGGAGGATTTCAAAATGACTGAACTTGTATTTATCTCAGACCGCAGTGGTTCCAGGTCGGGGCTGGAAAAAGACACTATCGGAGGTTTCAATTCCATGTTGGAAAAGTAGCGTAAGGAGCCAGGTGATGCCGTAGTATCCACAGTGATATTTGACAATGAAACAGAGGTAATTCATGACCGTGTTGCCATTGCGGATGTACCGAACCTTATGGACAAGGAATATTTTGTGCGTGGCTGTACTGCACTTTTAAATGCTGTTGGTGGTGCAATCCATCATATCGGGAATGTTCACAAATATGCCCGCAAAGAAGATGTGCCGGAAAAGACGCTCTTTACATCACCACTGATGGTATGGAGAATGCCTGCCATCGTTACACCTATGATAAGGTTCGCCACATGATTGAGCGTCAGAAAGAGCGTTATGGCTGGGAGTTCCTCTTCTTTGGAGCAAACATCGACGCAGCGGCAGAAGCCAGAAGGTTTGGCATCGATGAATCTTTGTCTGCCAACTATCATTGTGATGCAGTTGGAACGGCTCTCAACTATGAGGTTATCAGCGAGGCAATTACCAGTGTAAGAGCGTGTGCAGCGCCGCTTAGTGCTGACTGGAAAAAGAAGATTGATGCAGATTATAAGAAGCGAGGTGGCAAGAGATGACTGCATGTAAAGATACCGATTTGCAGGGGAAGCAAAGAAAATCAAGCACTTGAGAAGAAATACAGAATATATAAGGAGTTATGGAAAAATGATAAAAATACTTTTCATCTGTCACGGCACTACCTCTGTGTGTGAAAGTGGTGTTGGCTGTTAGTTGGGCAAATCGGTGCAAATCGTGGCGTTGTGGAAAGCGCCCTACTACGGTTCGGCAAATGAAAAATATATATGTACAAATCCCCTTTTTCGTGGGTAGTAGAAGGCGCCATGCAGCTATGCAGGTGCCTTTTTTAGAATAATTGCAAATGTATTGTTCCGTTATTTCGGTAAATGTTGTTCCGATATTATTGATATTATTCCGTTAAAGTGGTATACTATATCTCAGATTGGAGGGATAATCTATGTTTATGACGGTAAAACAGGCTTCTGAAAAATGGGGCATTTCTGATAGAAGAATCAGAGTTCTTTGTTCTGAGGGGAAAATTTCAGGTGCATACCAGGAAGGACGTGGATGGAAAATTCCTGTGGATGCAAAGAAACCCGCTGATGGTCGTTATAAGTCAAAGGAAAGCCTTTTGGCGCAAATTGACCGCAAGAAGGTAGAACTGGACAGCAGAAGACCTTTAACTGCGGGTGAGGTTGCAAGGCTCAACGAAGAATTCATCGTAGAGTACACATACAACTCCAATGCAATCGAAGGAAATACACTTACACTGAGAGAAACGGATTTAGTTCTTCGTGGTCTTACGATTGACCAGAAACCGCTGAAAGACCATATGGAGGCAGTCGGTCATAAAGAAGCATTTGATTTTGTGAGTGAACTGGTAAAAGATAATGTTCCGATTAGTGAGAGCATCATCAAACAGATTCACTATCTCGTTCTTGCAGATAAGAAAGAAGACCGTGGCGTTTATCGCAGAGTTCCAGTTCGTATTATGGGGGCACAGCACGAACCCGTCCAACCGTATCTTATTGAGCCGAAGATGGAACAGTTGTTATATGATTTTGCTGCAAGCACAGAGCATATTGTGACAAAACTGGCTCGTTTTCACATCGAGTTTGAGGGCATCCATCCTTTCATTGATGGTAACGGCAGAACCGGAAGACTGCTTGTAAATCTTGAGTTGATGAAAGCCGGATTCCTACCTATTGATATTAAGTTCACAGATAGAATTGCCTATTATAATGCATTTGATGAATATCATGTAAAGCACAATCTTTCGGCAATGGAAAATCTGTTTGCAGGATACATCAATGCCAGATTGGATATGTATTTAGATATGTTGCAGGATTAACCGACCTGCTTCTGAACAAGGAGGTCACTTATGTCTTTTGAAATAGTACGAAATGATATTGTAAATATGCAAGTAGATGCGGTGGTGAACACTGCAAATCCCAACCCTGTCATCGGCTCCGGTGTTGACAGCGGAATACATAAAAAAGCCGGACATGAGTTGCTTTTGGCAAGACAGAAAATCGGCTGCATTGATTTTGGTGATGCAGTTATTACCGCGGGCTTCAATTTGGATGCCAAATAGGTTATCCATACTGTAGGACCTGTTTGGGAGGATGGCAACCACGGAGAGGAGCAGATTTTATCTTCGTGTTACAGTGAGCGCGCGATGGTTTTCTCAGAAGAAAACTTCAGAAATAAGAAAGAGATGGAACGTCAAATGCTGTTCTTTGGAGTGATAAGTTTTTACAACGAGGGACTTGAGACGTTCATGAAATCATAAAGGTGCTGGATAACATGTGTGCAGGCACACCTTTTGTTCCAACATGGCGAAAAGCGGCATGAACCCTAAAACGCTCCAGTATCTTATGGGACATTCTGATATTGGAGTAACGTTGAATACCTACACGCACATCGGTTATGATGATGCGAAAGAGGAGTTGGAACGGGTGGCAAATGCCGAGTAGTAAAATGGCATGATTCCTCTCAATTTACTACTTTTGAGGTCAAAGATCTGCCAATTTAGACTACAATATGCCACGGACGAAAGGCTAAAGCAAGACCCAGGAAAAGCCGATAAATCAAGGAAATACAGTAAATACAAGGAGTTTTTGAGATATGATTAAAATACTTTTCATCTGCCACGGCAAGATACCTACAAATCTCCTGAAACCTTTGTAAAATAAGGGAAAATCGAGGTTGGAAGTTCGGATTTAGACCATTTGAAAATGAATTTTTTGAGTGGAAATGGGAGCCAAATTGATGACACAACATATAAAATAGAACACATTGAACAATATGTTTTTACATAAAAATATTGTCCGGTGATGTGTGGGAGTGTATCCATGCATTACCGGACATTTTTATTTTTCTTTATCTCGTTTCATAGCTTCGTCGATAGCACGGTTGATGAATGCAGTTGCGCTTTCGCCCATGGAAGTAGCGTGTTCCTGGATGATGGAACGCTTCTCCGGAGTGACACGGACTTTGATTTCAACGAAACGGTCATTGTATTTTTTGTTGGCTCTACGTCGAGCTTCGGTAAGACCCTTGTAGGAACTGTTCTTTGATTCGAGCATGGCAGCCCTCCTCAATGTGTATTGGTGTGAATATCTAAAGGAAGTATAACATATTTTGATACATTCGACTATGTAATATTTCAAAAAAGGAGACGAATTTATGGCTTTTAAGAAATTTAGAAATATGAAGGTGTACGAGCAGAGTGGTTATAACTACAAATCCACGCCAACGATTATGTCGAAAGGGCAGTGGTTAAAGGAAGCAGGATTTGATGTTGGAGATTCCATCACAGTTACCTGCGAGAATGGAAAGTTGATTATCACGCCGAGGGAAGAAATTAGTTTTATTGATGCCTATGAGAAACAGCAGTTGATGATGGTTGCAGAGAAAGCGTATGGTCATGAGTAAGATTATTGTCATTGGTTCACAGAAAGGTGGCGTAAAACTACGACCACATTCAATCTGGCACATGTGCTTGCCAAAATGGGAAAGAAAGTATTGGCAGTGGATTTTGATAGTCAGGCAAATCTGACTACTTGCTATGGTGTGGAAAAAACAGATGAGCTGGAGTACACCATTGGTCATATGCTGATGGCTCAGATTGAGGATGAGAAAGCATTGCCTGTGAAGAAATGTATCAGTACCAAGGACGGAGTGGATTTCATTCCGGCTTCCATTTATTTATCAGCTGTTGATGCGAAACTTCGCACGGAAATGGGTGCAGAAAGAATGCTGGCAGAAGTGTTGGAGCCACTTAAAAGTCAGTATGATTACATTTTGATTGATACTTGTCCGTCATTGGGAATTCTCACAATTAATGCATTGGCGGCTGCTGATGAAGTGATTATTGCGGCGAATCCTCAGTTGTTGGCAATGATGGGATTACAAGATTTCTTGCGCACCGTAACGAAGATTAAGAGACGTATTAATCCAAATTTGGAGATTGCAGGTATTCTTCTGACGATGTGTGAGAAACGAACTACTTTGTGTAAGGTGCTGACAGAGGAAGTGATGGAGAATTTCCAGGGACAGATTCGTGTGTTTGATACCAAGATTCCCAGCGCTGTAAAGGCTGGAGAAAGTATTTATTGTGGAAAGCCATTGGAACAGTATGCTCCAAAAGCATCTGCAGGTGTGGCTTATCGAAAACTGGCAAAGGAGTTGATTTCTTATGAAGGCTAATGAAAGAAGAAAAGTATTTGATGCGGTGGATTTATTAACAGAGGATACAGCAGTAAGTGTACCGGCAACAAAGGTTAAGAATGGAGTTACGATGCTTAGCATCGACTCCATCAAACCATTCCACGATCATCCGTTTCATCTGTACAAAAGAGCCAGAAGGGTGCTTATAAGGTGCTCAAGAATGCAAAGGCATGTGCAGATAAGAATGAAGGATACTCTGTTTATGACTGGAATGGTAATGTGGTGTATGCACCATCAAAATCATCTGAACCGGACCAGAAAAAGGTTTCTTACCGTGTGCGTGTCAGCATAAAGAATCTGAATATCAGAAAAGGGAAGTGCTTCAGTAGACCTGTTTTTTTGGTGGTATGAAACTGATTTTTGATGAGAATACTATGTTTATAATGATTGAAGTTTGATTTTTGTTCATAATAGTTTTTTTGTAAAAACCAAAATGACAAAATTATAAACTTGACAAGCGTAAGGTTTGGGAGTATTATTGGTTTAAAAGAATGACAGAATGGTTTGTGACGAAACTAAAATGACAATAAAATCAATGGAGGTGGGACATGAACCTTTATTTTGAACTATTGAAAAAACCAGTGTTCAATATGGAAGATGTAAATGAATTTTATAATAATATGGATAGTGCACGTTCTGCGATTAAGCGATTGATGAAAGAAGGCATGGTGGCTAAAATTCGTAATAACATGTACACTTGCATAAGCGGAGAAACTGGTGCATCGGTTGCAAATCGTTTTCAGATAGCCAGCCATATTACACCAACATCCTATGTGTCTCATCATACGGCTATGGAGTATTATGGAATTACAGACCAGGTTTATTACGATGTGTATGTGTCTTCTGAGACCAGCTTCCGTGATTTTACATTTGATGGATATACGTATTGTTTTGTAGCATCAAAAAATTCAGAAGGGATTGAGAAACTACCTTATAGCGGAGGTGTTGCAGTAACTAACTTGGAACGCACCATTGTTGATAGTATCAAGGATATGGATAAGATTTCAGGCATTGAAGAAGTGGTACAGAATATAGAAAGTGTACACCGAATGCAGGAGAAAAGACTGCTTAAGTATTTGGAACTTTATCAAAACCAATTCTTATATCAAAAGATGGGATATCTGTTATGGCAGTACAAGGAGCAAATGGGATTGTCCGATTCGTTCTTTGAAAAATGCAAGAAACAAATTGGTAAAAGCAAACGTTATCTTACACGAGACCAGGATGGTGGTTGTTATGATGATACTTGGAAGCTGGTAGTGCCGGATGATTTGCAAACTATGAAGAATGGAGTGATGATGGATGCCGATATATAATAAAGTAGAAATTGGACGTGTTGCACAGCAGCATGGATTTGTAAGAGATACCTTTGAAAAGGTATTACGCTTGAAGGAGATACTGCGTTATCTGAATGAAGAAGAATATCTGAGAGAACATCTGCTTTTAAAAGGCGGAACAGCCATCAATTTGACTGTATTCAATCTGCCACGTTTGTCTGTGGATATCGATATGGACTACACACCAAACGACACGAAAGAAGATATGTTAGAGGCCAGAGATAAGATTACGACTCTCATAAAAGATTACATGGAGGCGGAAGGATACCAGTTATCCAAAGGTTCCCGATTTACGCACAGCTTGGATGCTTTCTATTATCAGTATCAGAATGCCGGTGGTAATCGAGATATGATTAAGATAGAATTGAATTATTCTTTGCGTGCACATATTTTGGAACCGGTACATAGAAGAATTCTTCCAGAGGTATTTGACGATGGCTTGGAGATTCGGATGGTAGCGCCAATGGAGATTTTTGCAGCAAAAGGAAACGCGCTGATTAGTAGAGCTGCTGCAAGAGATTTGTATGATTGGGGAAATCTGATTACCGAGAATTTGTTTGCGGACGAACGAGATATGTTTCGTAAGTGCTTTGCATTCTACGCAACAATTTCAGCAGAGACTGTAAATCGAGACTTTGATACATCAGTCATTGCTTCCTTGAAGTTTGATAAGATACGAAGAGATTTATTTCCTGTGCTCAGTAAGAAAGATAATTTCAAGCTGGACGAAAGAAAGCAGCAGGCTAAGGATCATATAGCGGATTTGATGCAGCTGACGGAGCGAGAGCAGGAATACATGGACCGTTTTATTGCGAAAGAGTATGTTCCAGAATTATTATTTGATGATGAAAAAATCGTGGAAAGAATTAAGGAACATCCGATGGCACTATGGAAATGCCAACAATAACATATTGAAATTGAAGTGATGCCTAGTGGTTATGCCGTTAGGCATTATTTTTTTGCACTTTTCTAGGCTTTTACCGGAAAAATCTTGGCAGAACCTACTTAGGAAGATAGAAGGAGGGAATGCCGTATGAGTACAGAAAATAGACAGCAGTTGCCTTGGTGGCAGAAGTACACATTTACATTAAATGAAGCATCAGAATATTTCGGAATTGATCTGAGAAAAATGAAAAATAGTAGTGGTCAAAGAGCCAAAGATGTGGTATGCTATCAATACATAGTCGGATACACACTATGTTTTATATGTAAAGTCATCATTTGGCTCTTTCCATTTCCGGGAAAGGAGACGATATGTATGAGCGAAAAGCGACGAGATAGTAAGAATCGCATTCTTCGCACAGGAGAGAGCCAGTAAGCGGATGGACGTTATAAATTCAGATATGTTGATGCCAATGGAAAGCGTAAATCAGTGTACAGCTGGAGGTTGGTGGCAACGGATCAGATTCCATCCGGAAAAAGAGACAACCCGCCTTTACGAGAGCAGGAAAAAGTCATTAACAGAGATTTGGATGATATGATTATGCCAGATGGTGGTGGATATACGGTCTTGCAGTTGATCAGACTTCAACAGGTGGATGGAAAGAGTTATTCGGCAATCCATTCTATCAGAGGAGTATTGAGACCGGCATTCCAAATGGCTGTGGACGACGACATCTTGAGAAAGAATCCTTTTGAATTTATGCTCGCCACAGTAGCTGTGAATGATTCTGTAACTCGTGAGGCAATAACGAGAAAAGAAGAACGAACTTTTCTTGATTTTGTGAAAAACGATAAGCATCACAGCAAGTATTATGACGGTATGTATATTCTGTTTAAGACAGGAATGCGTATTTCGGAGTTTGTAGGTCTGACAGTAAAGGATGTGGATTTGGAGAACCGTACAATCAATATTGATCACCAGCTTCAAAGAACTGGAACACTGATTTATATTGATACGACCAAGACCTACGCAGGAAGAAGAGTAATTCCAATGCAGGATGATGTGTACGAATGTTTCAAACGCATCCTTGCGAATAGGAAGCCACCGAAGGTAGAACCGAACATTGATGGTTATTCCGGATTTCTTTGGTTCGATAAAGATGGAAAACCTATGCTGGCATTACACTGGGAGAAATACTTCCAGCATGCAGTTGAGAAGTATAATCGCATTTATAAGACTCAGCTTCCGAAAATCACACCTCATGTCTGCAGACACACATATTGTTCTAATATGGCCAAGTCTGGAATGAATCCGAAGGTGCTTCAATATCTGATGGGGCATTCGGATATCAGCGTTACACTGAATACCTATACGCATCTTAAGTTGGATGATGCGAGAGAAGAGATGGAGCTCATGGCTAAACAGCAGGCGAAAGCGGATGAGGAACTCTGTCAGATGGGTAAGAAGAGTGACGGAATGCGAATTGTGAAATTCGGATAGGTTTTACGGAAAGCCATGCAAGTTGGCGTGATGAAATGGTCTAAATTAAAATGACGAAATTAAATTTAGACCATTTGAAGGAAAAAACAAGCCCAAATAAGCCAAATTAAGCCGAGATACGGAAAAATGCCAAGAACCCACAAACCCGCATAAAACCTAGAAAAATCAAGGAAAAACTGAGATAAAAGGAGATAAAAAATTGATGATAAAAATACTATTCATCTGCCACGGCAACGTTTAAAGTATGGCGAGAAAGACTTGATTTTGTAGGATTTTCTAGATAGAAACAAATAATTTACACCTTATTTATACCTTTGGAAGACCGAATCGGAATAATTAAAAAAGTTGTCATAATTTAGTTGGTCAAAAAATAATACTACACTCAAAATCAATTAAAAAATCAATCGTAAAAAAATACGATTGATTTTTTGCACATTTTTGCATATAATATAATCATTATGGTTGGAAAGGGAACGATTACTATGCGTGAAACAAGAATATTAGAATTCAAGGAAACGATTACGAATACTTTTTTGAAAACAGTTAGTGCCTTTTCGAATTACAATGGTGGAACAATTCTTTTTGGGGTTGATGATAATGGAAATGTGAAAGGATTGCCAGATGTAAAACAGGCCTGTCTGGATATCGAAAATAAAATCAATGACAGTATATCACCTCAACCAAACTATACACTTGAAATACAGAATAATGACCAGACGATAAAACTTACTGTAAAAAGTGGTCTTCAAAAACCGTATTTATATAAATCAAAAGCATACAAACGAAATGATACAGCAACGATAGAGGTAGATACATTAGAATTTTCAAGGCTTGTATTAGATGGAAAAAATATTAGCTTCGAAGAATTACCTTGTAAAGATCAGGAGCTATCTTTTAAAATTTTACAGTGTAAACTGAAAGAAAATATTTACATTGAAACTTTCAATCAAGATACTTTAAAGACATTGAACCTGTATGACAATATAAATGGTTATAATAATGCAGCGGGACTTTTGGCAGATAAAAATCATTTTTCAGGAATTGATATTGTTAAGTTCGGTGAGAATATCAGTATTATTCAAAAAAGAGTAACGTTTGAACATATATCGGTTTTAGAAATATATGAAAAAGCACTTGCTGTATTTAGAGATTATTACCAATATGAAGTAATACAGGGGGCTGACAGAAAGATGGTAGAGAAAATACCGGAAGCAGCTTTCAGAGAAGCAATTGCAAATGCTTTGATTCATAGGGTATGGGATATTAATTCACACACCAGAGTTTCTATGTTTGATGATAGAATAGAAGTAGTGTCTCCTGGTGGATTGCCGGCTGGAATAACGGCAGAAGAATATTTATCAGGTAAACTATCTATTTTAAGAAATAGAAATCTTGCAAATGTATTTTACAGACTGGGATTAGTAGAGATATTTGGAACAGGAATTACACGAATCAAACAACTGTATGCAGAGAGTTTGATAAAACCAGAATTTGAAGTGTCAGAAAATGCTATAAAAATTGTACTACCGATATTTGAAACGAATGTCAATTTAACCGAAGACGAAAAAGTGATTTACAAATTTTTAAGTAAGACGATGCTGAAACCAATAAGTGAAATTGCACCATATGTCCCATTTGGCAAATCAAAAACAACACAATTACTGAAAGCTATGGAGAAAAAGGGTGTGATTTCAGTTGAAGGAAAAGGCAGAGGAACAAAATATATCATTAAGTGATTGAGAACATAGCGGGTTCAAATTACACAATCTTTCAATAACACAAGGAGAAAATCATATGATAAAAATTTTATTTTTATGCCACGGCAGGGTGAACGGACTACCGAATGTGTAGGTAAAAGTGCCGCAGAACTGGGCATAGTACGGCAGTCATAGTGCCACGGAACTACTGAAGGACTACTTCTCAGGCGAGTTAAAGTGGAGTGTGTAGAAGTAATCGTTAAGAGAGCATATATGTGAACCCCTTGGGAAAATCGTTAATAGAGTTCTACGGGGAGACTACTACAGGTGAAAGTTAAGTTATATCAGGGGACGTGTGGAAAAGTATGTTAAATCAAAACAAATAGGAAAATAGATGAATGGAGGGGTTGAATGAGCATTATTAAGTCTATATCTGTTGGAAATGGAGATTTGTTCTACATAAAACATGGCAGTAGTAATTTTACAATTATTGATTGCAATATGGATGAAACAAATAAAAAAGAAATTACTGATGAAATAATAGCCGAATCCAAAGAGAAGGATATTAAGCGTTTTATATCTACACACCCGGATGAAGATCATATTCATGGATTAAAATATCTGGATGATCAGATAGGAATATTAAATTTTTACTGTGTTGCAAATGAAGCCACCAAAAGTGATGAGACAGAAGATTTTAAGCGTTATTGTGAACTCCGAGACTCGAAGGATAAAGCCTTTCATATTTATCGAGGGTGTTCTCGTTGCTGGATGAATAAAGATGATGATGAAAAGAAATATGGTTCATCTGGAATTAATATTCTTTGGCCAATAACGAGCAATGAAGACTATAAGACGGAGTTATCTAATGCTAAAGATGGGAAAAGTCCGAATAATATATCTCCGATTATCAAGTACTCTTTAAATAATGGTGTTACGGTATTATGGTTTGGTGATTTGGAAAATACATTTATGGAAAAAATTAAAGATCTTATTGAATTACCAAAAGCGGATATTATATTTGCACCTCATCATGGGCGGAGTAGTGGTAAAATTCCAAAAGAATGGATGGAAAGTATAGATCCCAAAATAGTAGTAATTGGAGAAGCACCATCGGAGAAAATCAATTATTTGTCTGGATATAATACCATTACGCAAAATACAGCAGGAAATATTATCTTTGACTGCGATACAGGTATTGTGGATGTTTATGTTTCCAACGAGAAGTATTCTGTAGATTTTCTTAAAGACAAAAAGAAATCTAACAAGTATAATGGTAAATATATTGGTTCATTGGATGTATAAGAAATGATGGAATATTTGAAGATGAATCGGCATAAAATAATAGTGGGAAGCCATCTTGACTTTTCTCTTTGTACTTGCTAAAATGTAAGCATAAAGAAAGTTTACCGCTGACCAATATGCGGTATATAAGTGGTTGGGTCGAAAGTTTACCGCTGACCAATATGCGGTATATAAATGGTTGGGTTGAAAGTTTAGTCCTTCGCCGTAAGGCGGAGGATTTTTCTGTATACATTATAATGAGGATAGAACAATGAAGAAGACGGGATTCTATATTATAAAAGATAATTTTTTTACGGACATGCCTGATCCATATCTTAAAGGAAATAAGGCAGGAAATAGACCTCATTATTATTGCTTCGAGGATTCTGATACGGGAATATTTTGGATGATACCATTATCAAGCAGGATAGATAAATACAAGAAAATTGTTGAGAATAAAGAAAAGGCAGGAAAACCTTGCGATATTATACATATTGTCAAATTAGATGATAGTCGAGAAAGTGCATTTCTCATACAAGATATGTTTCCTATTACAGAGAAATATATAGAACGAGAATACACTATTGCGGGAAATCATTTAATGGTAACGAGTGAACATGTAGCCAGAACAATTGAACAGAAAGCGAAAAAGGTTCTTAAAATGTTAAAGAGAGGGGTAAAGTTTACTCCGACTCAGCCAGACGTATTGTCTATCTTGGAAAAACTAAAAACAAATAAATAGCAGAAAAAATTTAAGCCCGTGTTGCAAGCACATATCATTGTAACACGGGCATATTTTATTTTTTACGATTCGGCAGAGCTTTTAGTAACTTGGAACGCTTAAACACATCTTTCATGACCTTATGTTCATCCACAGAGAGGTGATCAAACGGAATCTGCATTTCATCACAGAAGAAACGCTAGAATTCCTCAATCGGATTGCTCTTGAATTTTAGGGTCTGCAAGAATCGTTGCACCTTTTTATCGTTAGACATTGGTCTTTCGATAGGTGCAGATTCGGCAGCATGTTCGTGGTTTTCACGAATGGTGCGGATAATATTGTTCCAATCGCTGTGAATGGTATGGAAGAAATATTCTTCTTCCTGAATATGTGAACTTTCCAGAACTTTCAGGTACAGGTCGTTGGCATCTGGATTTTTCTGCTGAATAATCTGGAGACGAACGGCATCTAACCAGTCAGTCATGTTTTTGACCATCTCTGCCAAACCGGGAGACATCTTTCTGATCCAGCCCAACGTCCTTCATGCTATCATGTCGGATGAGCACAGCTCTTTTTTTTATGATACCATTGTTTTTCATCAGAATATGCTGGTGGGAAGTTACGATGACCGTTGTTATACAGATATTCTGCTGCCGATCTTTTCTTCCAGACGAAGAGTTCTGGTCCCTGTATCTCAGGAACCCCCGGGGTATCATGAACTCCATGATTCGGTCCGGACTATTATGCAGTGTGCACACAAAAATCTTGCAACGTCTGATCTGTTACTGAAAAGCGAACTGCTTCGCTTATTTTATCTGCTGGCATCGACACCGGGACTCTGCACCGAACACACGGTTTCGACAGAATCCCGGATGACCGAAACACTTCGGCCTGTTCTCACTTATATACAGAAACATCATTCTGAATCTGTCACCATAGAGCAACTGGCAAAGATCGCTCATATGAGCAGCAGTTACTTTATGAGCTGTTTCAAACAGAATTTCGGTCTCGGAGCCATTGAATATCTGAATCAGGTACGTATCCGATCAGCATGCGACCTTCTGCGCAATACGGATCGCAGTATCTCCGACATTGCTTTCGATACCGGATTTCATAACCTTTCAAATTTCAATCGACAGTTTCGCACCAAGGTAGGATGTTCTCCTCAGACTTACCGAAAAGAATCCGTTCTTTCCTGATAGATCCAGTAAGTGATCATCAACATGATCCAGGCGCCGATCCAGGCAGATACTTCTGCCAGAGCAACACCACGAAAAGCCAGATATGGAGTCAGCAGCTTTACCATGACCACTCGAAGAGACACTTCCAGGACTCCTGAAAGCATCGGAACAAACGTATGTCCCATGCCCTGACACCCGTTGCGGAACACAAACAGCCATCCCAGAGGAAACAGACAGATGCCTGTAACCGCCAGAAAATCTCTTGTGTAAGAAATAATCGACGCATCATTCAACATGAAAGAAGTCAGAAACTCAGGAATACACAGCAACATCAAAGCCAGTGGAATATTTATCAGGATCGTCAGGATAACTCCTTCCCGGATACCGGTACGTATCCGCTCCTTTTTTCCGGCACCATAATTCTGTCCCACAAAAGTAAGAAGTGCCAGGCCCACTGTATTTGCCGGCTGTTCAAAAAGACTGAGGATCTTGGTGCATGCCGCATAGGCAGCCACATAGCTTGTTCCCATATTGTTGACAAATGTCTGCAATACCATTCCACCCACTGCAGTGACAGAATTCATAACGGCAACAGGCAGACCTTTCAATGTCAGTCTTTTGATGATTACACTCTGTGGTTTCCAGTCCGTTTTTTTCGGGATCAGATTTTTTTCCCTTCCTATGTAGTAACAGCAGTAAAGCGCAGACAGAACCTGTGCCAGAACAGTGGCTAACGCTGCGCCAAAAACACCCATATGCAGCGGAAAAACGAATAACAGATCCATCAGAACATTAGCAATGGCGGAAATTATCATTGCAACCAGAGGCATCCGGCTGTTTCCGACGGAACGCAGAAGTGTCATGGCAAAATTATTAAAAATTGTAATGGTGGTTCCCGCAAGAATTGTTCCGAAATATTGCAGTGTTTCCGTCATCAGATCTTCCGGTGTATGGAGAAATGTAAATAATTGCCGCATGAAGGCCAGACTTACCACTGTGATCACAATCCCAATAGCCAGACAGATCCAGACAGACATTGCCAGCTCCTTACGAAGTTTTTCATAATTGCCACTTCCAAAAGACTGAGAAATACAGATTCCCAATCCTCCTGTCAGCCCAATTGCGAAACCAATGATCAGAAAATGTACGGAACCGGTATTTCCGACTGCTGCAAGTGCCGTATCGCCAATTCCTTTTCCCACCACCATAGAGTCTGCAAAGCTGTATAACTGCTGAAACAGATTTCCTGCCAGGATCGGCAGAAAAAACTGTACCAGTAAACGCATGCAGTTTCCCTGCGTCATATCATTTGTCGTGTTCTTACCCATTATGTTACCTCCTGATGTCTAAACGGTACTCTCCAAATACTGTCTGCTTTTAGCCAGTATTTTACTACTGAAATGATACTTTTTCTATGACATTACTATGCTGAAATATTAGCAGAAAGTTTCTTGTTTAAATTTTTTATGATGTTTTCAGAGTTATCTTTTGAATAATATCTCATTTTTGCTGCCGATAAATAGTCCATAATAATACCTCCTCTTCAAAATTAATTCTATCATAAAATGACATATAAATCTAATAAAGATATGCTTAAAAGACAAGAGTTCATAATGATTAGTGAACATCATAATATTTTTAGAGTAGCATCCAAATATCACAAACCGATTTGATGAGGAGAAAATACCAGAGCAAGATCCACCCGTGTATTACAGTATTGTTATTTTGACAATTTTGTATTACTTACGAGTAGCAGACTTGATGGGGATTACGTCCCCATACCCACGTGAAAATATAATTGCAGGCAATTACATTTTAGCAGATACGCAAGCGTTTCTGAGTAAGCGTCATAGACAACAAAATAAGAAAATTTTGATAAGGCATTCACCTGGATAGGTGAGTGTTTTTTTATTTTCAAATATTTAATTAACAGAAAAAATAAAAAAGTTTTCCTCAGGGGGCTGTAAAAATGCCTCTCAGCGTTTCGTATTAATGAAAGGGTATTTTTTGCAGGAAAAATAAAAAATTTTCATCAAGAGCCTGTATTTATGCCCTTCATCTTTTGAATATGTGTAAGGACATTTTTTGAGCCGGCATAAAAATGATTTTTACAACAGTTAGAAACAGAAACGAGGCGAGAAAAGAATGAAATATGAATACATGAAGGAGTCAGAGCAGATGCTTCAGTACTTCCAGTTTCCGAAGTTTTTGCTCAAACTGCGCATTTCCCAAACTGCAAAATTTCTTTATATGATTTTGTATGACCGGGCACGGATATCGAGAAAGAATAGCTGGATAGACAAGTATGGAAATGTTTATCTGATATTTCCAATAGAGGAATTGTCTGTTCAAATCGACAAATGCAAATCTTCTGTAAAAACAGCATTGAAGGAATTGGATGATGTGGGACTATTGGTTCGCAGATCCGGTGGATTTTCAAAACCTAATCATTTATATGTAAAAATTCCATCGGATGAGATTGGTTTACAACTGGATGATAATAAGGCGGTTGAAAAGATAGCTACAACAGAGTTGGAAAAACAACCATCACCTAGCTGTAAAAATGGCTGTGCAAAAGCCGGAAATGTGGCACCTAGTAAAGTAACTGAGAAATATAAAAGAAATAAATATTATGAAGTAAATTATTGCTATGGGGAAGGAGAGAGTTTGTGATGAGAGAAGAAGATACCGTGTGTGTAGGCAGTGATGGTTTGCGATACTGCAAAGTCTGTGGGGAAGCGAAAGAAGCTTTTTTCCCAGAGGGTGGATTTATGGGGATGAAGAAACATTCCAGGCAATGTGCCTGTGACAGAAAAGCATATGAAGAAGAACAAAAATATTTTAAAGACAAAGAACACCGGGAATTAGTCAACAGAAATACAAGCATCTGTTTTGACGAGAGCAGAATGGAAGAGTGGACATTTGAGAATGCAGATATGTCAGATGCGGTCATGCATAAGGCAAAAAATTATGTTGATAACTGGGAGAAAATGAAAAGAAACCATATAGGTTGTTTATTCTGGGGTCCGGTTGGCACTGGAAAAAGTTTTATTGCCGGGTGTATTGCCAATGAACTTCTTAAGCAGGAAGTAACGGTAAAGATGACAAATTTTAATACCATTATCGACAATATATTTCCACTGGCAGACAAAACGGAATATATCAATGCATTGGCTTCCTATCAGCTTTTGATTATTGATGATCTTGGAGTGGAACGAAATTCAGAATATGCATTAGGAATTATTTTCAGTGTCATAGACCGCAGGATCCGTTCGGGACGACCTTTGATCATCACGACCAATCTTCCACTGAAAGAAATAAAAAGCGAGACCATGTTAGATAAAAGACGTATCTATGATCGTATTTTGGAAATGTGTACACCAATGTATGTTGGAGGCGCAAGCAAACGAGAAGCGATTGCAAGTATGAAAATGGAGAAAGCGAAAACGTTGTTGAATACAAACAGAGGGGAGGAGGAATGCGAATGAATCATACAGAAAAAACAATACCTGTTTGGAAGAAATATTCTTTAAATGTTTCCGAAGCAGCAGAATATTATGGAATCGGAGAAAAGAGATTAAGACAGATCGCAGGTGAAAATGAAGGAGCAGATTTTATTTTGGAAGTAGGTTCTCATATCCGGTTCAAAAGGAAATTGTTTGAAGATTATTTGGATACAGCCAGCACAGTTTAAGTAACAGAATAGAAAAAATAGTAATGAAAATAATGTTCATTTTATCTTAGCGAAGAGAAGGTCTTGTGGTATAATGAATAAACCGAGACGGTCTTCCAAGTTAAATGAACATTTAATGAAGGAGACTAAAACATTATGAGTGAAAAAAGGAGAGACCATAGAGGACGTATATTACACAATGGAGAAATACAGTTATCTGATGGCAGATATCGATTTAAGTATGTCGATGAGATGGGAAAGGAGCGCTGCATATATAGCTGGCGCTTAGACCATAACGATGCAACTCCGAAAGGAAAGCGCCGGGCTTTGTCACTTCGAGAGATGGAGAAGAAAATTCAGGCGGATCATTTCGAGCAGATTGCAACAAACGGCGGTAATATGACGGTACTGGAACTGGTTGAAAAATATACATCAACAAAAACCGGTGTCAGACCTACTACAGTTGCAGGATACGGAACAGTTATCAATTTATTGAAGAAAGATCCATTTGGAAAAAGAAGGATTGATACGGTTCGGATTTCGGATGCAAAATGTTGGCTGATACATCTTCAGCAGGTAGAAAAGAAAAGCTATAGTTCCATCCATTCAATCCGAGGAGTTCTTCGTCCGGCATTTCAGTTGGCAGTGGATGATGACCTGATCAGGAAAAATCCATTTCAGTTTCAGCTAATGGAAGTGGTTGTGAATGACAGTGTGACAAGAGAAGCAATCAGCAGAGCGGAGGAACGTAAGTTTCTACGATTTGTGAAAGAGGATCCTCATTTTTGCAGGTATTATGAGGGAATCTACATATTGTTTAAAACAGGTCTTCGCATTTCGGAATTTTGTGGTTTGACGATTTCTGATATTGATTTCAAGGAGCATACGATCAACATCGATCATCAATTGCAGAAAAAATCAAAAATCGGATATTATATTCAAGAGACTAAAACAACCAGTGGAACGAGAAAGATACCTATGACTGCGGATGTAGAGGAATGCTTTCGGAAAATAATAGAAAAACGGAACCCCCCAAAAGCAGAACCTATGGTAGATGGAAAAAGTGGATTCTTATACTTTGATAAAAATGAAAGTATTTGTTATTCCCTGCACTGGGAGCATTATTTTCAACACATCATTCAAAAGTATAATAATACTTATAAAGTACAGATGCCTGTCATTACACCGCATGTATGCCGGCATACCTATTGCTCAAATATGGCAAAATCCGGAATGAATCCAAAAGCATTGCAATATTTGATGGGCCACTCAGATATCAGCGTAACGTTGAATACATATACGCATGTAAATCTTGAGGATGCCAGGGAAGAAATTGCTCGGATTCAGGTTGTGTAATTGCGATTTTTAATTGAAAATAGCAAGGTGTAAAATAGAAAAATATACACCTTATTTTACACCTTTTGCTGACGATATTATGCGAAAATAAACCAGGTTATGACAGAAAGCAAAAATTTACAAAGGCTTACAAAGCCCGAAAAGCCAAGAAAAACTAAGAAATGCGAGGTTATGCAACAATGATAAAAATACTCTTTATCTGCCACGGCAATATACTTACTATGCTGGGGCAACATGCGTAGAACGCCTTATTTTACTAGGATTTTCAAGGGTTCGAGGGAAGTGGAAGGTCAGATTTAGACCAAGTTTAGACCATTTGAAATGTGTAACAAATATGACAAAACATGAGCAAATGGGAGCCTTGTATATAGACTAAAATATCGTAGAAAATTACACATTGGAGATTGTTTATGAAGAAAAGAATCATCCGGTGATGCGTGGAAATGTATCCATACGTCACCGGATTTTTTTTACGTTTCAGGGTTCGATTTTTTATCTCGTTCCATAGCTTCATCGATGGCTCGATTGATAAAGGCAGTTGCGCTTTCACCCATTGCATCAGCGTGATCCTTAATAATGGAACGCTTCTCAGGGGTTACACGAACTTTTATTTCAACGAAACGGTCATTGTATTTCTTATTAGCTCTTTTGCGAGCCTCGGTAAGGCCTTTATAAGAACCGGCTTTTTCTTCACTCATAGCAGTCCTCCGGAAGTGTATTGACATAGACATGCCTGTGAAAAGTATAGCACAGATGGGTACATAAGACTATGTAAAAATTATATTTTTGAAAGGATGACAATCAATGAAAAATCAGAGAAACAGAAGCATGAAGGTACATGCACAGAGCGGATATAACTACAAGGCAACACCTACCATCATTCTGAAAGGAAACTGGCTCCAGGAGCTGGGCTTTGAGATTGGGGATTACATTACTGTCAGCTGTGAAGATGGAAAGCTGATTATCACACCGGATGCAGAGAAGGCTGCATTTGCACAGGCAGAGGCAGAATTCATGGCAAAGGAAATGAAGAAGCTTCAGAAGAAGTTTCAGAAGGAAAAGGAAATGCTCCATGCGCAGTTTGTAGCAGAGCAGGCTCCACAGTATGTTGCAGAAAGAGAGGTACAGTAATTATGGGTAAGGTTATTGTTATCGGATCACAGAAGGGTGGCGTGGGTAAAACCACGACCACTCTGAACCTGGCACATTCTCTTCAGAGTATGGGAAAGAAGGTGCTTACAATTGATTTTGACAGTCAGGCAAATCTCACCACCTGCTACGGCATAGAGGATACTAATGAATTGGAGTACACAATTGGTCATCTGATGATGGCACAGATTGAAGAGGATGCTCCGGAAAGCCTGGAAGCTTTTATTCAGAGTAAGGACGGTGTGGATTTCATTCCTTCATCAATTTATCTGTCAGTGGTGGATGCGAAGCTCAGAACGGAAATGGGAGCTGAAAGGATGCTTGCAGAGGCTCTGGAGCCGATTAAGGACAGATATGATTATCTGCTTATTGATACTTGTCCTTCACTGGGAATGCTTACTATCAATGCGCTGGCGGCGGCAGATGAGGTTATTATCACGGTTAATCCTCAGCTTCTGGCGATGATGGGATTACAGGACTTCCTAAGAACTGTCAGCAAGATTAAGAAGCGCATCAATCCCACACTTACAGTTGCAGGTATTCTGCTTACCATGTGTGAGAGCAGAACCACGCTTTGTAAGGTGCTGACAGAGGAAGTGACCGGAAGCTTCCAGGGACAGATCAGGATATTTGAAAACAAGATTCCTTCGACTGTAAAGGTTGGAGAGAGCATCTATTATGGTATACCAATTGCTCTTTACAGTAAGAAGGCATCAGCAGGAATCGCTTATAAAAAATTTGCAAAGGAGTTAATCGCTTATGAAGGCTAATAATAAAAGAAAAGTATTTGGAGACGCAGTTGATTTGTTGATGGACGATATTGAGGAAAGAGCAGTGCCGAAGGGATTGGAGCTGCTGTCGGTGAAGAGCATTAAGCCCTTCCATGATCATCCGTTTCATTTGTATGAGGGAGAGCGTTTAGAGGATATGATTACCAGCATCAAGGAGCATGGAGTTCTTAATCCTGTAATTGTACAGAAGGTTGAGGATGGATATGAAATGCTTTCCGGTCATAACAGACTGAATGCAGCTAAGCTTGCTGGATTAAAGGAAGTACCGGCAATCGTGAAGACTGGTTTATCTGAGGAAGAGGCTTATGTCTATGTGATTGAGACCAATCTGATGCAGAGATCTTTTTCAGATTTGCTGATATCGGAGAAGGCAGCAGTGCTTAAAGCAAGATATGAGAAGGAATCTTGTCAGGGCAGAAGAAACGATATTATCGAAGAGATTGCTCGATTAGAGGGAAAAGAGGTTGAGGTCACTCGTGGTCACGGTGACCACAGGATGAAGACCAGAGATTCCATAGGTAAAGAATATGAATTGTCCGGTAGTTCTGTTGGAAGATTGCTGAAGCTGAATGATCTCATCAAGCCATTTAAGGATATGGTAGACAGGGGCGCACTTTATACAAAGGTTGCTCTACAGATGGCATTCCTTCCGGAAGAAGAGCAGAATATGGTATATGAAGCAATCAAGGGCAAGAGTACCAAGATTACATTGGAAGCGGTAATGAAGCTTCGTAGTCATTCTGGTGCACTAACAGATGGAATGGTCAAGAGATATCTCAGTATGGAGCCGGTGAAGAAGAAATGCTATAAGGTGCCTGGACGAATTGTGGAGAAATACTTTGAGGGCATGGACCCGAATATGGTTGATAGTATTGTGGAGCAGGCACTTGAAGCCTGGTTCAGAAAGGAAGGTGCCGATGTTTGATGCTGAGAGCCTTAAGAAAATCGATTCCGGATATTTCAATATAATATTGATGGATGATAAGGATATTACCATACAGAGCAGGAATACCGGTCATTACTGGTACCTGCATTGTACGGAATATCCGATGGAGCAATCGCTCATCATATTTCATAAGCACTTTTTCAAATGTCCCTATCACCAGCACGGAAGAGCCAATACGCTTAACCAAGCAGTGAGAAGTATCAAGGGACACGATAAGTTCCAACTGGAAGTTAGAAAATGTGTATAAATTAAAGGGCAGCGGTATCTTCGTAATGAGGATACCGCTGCTTTGTTAGTTACGGGTTAGCTTAGAGCTTATTCACCGTAGTAGAGCTTCTTTGCAAACTCCTGTGCGGCCTTGATGTCGGCGTAGCCCTGAGACTTACCGAGTTGTAATTCTTCAAGAATCTGTCCTTTGGTGTAATCTTCGCAGATGAGATCCAGAATGCGACCATACTTCGGATTAAGCTCATGAATCTTTTTAAGAAGATCCTGAATAACCATACGAAGTATAACAGTTTCTTCAAGGTTCTCAGGTGATGCAGGTTCAAACCCTTTGCCGTTTTCTGATGAAACTTCATCCATAAACTGGTCAAGTGAGAGAATATCATCTGTCTTAAAAGAAGCAAAGTGTTCTCGGACATCAGCGTTGAACTGCTTAAGGGCAGCAGCTTTTCCTTCAATAGCTATCGGTGCAAAGGCTACCAGAACCTTGTTCGGTCCGATATGCCAAGTTTCAAGATTATCCTGGCACATATTGAAATGTTTCACCATCTCCCAATCTACACGGATTGGTACGAGGCATTCTCCCTCATGAAGAGGAAGATTGTTGTAACTGCGACGGTTATCGTAGTTGTGGTTGTCGTTGGTTGACTGCTGATTTTCAGTACTTGTCTGTACATTTTCGTTGAATTTCATATCTTGCGGCCTCCGCCCGCTGTGTGCGGAACGAAGGTTTAGATATGAACTTCAGATAAGCATCGATTGTCTTATTCATGGCACGTCTCCGTTCCGTCAAATAAGCAATCAGGCTTCTTAGCCCCTGATGCGGTTAATAGGTTCATCACGCCACAACTCTAAGAAGGTGCCGCGTCCGGCAGTTGCTTTGTGATGGAGCAGTTTAATGTCATACTCTGGACAAAAAAAACGGTCAGAGAATAAGCAAATGAGCTTGATTCTTCTGACCGTCTTGCAGTTCTGAGAAACAATATTAAGTTTTATTTTGTGGTGTCTTTACGTTCACTTGGGAAATAAGGCTTTCTCTCAAGAATCTTGTAGGGATGAGCCGAATTGCTTGAAAGATATACTTTATAAAGCATTCCACACTTAACAATATCAATAACGTTTCGCTCTGGATTCCATTCGAAAAGTAATTTTCCGGTGTTTCCGTTACTTCGTACATCCATAGAATTTAACCTCCTTTGTTAGTTGTTAGCCTAACAGTTAACACAAATGGTAATAATTAACAGCGGACAAGCCGCTGTCATTGCGATCATATAAAGTCTGTATATGAAACATCCTTGTCTATATAGTTTAAGGCCTTTAGCCGGTAAAACGCTGCTTCTTGAGATACATTATATATTTGGCTTAATTCTGAAGCGGCATAGTGTCCCCACAAACCTTGCCCACGATTAGGGATCTTACAAAGTGCCATTTTTACTGTACATTTTGGCATCAGTATTGCTGACGCAAGGTAATTTGCCTGTTGCTCCAGACGTGCTTTGATTGGCAAATGATATTGACACTGCCTTGATATATTCGATGAAACTGCAAAGTCAGATCGACATCGTACATAAGCTATTTTATCATCTGTATTTTCTCCTATGGTGTTTAAGTAATAGTTTGTATGAAGAATAGAATGACTTCCTTCATGCCCCATAGTAAATCTATATCGATGCTCTTGGTTGTCAGAGAGTAGTGAGCTATCAATAATAACAGTACCAGCATCAACATGCATAAACTCTGCCGAATGTGTCTCGGGATTATATATGGGAAGACTATTGGTTTCCTGGAACACTGTTGTCCCTAAATATATTCCACAATGAGATAAAAACTGGTAATCTAATTTTAAATGAAGATATTTTGTCATAAATCGATCTATATCAACCTCTTTTGGGGAGAAGATTAATAAGGGATTAAAGTCGGCAACAAGTCTTTCGCCAAGAGTATCTAAGTCTGTGTTTGATATAATAGGAATGCCACTCGAATTAAGAAATAACGTCGGCTGATACATGATTTATCCCCTCTTTTTCTTTAATTCTTCAACAAATTTAAGCCATTCTTCTTCGCCTGCATCAAGATCTCTTGCTGTTCTCAGAGCATTGCTTACATAATCATGCATCGAATATTCATTTAAGTCGGGAGGAAGAGTTCCTTTTTGCTTGCCTACGAGAATGTTCATTTCATCATTTTCCTCTTTAGTCAAATGTAATACTTCGGATAGCTTTTCAAGACGTTCAGGAGTAAGAGGTGGCTTTCTGTCTTTTTCTACATCACTTAGAAATGCAGCTGATATTCCAAGCTGACGTGCTAATTCACGAAGTGTAACATCTTTTTTTTCTCTGAGTTGAGTTAAATATTTACCAAATGTTATATTTTCCATTGTGTTACCTCCATTAAATGTTAACTGTTAGGCTTACAGTTAATACAAAATTATCACATTTGAAGAAAAAAGTCAAGATATTACATTGTGAAAATTTAAAAAAAGAGGTATACTAAAATTTGAGAAAACAGATTTTTTATCTGCCATTTCGTTTTCTGAATTTGTTATGAGAGATTCCGGGCAGGAGGATACAATGTCTAGAGTAAGTTATAAAAAGTTATGGAAGTTATTAATTGATAAAGATATGAAAAAGAAAGATTTAAGAGAGGCAACTGGTATTAGCTCATCATCAATGGCAAAGTTAGGCAAAAATGAGAATGTTACCACGGACGTACTTGTGCGAATATGCAATGCTCTTAATTGTGAACTCTCTGACATTATGGAATTAGAGTCTGCTGATTCCGAAACAATAGAGGAAAATTAGACTCAAATAAGTATTAGAAGAGGTGTTATTTTGGCAAGACGTAAAAGTACATTAGAAGATTTTGAAAACAAATTTATTGTTGGTGATTGTGAAACTGTGATGAAAAGAATGCCTGAAAAAAGTATTGATCTAGTGATTACATCACCGCCATATGCTGATCAGAGAGATTATGGAAGAACAGAGTCATCAATAGCTCCTGATAATTATGTTGAATGGTTTCTACCAAAAGCTAGGCAGATCTATAAAATTTTAAAAGATGACGGAAGTTTTATATTAAATATCAATGATAAGGTTGTTGATGGTTTTCAACATCTCTATGTTTTTGAATTGGTAGTAGCTCTGTGTAAAGAGGTTGGTTTTCATTTAGTTAGGGATTATATATGGTATAATCCGGCTACTCCTCCCAACGTTTATTCTCGTGGTGGATATGGTAGAACAAAGAAATCACATGAGTATTGTTTTTGGTTTTCTAAAACAGAAAACTGGACATTTGAGATGGACCCTATAAGAAAACCCTATAGTAAGGATATGCAAAAATATTTAGAGGGTAAGGGTAAGGGCGACAGAAATCAAAATACGCGTCCAAGTACACATAATTTTAATTGCGAAAAAGTTTGGACAAATAACGGTGGTTCTGATCCTGGATCAGTAATAGAAGTAGCTAATACGAGTAGCAATGATACATTTATTAAATTATGTAAAGAGAAGAATATTGCGCACCCTGCTCGTTTTCCAGAAAAATTAGTAGAATTTTTTGTTTTATCAGGAAGCAAGGAAGGACAAGTGATTTTAGATCCATTCTCAGGCTCGGGAACAACGGCAGCTGTAGCCAGCAAGAATAATCGGAGATGGATAGGTATTGATGCCAATTCAGAGTATTGCGAATTAGCAACTGCAAGATTAGTACAGGAAAAAGCCGAGAATAAAAAAGCGGAGGCAGGTGAAGCGAATAATGATTAATCAAATTAATACAGATGGATTTGCTGTAGCGTGTGGAGACGGCGCACAGGGAATGCTTTCTTTACCTGATAAATCAATAAAACTAGTTTATGGATCGCCACCATATCCAAACGCAGATCGAGATTATGGGAATTGGAAGTCTTCAGAGTATATTAGCAAAATTAGTCACTTTATTGATTCTGCTATACCAAAGCTTACAGATGATGGCTTTATTGTGATTAATGTCAAAGCAAATAGAGAGAAATCTACTGCAGGTGTTTCATCAAAACGCTCTCTTGTTGTGGAAAAACTTGCAATTATGATGGAAGAAGAGTGGGGGCTTCATTGTGTTGACATCGAAATTTGGGTGAAAGAAAATCCTGCGCCAACGGGATTAAGAGTTGCTTGTCAGGATGCATATGAGCAGAATCTGTGGTTTTCGGTTTCACCAAAGTGGACAATCAATTTAGATGCTATCAGAAGACCATATGAGTCGCATAGCGTAAAAACATATGAAGGCTATGAATATAAGCCTAGAACAAATGGTAATACATATGTAAGGAAGAATAAAAAGATTCAGCCTAATCCTTTGGGCGCATTGCCAAAGAATATCATTACTGGTCCTGTGTCTGCAAGAATTGGTAATCATCAAGCCACACAGCCATTTTATCTTCCTGAAAAATATATTAAGGCTGTAACGGAAGAGGGAGACTTAGTTGTTGATCCGTGGTTGGGCAGTGGAACAACAGGATATGTTGCGGTTAAGCTTGGACGCAGGTTTGCAGGTTTTGACATGGTTGAAGAATATGTAAATGATGCTAGAAAGTGGATTTCTGAAGCTCGTCAGGAGGTAATTGATAATGCCTGATGTACCAAAGAAATTAAAGAAACAAGAATTAAATAAAGTATTTTTAGATGGCTTGGGCGGATACGTAAAATGGTCAAGTGAAGAGGATAGTGCACCGCTTTTAATTGATGTTGAAACCCCGTCAGGGGCAGAGTATAGACTGCGTGCATATCTTTTTAATTTGACAAATCCACCAGGTGGACGTGCGGCAGATGAGTATAAGGCACAGCTAATCTTGCCGGGGCAGAAGAAAAAGCAAAAAGCATCCTTAGATTATTCAGATGGAAGAATGCCAATATTAGCTGCATATGCACAAGAAGGGGCAGACGGAATATTTGTCTTATGGGATGCAGATATGCATGAAAATATATCATTCAGCAGTAATATTCAAGTTAAATCAGATGCAATTATAATGGCAACTTACCGTAAAGTTGTATGTAGTAGGAGAACCAATAACGAGATTATAGTATCTGCACGACCACAGTATTTATTAGATGCAATAAAAGAACGAATAAATATTATGAGAAGAAAAATATTGGAGGGTGTAAATGGCTCTGAGTGATTTATATTATGCAACCTCATATAACAAAGCAGAGCATGATATTGCAAATGAATTTTATCTTCCATGTATGAGGAATTCGGTTAGGTACGATAGAATATCTGGATATTTTGGAAGTACAATTTATATTATTGCTTGGGACGCTCTGAAGGAATTTATGGAGAACGGCGGGAAAATGAGAGTGATATGTTCACCATATATTTCAGAAGCTGATGAATTGGCACTTTCGCAAGGGTATTCTGCAAGGGGGGATGAGATTCTCGCTAATGCGATAATAAAAGAAGTAGAATCGATGTTAGAAAGTCCAAATTTATCTGCTCCGTCAAAATTGTTAGCGTATTTGGTTGTAGAAGGAATTATCGATGTTAAAATTGCTGTTCCAACCGGACATGAAACACCAACAGCGAGAAGATTGTTTCATGACAAGGTGGGTATTTTTCACGATAATCAAAAGAATATGGTTGGTTTTAGAGGATCCATGAATGAAACTTTTAAAGGTTTAGCAGAGGATGGGAATATTGAGTCGGTTGATGTGTTCCCAAATTGGTTAGATCAAAGAGATCGCGAAAGGGTTGAGGAAGCCTCAAATTTTTTTGATAAGTTGTGGAAACATATGATACCTGGAATTCAAGTGTTTGGCTTTCCATCGGCTGTAAAAGAAATTTTAAAAGTTAAAACGGACGGTATAAAGTGGGAAGAACTTTTAGACGAGATTAAGGTGTCCGATAATAAGGCATTGAAATGGAAACCCGGTTCTGGGCCTGATGCAAGAATCCCAAGAAAGCATCAGACAAATGCTTTGGAAGCATGGGAAAAAAATGGCAGGAGAGGTATTTTTGAACATGCTACAGGAAGCGGAAAAACTTTCACTGCTATGTGTGCAATTAATGACGCATTAAAAAAGAATGAGACAGTACTTGTACTGGTGCCTTCGCGTGATTTGTTAAAACAGTGGAATAAGGAACTACGAGAAACAATAACAGATTTAGATGTATTCTATCTTTTGTGTGGTGATGGTAATTCAGAGTGGAAAAAGCAAGGGAAGCTTGCTGCTTGGACGGGTAAAAGTAAAGATACATATAGAATAGTAATAGCAACGATGGATACAGCTTCTTCAAATGATTTTGTTAGAAAACTAAGTCAAGGGGAGCATTTGATGATTGTTGCAGATGAAATGCATCGAATGGGAAGCCCGAAGCGAAGGAATATTCTTACAATAAACTCAGGTGCACGACTTGGTTTATCGGCGACACCAAGAAGATATGGAGATCCTGAAGGAACAAATGCACTATTCGATTATTTTGGCGGGTTAATACCACCGCCTTTTACATTAGAAGATGCTATAAAAAGTGGAGTATTAACACGTTATTTTTATTATCCGCAAAGGATTAGCTTAACCCAAAAAGAGCAAACTGCATGGGATGAAGTCACAGACGAGATTCGTAAGCTTATGGCTCGAATGGGAGCTAAAGAGGATGGAAAGCTTAATATTAATGGAAATCCAAGACTCAAGCAGTTGCTTATTAATCGCTCAAGAATTGTAAAAAATGCGGCAGGGAAGGTTCCTTTAGCAATAAAGGTATTAAAGGAAAAATTTCAAGAGGGACAAAAATGGATCATTTATTGCGATAATATCTCTCAACTAAATGCTGTATGCACACAAGCTAGAGCTGCAGGCTTCGATGCTTATGAATACTATGCAGAGATGGAAGGCGATAGAGACACTACTTTGGAATATTTCTCCCAGAATGGTGGGGTATTGGTCTCTATAAAGTGCCTTGATGAAGGGGTAGATATTCCATCTACGACTGATGCACTGGTACTTGCTTCATCGCAGAATCCTAGAGAATTTATTCAACGTAGAGGACGAATCTTGAGAAATTCTTCAGGTAAGCTGTTTGCTCACTTATACGATGCAATTACAGTTCCGGTTATGGCTGAAGATGAAAGCGAGAAAGGGCTATCAATAATAGCAGCTGAACTTTCTCGTGCAATTCAATTTGGCGAAGGGGCTGAAAATCCTGCATGCGTTACTGACTTAAAAAATATAGCAATTGATTACCAGATAGACTATGACACGATTAAAGATGGAGGAATTGAAGACGATGATGAAGAGTAATGTTGAGGTTGAGGAGTTAATCGGCGTCTTAGAAAAAATACGCAGCGAGAAATATCCAGATATTCCAGAGTCACTTATTCGAGAAATTGTGGCAACAGAATTTGAACAACAGGATGACAGAGCGCAGGCAAGAAAAAATACAAAGAAAATCATTGATGAATTCTTGAAAAATGTGAAGCCTGAGGAGGTGTAAAATGCTACAGTTTACAGGTTTAGTCATTGAAAATTTTGGACCATTTAAGGGTACCCAGACAGTTGAATTTGTTGATGCTGATGGAGTTACAATTATTTGGGGTAATAACGGTAGAGGAAAGACAACATTGCTTAATATAATTAGATATGCTCTTTTTGGTAAATATCAAAACAGACGTGGTGCGGATGTTGACCTTCCAAGTTTAGCAAATCTTGAAGGAAAAAAAGACGGGAAGTATGATTTTAAGGTTGTCCTTAAAATGCTAAATGATGGCGTACGATATGAACTTACAAGGCAATATGTTGTCCGTAGAGGTATATCACATCCTCAAAAAAATGATGATTATGAAGAGCATGTTTTTTTAAAAAAAGAAGGAGCTATTTTATCGCCAGATCAACGAGAACATGAGCTTAATCTCATAATGCCAAGTGAGGTTTCTAGATTTTTCCTTTTTGATGGTGAGTTATTACAAGAATATGAAGAACTGCTGATGGAAGGGACACAAACAGGAACAACAATCAAAGAATCAATAGAACAGATTTTGGGTGTGCCGGTACTTACTAATGGTGCTATTGATACGGCGGCGGCTTTAGAGGAGTATCGAAAAGAAAAGAATAAAACGGCCCAAAGTAATGCGCAAACACAAAAAATAGCCGCTCAAATGACGGCATTGGAAGCTGAAAAACAAGAGCATAATGCTGAATTAAGTCGTTTGCGAGAAGAATATAATACGGAATTAGGCAACAAAACAAAACTTGAGGATGAGGCGCAGCAAAGTGAGCATGTTTCTACTTTGTTAAAAAGCTTGGAAGATCTTGAGGCAGATATAGAATCAAAAAATGCAAGCAGGGATGCTATTCTAACCAGCATTGTATTGGCAACAGGAGAGGCTTGGAAAGGGTTGGTAAGCAGTAGAGTAGATTCTATTTTGGCCGATGTAAATGCTCAGCTAAAAGCATTAGAAGATCGTGAAAGTGCACATAAAGTTGCAAGTCACTTTATGAAGGAAATGAAAAATGCGGCAATGAATCATCATTGTGAACTGTGCGATCAGGATATACCAGATGATAAGCTAGAGGCGTTGGTTAAGCGAATTACTTTGGAATCAAGTGAATTTGGTGGATTAACAGAGGAGGAGGCCAAGCATTTACAATCACTTAGGGTTCGTAAGAGTACTTTGCAAAGTATGAAAGCGGACAGTAAGAAGGAGATTCTTGAACTTTTAGAGGCTCAATTGGCTACATTAGAAGTTGAAATTGATGATGCTATTAGACAAAAAAAGACTGTGCGTGAAGAATTAGAAAGGCATGGGGACGTTGAAGAGCTTTCCAAGGATTCAAAGGAAAATGTAAAACAATTGGCTAATTGCCTAAAGAAGATTGATAATTTAAGGGAAGGAATTCAGCAGGAAAGGGACAAAATTAAGGAGGTTGAAAGTGCATTAGCTACACTGGAAGAAAAATTAAACAGAGTTTCAACGGATTCAGAAACGCAGTTAGCTAAGCGTAAGGTAGAGTTATGCGAAGAGATTAATAGCATTTTTGAAGAAGGCATAGCATCTTATCGTGACAAACTCAAAGATGATGTTGAACGTGATGCTACGGAATTATTTGTCCAAATAAGTAATGATCCTGATTATACTAGTCTTAAGATAAACGATAATTACGGATTATACATGGTTCACAGCTCTGGAGAAATAGTGCCTTTAAGGTCAGCAGGTTTCGAACATGTTGTTGCACTTGCATTAATAGGTGCATTGCATAAGAATGCTCCATTAAGAGGTCCAATAATCATGGATTCTCCTTTTGGACGATTAGATCCTACACATAAAAGTAATATCACAAAGGTTTTACCTAAAATGTCAGAGCAGATTGTTTTATTAGCATATACCCATGAGATTGATGAGCAAACGGCGAGAGATACTTTAGGTACCGTATTAAAACGAGAGTACAGATTACAGAGATATTCTTCGTTCAATACTCAAATAGAAATGCAGTAGGAGGTGTATTTTAAAATGACTGATCTTGTAAATATACGTTTGTCTAAAGAATCAAACGATATTGCTGAGGCATTAGTTTCTACCGGAAAATTTGAAAATGTAATAACAGCAGCGAAGTTTGCATTGGCATATGCACTTAAGAACCATTTCGACGAATTTGATCCGTCTAAATACGCTGTTGCTGATAGCGGAGGTAATAACTATAACATTGGTACTGTTGACAAGGATGGGCAGCTTTCGCAGCTTCTTCGTGCAATATATCCAGAAACAGATACACCTTATATTTATGCTCGCGCATTAATGGTGTTTGGATTGCTAAAAATAGGAGAAAAAATTGAGAACGAAGGTATGCCGTCAGTAAGTTCTTTGTGCGAATAATATTTTAGGAGGTGCCATGAGAATAGAAAATGCTGATACTCATGGCACTTTTTGCTATGAGATTAAAAATCGATTTAGGTGCATTGTTGAAGTAGAAGGTAATGAAAAACTTTGTTATGTTGCTTCGTCAAGTAAACTTTCAAATTTTATTGAGTTAGCAGGAGCTAATGTTTTACTATTGCCTAAGGGCAAAAATGCATCGTCTACAGAATATACTTTATATGCCGCCGAAGTAGCTAATGGAAGAGTATTATTAGAGCTTTCGCTTGCTAACACAGCGATAGAAGAACAACTATATAGAAGGTATTTCAGCTTTTTGGGGAAACGAAAAAATATTCACCGAGAAAAGACCGTGGATGGATATAAAGCAGACCTCTATATTGAAGATACAGATACGTTAGTGGAAATCAAAACAGTTATTTCACCTGAAAGGACAGCAACTTTTCCTAGTGTTTATTCTGAAAGATCTTTAACCCAGTTAAAAAAAGTTCTGGAGTTATTGGGAAAAAATCATAAAGTTTGTTATTTATTCGCAATATTGCATCCTGGTATAAGGAAATTAAAGATAGACACTAATACGGAGTTTTATAAACTTTTTGTACAGTGTGTTGAAGCAGGAATGTTGTATAGAGCATGTAAGTTGAAGACAACAGAGAATGAAATTAGCGTTGAAGGAATTATAGATATTGATATGGACAATGCATGAATGAGTAATTAGGGGGAATTAACAATGATTTCTGATGAATTAAAGAAAATAGTTGATCAGTTTGAAAAACAAGGTAAGATGAGATTTCTTGAAGCTGCTACTGAAGAACAGATTGAGAAATTTGAAACTGATAATGAACTGCAGTTGCCTTCAAAATATAAGGAGTGGTTACTCTTTAGTGATGGCGGGGAGTTTTTCTTACCAGCAGGTGTACAGATGTATGGTGTTGTACATAAGCCAATGATAAATGTTGAGGATGATGATAGGCCAGATGACAGCTACATTGTTATTGGATCTTTAGCATCTGGAGATCCTGTATTATGTCAAAAAGATAGTGAAAAAATAGCTGTCTTTGATCATGAAGCAGGTGGTATCGATGACGAATTGATCTATGATGATTTTTTTGCTTTCTTAACAGACCTTTATGATTTGCTTGGGATAGGAGAGTGATCCCATGTCAAAGACCAGCATGAAGGAAAGAAATAAAGCGATTCGAAAAGCCTGGGAAAGAGAGCAACAATTAGTACAGGAAGGGCGAGGTACAAGAGACTGGACGGAAGACCAACAGAAGGACATTCTGGATCCAGATAAAGGTAAAGCATATGATGACCAGGGGAGAGTTTTCGAAGGTCAACATATGAAAAGTGCTGCAGAGTATCCGGAGTATCAGGGAAATCCTGATAATATTCAGTTTCTTACAAAAGATGAGCATTTGGAGGCTCATAAAGGAAGTTGGCGGAATCCAACTAATTGGTATTATGATCCGGTAACTAAAGAATTTACGGAATTTGGTGACGTAGAATTAATCCCCTGTAAGGTGATTCAGTTAAGCGAGCCGGTAGTCGTTATTCAAACTCTGGATATTGAACCTAAAGCACAAGAACAGGAGCCAAAGGTTGAGAAGAATAAGGACGAACCTAAGAAGGCAGAAGCACCTCCACATAAAGAAGTAAAAGTATCTCCCAAGCAGGTATCTACTTCAAAGCCACCAAAGACGGATGGAAAATTTGTTAAAGGGTTAAAAGCTGTTGGCAAGTTTATTGTTAATCATCCTGTTGAAAGTCTAGAAATTGCAGGAACTGTTATTTGGGGTGCTGCAGAGATAGTTTCTTCAATAAGTGGAAATAGAAAAAGTGGTGGGACACAGAGCTCTACTTCGTCAACTTCAACGGGAAAAGTAGATATTGCTACAAAGGTGGCAGATATAGTAGAAAAAGCCAATAGAGCTATGCCGGGTGAAAATGATGTGACCGGTCATAGACAGCGTTATCATACAAAGGATGGAGTTGTATGGCGAGATAAGGCTCCATATCATAGAGGTGGTAAAGACTAAAAGTTAGCGGTTTCCAACGTGTATTGGAAGCCGCTATATTATTAATCTTTTTTATAAAATTTGGTTTCGTAGCCATCGCCTCTGATCAGGATGTCCGGCATCCAAGCGGGAGACTTTCCCATGACGGAAGTAATGCTGCTGACTTCGATATCCTCAGGGCATTCGATAATAAGCTCATCATGGACATGACCGCATATCTGCTGATCAGAGAGGTTATGCATGGCATAGCAGAGAAGGTCTCTGGAAACGGCTTGCACGATATTTTCCACAAACTTCGGACCGTAGGATTCAATGCGTTCCCACTTCTTGGTGGAGCCTATGCCTTCGTAGGTGACGGACTCACCGCCGAATCTGTTCTCACCAATTTTAGGTTTAACATAGCTAAGCATTCTGCCTGAGGGAAGCTTGATAAGGAGCATACCGCTTTTGTAGCAGAAATGGATTCCATTTACTTCAGTAGGGATGCGAATCTTAATAGCTGTCTTTACTGCATTATCTACATTCCACCAGAAGGCTGTAATCATAGGATTAGAATTACGCCAGGAATCTACTAGCGGCTGTAATTCTTCCTCAGTTAATCCCATCTCCAAGGCTCCCATAGATTTCAGAGCACCTACGGATCCACCGTAGCCAAGTGCCAATTCTGCAATTTTGCCTTTTTGTCTGAGGTGAGAGTTCACACCGTGCTTTTCGACCGGAACTCCAAACATTTGTGAAGCAGAAGCACAGTAGATATCTTTACCTTCAGCAAATACTTCGGAACGCCATGTCTCACCGGCAAGATGTGCCAGGACTCTGGCTTCGATAGCAGAGTAGTCGCTTACGATGAATTTGTAGCTTGGTCTTGCAATGAAGGCAGTACGAATAAGCTGAGATAAAGTGTCGGGGATATCATCATAAAGCATTTCCATAGTATCATAGTCACCGGTACGAATCAGTTCACGAGCTTCCCCTAGATCAGGCATGTGGTTCTGCGGCAGATTCTGCAACTGTATGAGGCGACCGGCCCATCTGCCTGAACGATTGGCACCGTAGAATTGGAACATACCGTGAGCACGACCATCTTTACAGACGGCATTCTGCATTGCCTGATATTTCTTTACAGAGGATTTTGCAAGCTGAAGTCTGAGTTTGAGGGCTTCTGCAATGTTACCATCGGTTTCTTTTATCAGCCCTGCAACATCCTTCTTGCCAAGGGATTCTGTCTCCACGCCATTGTCAGAGAGCCACTGCTTCATCTGAACGACGCTGTTAGGGTTGTCCAGATTAGTGATGTTTTGCATTGCAATCATGAGCTCTGCTTTTGATTTTTCATCAAATGCGATTGCATTCTTCACCACATCCATATCAAGCATAATGCCTCTGTCGTTGATTTCTTGGTCGATGTGATATTCATACCATACGGAATCAGGCACCGGGAATTTTGATAATCGCTGCTTGATGGAAAGCTCCACCTCAACATCCCTGCGGTTATACGCTTTGAAGGTTTCCCATTTGTTAGGGGCATGTTCCGGAAGGTTTCGTGTTCTGCCACCGTTTACCTTGGTAGGCTTGCAAGGGCAGCAGAAGTATTTGATTAAGTCCTTACCTTCCTTCATTTTTTGATCCTGAAGCTTAAGGATAGCACCGACACCTTCTAGTGAGAGTGGTAATCCCATATAGGCAGACCATATCATTGTGCATTTCCAAGAGGAGGGATCTAGATAGTTGTGTACAGGATCATCCTCTGAATTGTAAGATTTGAAGTATTCAGGATGATGCTTCCGGAGCCAGTTGGACAAACAGACTCTTTCGAAGGAGGCGTTAAAAGCCCATTTTGTTATATTCTCATCAGATAGTGCTTCCAGGATTTCTGTTGGTATTTCATCACCTGCAGTAAGGTCATAGACTACTACTGGCCCATTATCAACAGAAACGCCGAAGAGCAGTATCTCAAAATGATCAGACTCAGCGTATTTGTATGCTCCGCATTTGGAGATATCAATATCGCTATAGGTCTCTAAATCTATTGACAGTTCTTTTATCATAATCTTTTCCCTTTACAAAAACGACAGCGGCACTTTGGAGGTACCGCCGCCTGGTGATTAGTTCTTGTCAGTTTCTTCAGTTTTGGACTTGAACCATTTTGGATTAAGCCAGTGAAGAAATCGTTTAACGATACCGAGGAACCAACGCCATACCGCTATTACGATCATCATCCAGAAGCAAAAGCAGATGCCGAAAAGAGTTCCATCAATAAGAGCATTCATAAATTCATTCAATAATTCTTTTGTCATAGGTTGTCACCTGGCCCTTTCTTAAATAGTGAGATAGAAATGTTCAAAAGTTAGTCGTTCTGCTTGTCAGGCAAGCTCTTCATGCGTTTCGCATGATATTCCAGGTCGCGCTTTTCACGCTTCTTTTCATAGGTTATTCCCTGGATAGTAGAGAGGAGTAAGGATATTCCTGTGCTTCCCCAAATAATAAGAAGTGCGATTGCCAGAATTAGTTCCATAGCTGTTTTCATAATTATTCACCATACCTTTCTTTGAATTGGCGGCAGGCTTATCCTACCGCCTTAGTTGTCATGTAGTTATTAGGAGAGGAAATCATCATCTTCCTCAGTGTCGAAATCATCCTCAGCACGAGATTTACCACCGAGAGGCTCACCGTCACGAATCTTCTGGAGATTGTTGAGACCGCAGGCAATGCCCTTATTACCATTGCTGTTGAAGGCATAGAGATTAATGCTGGCTCTGCCATATACTCCGGAATACACTTCAGATCTTTCAAGGATAGGCTGACGGTCTGCATCTACGATGCCAGGTGCGGATGCACTGTTGGCGTTGATGAAGTATGCATTTGCATAAGCAGGGTCATCAGGTCTCTCCAAATCACCATCACGAAGAGGTGTCTTGAGAACAGAGAGGGCAGGAACGGTTTTGCCATTACCCTTGAGCTTACTCTGGCCTTCCTCGTAAGCTGCTTCGATAGCTGCCTTAATCTTGTTTACGGTTACGGTGTCGGACTTCGGAATGATGAGGGAAACGCTGTATTTAGGTGCACCTCCATTGATGCTCTTAGCATCCCATACATTCGCATAGCTCCAACGTGTGTTTACTCCTGTGATTACCTTTGTAGGATTAGAAATCTTTGACATAATAGTTGTCTCCTTTACTCTTTAAAATCATCTATTGCTGTGTTCATTGCCGGTCTCTTGTCAGATTCCGGTACCAATGCGGGTTTACCAGGTGGCTTGTAAATAAGCCCACCTAAAAGCTCTTCGAATTTCTTCTTTCCGAGCAGTGTGCTCATGGCTGTTACGCCAAGAAGCTTCTTTTCATACGGATCAAAACCTGCGTCTGCAACTGCTGTAGCAACAGCGGTTTCGTCTGTATATTTTCTGTTGGATCTTCCTTCTACGACCTTCCAACCTTCGAAGTGAACTCCGGACTGTGCCTGCTGAAGTGCATATTCCTTGATGTCATTGCCCCAGGAAATCATTTCATCTACCTTTTCAAGGATAGCTGCGATTTCTGTATCATCCAGTGTGGCAGGCATTTCGAAATCATATTTTGCAAGCTCCAGATTGTATTCGGCACGCTTGCGGCAGGTTGCCTTTACTTTGCAGAAGGTACAATGGTCACCGGCTTTGAATTCGCCTTCACCGACATATGCAAGCTGTGCAGTAGGTGCCAGTACTTCATCGGCCCATTTCAGAAGGTTGTCTCTGCTGATGGTGTAGGTGCTGATGTTTTCGCGTCTTGGCTGGAAGATGGTCATCTTAATCTGATTGATATCGTAGATGTCTCCGAATACTTCCAAAGCACCTAAGGCGTAGCACATCATCTGGCTGTTGCCACCATGCTCATCATCACCGGCGCTTACGAGAACTCCAAGACCATGCTTGTAATCGATAATCTGTAGTACTTCATCAGCAACGATTACACAGTCACCGGTTCCGAAGCCGTTTTCAACCCAGCGGGAGAAATCGAGTCTCTGTTCAATCATGACCTGCGGATCCTTACAGAATTCCTTCGCTGCTTCAATCTGCTCTAATACATAGTTCCTGTATTCCTCAGCGCAGTTCTGCATTTCAGCATCGTAGTAGGTAAGACTTTCTGATGGATCTGAAACATCTCGGCCAAGTGCTTTCTCTACCAGGTAGGCACAGAGCTCATGACAGTCGGTTCCTTGCTGTGCATATTCCGATGCTTGATCCGGAATGCTGGCACAGAGCTTTGCACTTGGCGGACAGGCTAACCATCTGTGGCTGGCAGAAGCGGAGAGGTATGCGTGTTTAGGCATTTCCAATCACCTCTGCTTCCTTAAGAAGGGCGGCGTAATCCTTTGGATCAACCTGCTTTAACTGCTGGGCTCCGTATTTTTCCAGAAGCTCTTTGATTTCCTTCTTAAAGCCTGCAGCTGATTTTGCAGCAAGAACTCCACGAACATCTTCCTTAGTATAGGTAGGAGCAGAATCAGGCTTTGCTTCTTCAGTCACTGCGGCATCCTGCTTGGCTGCCTTTTTAGCTGTCTTTGTCTCAGTCTTAGCCGGAACTTCTTCTGTAGAAGAGAAGATGTCTTTTAATGCATTTGCGGCTTTGATCATTCCTTCACCGCAGGCAATCATTTCATCCAGTACCTGAGATAATTCACTCATTTTGCTCATTTTCAGTTCCTCCGTTTTCTTTATTCTGTTGTCTAAGATTGGCTGCCAGTCGTTTGGCTACTACGCTGATTGCGATGAGAGTATCAATGAGCTCTTCTTCAATCTGTGGTGTGGCCTGCTGGCTTTTATCAATCGTTTCTGTCTGCATCTGCAGCACCTCACTTTCCGAATGGCTTTGTTGCCTTTCTATCTTCCTAAGCGCATCTGGAAATTGTTTTTCCGGTCGAAGGGAATATTTTTTGAAAAAAGTTTTGAAAACAGCCAGGGCATTTTTCACTTTATAAAAGGAAGCGATTCTGCTCTGGCTGATTTTTTACAAATTATTTTTGGTTCAGACCGGAAAAGTGTAGGTCAAACCCGCTTAGGAAGTTAGGAGAACTTGTAAGTTCTTACTTTATAGAAACGAGGTTTGAAATATGCAGGTAACTATTTGTACAGCAAACTGCGTCGGTCAAGCCGGGAACTGTAGCTATCCCAATAAGGTGACAGTAGTCACGCCGGAACAGCTGCAGGAAGCGGTGAAGAAGGACCATGTTTGTGCAGAGTTCAAAGGGAATTATCGAAGCATTGAGAATTTCATCAGATCAGATGTGATTGTCATGGATATCGATAATGACCACACAGAAGCACCGGCTGAGTGGATCACGCCTGAAAAGCTGGAAGAGCTGTTCCCTAATGTGGAGTACTTGCTGGCACCGAGCCGCCATCATCTTTTAGATAAAGAAGGCAAATCGGCGAGACCAAGGTATCACATGTATTTTCCTATTTCAGAGGTAACGGATGCTACCAGGTACGCCAATTTGAAGAAAGCAATTCAGAGTGCTTATTCCTTCTTTGATGGAAATGCTCTGGATGCAGCAAGATTCATATTCGGGGCTGAATGTGATGAGGTGATTTTCCACGAAGGCTGGATGACGGTGGACGAAGAGGTGGAGATTTCTGATATCGAAGAGGAGGATTTCGATTCTGAGATGTCGGGCGGGAAGAGTACCGGTCCTATTTTAGAAGGAAGCCGCAATAACACCATGAGCCGATTCGCAGGACGCATTCTTAAGAAGTATGGCGATACGGATAAAGCCCATGAAGCTTTTCTGGAGCATGCAAGAAAATGTGATCCGCCGCTTCCGGATGCTGAGCTTAAGACTATCTGGAACAGTGCAGTGAAGTTTTTCAGGAAGAGCATTGTTACGCAGGACGGATATGTACCGCCTGACGAATACAATGCTGATTTCGAAGGTGCCACATTAAAGCCAGAGGATTATTCAGACATTGGTCAGGCAAAGGTTCTTGTGCGTGAGTATGGCGATGAACTGAAATACACCAGTGCAACGGATTTCCTTAGATTTGATGGAGATTGCTGGAGAGAGGATAAGCAGCTGGCAATTGGTGCAGTTGAGGAATTCTTGGATTTGCAGCTTCAGGATGCTATGGATGAGGTTGCCAGAGTAGAAAAGGCATTAGAGGATGCTGGTGTTCCGAAGGCTTCCATACAGGCTGGACCGAAGGAGCTTCTTAAGGAAGTGGATGGTCAGCTGTTACCACTGGTGTATATGCTCATGGGTGCCCAGACATATCTGAAGTTTGTGCAGAAGAGACGTGATTATAAGTACATCGTATCCGCAGCAAATACTGCAAAGCCGATGATAGCGATTTCAGTCAGTGACCTTGATAAGGATGAGAATCTCATCAATACACCTTATGCCACCTTTGATTTGAGGAAGGGACTGGCAGGAGAACAGCCTCACAATCCTGAGGATTTAATTACGAAGATTACAGCCTGTTCACCGGGGGAAGACGGAAAGCAGATTTGGCTGGATGCCTTGAATCTTTTCTTTTGT
This sequence comes from uncultured Dorea sp., assembly GCA_910578865.1. Lineage (GTDB taxonomy): Bacteria > Bacillota > Clostridia > Lachnospirales > Lachnospiraceae > Dorea_D. The sequence goes on from CAJTRM010000011.1 coordinate 76,933, forward strand.
AAGGATCAGAAGCTCATCGATTATGTACAGGAGACAGTCGGTATGGCTGCAATTGGTAAGGTCTATCAGGAGCATATGATTATTGCTTACGGTGGCGGTGCCAATGGTAAGAGTACCTTCTGGAATACCATTTTCAGAGTTCTTGGTAATTACGCAGGTAAGCTTTCAGCGGAAGCACTCACCATGAACTGTAAGAGAAATGTGAAGCCGGAGATGGCTGAGCTTAAAGGTAAGAGACTTATTATTTCCTCTGAGATGGAGGAAGGCATGAGACTGAATACCGCAGTGGTGAAGCAGCTTTGCTCTACAGACGAGATCCAGGCGGAGAAGAAGTACAAGGATCCGTTTTCCTTTGTTCCGTCACATACGCTGGTGCTTTATACAAATCATCTGCCGAAGGTGGGAGCCAATGATGATGGTATTTGGCGCAGACTGATTGTTATTCCTTTTAATGCAAAGATTACAGGCAAAAGCGACATCAAGAATTATGCGGATTATCTTTTCGAGCATGCTGGTCCTGCCATTATGAGCTGGATTATCGAGGGCGCAAAGAAGGCTATTGATAAGGATTTTCACACTGATCTTCCGGATGTGGTGGAAGCAGCGATTAAGGCATACCGCGAGGATAATGATTGGCTTGGTCAGTTTTTAGAGGAATGCTGTGAAATTAATCCGTCATATAAAGAAAAGTCGGGCGAGCTGTATCAGGCTTATCGAGCGCATTGCATGCAGAACGGCGAATATATCCGCAGTACTACAGATTTTTATTCTTCGATGGATAAGGCTGGCTACAACCGTATTCGCAAGAATACCGGAGTGCAGGTAGTTGGACTGAAGCTTAAGGAAGGGCAGGATTTCCTGGAGTAATTGTGAAGGTCGCTGTGGCTGTATTCACATTTGCAATTTGGAATATGGCTGCACGACATACACTTTTAATCCTTTTTGTGTAGGTCGTTAACCTCTCTACATAAAAGTTCCTATATAGAGAAATTTAATAAAAATCTGCTATAGGGAGTTTTACGGAACGAGGTACTCGACCTGCACACCTGTTAAGAATGATGGAGGCGTGCGATGCGTGAAAAATATATTGAACAGAAATTAGTTCGAGAGGTAAAGAAGCGAGGCGGCTTGTGTGAGAAATGGAATTCCGGTTCTTCAGGCTGGCCCGACCGAATTGTTTTATTACCTGATGGGAAAATCGGGTTTGTGGAAGTGAAGGCTCCCGGGGAGAAGCCAAGAAAGCTTCAGGTGCACAGACATAATCAGCTTCGTGCTCTTGGATATAAAGTATTCGTCCTGGATGACATGGGACAGATTGGAGGAATTATAGATGCAATACAAACCGCATGATTATCAGCAGTATGCAATCAATTATATATTGGAACATCCGATAGCAGCCGTAATACTCGGGATGGGACTTGGCAAGACCAGTATTACGTTGACAGCCATCGAGCAGCTTATGTATGACAGCTTTGAGGTAAGTAAGGTTCTGGTGGTGGCTCCACTTCGAGTAGCAAGAAATACCTGGAGTGATGAGATTCATAAATGGGAGCACTTGAAGCACCTAAGGTATTCAATTGTTTTAGGAACGGCAGCAGACAGGAAGAAGGCTCTGGCAGCAGATGCAGATATTTATGTAATAAATCGTGAAAATCTACAATGGCTGGTTGAAGAGAGCGGAGTGCCATTTGATTTCGATATGGTGGTTCTGGATGAGCTTTCATCCTTTAAGAACTGGAACAGTAAACGCTTTAAGGCTTTTATGAAGGTTAGACCAAAGGTGAAGAGAGTAATCGGCCTTACCGGTACACCTTCTTCCAATGGCTTGATGGATCTTTTTGCAGAATTTAAATGCCTGGATATGGGAGAACGACTTGGCAGATTTATCAGCCAGTATAGAGTAAATTATTTTGTGCCTGATCAGACGAATGGACAGATTGTTTACTCCTACAGATTAAGAAAAGGTGCTGAGGAACAGATTTATAACAAGATATCAGACATCACGATTTCCATGAAGGCACTTGACCATTTGAAAATGCCAGAGCTTATCAGCAATGAATATCCTGTTTATATGAGTGAGGCAGAAGGAAAAATGTACACCGATATGGAAGAGGATTTGTTTATACCTCTTAAGAAGGGAGAGATTACAGCAGCAAATGCAGCGGCTCTTTCAGGAAAGCTGTTACAAATGGCAAATGGTGCAGTCTATTCCGATGATGGAGATGAGATTCAGATCCATGATCAAAAGCTGGATGCACTGGAGGATTTGATAGAGGCAGCAAATGGTAAGCCGGTTATGGTGGCTTATTGGTTCAAGCATGATTTGACCAGAATTATGAGAAGGTTATCTGAAAGGAAGATTCCTTTTGAAAAGCTTGATTCAGAGGAGAGTATCCGCAAATGGAATCGGGGAGAGCTTCCTGTAGCACTTATTCATCCGGCCTCTGCCGGACATGGTTTGAATCTGCAGTCTGGTGGAAATATGCTGATATGGTTTGGACTTACCTGGAGCCTTGAGCTTTATCAGCAGACAGTAGCCAGATTATGGAGGCAGGGACAGTCAGCTGAGACCGTTGTGGTTCAGCATATTATTACAGCCGGTACTATCGATGAAGATGTAATGAAAGCTTTGGCTAATAAGGATATGACACAGAACAGATTGATTGCAGCTGTAAAAGCGAGGGTGACGCATGGCAGGTAAGAACCAGACAGAGGATCCATATGAAAGACTTGCTAATGCTATTATCCTTAGTGCGGTTGCTGATTATAGAGCCGCACTTAAAAGGGTAAAGCGTAATCCAAAGAGCAAGACAGCAATAGATGAAGCTTTGCAGATTGAGAAGTTTTTCAGAAGTCCGTGGTATCAGCAATTAACATCGGTTGATGGAGAGTTTCTGATCCGTAAGCTTCAGGACGAAATAAGACAATCAGAGTAAATCCGAGTGAAATTATTTTTTATCGGAGGTAGCATATGACAGCAAAAGAGTATTTGAAACAGGCGTATCTTTTGGATAAGCAGATACAGGTAGAAGTAAAGGAGCTGGAACAGCTTCGTGAGATGCGTGGAACAATTCAGGGATGCAGTTATGGTGAGAAGATTGGTACGAATCCGAATAGAAATCTGGAAGCTCCATTTATTAAGACCATTGAAAAAATATGGGAGTACGAGCAGAAGATTGATAAGAAGATAAACAGACTGGTGGATCTTCGTTCTGAAATTAATGCAGCGATTGAGAAGATGGAAAATCCGGAGGAAAGACTTCTTCTTAAATATCGTTATCTTAAGAATGAGAGCTGGGAAGATATTTCCTATGAGCTGAATGTTTCTTACAGAACTGTACATCGTATTCATGCATCGGCATTAAATAATTTTATAGTACCTGAATAGGTTGGCACACTTTGTCCCACCATGGCATAACCATATATGTTATTATGATAGTGTCGAAAGTGTACGACAGAGCAGAGCCTTGGAAGCCAAAATCTTCCAGGGCTTTTATGATGCATGGAGGTGTAACAGTGCCAAGCAAACCAAAGAAACCGTGTGCTTATCCAGGCTGTCCTGCATTAGTAATCGGACGGTACTGTGAAGAGCATGCAAGAAAAGCAAACAGCGACTATGAAAAGTTCAGCAGAGATAAGCAGATCAAACGCCGATATGGCAGAGCATGGAAAAGAATTCGTGATAAGTATGCTTCGGAGCATCCGTTCTGTGAGTTATGTTTTGAACGTGGACTTGCAGTTCCGGTGGAGGAGATACATCACAAGCTTCCATTGAGTGAAGGTGGCGCACATGATCGGAGCAATCTGATTGCGTTGTGCAAGTCGTGTCATTCACAGATACATGCAAAGCGAGGAGATCGCTGGCATGACCGGTAGGGGGTGTAAAAATCTCTACAGACCTATCTATTATAGAACGGCGGGTGGGTCTTTTGTGCGCAGTTGCAAAATTGAATATGGGGGTATTGACAATTAAACATTATCCGATATTATATATGAACAAGGAAAAATTCTATGAAAATGAAATATGTGGTAACAGCTGATTTTTGTTGATTTTTTCTTGGATTTGAGTATAATATAGGTAAGAGCAGAAATGTTCTCGATGTAAGAGCATCGTAAAAAGTTGGGCTGCAGATGGAGCAGGATAATTTTCCATCTCATTAGATGTCTTAACTGGGCATCGAGCCTGGCAGCTTGGATAAAGCTGTAGTCCACGTGGGGGACTTAATGATTTCCACGTCGTTATGGGTATCTTAACTGGGTACCGAGGCTGACAACCAGCAGAAAACTCTTTTCTTAAGAAATTATTGAGGAGTGTGGTTTCGCATCACACTCCTCTTTACGTATAGAGGTATAAATGGCAACAAAGACGGATAAGAAAAATGCAATACGACAAGATATAATAGATTCAGCTGGGGTATATAGCCAGAGTTTAGCAGGTAAAGCTTTTTTGTATGTGTATGGAGATGAATATTTTGAAGTTTCATTTCCTGTGGATCACTTTCTTCATTTGACAGGAGTTGAGACTAAACTATCAGCAAAGGATTTTTACAAAAATGCTAAAAAAGCAAAACTCACAAATAGCCAGTTTTATTTTGATGCAAGGCATCCATACGCGAATGCAAAAAAGAAACTGCCATGCTTAAAAAGATTACCAGAACTTACAAATGATATGGTTTGTATTCTAAAAGATATGCAGACCGTAACAATTATATACAAACTGAGTGTTACTAATTTAGAATTCACATTAGGACTTACAGAGAATACAGATGACAAAGGAAATAAGATAAACGATTTCTTCCTCCCTATGTCTTTACGTGTGGAAGATACATCTGTTGAGAAAAGTAATGACGGGGAAATAGTTGATTTCATTTTTTCTAAGGATGCAAGTGTCAGCAAGTACGATACTTTGCTCGTAGAGGATAAAAACAAAACAATCCCAGAAAGCATCAAGCATCTGATAAGCGATAAATTTTATAATACACAAAATGATTAATTACATATGAAAACATTGGAGCATCAGGAAACTGGTGCTTTTTTGTGCTCAAAATTCGATAGGAAGGAGGGATTCCGATGGCAGGAAGAAAGCCAAAGCCTACAGCGGTTAAGAAGCTGGAAGGCAATCCGGGAAAAAGAAAACTGAATACGAAAGAACCAATTCCGGCAAAGGGAATGCCTGCTTGCCCTGAATGGTTAATGCAAGAAGCAAAGAAGGAATGGAAACGCTTGGCCGAGCTGATGAATCAGATGGGTGTTCTTACAGAAGTAGATATGGCAGCATTTGCTGCATATTGTCAGTCTTATGCAAGATGGAAGGAAGCTCAGGAACACATTACCTCTGGTGGATCCACTTTTGAAACTGATAAAGGATATCAGCAGCAGACTCCTTGGGTTGGTATTGCAAATACAAATCAGAAATTGATGTTACAGGCTGCATCGGAGTTTGGTCTTACGCCATCTTCCCGAAGCAGAATTATTGCTGGTAATAGCAAGGGGCAGGAACCAGAAGATGAGATGGAGGCATTGCTTGGGGGTGATTCTTAATGGCAAAGGAAACAAGACCTAAGGATTATCCCAAGCTGAAAAACTATCAGCCGACAAAATTCATGCTTCCAACTTCTCATTATGATAAGAAGAAGGCAGACAGGGCGGTAACCTTTATCGAGAATCTTTGCCACACAAAAGGCAAATGGTCAGGCACAAGATTCTGGTTATTACCCTGGCAGGAGCAGCTGATCCGAGATATTTTCGGTATTGTTAAAGCTGATGGAAACAGGCAGTTTAGAACAGCCTTCGTTGAGATATGTAAGAAGGTAGGTAAGAGCGAACTGGCAGCAGCCGTCGCTCTTTATTTATTGTATGCGGATAATGAGCCAAGTGCTGAAGTATATGGAGCAGCTGCAGATCGACAGCAGGCTTCCATTGTATTTGATGTTGCACGTCAAATGGTTGAGATGTCACCGGCTCTTATGAAAAGAAGCAAGCTGATGTCAGCCACAAAACGTATCGTCAATTATGGTAATGCCGGGTTTTACCAGGTACTTTCAGCTGAGGTTGGAAGCAAGCATGGTTTTTCGATTTCGGGACTTGTGTTCGATGAAATTCATACACAGCCGAATCGTCAGTTATATGATGTTCTCACAAAATACAGTTCAGATGCGAGACAAAATCCGCTTCATTTCATAATCACAACCGCTGGTAATGACAGACATTCGATTGCTTTTGAGTTACATACCAAGGCGGTTGATATCCTGGAAGGCAGGCGTGTAGATCCGACCTTTTATCCTGTGGTTTATGGACTTAAGGATGATGAGGACTGGGAAGATGAAGCCAATTGGTACAAGGTGAATCCGTCACTTGGATATACCGTTGACATTGAAAGACTGAGGGATGCATATCGTGAGGCAAAGCAGAATCCGGCTGATGAAATTATTTTTAAGTGGCTCAGAATGAATATGTGGGTATCAAGTACAACATCATGGATTCCTGATGCAATCTTTATGAAAGGTGATGAACCGATTGATATGAGATTGCTGGAAGGCAGAGATTGCTATGCTGGCTTGGACCTTTCAAGTACAGGAGATATTACTGCACTGGTTCTTATATTTCCACCAAGAAATACGGATGAGAAATATATTCTGGTGCCGTACTTCTGGGTGCCAGAGGAAACCATTCCACAGAGAGTCAAGGCAAATTCAGTTCCTTATGATGTATGGGAGAAGCAGGGTGATCTGTTAGCAACAGAAGGTAATGTTATTCATTACGATTTCATTGAGAAATTCATCTGTGATTTGGGTGAGAAGTATCACATCCTTGAAATTGCAGTGGACAGATGGAATGCGACTCATATGATTCAGAACCTGGAAGATGCTGGATTTACGATGGTGCCATTTGGACAGGGCTTTGCAAGTATGAGTACACCGACCAAAGAATTCTATAGACTTCTTATGGAAGGGAAGATTATTCATGCAGGACATCCGGTTTTAAGATGGATGGCAGGAAATGTGGTAATCGAAACTGATGCTGCGGAAAACATTAAGGTGACCAAGGCTAAGTCAAAGGAAAAGATTGATGGAATAGTTGCTTCCATTATGGCTCTGGACAGATGCCTTAGAAATGAGGGTGAGCCACAGGGCAGCGTTTACGATGAGAGAGGATTATTGGTGTTTTAAGGAGGCTATATGGGATTATTCAATAGTATAACCAGTATATTCCGGGGCAGGGATGCTCCCACAGACAGGACTTCGGGTAGTGCGTATTCATTTTTTATGGGGGGAAGCACTTCCGGGAAGAGAGTAAATGAAAGAACAGCAATGCAGATGACAGCGGTGTACTCCTGTGTGAGGATATTGTCGGAGGCGGTGGCTGGACTTCCATTACAGTTTTACAGATATACAGCAGATGGCGGTAAAGAGAAGGCGGTGGATCATCCGCTTTATTTTTTGCTCCATGATGAACCAAATCCGGAAATGACAAGCTTTGTATTCCGTGAGACTTTGATGACGCATTTGCTTCTATGGGGCAATGCCTATAGTCAGATAATCAGGAATGCGAGAGGTGAAATCATTGCTTTGTATCCGCTTATGCCTGACCGAATGACAGTCAATCGTGATGAGAATGGTCAGCTTTATTATGAGTATTACATGAATACGGATGATGCTCATACCATGAAGGGGTCTACGGTGAGGTTGCAGCCTCACGATGTTCTTCATATTCCGGGATTGGGCTTCGATGGTCTTGTAGGCTACAGTCCGATAGCAATGGCAAAGAATGCGATTGGTATGGCGATTGCATGTGAAGAGTATGGAGCCAAGTTTTTTGCAAATGGTGCAGCTCCGTCCGGTGTGTTGGAGCATCCGGGAACGATTAAAGATCCAAGTCGTGTGAGAGAATCATGGCAGGCAACCTTTGGTGGTTCTGCTAATGCTAACAAGGTGGCGGTATTGGAAGAAGGTATGAAGTACACACCGATTTCCATTAGCCCGAATGAAGCACAGTTTTTGGAAACAAGAAAATTTCAGATTGATGAGATAGCTCGAATCTTTAGGGTACCGCCCCACATGGTCGGTGACTTGGAGAAGTCGAGCTTTTCTAATATTGAGCAGCAGTCGCTTGAATTTGTGAAGTACACTTTGGATCCCTGGGTAGCAAGATGGGAGCAGGCTATGGTCAGAGCCCTTCTTACTCAGGAAGAGAAGAAAACATACTTCTTTAAGTTCAACGTGGATGGTTTGCTCAGGGGAGATTACCAAAGCCGAATGAATGGCTATGCAACAGCAAGGCAGAACGGCTGGATGTCAGCGAATGATATCCGTGAGCTTGAAAACCTTGACCGCATTCCGGAAGAGGCCGGTGGTGATTTGTATCTCATCAATGGAAATATGACGAAGCTTGCGGATGCAGGAATCTTTGCGGCAGGTTCTTCTGATGGTTTCAAAGGGGAATCCGGGGATAGTCAGAGCTCCGGTGGAGAGGAAGAGGATTTGAAACAGTCGGATGGAAAAATGAATCAGAGCAGAGGGCAACCGGGGAGAATGCGGAATGACGGTGGTTGCACCGGTGCAACTAAGAAGGATGGAGGTAAGTGATGAAACGGAAATTTTGGAACTGGATACAGAACCAGGATGAGAGCAGCTCTGAAATGAGGACGCTCTTTTTGAATGGAGAAATTTCAGATGAAACCTGGTATGGAGATGAGGTTACTCCAAAGCTATTCAAGGATGAGCTGAACATGGGTAAGGGTCCGATTTCAGTCTGGATCAATTCACCCGGTGGTGATGTATTTGCCGCAGCTCAGATTTACAACATGCTGATGGATTATCCATACGATGTGACAGTTAAGATTGACGGGCTTGCTGCTTCCGCGGCATCTGTGATTGCTATGGCTGGAACTACGGTGGAAATGAGTCCTGTTGCAATGATGATGATTCACAATCCTGCGACTATCGCAATCGGAGATTCTGAGGAAATGAAGAAAGCGGTGAAGATGCTGGATGAAGTGAAGGAATCCATTATGAATGCTTATGAGATCAAGACGGGTCTTGCAAGAGACAAGATTTCAAAGCTTATGGATGCTGAGAGCTGGTTCAATGCGAAAAAAGCAGTTGAGCTTGGCTTTGCAGATAAGATCCTGTTCAGCGATGGACAGGGTGATGTAACTAATGATGCTGGTGAGGGAATGGCTGTTAGTGATGAGATGAGTGCTCCTGTGATGTTTTCAAGACAGGCGGTTATGAATTCCATGCTGTCCAAACTGATTCCACCTAAGAAACCAGTAGAGAAGCGTACTCCGGTAGATCAGCTGGAGAAGAGACTGAGCTTGTTATCGCATTTATAGCAGGCTTTTTTAGTACAGAAAATGGAGGATTTTCAAGATGAGCAAGATTTTAGAACTTAGAGAAAAAAGAGCAAAGGCTTGGGATGCTGCAAAGCAGTTCCTTGATGCCAAGAGAGGTGCAGACGGTATGCTCTCCGAGGAAGACACTGCAACCTACGATAAGATGGAACAGGATGTTATGAATTTAGGTAAGGAAATCGAGAGACTTGAGAGACAGGCTGCGATTGATGCAGAGCTTTCTAAGGCTACAAGTACTCCACTTACCGGAAAGCCGGGTGCAAAGATGGGAAAAGATGAAGTTGAAAAGACAGGACGTGCTTCTGATGAGTATAAGGGTTCGTTCTGGAATGCGATGAGAGTAAAGGCTCCGATGCCTTCTGTGCTTAATGCACTTCAGGAAGGTACTGACTCTGAGGGTGGTTATCTTGTACCTGATGAGTTTGAGAGAACTTTGGTGGAAGCACTTGAGGAAGAGAATGTATTCCGTACTCTTGCCCATGTGATTCGTACTTCCAGCGGTGACCGTAAGATTCCCGTTGTGGCATCAAAGGGTTCTGCAAGCTGGGTAGATGAGGAGGGTGCTTATCAGGAATCTGATGATGCATTCAGCCAGGTATCTATCGGTGCTTACAAGCTTGGTACCATGATTAAGGTTTCCGAGGAACTTCTTGCGGATAGCGTGTTTGACCTTGAAGCATATATTTCCAAGGAATTTGCAAGACGTATCGGTGCAAGAGAGGAAGAATCTTTCTTCAATGGCGATGGCAAGGGCAAGCCGCTTGGTATTCTTGCAGCAGCCGGTGGTGCTGAGGTTGGTGTGACTGCAGCTTCTGCAACTGCCATTACTGCAGATGAGGTGATTGACCTTTTCTACAGCCTGAAGGCGCCTTACCGTAAGAATGCGGTTTGGGTACTGAATGATGCGACTGTGAAGCAGATCCGTAAGCTTAAGGATACTACCGGTCAGTATTTATGGCAGCCTTCTTTAGTTGCAGGTACTCCGGACACGATCCTTGGAAGACCTGTGAAGACTTCTGCATTCATGCCTACTGCGGCAGCCGGTGCAAAGACTATCGCATTCGGTGATTTCAAGTATTACTGGATTGCAGACCGTCAGGGCAGAACCTTCAAGAAGCTGTCCGAGCTTTATGCTGCGAATGGTCAGGTCGGATTCATGGGAACTCAGAGAGTCGATGGTAAGCTTATTCTTCCTGAGGCTATCAAGGTTCTTCAGCAGAAGAGTGGTTCTTCATCCTAAGTAACTGGTGATTGTGGGGAGTCGTGTAATGCGGCTCCCTTTTGTGTGAGGTGATGTTTGATGGCAGTAGTTACATTGGAAGAAATGAAGAATTATCTGCGGGTGGATTTCGATGATGATGATGCACTGCTTGAAGGCATCATTATTCAGAGCCAGCAGATATGTATGGATGTGGCGAGGTTTACAGACCTTGAAGAGTTTGAAAAACAGCCTGTGAGTAAGATTGCGGTGATGTATGCAGTGGCTTATCTGTATGAGCATCGTGAAGATGCAGACCACAGAGCACTTACTGTTGGACTTAGAGCATTGATGTTTGGAATCCGGACACCGGAATTTTGATGGGAGGGATTGCTTTGAATGTGTCTTTGATGAATGAAAAAGTGACTTTCCAGAAGAATACGGTGGTGACGGATGTCATCGGCAATCATAAGAATGTCTGGGAAGATTTCTATACCTGTCATGCTACGATTGGTGGCGAGGGTATGGCAAGCTCCAAGGAAAAGGAAGAAGCCGGAACTATTGTTGAGGATGTGAGTATAACGGTAACTATCAGATATTGCCGAAAGTCATCGGAGATTGGTTCCACAACTCACAGGATTGTTTTCAGGGATGAAATCTATGATATCACGAATGTGGATCATATGAATTTCAAGAAGAAGAGTCTGAAATTCAGCTGCAGGAAAGTGAGGCGGTAAGCATGGCAACGGACAGATGCAGGATTGACCAGATGGCACATGTCATTATGGAAGGTTTGCAGGAATACGCTGACCTTGCGACAGAGGATATGAAGGCCGCTGTGAAGAAAGCAGGTAATAAAGCCAAAAGGGAAGTACAGGCAGGTGCTCCGGTTAAGACTGGGAAATATAAAAAGAGTTGGGCTGTAAAAACGACGAAGGAGAATGCAAATGCGATGGAAGTCACGGTGCATTCTAGGAATCGTTATCAGCTGGCACATTTGCTTGAATTTGGACATGCCAAGCGTGGTGGCGGCAGAACGAGAGCCTTTCCGCATATCGCTCCTGCAGAAGCAGCTGCAGCTGAATTTTTGGAACAGGAAGTAGAGAAAGCTTTGAAGTGACTTGCAGAGGTGATGTTGATGGAAGAACTGGTTCAGATTATTCAGGAAATGCAGATTCCCTTTGCCTATGATCACTATGCAGAGGGAGAAAGTCCTGATCCGCCATTCATTTGTTATCTGATTCCGGGCAGTGATAACTTTGCTGCTGACGGCAGGGTGTATTTCAAATTGAATGAGGTCAGAATTGAGATGTACACCGATTTCAAGGATATTGCCTTGGAGTCGAGAGTAGAGGATGTCCTGGATGGACATGAGATTTTTTATAACAAGTCGGAAACATGGATCCAGAGCGAGAAGCTTTATGAGGTCATGTACAGTTTTGATATGGAGGGTTTGAATAATGGCTAATAATAAGGTCAAATACAATCTTAAGAATGCACATTATGCGATGCTTCAGACAAGTGAGGAAGGTGTAGTTTCCTTCGGCACTCCTGTTGCATTGCGTGGTGCGGTTTCGATTTCTCTGGATGCCAATGGGGAACCGGAGAATTTCTATGCTGATGGTACAGCATACTATGTAATAAATAACAACATGGGTTATGACGGTGATCTGGAGCTTGCGATGATTCCTGAGGATTTCAGGGTATCTGCTTTGAATGAGACTCTGGATGATAACAAGGTTCTGATTGAGGATGCGAACTCGGAGTTGAACAGATTTGCTCTGTTGTTTGAGTTTGATGGAGATGTGAAGCACATCCGTCATGTCCTTTATAACTGCTCTGCAAGTAGACCTGGTATCGAGGGCAAGACAAACGAAGAGAGCAGAGAGGTTCAAACGGAAACTCTTACCATCAAGGCTACACCACTTCCTTCCGGTGTGGTTAAGGCTAAGACCGGTAATGAGACAGACAGCACGGTTTATGCCGATTGGTACAAGGCAGTTTATATGCCTACAGTTACCGGTGTAAATACAGGTGAAGAGTAAGATGATGGGCTCCGGGCAGAAGCTTTGGAGCCTTGATTTTTCTATTTCGAGTACTATGAGTACGGTGTACAAGGGTACACGAGTTTTGATTTGGAGGTAATGCTAATGAGCATGGTTAAGAATATCGAAATTGACGGAAAGCTGGTTCCTTTCAGAGCAAGTGCTGCGATTCCGAGAATATACAGAATGAAATTCCAGAGAGATATCTACAAGGATTTGGCTTCTTTGGAAAAGGCGATTGATAGCAATACTGAGGAAGTTTCTAATCTGGATCTATTCTCTTTGGAGATGTTTGAGAATATCGCCTATGTTATGGCAAAGCATGCAGATCCTAATATCCCTGATGCTCCGGAAGAGTGGCTGGATGCGTTTAATACTTTTTCTATCTATCAGGTGCTTCCAAAGATTATTGAGCTTTGGGGATTGAATGTTAGAACGGATGCTGAGGCTAAAAAAAACTTCGTGCAACAGACCGTCAGATGACAACACCGCTGTTCCTGCTCCGATGTGTTCAGCTGGGAATCTCAATCAGAGATTTGGATTTGCTGACCATCGGAATGGTGAATGATATGTATGTGGAGAGCGGAAATGATCAGGATGCTGACAAAAATTACAATGTCGTAGCTACACAGGCTGATTTTGACCGCTTCTAATGGAGGGCGTATGGATTTTGATGTTTTAGGAATAAAGATTACATCCTGTGTATGGGATGGTGATTTGGTAATCAAGGGCGAGAGAAGTTATGACCGACCTGAGATTATCTTTTTTAATGCAATGTATGTTGATGGACTCTGGGATGTGGAAGGCAAGGAAATCCTTTGTGTAGAGAAGCTGGAAGATGAAATCTATCAGATTCAGTACAAAGATGAAAAGGAAGTAACCATTCTTCATGCTGAAAGATACGAGAGGATTATCAATAATTAACAGAAACATCGTTATTGACCGATAATAAAAAGGGAAACAGCAAGTTGCTTTTCTAAATGCTGATCTGCTGATATGATATCAGTATTGGAGGTGGATACGATGGAAACAAAGGATGTTATATTAGAACTTCGTACAAAAAAGGGATTATCTCAGGATGAATTAGCTGAGAAGATTATGGTTACAAGGCAGGCTGTATCTCGTTGGGAGAATGGCGAGACGGTTCCAAATACAGAAACATTAAAGCTTTTATCAAAGGAATTTAATGTAACAATTAATACACTTTTGGGAGCTCCTAAGCAATTGGTATGCCAGTGTTGTGGTATGCCTCTCGAAGATGAAATTGTTGGTCACGATAGTGATGGATTTTTGAATGAAGATTACTGTAAGTGGTGCTATGCAGATGGAACATACACTTACAGCAATATGAATGATTTGATTGATGTGTGTGTAAAGCATTTGGTGAGCGAAGGTTTTTCAGAAGAACAGGCTCGTGAACATATGAAGGCAACACTGCCCACACTTGATTACTGGAAGCGATATGAGGAACTAAGCGATAACGGGCAGTTTGAATTGTTTAAGGAACAGCTTATCAAGGAAATAAATGAACTTCATATCGAAGGAATGCCTAAGGTTGAAAAACTGAATGCTTTAGTTGGTGGATATGTTAATTTGGCATATCCATTACCAAGTGGTGCAAGTGTGAAGTTTTTGAATGACCAAACGACTTATCTTGGAAATCAATTAGAATCTGAGTTTGGTGGTGACAGATGCTTTGGTATTCTGGCAAATATGGATTTTATTATGGTTTGCACATATGAAGCAGAAGGCGCAAATCCTGAACTGCTTTTGTACAAAAAGAGATAGGATATAACAACATATTACAGTTTTGGAAAGGGTCGAGAAATCGGCTCTTTTCTTTTGCCTAAAAATGGAAGGGAGGTTCGGTATGGCTGCATCGAGAATTAAAGGTATCACCATTGAAATCGGCGGCGATACCACTAAACTTCAAACAGCATTAAAGGGTGTAAATACCGAGATTAAAAATACAGAGGCTCAGCTTAAGGACGTAGAAAAGCTTCTTAAGTTAGATCCTGGCAATACTGAGCTTCTGGCTCAGAAGCATAAGTTACTTGGACAGGCGGTTGAGGAAACAAAGAATAAGTTAGAGACCTTGAAGACTGCACAGCAGCAGGCAGATGAGGCTCTTAAGAATGGTACGATTTCTAAGGATCAGTATGATGCTCTGCAAAGAGAGATTATTGAGACCGAGCAGGAATTAAAGAGACTGGAAGAGCAGGCAAATCAGTCTGCTACAGCTTTACAGAAGATTGCTTCTACTGGTGAAAAGTGGAAAGAAGTTGGAGGAAATATTGAATCGGCTGGTAAGAAATTATTTCCGGTTACTGCAACGGTAACAGCTCTTGGTACAGCTTCTGTTAAGACTGCGGCTGATTTTGAAACTGCCATGAGTAAGGTGGCGGCGGTATCCGGTGCAAGCGGAAAAGAGTTGGAAGACCTGACTGCCAAGGCCAGGGAGATGGGAAGTAAGACTAAGTTTTCTGCATCCGAGGCGGCTGAGGCTATGAACTACATGGCGATGGCCGGCTGGAAGACAGAGGACATGCTTTCCGGTATTGAAGGTGTGATGAACCTGGCGGCTGCTTCGGGAGAAGATCTGGCTACGACTTCTGATATCGTAACGGATGCACTGACTGCCTTTGGTTTGTCGGCGCAGGATTCGGGGCATTTTGCAGATGTGTTGGCGGCGGCATCAAGCAATGCGAACACCAATGTATCAATGATGGGTGAGACCTTTAAGTATTGTGCGCCGATTGCAGGTGCTTTGGGGTTCTCGGTGGAAGATACAGCGGAAGCCATCGGTCTTATGGCAAATGCCGGTATCAAGTCCACTCAGGCAGGTACTTCCCTTCGCACCATAATGACAAATCTTTCCGGTGAGGTTAAGATTTGTGGGGAAAATATTGGCGAGGTGACAGTTGCTACCACCAATGCGGATGGTTCCATGAGGGACCTGTCGGATATTCTGGCTGACTGTAGAACTGCCTTTAGCGGTTTGTCAGAATCGGAGAAAGCAGCTGCGGCGGAATCACTGGTAGGAAAGAATGCCATGTCAGGGTTCCTCGCATTAATGAATGCAGGAGAAGGAGATATTGCAAAGCTCTCAGGAGCGATAGATAACTGTAACGGTGCTGCGCAGAGTATGGCAGACACCATGAATAATAACCTGGAAGGTCAGCTCACTATACTGAAATCTCAGTTGCAGGAGCTGGCCATTTCTTTTGGCGAGATTCTGTTACCGGCGGTGAAAAAGATTGTTGGATGGGTGCAGGGATTTATTGATGTACTAAACAGTCTGCCGGACGGTGTAAAGGAAACCATTGTGACGGTTGCACTGATTGCGGCGGCGCTGGGCCCGGTACTGATTATCATTGGTAAAATCATTACGGCAGTGGGTACGATTATGACCATTGTGCCAAAGGTTGTGGGTGTGATTAAGGCAGTGAAGACTGCATTTCTGGCACTGAATGCGACCATGCTTGCCAATCCGATTGTTCTGATTATTGCTGCTATTGTGGCCTTGGTGGCGGCGTTTATCTATCTTTGGAATAACTGTGATGAGTTCCGGCAGTTCTGGATTGATTTGTGGGAAAGCATCAAGGAGATTGCGGTTGCAGTCTGGGAAGCCTTGAAGGAATTCTTTGCGGCGGCATGGGAGTTTATCAAGACTACAGCGGAAACGGTTTGGAATGCAATTGCTGGATTCTTTACCGGGCTATGGGAAGGAATCAGGAATACATTTACTACTGTTGTGAATGCGATTTCCTCATTCTTGAGCACTGCATGGAATACGATCCAGACGGTTGCGACTACAGTTTGGACGGCTATTTCTACATTTTTCAGTACGATATGGAATGGCATAAAGACTGTGGTGACTACGGTTGTTACGGCAATCAGTACATTCCTGACTACAGCCTGGAATACAATCAAGACAGCGATTACTACTGTACTGAATGCTATCAAGACGGTATTTTCTACCGTATGGAATGCCATCAAAAATGTGGTTACCACAGTGATAAATGGCATCAAGAACACCATCACGACGGTTTGGAATGGTATCAAAAATACGGTGACAACCGTTGTGAATGCCATTAAGACGGCGGTGTCAACTGCTTTCAGTGCGATGTGGAATGGGATTAAGAATACCATTTCGGGTATCTATAACACCATCAAGAATGGTTTTACTAATGCAGTGAATTTCATTAAGAATCTGGCTTCTTCGGCGTTCAGCTGGGGTGCTGATATCATCAATGGTATCGTGAATGGTATCAAGTCCTGCATCGGTAAGGTAAAGGATGCGGTTTGTAGTGTGGCTGACACAATCAAATCGTTCCTGCATTTCTCTGTGCCAGATGAAGGACCTCTGACGGAATACGAGAGCTGGATGCCAGACTTTATGTCCGGACTGGCGAAGGGTATTGAGAAGAGCAAGGGTATGGTAAAGGATGCAGTGAGTGGTCTTGCAGCTGATATGGTGGTAAATCCTCAGGTGAATGCAGGTCAAATGGCAATGGCAGGTGGCGGGACTGTATCGAGTGCAGATATGAGTAGTTTTGTATCGGCGATTAAGGATGCGGTTTCTTCAGCAGGCGGTGGCAGTGGTGACATTGTAATTCCTGTGTACCTTGGCGGTACGATGTTGGATGAAGTGATTGTAAATGCCCAGCAGAGGGCAAATCTAAGAAGTGGAGGGAGATAAGCGATGGCATTTTTTCAGTATTTGAACTTTGACGGCGTGGATCTTCCTCTGCCGGATAGTTATGAAGTGGATATGACGGATAAGGAAGCAGACAGCGGTGGAGAGACGGAAGCTGGAACCATACAGAGGGATGTGGTTCGTACTGGGGTGGTGACTATTTCTGTTTCTTTTTCTGTTACCCAGAAGTGGCTAAGGTTACTTACCGGGTATAAACAGCAGGAGAAGATAAGAGTTGGATTCTTTGACTCGGAGACTGCAAGTGTGAGGCAGACGGAAATGTATGTGGAGGGGTTTAAGGCGAAGCTTAAGAAGGATACGAGTTATAAAGGGCTGTGGATTGTAAGTTTTGTTTTGAAAGAGCTATAAAATAATTATTTCAAAATGGGGGTTGAAGTATAAATTACACTTTGTACAATGTATATATCGGGCGCCCGATGAGATCAATTTAAGGAGGTTCACGAGATGAACAAAATTAATATTAGTCCCATCGGAAAGATTGTAAATGGAAATGAAGTAAAGGTAATTCTTGATCCAAAGTATGCAAAAGCACTAAAAGGACTTGAAGGATACAGCCATGTTCAAATACTTTGGTGGATGAATGGCAGCGATAATCAAAGAGACCGAAATGTTTTGGTAGAAAAGAAACCATATAAAAATGGTCCGGATGAGATCGGTGTATTTGCACTTAGATCTCCGGAGAGACCTAATCCAATAGCGGTTTCAAATGTGAATATCGCATATGTGGATGAAGAGTCTGGAACTGTAGGGCTATATTATATTGATGCATTTGATGGAAGCCAGGTGCTTGACCTTAAGCCGTATACGCCAAGTATTGACCGCATTGAGAATCCGATGACACCTGATTGGTGTAGCCATTGGCCAAAGTCATATGAGGAAAGTGGACGTTTTGACTGGGAAGCTGAATTTAATTTTTAGAGGGGGTGGTTCTGTGGCACTTGCAGATTACATAAACGAAAAACCAACAATACGTACAGATAGATTAATTATTCGTCCAATGACAGAAGGAGATGTTCCTGCACTAAAGGAATGGATGTCGGATAAATCAATTTACACATATTGGGGAAAAGGACCAAGTAAGGCAGAATTGAACCCTGAGTTACTATTCGAAAAGGAGGAAAAGCCAACAAAGAGTTTTCATCTTGGGGTAGCATTAAAAGATGATGATAAGGTTGTTGGCGATTTATGGGTTTATCTGATTGAGAAAGATCGTATGGCTTCAGTTGCAATCAGATTATCAAAAGGAGTTCATGGATGCGGCTATGGAACAGAAGCCCTTAGGGCAATTACAAGATTCTGTTTTGAGCATACAGAACTTAGAAGGCTTTGGACAGAAGTTGATGTTCGAAATGTTGCATCTTGTAGAATCCTAGAGAAATGTGGCTACACGAAGGAAGGACATATCAGACAGGGTAAAATGGTAAATACCTGGTGCGACTACTATATCTATGGAATTTTGTCTACAGATATGGAAAGGCAAGTGTGAGCAACAACCAGTTGCTTTTCACAGATGTGTAATGTAGGTATAATGATAACTTCTCGGAATCTCAATGAATGTGATTCTAACTGAAAATTGACAACTGAAT